>NZ_LJSA01000332.1:0-764850 GCF_002742505.1 Pseudomonas sp. 2995-1 | reverse complement strand
GAGGCGCGCATTCTACAGCAGCCTCATTTGCTGTCAAGTGATTATTTTCAGAAGCTTTCGAAGATTTCTTCAACAACTTCAACCACTTGCGCTTCTGATCTCTCATCAGCGGGAGGCGAATTCTACAGCGTTACACGCTGCTGTCAACACCTCTTTTTCAACTTCCTTTCGGCTTCGATGAACTGAAGCAACTTACCGCCGAAAACTGCGCAACTCATTGTTTACCAAGAAGTTTTCCGTTTCGACTGCGCCGGAAGTGGGGCGAATTATAGGCTCCCAAAATCTCACGTCAACCTTTTAATTTGCTATATCTATCAATTGGTTAGGATTGATTAAAAAATGGTCAACCGAGCGCCTTATATATAGAACAGAACATCTAGATGACACCTGCCCCCCTTAAAGCAGCCACATTCGCAGCCCCCAACCCGAGCACACGCTGTAGTACCTGAGCTGTATGCTCACCCAACAGCGGAGGCGCACTGCGGTACTCCACAGGCGTCTTGGACAACCGAATGGGGCTGGCAACCTGAGGCACCATCCCCGCCAGCGCATGTGGTAGCTGCATAGCCAACCCACGCGCCTTGACCTGCGGATCAGCAAACACCTGCGCCAAATCATTGATCGGCCCACAAGGCACACCCACCCGCTCCAGCCGCGACACCCACTCAGCCGTCGTTTTGAAGACAGTAGCCTGGCGAATCAACGGAATCAGCTCTGCACGGTTAGCCACTCGTACCTTATTAGTAGAGAAGCGCGGATCATCCGCCCACTGCGGCTGACCAGCCACTTCGGCGAACTTGCGAAACTGGCTGTCATTTCCCACCGTCAGAATGAAATCACCATCGGCTGTAGGGAAGTCCTGATAAGGCACGATATTCGGATGAGCGTTACCCAGACGCTTTGGGGACACCCCTGTCGTTAGGTAATTCATCGCCTGATTAGCCAGACACGCCACCTGCACATCAAGCAATGCCATATCGATATGCTGACCGCCACCGTCGTGATCGCGATGCGCCAGCGCAGCAAGAATCGCCACCGTCGAGTAGAGCCCAGTAAGGATGTCAGTTAACGCCACCCCAACCTTCACCGGCCCCGCACCCTCATCACCCTCCGGTCGACCGGTCAGACTCATCAGCCCGCCCAGCCCCTGGATCATGAAGTCGTAGCCCGCACGGCCGGCATACGGTCCGGTCTGGCCAAACCCAGTGATGGAGCAATAGATCAACTCCGGATTAACGGCCTTGAGTGACTCATAGTCCAGCCCATATGCCGCCAGGCCACCGACCTTGAAGTTCTCGATCAGGATGTCGGACTTGGCCGCCAGGTCCCGCACCAATTGCTGACCCTCCGGTTGCGTAAAATCGATAGTCACCGACTCTTTATTACGATTAGCGGATAGGTAGTACGCCGCCTCACTGGTGTTCTCGCCATAAGCATCCTTAAGGAAGGGCGGGCCCCAGGCACGCGTATCGTCACCGTTACCGGGACGCTCGACCTTGATCACCTCAGCCCCAAGATCCGCAAGAATCTGTCCGGACCAAGGGCCCGCCAACACTCGCGACAAATCCAGTACCCGCAGATGCGAAAGCGCGCCCATACCGCTCTCCTATTAATAGAACGCCTGAAGACCGGTTTGCGCGCGCCCCAGAATCAAGGCGTGAACGTCATGTGTGCCCTCATAGGTGTTAACCACTTCAAGATTCACCAAATGACGCGCCACCCCGAACTCGTCGGAAATCCCATTGCCACCCAACATGTCACGCGCCATACGAGCGATATCCAAAGACTTGCCGCACGAGTTGCGCTTCATGATCGACGTAATCTCAACCGCAGCCGTTCCCTCATCCTTCATACGACCCAGCCGCAAGCAACCTTGCAGCGCCAGAGTGATCTCGGTCTGCATATCCGCCAGTTTCTTCTGGATCAGTTGGGTAGCCGCCAATGGACGACCGAACTGCTGACGATCAAGCGTGTACTGGCGAGCGGTGTGCCAGCAGAACTCGGCAGCGCCCAACGCCCCCCAGGAGATGCCATAGCGCGCCGAGTTAAGGCAGGTGAAAGGACCTTTCAAGCCACGCACATCCGGGAAAATGTTCTCTTCCGGCACAAACACGTTGTCCATCACGATCTCACCAGTAATAGAGGCGCGAAGGCCGACCTTGCCGTGAATCGCTGGCGCACTCAGGCCCTTCCAGCCTTTCTCCAAGACAAAACCACGGATATCACCGGCGTCATCCTTACCCCACACCACAAACACGTCTGCAATCGGGCTATTGGTGATCCACATCTTGGCACCCGTAAGGCTGTAGCCGCCGTCCACTTTGCGCGCACGCGTAATCATCGCGCCTGGATCAGAGCCGTGGTTAGGCTCGGTCAAACCAAAACAGCCAATCCATTCGCCGGAGGCCAGCTTGGGCAAGTACTTCTGCTTTTGCGCTTCGGTGCCGAACTCATTGATAGGCACCATTACCAATGACGACTGCACACTCATCATGGAACGGTAACCGGAGTCGACGCGCTCAACTTCACGCGCAATCAACCCGTAACTGACATAGTTCAAGCCACTGCCACCGTACTGCTCAGGAATCATCGCCCCCAGCAAGCCGGTTTCACCCATTTCACGGAAAATCGCCGGATCTGTTTTTTCATTGCGGAAGGCTTCGAGAACACGGGGCGCCAGCTTGTCCTGGGCAAATTGCTCAGCACTGTCACGCACCATGCGCTCTTCTTCGGTGAGCTGTTGATCCAGCAGTAGCGGATCGATCCAGTTAAAGCTTGCCTTGCCAGCCATGAATAAGTCCTCGCAAAGAAATCAGATGTCGTGGGGGGAGCCTAGGCCGAGCGAGCGAGGAGAGCAAACGAGGTTTCCGCATAGCCTTGTGCTAATTTCTCACTCCGTAACACTCAGAAACTGCGCAAGCGCGCTTTATATGTGAGTACAAGGTACATGCGCAGAAAAATACCCAGCACAACCGCCCTCGTCAGTTTTGAAGCGGCCGCACGCCACGAGAGCTTTACCAAGGCTGCGCACGAGCTCTCCATTACCCAGGGTGCCATTTGTCGGCAGATAGCCAGCCTTGAGGAGTTTTTGAGTGTCGAGCTATTTCGGCGATCACGGCGTGGGGTAAAGCTGACGGAAGCAGGTCTGTCCTACAGCCGCAGAGTGGCAACTCAGCTGGATGCCGTGGAACGCGACACCCTATCAGTCATGGGCCAGCAGGGCGCCAACACTATCGAGTTGGCCGTAGTACCCACCTTTGGTACCCAATGGCTGATCCCTCGCCTCAAGGACTTTCAAGGGCAGCACCCAGAGGTGACTGTAAATCTGACCAACCGCACACGCCCCTTTCTGTTCGCCGATACCGACTTCGACGCGGCGATCTACTTCGGCGACGCTGATTGGTCCGGCACCGAGTCCCACCGGCTGCTGGGAGAAAATCCCGTCCCCGTGTGCAGCCCGCGCCTTTTGGGTGACCGCAAGCGTTTCACGCCACAGGAGATCGGGGAACTGCCACTGCTTCAGCAGACCACCCGCCCGTATGCCTGGCGCCAATGGTTCAACGCTCAGCAGTTGAACGTCCCGCGCGACATGACAGGCCCGCGTTACGAGCTATTCTCGATGCTGTCCCAAGCAGCCATGCACGACATGGGCATTGCGCTGATCCCACCGTTCCTGATCCAGCGAGAACTGGACGAGCATCAACTGGTGATCGCCAACCCTGACGCGCTAACAAGCACCAAGGCTTATTACCTGATGATTCCCGACAGGAAAGTCGAATCAGCCTCATTGCAGGCGTTTCGGGACTGGCTCATTGACCAATCCCAGCGCTATAGCCCCAGCAATTAAAGGCCAAAGCCCTCATGCTGACTTTGTAGTCAGTTAATTTTTGATCCTACAGATATACGTATATGTCGCATTTTCACAGACTGTATCTATCCATCAAAAATAGGGCTTAACACCATGATTTTAGTGGCTTGCAGCGACTCCAACAGGCCAATGCCCGACTATTCACATCAATCATGGGCAAACACCAAAAAATCACCTAGGGCCCTTTAATTACCTGTATTTAAAGAGGTTATTTCAGCATGTTGCGACAATCAGTCACAGGGTGACTTGTAGTTAATTTTTCGTCACCCGTCATAATCCCTTGAAGGCCGCAAAGTTCGCCTGCAAAATGCCGCGCCCCGCTGTCATTTCAGCGGGATCGTGCTGATCGGCCGCCCCAGTTGCGCCACTCGCGGTGCACTGGCCTTTTTACAAAAAGATCAAAAGCAAAAAGATCATGCAGGAGATTTGACGTGCACATTGGTGTTCCTCTCGAAACCCAGACCGGTGAAACGCGGGTGGCTGCCACCCCGGAAACCATCAAGAAGCTGATCGGCCAGGGCCATAAGGTCACTGTACAAAGCGGGGCTGGCCTGAAAGCCAGCGTCGTCGACAGTGCCTATGAAACGGCAGGCGCAACCATTGGCAGTGCCAACGATGCGTTCGGCGCCGAGCTGATCCTCAAGGTGGTAGCGCCCAGCGACAGCGAACTTACGCTGATCAAAAGCGGCACCGTGTTGGTGGGCATGCTCAATCCGTTCAGCAACGAAACCATTGCCAAGCTGGCGGAGAAGGGCATCACCGCTTTCGCTCTTGAAGCCGCGCCACGCACTTCACGGGCACAGAGCCTCGACGTGTTGTCGTCTCAGGCCAACATCGCGGGCTATAAAGCCGTACTGCTGGCTGCTCATCACTATCCGCGCTTCATGCCGATGCTGATGACCGCCGCCGGCACCGTCAAAGCCGCGCGCGTGCTGATCCTCGGCGCCGGTGTTGCTGGTCTGCAGGCGATTGCCACGGCGAAACGCCTGGGCGCAGTGATCGAAGCGTCTGACGTGCGCCCGGCCGTCAAAGAGCAAATTGAATCCCTCGGCGCCAAGTTCGTCGACGTGCCCTACGAGACTGACGAAGAACGCGAATGCGCCGTCGGCGTCGGTGGTTACGCACGCCCGATGCCAACCAGTTGGATGCAGCGCCAGGCCCTGGCCGTGCACGAGCGCGCCAAGCAAGCCGATATCGTCATCACCACCGCACTGATTCCCGGGCGTAAAGCACCCACACTGCTCAGCGCCGAGACCGTCGCGCAGATGAAGCCTGGCTCGGTGGTCATCGACCTCGCCGCCGCCCAAGGTGGCAACTGCCCGCTCACCGTGGCTGACGAAACCGTCGTGGAAAACGGCGTGATCATCTGTGGCCCGACCAATCTCGCCGGTGCTGTCGCCGCCGACGCGTCAGCCTTGTACGCGCGCAACCTGCTGGACTTCCTGAAGCTGGTCTTCAACAAGGAAGGGCAGTTTGAACTCAACCTCGAAGACGACATCGTCGCCGCGTGCCTGATGTGCCGCGACGGCCAAGTCATCCGCAAAAACGCCTAAGCAGGGATTCAGACGATGGAAGAGCTTATCTCCCCCGGTATCTACAACCTGATCATCTTTGTGCTGGCGATTTATGTCGGTTACCACGTGGTCTGGAACGTTACCCCCGCGCTGCACACGCCATTGATGGCGGTAACCAACGCCATTTCCGCGATTGTGATCGTCGGCGCCATGCTGGCCGCCGCCCTCACAGTGACGCCATTGGGCAAGACCATGGGCACGCTGGCGGTCGCTTTGGCGGCAGTCAATGTGTTCGGCGGCTTCCTGGTGACTCGTAGGATGCTTGAGATGTTCAAGAAGAAAGCGCCCAAAGCTGTGAAAGAAGAGGTGCAGAAGTAATGAGTATGAATCTGGTAACGACGCTCTACCTGATCGCGTCGATCTGCTTTATCCAGGCCCTTAAGGGCCTGTCGCACCCGACCACATCGCGACGCGGCAACCTGTTCGGCATGCTTGGCATGGCGCTGGCGGTGCTCACCACTGTGGGCCTCATCTATAAGCTGGGCGCTGAGCTCGCCACCGCCGGTATCGGCTACGTAATCGTCGGCCTGTTGGTCGGTGGTACCGCCGGCTCGATCATGGCCAAGCGCGTAGAGATGACCAAGATGCCGGAGCTGGTTGCCTTCATGCACAGCATGATCGGCCTGGCTGCGGTGTTTATCGCTATCGCAGCAGTGGTTGAGCCGCAATCGTTGGGCATCGTTAAGCACCTGGGCGATTCAATCCCTGCCGGTAACCGCCTGGAACTGTTCCTCGGCGCTGCTATCGGTGCAATCACCTTCTCGGGTTCGGTGATCGCCTTCGGCAAACTGTCGGGCAAGTACAAGTTCCGCCTGTTTCAGGGCGCACCGGTACAGTTCGGCGGTCAGCACAAACTGAACCTGGTGCTGGGCCTGCTGACCCTCGGCCTAGGCCTGGCCTTTATGTTCACCGGCAACCTCACCGCCTTCGCGCTGATGCTGGCCCTGGCCTTCGTGCTGGGCGTGCTGATCATCATCCCAATCGGCGGCGCCGACATGCCGGTCGTCGTGTCGATGCTCAACAGCTACTCCGGCTGGGCAGCGGCGGGTATCGGTTTCTCGCTGAACAACTCGATGCTGATCATCGCCGGCTCCCTGGTGGGCTCCAGCGGCGCGATCCTGTCGTACATCATGTGCAAGGCGATGAACCGTTCCTTCTTTAATGTACTGCTCGGCGGTTTCGGCAATGCGCCGGATGCCGGTGCTGCGGCAGGCTCGAAAGAAGCGCGCCCGGTGAAGTCCGGCTCGGCCGACGACGCAACCTTCCTGCTGACCAACGCCGACACCGTGATCATCGTTCCAGGCTACGGCTTAGCGGTGGCACGTGCGCAACACGCGCTGAAGGAACTGACCGAGAAGCTGACTCACCGCGGCGTGACCGTGAAGTACGCAATCCACCCGGTAGCGGGGCGCATGCCTGGGCATATGAACGTCCTGCTGGCCGAGGCGGAAGTGCCTTACGATCAAGTGTTCGAAATGGAAGACATCAACTCGGAATTCGGCCAGGCCGACGTAGTCCTCGTGCTGGGCGCAAACGACGTGGTCAACCCGGCCGCGAAGAACGATCCGAACTCGCCAATTGCAGGGATGCCGATTCTGGAAGCCTTCAAGGCCAAAACCATCATCGTCAACAAGCGCTCGATGGCCAGCGGTTATGCCGGTTTGGATAACGAGTTGTTCTACTTGGACAAGACCATGATGGTCTTCGGTGACGCGAAGAAGGTCATCGAAGACATGGTCAAAGCCGTCGAGTAACACTGCTTCAGCGCAATACTCAAAACCCCGGCCTGCGATAGGCTGGGGTTTTTTATTACCGCATGAAACCCGACCAAAGGCTCTAAAACACTACTCGGCATTCGACCATGGTAGCGGGCCGAAACTTTTTGAAATCACTACACTGCCCACCTTGCTTCCGTAGCCTGAGATAACAATTCATGTACCGTGATCGTATCCGCTTGCCTTCGTTGTTGAACAAGGTCATGAGCGCGGCAGACGCCGCCGCACTGATCGAGGACGGCATGACCGTCGGCATGAGTGGCTTCACCCGAGCCGGTGAAGCCAAGGCCGTCCCCCACGCCCTGGCCGAACGCGCCAAGACGTCCCCGCTGAAAATCACCCTAATGACCGGTGCCAGCCTGGGTAATGACCTGGACAAGCAACTGACCGAAGCTGGCGTGCTGTCACGACGCATGCCGTTTCAAGTCGATAGCACGCTGCGCAAGGCAATCAATGCCGGCGAAGTAATGTTTATCGACCAGCATCTGTCGGAAACCGTCGAGCAACTGCGCAACAACCAGCTCAAGCTGCCAGACATTGCTGTGATCGAAGCCGTGGCGATCACCGAACAAGGGCATATCGTGCCCACCACCTCCGTGGGTAACTCGGCCAGCTTCGCGATTTTCGCCAAGCAGGTGATCATCGAGATCAACCTGGCACACAACCCGAATCTTGAAGGGTTGCACGACATCTATATCCCAACCTACCGCCCGACTCGCACGCCGATCCCGCTGGTAAAGGTCGATGACCGCATCGGCAGCACCGCGATTCCCATCCCGCCGGAAAAGATTGTCGCCATTGTCATCACCAACCAGGCGGACTCAGCTTCTACTGTTACACCTCCTGACAGTGACACCCAAGGGATCGCCAATCACTTGATTCACTTCCTCAAACAGGAAGTGGATGCCGGTCGCATGACCAACAAGCTCGGCCCCCTGCAGGCGGGTATCGGAAACATCGCCAACGCGGTGATGTGCGGATTGATCGATTCGCCGTTCGAAGACCTGACGATGTATTCCGAAGTGCTGCAGGACTCGACTTTCGACCTGATCGACGCCGGCAAGCTGAGCTTCGCGTCGGGCAGCTCGATCACGCTGTCGGAACGGCGCAACGCCGATGTGTTCGGCAATCTGGAGCACTACAAGGACAAGCTGGTGCTGCGCCCGCAGGAAATCTCCAACCACCCCGAAGTGGTCCGTCGCCTGGGGATTATCGGCATCAACACGGCGCTGGAGTTCGACATCTACGGCAACGTCAACTCCACCCACGTCTGCGGCACGCGGATGATGAACGGCATTGGTGGCTCAGGCGATTTCGCGCGTAACGCGCACTTGGCGATCTTCGTAACCAAGTCAATTGCCAAGGGTGGCGCGATTTCCAGCGTGGTGCCGATGGTCAGTCATGTGGACCATACCGAGCATGATGTCGACATCCTTGTCACCGAAGTCGGCCTCGCTGACCTGCGCGGCCTGGCGCCACGGGAGCGCGCACGGGTGATCATCGACAACTGTGTGCACCCGGCGTACCGCGACGCGCTGAACAATTACTTCAATGCGGCCTGCGCCATCGGCGGACACACCCCACACATCCTGCGCGAAGCACTGAGTTGGCACATTAACCTGGAAGAAACCGGGCATATGCTCAAGGCTTGATTGATACAGATCCGGGCTGATGCAAACACACCTTCATCAGCTCGGCTTCCTGATCGTCACTTCTTAATAAAACTGTACTGCTGTACTGGTCTTTTCCGACAGAAAAATCTTACATATATCCCCATAACTACCAATTTCGCACCATTAAAGTGCAGACAAGTACAGTTGCCCCATTTTCGTACCGTACAGCACCTATAAACAGTTAACTGGCCCCTCACAATACAGGTGAACTGTATCTAGAGAGTCTTGCGCCGGAGGAGGATCATTGGCATCAGTTAAACCACTACCTAATGCCGCCATAAGCGGAAGGATGTCATCATGGAACGTACACTCAGTTCCGAACTGTTCTTCGAAGAAAAAGCTGTAAACACCCAGGCTTCCATGCCTTTGCGCGTTCTGGCCAACCTGATGTTGTGGCAGCGCCGCATCTCCAGCCGCCACCAACTGGCTCGTCTGGATTCGCGTCTGCTGGCTGACGCCGGTATCAGCGAAGCTCAACGCTACGAAGAGCTGAGCAAGCCGTTCTGGCGCTAATTAGCGCTCGCTGGCCCTGACCCACCGGGTCCACTGCCAGCACTGATTTGTCAAAACAAAGCCCGCCCCGGGAGACCGGAGGCGGGCTTTGTTGTTTTAGGCGCGTGCGTTTCCAGTCATGCATTTAGAGGAACAGGTACAGTTTCATCAATCAATAATGTAATAGGTACAGTTTTCAGAACTGCACAAAACCTATCCGAACTGATAAGCCTCGGCCTAATATCCAATCAACATTCGGCGAGTCTCTGCGCCACCTTTATTGCTCATCTATAGGAGTCACCCCATGTCCCGTCTTCGCCTGCTCAGCGCCGCCGCCCTGTTGGTCCTGGCTGCAAACGCCAATGCCTCCAGCTTTATAGTGACCACCGACTCCATCGTCGGCGCATTGAAGGCCACTTCAGACGCCACCTCCGATGCAACTTCGTCCCTTCGCGATAACAAAGTCGTGCGTGCCGCCCGAGACGACGCTGCCAGCTTTGTCGCCAGCGAAGGAGCCATTCGTGGTGTGAAGCTGGAAAGCGCCTTGGCCCAGATCCGCCAACAAGCACCACAACTGAATACCGCGACTGACGCACAGCTGGCTCAAGCCATCCTGGCTATCTGATCGCACCTGAAATGAGCGAGCGCCAGTTGCTCTTGAATGCCTCGGCGCTGGCTCTCGCCGGGGCATTGCGCTAGCCTTGGCGCTCGTTTTCAGTTGTCGAGTCCCATGGCTTTTTCATACCGCCTGTTAATTGTCCCTGTCGTGTTTTTCGCTGGCTGGTCGCCACTGGCTTCGGCCTTTGACCTGACCATCCAGAGCACCGTTGCGAGCGCGTATGCCACCAGCAAGGTGACCTCCGCACCGTTCGACCGCAAAGTAGTAGTGGCCGCTCAGGATGACGCCGCCGCGTTCATCGCCACTGACGGCCAATGGCGTGGAGCGCGGCTGGAATCGGCACTGGATTACCTGCGCCGGAACCAACCAAAACTTCATGCAAGCGACCTTGAACTGGCGCAGGCAATTCTCGTCCAATAATCATCTTTGTGTTTCCATCTTTGTATTCGGAGTTCTTCCATGCGTAGCCCGTTGATCGCCGCCACCCTTGGCCTGCTGTTGTTGGCCGACGTTGCCCAGGCGCATACCCTGGTGGCCACCAGTAACATCATTGTCCGCGCCTCCGGCCGCACCATTGATTTCACCTCGGACACCACCACCTCCATCCGCGACTCCAAAGTCGTGCGCGAAGCTCACGATGACGCCGCCAGTTTCGTCGCCACCAATGGCGAAATCCGAGGCGCACAGTTGGAAGCCGCCTTCGATACCCTGCGCACCCGCCTGCCGGAAGCCCGCGACGCCAGCGACCAGACCCTCGCCGAAGCCATCCTCGCTCTGTGAGGCGCCTCGCTGCCTGGCTCCTGGCCGGGACTGTGCTGCTGTGTGCCAGCGCAGCCCAGGCCAGCCTGCAACTGCGGCTCAAGACAGAAGGCTTGAGCCCGGCCGAACAG
Source organism: Pseudomonas sp. 2995-1 (assembly GCF_002742505.1). NCBI lineage: Bacteria > Pseudomonadati > Pseudomonadota > Gammaproteobacteria > Pseudomonadales > Pseudomonadaceae > Pseudomonas > Pseudomonas sp. 2995-1. Next base: position 753,959 of record NZ_LJSA01000332.1, on the reverse strand, counting down.
CAGGCCAGCCAGGCATTGCTCGATGAAGCGATGCGCTCACTGCCGCCGCGCTTTATCGAGCAGTTGGACCGACGCATTGATGTCGGCTGGACCGACAAGATGCCCGAAAATGCCTATGGTCAGGCCTCGTTGGTGTCCGAACTGGACCTCAACCGCAATCTGCTCGCTCCCCTGACCGATGGCAGCGCCGCCACCCAGAAAACCAATCGCCCCCACGGCACCGTGCGCCGGGAAATGCTCGCCACCGTGCTGCATGAATTGACCCATATCTATGACCGTGCGCGCCTGTGGTCCAAGGACGAGCGCGCGCTGATCCAGCGCTGCAGCCGCCAGAACAGCATCACCGGCCTGATCGGCCTGCCCGATCAATGCCGTGGCCAGAATGAACGCCGTTTCACCCTCAGCGATGACCCGCGGCTGCTGGACCTCGCCGGCTGGCCGCAGTATGTCGGCCGGCGCGGTGAGCGCGAGCAGCACAACCGCCAAATCGTGCGCAGCCCAGACATCTACGAAACCAGCAGCCCGCTGGAGTTCGTCGCGGTCAACATGGAGTACTTCCTCCTCGATCCAAGCTACGCCTGCCGACGCCCCGCACTGTTCCGCTATTACCAGCAACACTTCGGCTGGGCACCGCCTGAACAGGATGCCTGCGCCAAAGCCTACCCGTTCCTCAATGCGGGCAACGACTTTGCAAAGACGCCCTTGGGCCACGTGGACCCGGAGCGGGTCTATGAAATCGACTATCTGCTGGCCGAAGCCAACCAGAACCTGGTCAGCCGCTGGGGCCACAGCATGTTGCGCCTGGTGATCTGCGCACCGGGCCGTCCCCGCGGACCAGATTGCCGGCTGGACCTGGACCAGCATCTGGTCTTGTCCTACCGCGCGTTCGTCGGTGACGTACAACTGTCGAGTTGGGATGGCCTGGTAGGCAAGTACCCGTCACGCCTGTTTGTGCTTCCGCTGGCCCAGGTGATCGACGAATACACAAAGACCGAGCTGCGCGGCCTGGCTTCCGTGCCGTTGAGACTGTCACGACAAGAGATCAACGACACCGTCGAACACGCTGCAGAGATGCACTGGAGCTACGACGGCAACTACTTCTTTCTGTCCAATAACTGCGCGGTCGAAAGCCTGAAGCTGTTACGCAGCGGCAGCGCCAACCCGCAACTCACCGGCCTGGACAACATCACCCCCAACGGCCTGCTTGAAGTGCTACAAGCCCGCGGCCTGGCCGATACCAGCGTGCTGAATGACAAACGTGAAGCCCTGCGACTGGGCTATCACTTTGACTCGTTCCGCGAGCGTTATCAGGCGATGTTCGATGTGCTGCGCAAACACCTGCCGATCAAACAGACCCAGGTTGAAGATTGGCTATCGCTCAGCGCAGCGCAACGGCGCCCATGGTTCGACCAGGCCGATCTGCGCACCAGCGCCGCGTTGTTGCTGCTGGAACAGGCAAGCTTTCGCAAGCAGCTGATGCTGGCGCAGGATGAGGTCAAACAGCGCTATCTCGGTGCCCGCGAGCTGAAAAACGGCGGCATGGAAAAAGCCAACGCCACGCTGCAGCAGATCCTCGCCAACAGTGGGTTCCTCAGCAGGCCAGCAGAATTGCTCGGCAGCGGCGGCTACGGCCTGCCACAACCGTCGGAAGCCAAACGCCTGGAATCGGAAAGCGCCGAACGCCAGAAACAGCTGCAATCGCTGACCGGCGAGCTGGATAAAGAGGTGAGGGCGCTGCTGGACCCTGCTCGCGCCGCAGAAATCGCCGCATGCGAAGCCAACCTCAAGCAGGTGGGCGAACACCTGCGCAAACTGCACAAAGCAGCGGGCGGCCTTGAGCTGCCCTGAAGCAGCCGAAATAAACACATATCAAATGTGGGAGGGGGCTTGCTCCCGATGGTGGTGGGTCAGCTTGCACATGCAGTGACTGACACTCTGCTATCGGGAGCAAGCCCCCTCCCACATTTTCACCTGTGCACCCTTGAAGACCGTGCGTCTTTTCCACATCACCTGTTTAGCCAGCGAAAGCTGGCTGAAAGCTTTCACGTCTAGGATCGCCCCCACTGCCGGCAAAAGACCGGCTGTTTACAACAACAATGGTGATTCCCGATGTCCGTCCGTACCCGCCTGTTCGCCCCAACTCCCCCCGTACGCCTCGTGCCTTTCGTTCTGCGCTGACCCATCCCGGTTCGCCATTCCCTAGCCGCGCTACGCCTGGAGTATTCCTATGCTGACTTTCCTTGGCTTTGCCATGGTCATCACGTTCATGTTCCTGATCATGACCAAGCGCCTGTCTGCGCTGATCGCCCTGATCATCGTGCCAATCCTGTTCGCGCTGTTCGGCGGTTTCGCACCGAAGATCGGCCCGATGATGCTCGAAGGCATCACCAAGCTCGCGCCAACCGGCGTGATGCTGATGTTCGCCATCCTCTACTTCGCCTTGATGATCGACTCCGGCCTGTTCGACCCGGCCGTGCGCAAGATCCTCAAGATGGTCAAAGGCGACCCGCTGAAGGTTTCAGTCGGCACCGCCGTACTGGCCCTGGTGGTGTCCCTGGACGGTGACGGCGCCACCACCTACATGATCTGCGTGGCCGCCATGCTGCCGCTGTACAAGCGCATCGGCATGAGCCCGCGGATCATGGCCGGCTTGATCATTCTCGCCGGTGGCGTGATGAACATGACCCCTTGGGGTGGCCCGACCGCCCGCGCCGCCAGTGCGCTGCATGTGGACCCTTCGGATATTTTCGTACCGATGATTCCGGCCATGGCCGCCGGCGTCGTCGCTATCCTCGCGATCGCCTATATGTACGGTAAGCGCGAACGTGCTCGCCTGGGCGAACTGCACCTGCAGGGCGACGAGATCGACCATAGCGAAATCAGCGTGTCGCAATTTCCAGACGCCCGCCGTCCGAAGCTGATCTGGTTCAACGGCGCACTGACCCTGGCCCTGATGTGCACACTGATCGCCGGCCTGTTGCCGCTGCCGGTGCTGTTCATGGTTGCGTTCAGTATCGCGATGATCGTGAACTACCCGTGCCTGCAACAGCAGAAAGACCGCGTCGCCGCCCATGCTGGCAGCGTACTGGCGGTGGTAGGGCTGATCTTCGCCGCGGGGATTTTTACCGGCATCCTGTCGGGCACCGGCATGGTCGATGCCATGTCCAAGAGCCTGCTGGCGGTCATCCCTGACGCCTTGGGCCCGTACCTGGCCGTTATCACCGCACTGGTGAGCATGCCGTTCACCTTCTTCATGTCCAACGATGCGTTCTACTACGGCGTACTGCCAGTACTGGCCGAAGCCGCCAGCCACTACGGCATCACCGCAGTGGAAATGGCCCGCGCCTCCATCGTTGGCCAACCGGTGCACTTGCTCAGCCCGCTGGTACCGTCGACCTACTTGCTGGTCGCCCTGGCCGGTATCGAATTTGGCGATCATCAGCGCTTCACCCTGAAGTGGGCAGTGCTGGTGTGCCTGTGCATAATGTTCGCCGCATTGCTGATGGGGATTTTTCCGCTGTTCAGCACTCTATAATCGTACAACCCAGCTGCGCCGGCCCTACGCCGGTGCGGCCTAACACACGCTCAAAGGAATACACATGGAATGGCTGACCAATCCGGAAATCTGGATTGCCTTCTTCACCCTGACGGCCCTAGAGATCGTCCTGGGCATCGATAACATCATCATGATTTCGATCCTGGTCAGCCGCATGCCTAAGCATATGCAGGCTCGTACCCGGATATTCGGCCTGGCGCTGGCCATGGTCACGCGCATCCTGTTGCTGCTGTCGATCACGTGGGTCATGCAACTGACTGCCGACCTGTTTGTGGTGTTTGGCCAAGGCATTTCCGGTCGCGATCTGATTCTGTTCTTCGGTGGCCTGTTCCTGCTGTGGAAAAGCTCCCAAGAGATGTACCACGCACTGGAAGGTGAAGACGAAACCCAGGACGAGCCGAAAGGCGCCGGTGGCAAGTTCATCTACACCATCATCCAGATCGCGATCATCGACATCGTGTTCTCCCTGGACTCGGTGATCACCGCCGTCGGCATGGTCTCCCACGTACCGGTCATGGTTGCCGCGATTGTGGTTGCCGTATTGGTGATGATGCTGGCTGCCGGCACCATCAGCGATTTCATCGACAAGCACCCGTCGCTGAAAATGCTGGCGCTGTCGTTCCTGCTGGTGGTGGGTACAGTGCTGATCGCCGAATCCTTCGACGTGCACGTGCCTAAAGGCTATGTCTACTTCGCCATGGCATTCTCGCTGGCGGTAGAAGCGGTGAACATCAAGATGCGCACCGCCATCGCGAAAAAGAAGAAACAGCAGGATCCTGTGAAACTGCGTAAGGACATCCCGGGTCAATAACCCAAGCCAGTCGTAAAAAACGGGGCGCTTGCGTCCCGTTTTTTTTCATCCGCAAAAAGCTGACTTCATGACAGTTTTGTTTCAATCCCCACTTTAGCTATGCGATGCTGGCGCCGAGCCCATTCGCCAACTACAGCTTAAGTACAAGACGTAGAGCGGCACGCGGCAACTTTCCTTCGCTCCTGTTGGAGCACACCTACACGGGGGGCCGAGCATGCTGACCTTGCTCAATCTGCTTTCCGCCGTGACCCTACTTATCTGGGGCACGCACATCGTCCGTACCGGGATCCTGCGGGTCTACGGTTCTAACTTGCGTCAAGTCATCGGGCATAACATGTCCAAGCGCTGGCTTGCGTTTGTCGCCGGCATCCTGGTGACAGCCATGGTGCAGAGCAGCAACGCCACGGCCATGCTGGTGACCTCATTTGTGGGCCAGGGCCTGATGGGCTTGATGCCCGCACTGGCGACTATGCTCGGCGCCGACGTCGGTACCGCACTGATGGCGCGGGTGCTGACCTTTGACTTGTCCTGGCTGTCGCCGCTGTTGATCTTTCTCGGCGTTATTTTCTTTCTGTCGCGCAAACAGACGCGGGCAGGGCAGTTGGGGCGAGTAGGAATAGGCCTCGGTCTGATCATCCTCGCGCTGCAATTGATCGTGGAAGCCGCCGGCCCGATTACCCACGCCCAGGGCGTGAAAGTGCTGTTCGCCTCGCTGACCGGCGACATTTTGCTCGACGCACTGGTCGGCGCCTTGTTTGCGATGATTTCCTACTCCAGCCTGGCCGCCGTATTGCTGACCGCCACCCTCGCCGGCGCCGGCGTGATCGGCTTGCACGTGGCCATCGGCCTGGTGATCGGCGCCAACATCGGCAGCGGCGTGCTGGCCTTCCTCAGCACCAGCATGCAGAACGCCGCCGGGCGCCAAGTGGCACTGGGCAGTCTGTTGTACAAACTGATTGGCCTGCTGCTGATCATCCCGGTGCTCGACCCGCTGGTACTGTGGATGGACGGCCTGGACTACAACACCCAAGGCATGGTCATCACCTTCCACCTGCTCTACAACGTCAGTCGCTGCCTGATCCTGCTGCCGACCATCGGCCCAATGGCGCGCCTCTGCGCGTGGTTGCTGCCCGAGCGAGAAGAGGCCAACGGCAAGGCCAAACCCCGTCATCTTGACCCCACGGCCCTCACCACGCCCAGCTTGGCACTGGCCAATGCAGCCCGCGAAACCCTGCGCCTGGGCGACCTGATCGACAACATGCTCACCGCCATGCAAGAAGTACTGCGAGGCAAGCAAACTGCGATCACCCAGGAGATGCGCAGCCTCAGTGATGACGTCGAAGCGCTCTACAGCGCAATCAAGCTCTACCTGGCGCAAATGCCCCGCGAAGACCTGAGCGAACAGGACAGTCGCCGCTGGGCCGAGATCATCGAACTGTCGATCAACCTGAAGCTCGCCGGCGACCTGATCGAACGCATGCTGCGTAAAGTCCAGCAGCAGAAAACCTCTCAGCGCCGCCAGTTTTCCGAAGTAGGCCTGGAAGAACTCACCGGCCTGCACAGCCAGTTGATAGCCAATCTGCGACTCGGCCTTTCGGTATTCCTCAGCGCCGACCCGGAAAGCGCACGCCAATTGCTACGCGAAAAGCGCCGCTTTCGCGCCCAGGAGCGCCGCTTGGCCCACGCCCATGTGAGCCGTCTGCAACGCAAAATCGTACAGAGCCTGGAGACCAGTTCCCTGCACCTGGAGCTGATTGCCGACATGAAACGCCTCAATTCGTTGTTTTGTAGCAGTGCGTATGTAGTGTTGGAAACGTCCGACACAGGCGCGCTCTCGGCCGAAGATATTGCCGACATCACGCATTCGCCCTGAACGTACGATGGCCCGTGAAGTCAGTTAGAGCTGACCTCACTCGCCAGGAAGCCAGTTATGCGTCGCCTGTTATTCGCCTGCCTGCTTATGGGTTCTGCCCACGCTTTTGCCTTTGACCGCCTGCAAGTCGAGGGCTACACCTTACCCAACGGCCTGCAATTGCTACTCAAGCCGGGCACCGAACGTGGGCACGTGGCGATCCGTTTGGTGGTCGGTGTGGGCCTGGATGACTTCGGCTGTGAGGAAAAGGAGTTGCCGCACTTGCTCGAACACTTGCTGTTCAGTGGCATCGACGGCGGCGGCGAAGGCGACCTCGAAGAGCGCATGCAGGCCCTGGGCGGCGAGTGGAACGCCTACACCAGCAATGCCGACACCACCTTCGTAATTGAGGCTCCCGCGAAAAACCAGCGCAAGGTGCTCGACCTGTTACTGGCAATCATCACCCGCACTGAATTGACCGACGCCAATATCAATGCGGCCAAACAAGTAGTAGAGCGCGAAGACGGCGGCCATTACTCGCACCTGCAACGCCTGCTGGACCGTCAGGACCTGGGCCACACCGCCAGCAATCAACTGGCCGTCGAGTTGGGCCTCAAATGCGCCGAACGCGCCGAGGTCGAGCAACTGACCCGCGACCAGTTGCAGACACTGCGCAAGAATTGGTACGCCCCCAACAACATGACCCTGATCGTCGTCGGCGAACTCGACAAACTGCTGCCGGCCTACCTGGAACGCACCTACGGCGAACTCGACCCGGTAGACCCCACCGAGCACAGGCCCCTGCCGGAAATCCAGCACACCGCCAACAGCCACCGCGAACTGATCCACGGCTGGGTAGGCAACAGCGCCAAACTGCACTGGCTGTTCCCAGAACCGGTACTGGACGACCAGCACGACGAAACCTACGACCTGCTTAAGGACTACCTCGACTGGGCGCTGTACCGTCAACTGCGCCTCAAGCACGGTTTGTCCTACGGCCCCTGGAGCGAACGCGAAGTGCTCGGCGGCGTCGGTTTCCTCAGCCTGAATGCCGACCTTGAGCGAGAAAACCTCCCTGAGGCCGAACAGGTACTGCACGACCTCACCGCGCAGTTGCTCAAAGACGGCCTCGACCCGGCCACCTTCGCCCGCCTGCAACAGGCCGCCATCGCTCGGCAAGCCTGGGCCGTGCAGGGCAATAGCGCGTTGGCCGACTACTATTGGGCGGCGTTGGCCGACTACGACAAAGGCCGCTTCAGCGATCCGGTCAAACGCATCAAGGCCGTCAACTTGGATCAGGCGAACCAAGCCATGCGCCAGGTACTCAAGCAGCCTGGCTACTGGCGCATCGAAAAACCGCTGTTAAGTTACGACATGCTCAATTGGATCGGCGCCAGCGTGCTTGGCCTGATCGCCATTGTGTTGATCGGCGTGCGGCTTTATCGCAAACGGATCACGTAATCGGGCACCGAACGCCGGGCTAAGACGTTATTCTGTCTGGGATTTTTTCCTACAAAGACTGCGAACCGCCGAATGCAAAACGTAACCCGTTTAATCACCCGCATCCTCGAACTGATGAAGCGCTACCCAGGGGTGATTGCACTCGGCGGCTTCATCTCGGGTGTGTGCAGTTTCATTCTGGTGGACCGTCAGCAGGGCATGGCCAGTTGGATCGCGGTCATCATGCTGGTGAGCTGGTTGTGGCTGATGCTGGAGAACAGCTTTACCCAGCTGTTCACCAAGGTGTTCAAGCGGGAAATTCCCGAACCCCTGCTGCGCTACGCCACCCAGATGATCCACCAGGAAAGTCTGTTCTTCGTGCTGCCGTTCTTTTTCATCACCACTGCGTGGAACAGTGGCCAATCGATATTCACCGGCCTGCTCGGCGCAGCGGCACTGGTGTCGATCATCGACCCGCTGTACTACAAATGGCTGGCGCCCAAGCGCTCGCTGTTCCTGGCGCTGCACACCCTGACGCTGTTCGCCGCGCTGCTCACCGCGCTGCCGATCATCCTGCACCTGACCACCGCCGAGAGTTACAAGCTCGCCCTCGGCGTAGCCATGGCGTTGTCGATCCCGAGCCTGGCAGTGAGCATGCCGCTGCGCAGCCTCAAGGGCTGGGCGATGCTGCTGGGGGTGACCGCCGCGATTGGTTGCGCAGGCTGGTTCCTACGCAGCTGGGTACCGCCGGCCACGCTGTGGATGACCGAAGTGGCCATCAGCACCCAGCTGCAAGACCGCACGCCAGGCGATGACCTCAAGGAAGTGACCGTCGCTCAACTGCGCAGCAGCGGGCTGTATGCCTATACCGCAATCAACGCGCCACGCGGGCTGAATGAGCGGATCTACCACGTGTGGAAATTCAACGGCAAAGAGGTCGACCGCATTGCCCTGGACATCCACGGCGGGCGCAAGGAAGGCTATCGCGCCTGGACCCACAAACAGAACTTCCCGCCCGATTCGGCGGGCCGTTGGCAAGTTCAAGTGCTGACCGAAGACGGGCAGGTGATCGGCGTGCTGCGCTTCAAAGTGACTGACGCAGCACAAACGGACAACCCGAAGTAGGCTGTATCGTGCTATTACGTAGGAATTGTGGATAGCCAATACAAGCTCGGAGCTTATGACCAGTAGTCCCACGGCCGGCGCAGCCCACCTCGATACCTCCACCGCCCCTCCGTTACTGCGGATTACGGGGGACTGGACGCTGGCCCACTACGCAAACCTAAAGAAGCTGTCGGACAAACTCGACGGCCAATACGACGCCGGCGCACGCATAGACCTCAATGGGCTCGGCGCCCTGGATACCGCCGGCGCCTCGCTGCTGGTGGAACTGCTTGGGCCAACCCGTATCGAGCAATCCGCCGAGCAGACCGATTGCAGTCTGTCCGCTGCCGACCGCGCGTTGCTCAAGACCGTCTACCGCTCACTCAACGATTTTTGCGTACCGGAAAAAGCACCGGAAGAGGCTGCCGGTATCCAGGTGTTGGCACGCATCGGGCGGGCGGTGGATACCGTCTGGCAGGACAGCAAGCAATTATTGGGTTTTGTCGGCCTGATCCTCGAAACCTTTGCCCGTGGCATTTTCCGCCCCAAGCGCTGGCGCCTGACGCCGATGGTTGCCCATCTCGAACAGGTCGGCCTCGATGCCGCGCCTATCGTGGCGTTGCTGACCTTTCTAGTCGGTGCCGTGGTGGCGTTTCTTGGCGCCACGGTACTCAAAAGCTTCGGCGCGACCATTTTTACGGTGGACCTGGTGGCGTTCTCCTTCCTGCGGGAATTCGGCGTGTTGCTCACTGCAATCCTGATCGCCGGCCGCACCGCTAGTGCGTTTACCGCGCAGATCGGTTCGATGAAGGCCAACGAAGAAATCGACGCCATCCGCACACTGGGCCTGGATCCGATGGAGTTGCTGGTACTGCCCCGCGTACTCGCGCTGCTGGTCGCGCTGCCGATGCTGACCTTTTTGGCGATGCTCTCGGGGATCGTCGGCGGCGGTGTGGTGTGTGCCGTGGCGCTGGATATTTCGCCGGCGATGTTCCTCTCGCTACTGCAATCGGACATTGGCGTGCAGCACTTTTTGGTGGGCATGGTGAAAGCACCGATCTTCGCCTTTTTGATCGCAGCCATTGGCTGCCTGGAAGGCTTCAAGGTCAGCGGCAGTGCCGAATCGGTCGGCGCCCACACCACCTCCAGCGTGGTGCAATCGATCTTTGTGGTGATCGTGCTGGATGCGGTTGCCGCGCTGTTCTTCATGGAGATGGGCTGGTGAGTCGTCTACACCGTTCGCCCACCGAGGCGGTGATTGAAGTGCGTGGTCTGTGCAATCGCTTTGGCAGCCAGAGCGTGCACGAGAATCTCGACCTGGATTTGTACAAGGGCGAAATCCTTGCGGTGGTCGGCGGCTCCGGCAGTGGCAAGTCGGTACTGTTGCGCAGCATCGTCGGCCTGCGCCGCCCCAGCGAGGGCGAAGTGCGGGTGTTCGGCAAGAATCTGCCGAGCCTGCCGGAGCATGAGCGTTCGCTGGTAGAGCGGCGCTTCGGCGTGCTGTTCCAGAAGGGCGCGCTGTTTTCCTCGCTGACCGTGACCGAGAACGTCGCGCTGCCACTGATCGAGCACGCAGGCCTCAGCCGTCGAGACGCCGAGCACTTGGCGGCCGTCAAACTCGCCCTCGCTGGGCTGCCGCTGTCGGCCGCCGACAAATACCCCGCGTCGCTCTCCGGTGGCATGATCAAGCGCGCCGCACTGGCCCGGGCCCTGGCGCTGGACCCGGACATCCTGTTCCTCGACGAGCCCACCGCCGGCCTCGACCCGATTGGCGCGGCGCAATTCGACCAACTGATCCTGACCCTGCGCGACGCGCTGGGCCTGAGCGTGTTCCTGGTCACCCATGACTTGGACACGCTGTACACCATCACCGACCGCGTGGCGGTGCTGGCGCAGAAGAAAGTGCTGGTGGCGGACGCCATCGATATCGTCTCGGAAACGGACGACGCCTGGATTCACGAATACTTCCACGGCCCCCGGGGCCGCGCGGCATTGGATGCCGCTCAACCGCTCAACGAGGTATGACATGGAAACCCGAGCCCATCATGTGATGATCGGTCTGTTCAGCGTGATCGTGGTGGTCGGCGCGATGCTGTTTGGCCTGTGGCTGGCCAAATCCAGCGTCGACAGCGCCTTCCAGGATTACGAAGTGATCTTCAACGAGGCGGTCAGCGGCTTGTCTCAAGGCAGCTCGGTGCAATACAGCGGGATCAAGGTGGGCGACGTGATCAGCCTGAGCCTGGACCCCAACGACCCGCGCCGCGTACTCGCGCGTATCCGCCTGGCCGGGCAGACGCCGATCAAGGAAGACACCCAAGCCAAACTCGCGCTGACCGGCATCACGGGCACGTCGATCATCCAACTCAGCGGCGGGACACCTCAAAGTGCGGTGCTCAAGGGCAAGGATGGCAACCTGCCGCAGATCATCGCCTCGCCATCACCCATCGCGCGGCTGCTGAACAACAGCAATGACCTGATGACCGGCATCAACCTGCTGCTGCACAACGCCAACGAGATGTTCTCCTCGGATAACGTCGAGCGACTGAGCAAGACCCTGGATAACCTGCAACAAACCACTGGCGCCATTGCCGACCAACGCGGCGATATCAAGGTGGTGATGCAACAACTGATGCAAGTCAGCAAACAAGCCACCGCTGCTCTGGAGCAGACCACGGTGCTGATGCGTAACGCTAACGGGTTGCTCAACGATCAAGGCAAACAGGCGTTCGGCAGCGCCGAACAAGCGATGAAAGCCCTGGAGCAAAGCACCGCCACCATCAATACCTTGCTGACCAATAACAAAGACTCGGTGAACAGTGGCATGCAGGGCCTCAACGAACTGGCGCCGGCGGTGCGCGAACTGCGCGAAACACTCGGTTCGCTGCGCGCCATCTCCCGCCGCCTGGAAGCCAACCCCAGCGGTTACCTGCTGGGCAGTGATAAGAACAAGGAGTTCACGCCATGAAGCGTGCTTATCAAATGATCGCTCCTGTGGCGCTGGCATTGGTGAGCGCATGCTCGATCCTGCCTAAAGCCGACCCGTCGGACGTCTACCGCCTGGCCTCCGCTCAGACGACGACTCAAGGCACCCCGGTAGGTTGGTCGCTACGCCTGACCAAGCCACAAACCAGCGAGTTCCTCGACAGCCCACGCATCGCCGTGGTGCCCAATGGCGACCTGATCAGCAGCTACGCCCACTCGCGCTGGAGCGATCCCGCGCCGGTGCTGTTGCGTAATCGCCTGCTGGACGGCTTCCAGCGCGACGGCCGAGTGACACTGTTGAGCACCGACGACACTAACCTGCAGGCCGACTATGAGCTGGGCGGGCAGTTGCAGGCGTTTCAGAGTGAGTACCGGGGCAGTGCGGTGGAGGTGGTGATCCGCCTCGACGCACGCCTGGTGCGTGGCAGTGATCAGCGGATTATTGCCAGCCGGCGGTTTGAAGTGCACCAAGCGGTGAGCGATACCAAGGTGCCGGCGGTGGTGGCCGGGTTTGGAGTGGCTGGGGATCAGTTGAGCAGGCAGGTGGTGGAGTGGGTTGTTCAGCAGGGCAACGGTGTTGCGAAACGCTGAGGGCCTCATCGGGGGCAAGCCCCCTCCCACATTTTGAATGTGTTCACAGATCAACATGTAGGAGGGGGCTTGCTCCCAATAGCGATCCGAGCCTCAGCCAAAGAACCAGTAGCACACCGCAATCGCCGCCACGACACCCGCAAACTCAGCCAGCAACGCACAGCCCACCGCATGCCGCGCCCGCTGAATGCCCACCGAGCCGAAGTACACCGCTAACACATAAAAGGTGGTTTCCGTACTGCCCTGGATCGTCGCCGCCACCAGAGCCGGGAAGCTGTCCACACCTTGAGTCTGCATGGTCTCGATCAACATCGCCCGCGCAGCGCTGCCGGAGAATGGCTTGACCATCGCCGTGGGCAATGCATCGACAAAGCGCGTGTCCGTGCCGGTCCAAGCGACCAGATGGCGAATCCCCTCAAGGCCAAAGTCCAAGGCCCCGGAGGCGCGCAAAACACCTACGGCACAGAGCATCGCAACCAAGTAAGGCAACAGGTTCTTGGCCACATCGAAGCCTTCTTTGGCCCCTTCGACAAACGCCTCGTACACCTTCACCTTGCGCAACGCGCCGATCACCAGGAACAGCATGATCAATCCAAACAACGTGAGGTTGCCGAGGATCGACGACAAACCGGCCAGCGCAGTGGCAGATAGCGTGGCCAATAACGCCATAAAGCCGCCCAGCACCAACGCACCCGGAATCAGGTAAGCCAGCACCACCGGATCCCAAAGCCGCAGACGCTGCATCACCGCCACCGACAGCAGGCCCACCAGAGTAGAAGCGCTGGTGGCCAACAGGATCGGCAGGAACACCAACGTCGGGTCGGCGGCGCCTTGCTGGGCGCGGTACATGAAGATGGTCACTGGCAGCAGTGTCAGAGACGAGGCGTTGAGCACCAGGAACAGAATCTGCGCGTTACTCGCCGTGTTGGGGATGGGGTTAAGTTCCTGCAACGCCTTCATGGCCTTTAGGCCGATTGGAGTGGCCGCGTTATCCAGGCCCAGGCCGTTAGCGGCGAAGTTGAGGGTGATCAGACCGATGGCAGGGTGGCCGGCCGGCACTTCCGGCATCAGGCGGCGAAACAGCGGGCCAAGGGCCTTGGCCAGCCAATCGACGATCCCGGCTTTCTCGGCGATACGCAGAAAGCCCAGCCACAGGGTCAGGGTGCCGAACAGCAGCACCATCACTTCCACCGACAATTTGGCCATGGCGAAAATGCTTTCCACCATCGCCGCAAAAATCCCGGCGTTACCCCCCACCAGCCATTGCGCCAGTGCTGACACCATCGCCACGACAAAGAAGCCAAGCCACAGGCCATTGAGCATCAGTTAAATCCCCCGAAAGATGGGGCGAATGATAGCGGGGCTGGCAGAAACGACAAACCCCGGATTTACCGGGGTTTGTCTTAGAGCCGTCGGACTATCAGCCGCGAGTGGCTTGGGCAGTCGGCAGGGCTTGCTTGGTGCGCCAGTGCGGCAGCGAATTCCAGTAGCGCTCGCCTTTGGCGTCGTCGTACATGCCTTCCCAACGGGAGATGACCAATACCGCCAGGGCATTACCGATCACGTTGAGGGCGGTACGCGCCATGTCCATGATGCGGTCCACACCGGCGATGAACGCCAGGCCTTCCAGCGGGATCCCGACGCTGCCCAAGGTGGCCAGCAGCACCACGAAGGACACGCCCGGCACGCCGGCGATGCCTTTGGAGGTGACCATCAGAGTCAGCACCAGCATCAGTTGCTGACCGATCGACAGGTCAATGCCATACAGCTGGGCGATAAAGATTGCCGCGATGCTCTGGTACAAGGTCGAACCGTCGAGGTTGAACGAGTAACCGGTCGGCACCACGAAGCTGCAGATAGCCTTTGGCGCGCCATAAGCTTCCATCTTCTCGATCACGCGCGGCAGCACGGTTTCGGAACTGGCGGTGGAGTAAGCCAGTACCAGCTCATCTTTGAAGATGCGGATCAGCTTGAGAATCGAGAAGCCGAACAGGCGGGCGATCAGGCCCAGTACTGCAAAAGCGAAGAACAGGATGGCGACGTAAACCAGGATCACCAGCTTGGCCAGCGGCAGCAAGGAGGCAAAGCCAAAGTTAGCGACAGTCACTGCGATCAGTGCGAATACGCCGATCGGGGCGTACTTCATGATCATGTGGGTGACTTTGAACATGCTCTCGGACACGCCTTGGAACATGGTCACAAGCGGCTCACGCAGCTCAGGCTTGAGGCTCGACAGACCCAGGCCGAACAGCACTGAGAAGAAAATGATCGGCAGCATCTCGCCACGGGCAACAGCGGCGAAGATGTTCGACGGGATCAGGTTGAGGATGGTCTCGATAAACGCATGCTCATGCTGCACCTCGGCGGCGGTCGCCTGGTATTTGGAGATATCCACCGTACCGAGGGTACTCATGTCGATGCCCGCGCCCGGATGGAACAGGTTGGCCAGCAACAGGCCGACCACAATGGCGATGGTGGTGACGACTTCGAAGTAAAGGATGGTTTTGACGCCGATACGACCGAGCTTTTTCGCGTCACCGACACCGGCAATGCCGACGATCAACGAGGAAATCACAATCGGGATCACGATCATCTTGATCAGGCGGATAAAGATATCGCCCGCTGGCTGCAGCACGTTGCTGATCCACCAGGCCTTTTCAGCACTGAAATGGTTGAGCACTGCGCCGATTGCGATCCCCAGCACCAAACCGATGAGGATCTGCCAGGCGAGGCTTAGCTTTGCCTTCTTCATGTCATTACCCTTACTTCAAGTGAACTTAAGGCAAATGCGCCAGCTGGACCGCTCGAAAGCGAAAAAGTGTGTGCATCTGCCTCCATGAAAGGTCACCGCAGCGTGGCCGAAATGGCTTACTGGCAGGCGAAAAAAGGCGCAACTATTCCGATGCAAGGGAGCGACGTCTAATGCCGTAAACGCCTACCCTATGCCGAATCGGCATGACTTTTTTTCATAATAACTGTCCGAACGGTCAGTTCATATGCGACATATTGTCAGGTGAATATGCCGTGAACCGGCCAATTCAGGCTCGCGCAGAGATTCTGCACGTGTTTGGTGCGTTGGCAGAAATGCCTGGGAATCACGCGGCATTGCGTCAGAAATGTCCTATAGCGTCGACAAAACTTTCTCGATAGATGGTCGTCCCGACACACCAAGTAATGGTTGGGAACAAGCAAAAAGAAAATTCGCAGCTATGGGCGGTATAAAAGGCAGGGATGAAAGTCATAAGCCCGCCGCAAGTTCAGCAAGCAGGGGGCTTGTGAACTTGCGTCGCAGCTTTTCGCCTGACCCGGCCCTTGCGCAGGCACTCCCTGTACCCGTAGGTCACGCCGATCCCATTTGATCAGAGCAACCCAGCCCCTTGGTCATGCACCGCTGTTGGCGAGCGGTGCAAACAGAAAGAAGCAAGGGTGCTTCTTTCTATGGACGCTGGCCCCGTAGCCGGGACCTAGTACCAATTCGGATCTTTCTTCAGCTGCTCCATCAGCAGCTTCTGCATGCCTTCATCCGGCTTACCGATAAAACGGTAATCGGCATGGCGTGTTGGGGATTTATCAGCCGGCAAACCGGCGGGCACTTCCACCAACATGGCGTAGGCATCTTCCTTGTCGAAGCTGAAGGCGACGATCAGGCGCTTGTTCTTGCACGTGTCTGCAGTTTCGCAAAGCGGCCCGACCAAGTACTTGTCACCATCTTCTTCCACGGCGTTCATCTGCTCGGCTGTGCCTGACAGGTTCATCACCCATTCCGGCAAGCGCTCTTCTTTTTTCACCACGTCTTGCCAAGTCTCGCGGTACTGCGGGTCCGCGGTCAGCAATTGGTTGGCCCGGGATTGGCCGTCATTGGCGGCCATCGCCAGGCCACTGCCGCCCAAGAGCAGGGCGACAGCCATGGTTTTAAAGCACAGAGTGGTCATATTCAGCCTCGGCCGCGACGACCAAAGAAGAACGAAGCAATGAACATCACCAGGAAGACTACGAACAGGATCTTAGCGATCCCAGTGGCGGTGCCCGCGATACCACCAAAGCCCAGAACTGCAGCCACAATGGCGATGATCAGAAATGTGATTGCCCAACTCAACATGGTGATTCTCCTTACGCTTCGATAGAGGTAACAGCGGTAGTGCCGTGCCGTACGGCCGCCCTACACAAGCGGCCGCTTTTATTGCCTAAAACACCCAACGTTCTTGGGTTGGCAGCTCGCCCAGGGTGGAATCCTGCTCGGCCACTCTCAATTGCGGTGCAGTTACATCAGCAGAAGCAGCACCGACGGTACGGCTGCCAATGGAACTGAAATGTGTCTGCGTCATCGCCGGACGTTCGAAATGCGGGGTTTGCTGCTGACTCTGCTGCCAATGTTGCATCTGCTGGCCTGCTATCAGCGTGACCATTACGGCCAAGCTGGCAAACATGCCTTGCTGTAAGCGCAGTGGCGATACACACAATTGGCTGAGGATTTGGCGAGTCATGCTGATGTTCTCCCGCATTTTGATTATTCGTTGAGAGAGGTATTGCAGCGTGCATGCCAGCTTTTTTACAAAATAAAACCCAATAAAATCAGTAGCTTATGCATTAAAGACACAACGGCAGTGCAGCATCCTGCACGATCGCCCTTTATAGGCCGTGCGAAATGCACGACGGTCAGTGGTCGGATCAAAGGATCGAAAGCAACGGAGTAGTTGCCGAAGTGGCAAGAAGGCATGAAAACGCCATCAGGCGGGGCTCTGTAGGAAAAGATGCAGATACCTGCACGGCAATGCCTTTTATCAATCAGAATAAACCATGCAACTTGCCCGATTATTCCGGGACTAAACACCATCATTTATAGTTAAGGAGCGCGGGACAGATGGAATCAGCCAAGGAACTTCAAGGCCGCATTCTTTTAGTGGATGACGAGTCCGCGATCCTCCGCACCTTCCGTTATTGCCTGGAAGATGAAGGCTACACCGTCGCCACCGCCAACAGCGCCGCCCAGGCTGATGCGCTGATGCAACGCCAGGTGTTCGACCTGTGCTTCCTGGACCTGCGCCTGGGCGAAGACAACGGTCTGGATGTGCTGGCACACATGCGTATCCAGGCACCGTGGATGCGCGTGGTGATTGTCACCGCTCACTCCGCCGTCGATACCGCCGTGGACGCGATCCAGGCCGGTGCCGCCGATTACTTGGTCAAGCCTTGCAGCCCCGATCAACTGCGCCTCGCTACGGCCAAGCAATTGGAGGTGCGCCAGCTGTCCGCGCGCTTGGAGGCTTTAGAAGGTGCAGTGCGCCAGCCCAAAGACGGCCTCGACTCTCATAGCCCGTCAATGATGGTGGTGCTGGAAACCGCGCGCCAGGTGGCGGGGACCGACGCCAACATCTTGATCCTTGGCGAGTCAGGCACCGGTAAAGGCGAACTGGCCCGCGCTATTCACGGCTGGAGCAAGCGCGCGAAGAAATCCTGCGTGACCATCAATTGCCCGTCGCTGACCGCTGAGCTGATGGAAAGCGAGCTATTCGGTCATAGCCGTGGCGCCTTCACCGGCGCCAGTGAGAGCACGCTGGGCCGCGTCAATCAGGCAGACGGTGGCACGCTGTTTCTTGATGAGATCGGCGATTTTCCCCTCACGTTGCAGCCCAAGTTACTGCGCTTTATCCAGGACAAGGAATACGAGCGCGTGGGCGACCCGGTCACCCGCCGGGCCGACGTGCGTATCCTCGCCGCCACCAACTTGAACCTGGAAGACATGGTGCGCGACGGACGTTTCCGTGAAGACTTGCTGTACCGCCTCAACGTCATCACCCTGCACTTGCCGCCGCTGCGCGAGCGCAGTGAAGACATCCTGACGCTGGCAGACCGTTTCCTGGCGCGCTTCGTCAAGGAATACGCCCGGCCGGCGCGGGGTTTCAGTGATCAAGCACGTGAAGCGCTGCTCAACTATCGCTGGCCCGGCAACATCCGTGAGCTGCGTAACGTGGTGGAGCGGGCGAGCATCATCTGCCCGCAGGAAAAGGTAGAAATCGTTCACCTAGGCATGGCCGAACAACCGACCAACAATGCACCGCGTATCGGGGCGGCGTTGAGCCTGGACGAGCTGGAGAAAGCCCATATCGGTGCGGTTCTGGCCACCAGCGACACCTTGGACCAGGCGGCACGCACCCTCGGCATCGACGCGTCGACCCTGTATCGCAAACGCAAACAGTACAACCTGTGAGCTGCACCCTATGAAGTTAGCGATGAAACTGCGCACTCGTTTATTCCTGAGCATTTCAGCGCTGATAACCGTCGCTCTGCTGGGGTTGATCCTGGGCTTAGTCAGCGTGATGCAGATGGCTAAGACCCAGGAATCGCTGATCCGCAGCAACTTTGTCACCCTGGACCTGGGCCTCAAACTGCGCCAGATCCTTGGCGACCAGTTGATCATGATGCTGGAGCAGCGCCCTGACCCCGAGGCGCTGCAAGCCTCCAAAAAACGTTACTTCGACTTGCTGGAACAGGGTATCGCCCACGAACAGCGCGATGGCCATGGCAACGGTTTCAGCCAGGCACGCCTCCAATACCAAGACTTGCTTGAAGCCTTCGACCAATCCCAGCAAGCGTCGCCGCCGCCGGGCAGCAAGGAAAAACTCACCGAAACCTTCAATGTGCTGCGCAACGGGCTGATTACTGAACATAAGCAGGCCTTGGATAACATCAGCGCCAGCGAGCATAAATCCCGTGAGCGGGCGTTGCTGATCGCTGGTTTGCTGGGGTTGGTGGGGCTCGCGGTGCTGATCATCGGATTTGTCACCGCCCATGGCATCGCCCGGCGATTCGGCGGGCCAATTGAGGCGCTGGCCAAAGCGGCGGACAAGATCGGCCAAGGTGATTTCGAGGTGACGCTGCCGATTTCTTCAGCAGCGGAAATGAACCTGTTAACCCGCCGTTTTGGCCTGATGGCCGAGGCGGTTCGTCAGCATCAAGCGACCAACGTTGACGAACTGCTGGCCGGCCAGCAGCGCCTGCAAGCTGTGTTAGACAGCATCGACGATGGCCTGCTGATGATTGACCGCCAAGGCCGCCTGGAACATCTCAACCCCGTCGCGCAGCGCCAGTTGGGCTGGGACGAGGAACGCCTCGGCCAAGGCCTGGGCGAAGCCCTGATGCGTCCCGAACTGGATGAACAGCTGCAAATGGTGCTGCGCGGCGGCAACCTGGAACGGGCGCCGGATGATCTGGAAGTGGAAGTCGAGGGCGAACTGCGCCTGCTGACCTACAGCCTCACACCTGTCAGCCATACCGAGGGGCATATTCTCGGGGCGGTCATGGTGCTGCACGACGTGACCGAACAGCGCGCCTTTGAACGGGTACGCAGCGAGTTCGTCCTGCGGGCATCCCACGAATTGCGCACGCCGGTGACTGGCATGCACATGGCGTTCGGCCTGTTCCGCGAACGTGCGAAATTCCCGGCGGACTCCCGCGAAGCGGACCTGCTGGATACGGTCAATGAAGAGATGCAGCGCCTGATGCAGTTGATCAACGACTTGCTCAATTTTTCGCGCTACCAGAACGGCCTGCAGAAACTCACCCTGGGCCCGTGCGACGTGACGGACCTGCTTGAAAACGCTCGTGCGCGCTTTGTGGAGCCCGCCAATGCGCAGAACATAGAGTTGCTGGTAGAAGTTCAATCCGACCTGCCACGCCTGTATGCCGACCAAGCGCAATTGGAGCGTGTGCTCGACAACCTTTTGGGCAACGCCCTGCGTCACACCGCCGACGGCGGGCAGATTCACCTGCAGGCTCGACGCCATGGCGAGCGGGTAATCATCAGTGTCGAGGACAATGGGGAAGGTATCGCCTATGGCCAACAAGGGCGCATCTTCGAACCCTTCGTCCAGGTGGGCCGCAAGAAAGGCGGCGCCGGCCTTGGGCTGGCGCTGTGCAAAGAGATTGTGCAACTGCACGGCGGTCGCATGGGGGTGTATTCGCGGCCGGGGCAGGGCACTCAGTTCTACATGGCGTTACCGCTTTAACCTTTAGCGCCGGTTGAGGGCACGCAAAATAGCGGCACTTTCGGCGTCCGGCTCCCCAACAAACAGGGAAGGCCGGAAACGCATCTGGAACGCCGCGATCACATGACGCGTTGCGACATCCAACACACCGGTCTGGGGTGTCGGGTAACCAAGAAGCGCCAACTCTTCCTGGAACCAGGTGATGCTCGGCAGTTCAGCAGCATATTGCACCTGAAAGCGCGCGACCGCCTGAGCATCCGGCCATACACCCAGACCTTCATCGGCCAGGGGCTTCCAAGGGAACAACGGCCCCGGGTCCAGCTTGCGCAGCGGCGCTATATCGCTGTGACCAATGATGTTCTTGGGGTCGATGCCATTGCGCTTGCTGATGTCCTTGAGCAGCACTACCAGCGATTTTACCTGGGCCTCGGAATACGGGTACCACAGGCGACCTGTGGGCGTGTCCTTATAGCCGGGGTTCACAATTTCGATCCCGATGGAGCTGGAGTTGAGCCAGGTACGCCCCATCCACTCGCTTTCGCCCGCGTGCCAGGCGCGTTGGCTTTCATCCACCAGCTTGTAGATGGTGGCAGAGGCGTCGTCGCCGATCAGGTAATGCGCACTGACCTCACCGTGGGTCAGCAGGGCCAGTGATTGTTCAAGATTGGTGGAGGTGTAGTGGACAACCACGAACTGCACGCGATTGTCGTGGTTCGCCGAGGGGTGGCTGGTGTTCAGGCGGGGACCGCTGGCGCAGCCGGCGAGCAGAAGAAGCACAAAGGTGAAGTACAAGAATTTCATGGCGGAAGACAGCACGCTGAAGACGATAATGCAACAGTGTAACGTACGGTCCGTGGCCAAGCGGTCAAGTTACAAAATAGAACAACTTTTATGCCGCTTGCACTTGGTTACGACCTGCCGCTTTAGCCCGGTACAGCGCCTCATCCGCTCGTTTGAGCGCCAGGTCACTGCGTTCTCCCGGTTGGAATTGCGCCACCCCCATGGATACCGTAATCGTCACCGGCTCGCCCTTGAAGTGGAACGGGCAGGCCTCGATCGCCGCACGCAGCACTTCACCCACGCCCAGGGCATCCGACAGGGATGAATCAGGCATCAGCAACACAAACTCTTCACCGCCAAACCGCGCGATGAAATCGTTGGAGCGCAGGCGCTTGCGCAGCACGTTGGCGATAATCTTCAGCACCTTGTCACCGGCCAGGTGGCCGTAGCCATCGTTGATGCGCTTGAAGTGGTCCAGGTCCAGCATCGCCAGCGACAAATTATTGCCGTGCTGGTGCCAAGCATTGACCTCATGGTCGAGGCGCTCGCTCCAGGCGGCGCGGTTGGGCAAGTCGGTGAGCGGATCGATCAGCGCCTTCTGGCGCTGCACCTCGAGGTGCTCGCGATAGCCCTGGGCCTCCTGCTCCATATTGGCAACCCGCTCGGCCAGCCCTTTCAAGCGCGCCGCCACTTCCTGCTCGCGCTGGTCACGCTGCTGCTGGTGCTCGTCCATGGTGCCGAGCAAACCCTCAAGATGGCTTTCCAGCACCTGCTTGAGGCTGTCCAAGTCCGCGGCGTCCTGCACACTGCTTTGCAGGCCGTCGACCTGCTCGCGAATCTGCGTGTCCAGCTCCCGGGCTGCGGAGCGGCTGTCGGCATGACCGTCGCTGGCCACTTGCAGGTGGCCCTGGAAGGCCTCAAGACGCTCGTTAAGCTGTTTCAGGTAGGCCTCGAACTCGTGCTGGCCGCTGTCGGTGATCGCCAGCATCAGCACCGCCAAGTCATCAAGGATCGGCAGCAGTTCGTACCAGTTAAGACCGTGGGCCAGGCGCTCGCGCATGGCTTCGGCCTGTGGCCGATGGCGCTCGGGCAGTGACAGCTCTTCCAGCAGGCCGAGCAGGGTGTCTTCAATATGCTTGGCCACAGAGCTGTAGGACGGCTCGGGTGAGTCAGGCAGGGAATAGGGGCCGTCCGATTGCAGCTCGTTGGGGTCAGGCTCATCGACCTCCAACACAGGCGGGAGCGAGAGACTACCGATCACCGTCTCATCCGGCGTCTCGACCGCTACCGGCGGGGGCTCGATAAAGGCCGCGAGGGCGCTTTCGGCCGCAGGCTCTTCCTCCTGAGGCTGTGGCGCCTTAGGCGCTGGAGCTTCGGCGACAGGCGCAACCTCTGCCACCCTCTGCGCAGGCGCCTCGTACACAAACGCTTCGCTGACGGCCTTGGCGGGTTCAGGTTGTGCAGCAACCGGCTCCTGAGTCTGCGGCGCAAAGGCCCGCAGGGCTTGCGTCAGTTCATCGTTTTGCTCAGGTTCCTGAGGCTCGGCGGCGGCGTGGGTCACAACGGGGGACGGCGCTGGGCTGGCAACGGGCTCAGTGGCTACCGTTTCGCTCGCGGCGTCCTTGGCACCAAACAGACGCTGCAACAAACCTGGCCCAGGACGCGGAGTTTCACCCTCCGGCTCCAGGTTATTCAGCGCCTGCCCTTGCAGGCTGCTCAGCTCGCTGAGCAACAAAGGAATCTCTCGAGCCTGGCTGACGCGGCCATCCAACTGCTTGGCAAAGGTTTTCAGCGGACGGGCTACCTCACGGGGCAGCGGCAACTTTTGCAACTGCGTAACCAGAGAAGTCAATGCGGTGCTCATCTGGTCAATGCGGGTTTCGCGGCGCTGCTCAGAATCGAGCACGGCTTTTTCCAGGCGCGGCAGCAAGGCCGCGAGGGCGGCGTCCATGTCGTCGGTGCGCACAACGTCGCGCATTTCCTTCATGCATTGATCAACGGCACGGTCGGTACCTTCCGCCGCCAGCGTGCTACGCACCAGCCCGCGGCGCAGCAGATCAAGGCGTGCAGCCCAACGGCGTTCGAGCTTTTCTTGTTGCTCGATACTTAGCAGGTATTTTTCTTTCCAGCGCTGGGCGTCGTCGCTCATGCAAGGGGTCCGCGAGGGCCAGGGCTCAACGCGGGTAATGCATCTGCCGTGAGCGAGCCCGGCAGACGAATCTCTACCGCGACCGGCAGGTGATCGGAAATGGGCTGCGCCAGCACCTGCACACTTTCCAGTGTGAGGCTCGGGCTGAGCAGGATATGGTCAAGACAGCGTTGCGGTCGCCAGCTCGGAAACGTGGCTTCGACTTGCGGCGCTAATAGCCCTAGGTCGCGCAACGGGGAATTCTGCAGCAGGTCGTTGGCATGGGTGTTCATATCCCCCATCAGCACCTGATGCTTGTATTTGCCAATCAAATCGCGCACGTAAGCCAACTGAAGGTTGCGCGTACGCCCCCCGAGCGCCAAGTGCATCATTACCACCACCAAGGCTTCAGGCCCTTCGCCAAAACGCACGAGGATCGCCCCACGCCCCTTTGGACCCGGCAATGGATGGTCTTCGATGGCGGTCGGCTTCAAGCGGCTGAGCACACCATTACTGTGCTGCGCCAGGCGCCCGAGGTTGCGATTGAGTTGCTGATACCAGTAGGGGAAAGCCCCAAGATGGGCTAGATGCTCGACCTGATTGATGTAGCCCGAGCGAATGCTGCCACCGTCGGCTTCCTGCAAGGCGACCAGGTCGAAGTCACTCAACAGGTCGCCGATCTTCTGCAGGTTACCGGCCCGCCCGTTGTGGGGCAGCAAATGCTGCCAACCACGGGTGATGTAGTGACGGTACTTCTCGGTGCTGTTACCCACCTGGATATTGAAACTGAGCAGACGCAGACGATTGTCCGCCGGCAAGCCTGTCGATTCCAGGTGATGTTCATTGACCTGCGGGTCATGCAGGCCAACGACACGTTCGGTGGTGCCCCAGCGGCGCATGGGAAGCCCCTTACTTGGCTGCGCGCTCTTTGGCGATCAGCTGGTCTGCAACGTTGAGGGTATTTTCAGGACCACCAGTAGTGCCCAGGTCGAAACGGTATTTGCCGTTGACGATCATGGTCGGTACGCCTTGTACGCCGTACTTCTGTGCCAGTTCCTTGGCCTGCTTGATCTGGCCTTGGATGGCGAACGAGTTGAAGGTGGCCAGGAACTTGTCTTTGTCGACGCCTTGGGTCGCGACGAAGTCAGCCATTTCTTCTGGCTTGGTCAGGCGCTTGCCTTCTTTCTGGATCGCGTTGAATACCGCGTTGTGGACCTTGTGCTCCACGCCCATGGCTTCCAGAGTCAGGAACAGCTGGCCGTGGGCATCCCATGGACCGCCGAACATGGCCGGGATGCGCTTGAAGTTCACGTCTTTAGGCAGCTTCTCGACCCAAGGGTTGATGACCGGCTCAAACGCGTAGCAATGCGGGCAGCCGTACCAGAACAGCTCCACCACTTCGACCTTGCCCGGCACAGAAACAGGCACTGGATTGGCCAATTCCACGTAGGTTTTACCGGCTTCAAGCGGCACGTCGGCAGCCTGTGCGGTCATGCCGAAAAGGCTGACAGTGACGAGAGCGGCGCTGAGGATCAGATTACGCATGCTTTACTCCTGGACAAATAAAGTCGCCTCACGCGACCTTTAGGTGTGACAGGTCTACGCGGGCATGAGTTCGTTAGTGTAACGGCACCGGCCACAAAAAAGGGCGGCCTGGGCCACCCTTTTTATGCTTGCATCGCGGGATTAATCGAGCGTTAACGTTGCAGGCGCTTAGTGCAGGCCCTGGATGTAACTGGAGAGGGCTGCGATGTCTTCATCGCTCAGCTTGCGGGCGATGGTACGCATGATCGCCGCGTCGCCATCGTTAGCTCGACCACCTTCTTCCTTGCGGAAATCCGTCAGCTGCTTGGCGATGTATTGAGCGTGCTGACCACTCAAGTGAGGAAAGGCCGCTGCCGCAATACCTGCGCCGTTCGGTGAATGGCAGCCGGTGCAGGCCGGCAGGCCTTTATCCAGATTGCCACCGCGAAATAGCTTCTTGCCGCGTGCCACCAATTTAGGATCAGCAGCTCCCACGCTGCCCTTCTGGCTGGCAAAATACGCCGCGATGTCTGCCAGGTCCTGATCGCTGGAGTTAGCCAGTAGGCCGGTCATTTCCAGCACAGTGCGCTTGCCGCTCTTGATATCCTGCATCTGCTTGGTCAGGTAACGCTCACCCTGGCCAGCGAGTTTGGGGAAGTTCGGCGCCGGGCTGTTGCCATCCGGTCCGTGGCAGGCACCACACACAGCGGCTTTCGCTTGACCGGCAGTGGCATCACCTTTAATGGGGCCCTCTGCAGCGACGGCAGCGCCAGTGATGCCCAAGGTCAACAGCAGACTCACGATCAGTTTGTTCATCAGCTAATCCAACTACGGCTAAGGGTTTAAGAGTTATCTACCGGGTTTACTCACCATCAACTCAATGACGGCATGGTAATCCTCAGTACTGCAGTCCATGCACAAACCACGCGGCGGCATTGCCTTGAAACCCTCGGTCACGTGTCGCACTGTCGTGGCCACGCAAACTCGGTTGTACAGCGCTTCCGGTTCCTGTGTAGCCTGAGCGCCGTAAAGCGGGATCAGGGCACCAAAAGCGAGCAACCATCAGGTCATACATCGACCTTTTCAGGGTTTGAGAGCGTTTTGCGTTCTAATGCGCAATAAAGGTCTTTCGCTCCCGTGTACCTCATCCTTCGCTGGGACAAAGCACACACAAAATCTGCGGCATTATATACTGGCGCTACTGAAACGGAAACGACACCGCTTGCCGCACCCTTTCTCGGCACCGCCCACATCGGAAATCTCATGCAACTCAAGAATCCCATCCTAGGCCTGTGCCAACAGTCCACCTTTATGCTCAGCGCCGCCAAAGTAGACCAATGCCCTGATGACGAGGGCTTTGAAGTCGCCTTTGCCGGCCGTTCCAACGCCGGTAAGTCCAGCGCGCTGAACACCCTGACCCACGCCAGCCTCGCGCGCACCTCAAAAACACCGGGCCGCACGCAACTGCTCAATTTCTTCAAGCTAGACGATGATCGGCGTCTGGTCGACCTTCCGGGCTATGGTTATGCAAAAGTACCTATCCCTCTGAAGCTGCACTGGCAGCGTCACCTGGAGGCTTACCTGGGTGGCCGGGAGAGTTTGAAGGGTTTGATTCTGATGATGGACATCCGTCATCCAATGACTGACTTCGACCTGCTGATGCTCGACTGGGCCGTCGCCAGCGGCATGCCCATGCATATCCTGCTGACCAAAGCCGACAAGCTGACCTACGGCGCCGCCAAGAACACTCTGCTCAAAGTGCAGGCCGAAATCCGCAAAGGTTGGGGTGACACAATCACCATCCAGCTGTTCTCGGCTCCTAAGCGCATGGGCCTGGAAGACGCCTACACCGTACTGGCCGGCTGGATGGAATTAGCAGACAAGGGCGCGGAAATCGCCGAGTAACTTTTCTGCGGGCAAAAAAAACCCCGGACTTCGTATGGGGAGGGGAAGTTCGGGGTTCAAGTTCTGGACCGCTAGGGCGGGGCCCAGATATCTGCCAACACTTAACACAACATAGGAGCATTGAAGGGCTTCACCACCCATTCAGTAACTCTGAGTAGCAGTTCACGGGTTAAGTTCCGGCGGTATCAGAAAACTATTGGAAATAACCAACGTCGACTTTTGAACTAAAGCACTCTGCCACCACGCCCGGTGGTGGCAAACGCCCGCTATCAGTGTGCTTCGTCCCAGTTATCGCCAACGCCCACGTCGACCACCAACGGCACATCCAACTGTGCCGCCGCGCTCATGTGTTCGCGAATCTTCTCGCTGACCTGCTCGACCAAGTCCTCACGCACCTCAAGCACCAATTCGTCGTGTACCTGCAAGATCACCTTGGCATCGAGGCCCGAGTCGGTCAGCCAGTTGTCCACCAGCACCATGGCTTTCTTGATGATGTCCGCCGCCGTGCCCTGCATCGGCGCGTTGATCGCGGTGCGTTCTGCAGCCGCGCGCTCCTGAGGCTTATTGGAATTGATATCCGGCAAATACAGCCGGCGACCGAAGAAGGTTTCCACGTACCCCTGATCGGCAGCCTGGGCGCGGGTGCGCTCCATGTAGTCGCGAACCCCTGGGTAGCGAGCGAAGTACACGTCGATGTAAGCCTTTGCAGTCTTGGTATCGACGCCGATGTCCTTGCCGAGCTTCTGTGCCCCCATGCCGTAGATCAGACCAAAGTTGATTGCCTTGGCACTGCGACGCTGATTGGACGTGACCTCAGCCAATTCGACCTTGAATACCTCAGCCGCCGTCGCGGTATGCACATCCAGGTCGTTGCGGAACGCATTCATAAGCCCCTCATCCTTGGACAAGTGCGCCATGATCCGCAGTTCGATCTGCGAATAGTCCGCCGCCAGCAGTTTGTAGCCCTTGGGCGCCACGAATGCCTGACGAATCCGCCGCCCTTCGGCGGTACGCACGGGGATGTTCTGCAGGTTCGGGTCACTGGAAGACAAGCGCCCGGTTGCCGCCACGGCCTGATGATATGACGTGTGAACACGCCCGGTGCGCGGGTTAATCTGCTCCGGCAGGCGATCGGTGTAAGTGCTTTTGAGCTTGCTCATGCTGCGGTACTGCATGAGTACCTTAGGCAGCGGATAGTCATCTTCGGCCAGCTTGGCCAGCACTTCTTCGGCGGTAGACGCCTGTCCTTTGCCTGTCTTCTTCAGCACCGGCAGACCCAGCTTTTCGTAGAGAATCGCCCCGAGTTGCTTAGGTGAACCCAGGTTGAATTCCTCACCAGCGATCTCGAAGGCCTGGCGTTCCAGCTCAACCATCTTGTTGCCCAACTCAATACTCTGAACGCCGAGCAACTTCGCATCGACCAAAGCGCCCTGGCGTTCGATGCGGGCCAGCACGGGTACCAAAGGTATTTCGATGTCCGTCAGCACACTGGCCAGGCTCGGGATAGCAGCGAGTTGCGCATGCAGTTCCTGATGCAACCGCAAGGTTACATCTGCGTCTTCGGCCGCATAGGGACCCGCTTGTTCAAGCGCGATCTGGTCAAACGTCAACTGCTTGGCGCCTTTGCCTGCGATGTCCTGGAAGCTGACAGTGTCGTAGTCCAGGTACTTCTTGGCCAGGCTGTCCATATCATGGCGCGTCGCGGTGGAGTTCAGCACGTAGGACTCAAGCATTGTGTCGAACGCGATGCCACGCACGGTGATGCCGTTTGCTGTGTCGCCGCCGATAGCGCAGTTGGCCAAGATATTCATGTCGAATTTGGCGTGCTGGCCTACCTTGAGCTTGGACGGATCTTCCAGCAACGGCTTCAAGGCCAGCAGTACGGTGTCACGATCCAGCTGTTCCGGCGCGCCAATGTAGGAGTGGGTCAGCGGGATGTATGCTGCTTCATGGGGCTGCACAGCGAAGGAAACCCCGACCAGTTGCGCCTGTTGGGCGTCGATCCCGGTAGTTTCAGTGTCGAAAGCGAACAACTTCGCGTCGTTTAGCTTCTTCAGCCAAAGATCGAACGTGGCCTGGTCGAGGATTGTGGTGTACGAGGCTTCTACGGGCGCTTGGGGTTCAACAGCTTTCTCAGCCACCGGTACCGCCTTCAGTTCAACACGCTTGGCATCGCGCTGAATCTCATCAATCCAGCTCTTGAACTCCAACAGCGTGTAAAGCTCCAGCAGCTTCTCGCGGTCTGGTTCAATCAGGTGCAGATCGTCCAATCCCACGTCCAGCGGCACATCAATCTTGATCGTCGCCAGTTGGTAGGAAAGAAACGCCATCTCCCGGTGCTCTTCAAGCTTGGCTGGCAGCGTCTTGGCACCACGGATCGGCAGAGTCGGCACAATATCCAACTGTTCATAAAGCTCTTTGAGGCCGCCATTCACACCCACCAGCAAACCGGAAGCGGTCTTAGGACCAATCCCCGGAACGCCCGGGATGTTGTCGGACGAATCACCCATCAACGCCAGATAGTCGATGATCTGCTCCGGAGCGACGCCAAATTTCTCCTTTACGCCGTCCACGTCCATGGCGCTACCGGTCATGGTATTGACCAAGGTAATGTGCCCGTCGACCAACTGCGCCATGTCCTTATCGCCGGTGGAGATCACTACCGGACGGTCAGCCGCCGCGCTGCTGCGGGCCAGGGTGCCGATCACATCATCGGCCTCAACGCCTTCAACGCACAGCAGCGGGAAGCCCAAGGCGATCACACTCTGATGCAGCGGCTCAATCTGCACGCGCATGTCATCGGGCATGCTCGGACGGTTAGCCTTGTATTCGGCGTACATGTCATCACGAAAAGTCCCACCCTTGGCGTCGAACACCACCGCAAAGGGGCTGTCCGGGTACTGCTTGCGCAGGCTTTTGAGCATGTTCAACACGCCCTTGACCGCACCGGTCGGCAGGCCTTTGGAAGTGGTCAGCGGTGGCAGCGCGTGGAAGGCGCGGTACAGGTAAGAAGAACCGTCCACCAGGACGAGGGGCGCTTGGCTCATGAGCAGGATCAACCTTTTCGGCGGGTCTGGCGCTAGAATAGCCGGACCAATGAAAACAAAGGGACAAGGTTATCATGCGTACATTCAATCGCCTGCTGTTGACTGGCTTGATTGCACTCGCTCCGATGGCTGCCATGGCGGCAGACGATGCGCCTTCGGGCGACCCGGAAGTGACCATTCGCACGGAAGGCAACAGGACTATTCAGGAGTACCGTCAAAACGGATTCCTGTATGCAATCAAGGTGACCGTTAAAGGTGCTCCTCCCTATTTCCTGGTGCGCGCGGACGGAACCGACGCAAACTTCATCCGCTCTGACCAGCCGGATATGCTGATCCCGTCATGGAAGATCTTCGAATGGAAATGATTTCTTAACTTCAATTGGCGCCGCCCACAGCGGCGCCCGTAATGGCAGTTTTAACCATGTCTGTGTTCACCCCCCTGGCTCGGCCCGAGCTGGAAACCTTTCTCGCCCCTTACGGGCTCGGCCGCCTGCTTGATTTCCAGGGGATTGCTGCCGGCAGCGAAAACACCAATTTCTTTATCAGCCTGGAGCAGGGCGAATTCGTCCTGACCCTCGTTGAGCGCGGCCCTGTCGCGGAGATGCCGTTCTTCATCGAACTGCTCGACGTGCTCCACGACGCCGATCTGCCTGTGCCATACGCCCTGCGGACCACCGATGGCATGGCTTTGCGCGAATTGAAGGGTAAACCGGCACTGCTGCAACCACGCCTGGCCGGCAAGCACATCAAAGACGCCAACGCACAGCATTGCGCCCAAGTAGGTGAGTTGCTTGGTCACCTGCACTTGGCGACGCAAGGCGAGAAGGTGCTGGAACGCAAAACTGATCGCGGCCTGGACTGGATGCTCAGCGAAGGTGCGCAGCTAATTTCGCATTTGAACGATGCACAGCAAAGCCTGCTGAACGCTGCATTGACTGAAATCGAAGCCCATAAGGCCGAGATTCTCGCCCTGCCGCGCGCCAACGTGCACGCCGACCTGTTCCGCGACAATGCAATGTTCGAAGGTACACACCTGACAGGCTTGATCGACTTCTACAATGCCTGCTCGGGCCCGATGCTCTACGACGTGGCAATCGCGCTGAATGACTGGTGTTCGGATGACGATGGTGTGATCGACGGACAACGCGCTCGTGCGTTGTTGGGCGCTTATGCTGGACTGCGACCGTTTACAGCGAAGGAAGCGGAGCTTTGGCCGACCATGTTGCGAGTGGCATGCGTGCGGTTCTGGCTGTCACGGCTGATTGCCGCTGAGTCATTTGCCGGCCAGGACGTGTTGATTCACGATCCCGCCGAGTTCGAACATCGGTTGGCGCAGCGCCAGCAGGTCACCGTCCACCTGCCATTCGCGCTCTAAGGACCAACCCGGTCAAAAATGTGGGAGGGGGCTTGCCCCCGATGGCGATGCATCAGTCAAATTATCATCGACTGAAGCGCGTTCATCGGGGGCAAGCCCCCTCCCACATTTGATCTTCGTTGTGAGGCTTACAACGACTCCAGGCAACCGGCCAAGTCATTCCCCAGCTTCTCCAGCACCTGCTCATAACCCTGAGCCGTCGCCGGTGTATACCCGCCCAACGCATCCAATTCAGCCAGTTTCACCGGCAGCCCGGCCACCAGCGTCTCTGCCAAGCGCGGGCGCAACGGCGGTTCACTGAACACGCAGGTCTTGCCCACTTCCTGCAAGCGAGTACGCATTGCCGCTACATGCTGGGCACCTGGCTGTACTTCGGAGGCGACGCTAAACACGCCGGTGTGCTTAAGCCCGTAAGCATCTTCGAAGTAATCAAAAGCTTCGTGGAACACGAAGTAAGGCTTGTCGCCGATGCTCGCCATACG
Source organism: Pseudomonas sp. 2995-1 (assembly GCF_002742505.1). Lineage (NCBI taxonomy): Bacteria > Pseudomonadati > Pseudomonadota > Gammaproteobacteria > Pseudomonadales > Pseudomonadaceae > Pseudomonas > Pseudomonas sp. 2995-1. The sequence continues at coordinate 722,397 of NZ_LJSA01000332.1, read as the reverse complement.
TTTTTTCAGGCGTGCATCCAGGGCGTCCAGACGGCCGGCAAACGCCTTTGCGTTGCTCTGGTAACGCTCGGCATTCACTGGGTCAGCGGCGCTCAGGTCGGCTGCCATACGTGCAGCAATCACCCGGGCGTTTACCGTGGACAACCACAAATGCGCATCCAGGCTGCCCGGGCGGTGATCGTGGTCATGTTCGTCGGCATCGTCAGCGTGAGAATGGCTATCTTCACCGAAACGACGCAGTTTCATTCCCGGCAAGTCTTGCACCGCTACCGTCGTCGCTGTACGACCTTTCAACACGCGAGGCAGGAAACTCTCCATATCCGGCCCAATCCAGTACAGCAGATCCACCGACTGCACACGCCGTACGTCGGATGGGCGCAGCGCGAAGTTATGCGGCGATGCGCCGGGGGGCAACAACACCTCCGGCACGGCCACGCCGTCCTGCACAGCCGCGGCTATCAACTGCAGAGGCTTGATGCTGGTGAGTACCCGTACCTCGGCCTGAACTGTGCCTGCGATGAACAAACTGGTGATGAAAACGACAAAAACGGGAAAAAGTCGGGACACGATGACCACTCAATGACGTAGGAACGGGTAACATAATAACGTCTCTATCAAATATCTGTCGCCGCTCATGCCTAAAACACCGCTTGCCAGCCGTCCCCACGACCACTCTCACTGCGTGCACACCGCGCTGTCGGAAGCCGACACCCTGTGTGCGCAGAAAGGCCTGCGCCTGACCGCCTTGCGTCGCCGGGTGCTGGAGCTCGTGTGGCAGAGCCACAAGCCGCTGGGCGCCTATGACATTCTGGGCGTGCTCAGCGAGCAGGACGGCCGCCGCGCCGCGCCTCCAACCGTGTATCGCGCGCTGGACTTCCTGTTGGAAAACGGCCTGGTACACCGCATCGCATCGCTCAACGCCTTTGTCGGCTGCAACCACCCAGAGCACGCGCACCAGGGCCAGTTCCTCATCTGTCGCGAGTGCCACGCCGCCATCGAACTTGAACAAAAAAGCATCAGTGACGCCATTATCACAAGCTCCGCCGACGTTGGCTTCAGGGTCGAAGGGCAAACGGTCGAAGTGGTCGGCCTGTGCGCGGGCTGCCAGGGGGCTTGATGAGCAACGCGTTAATCCGACTGGAGCAGGTTGGGGTCACGTTCGCCGGGCAAAGCGTGCTGGATAACATCGCACTGAGCGTAGAGCCGGGGCAGATCGTTACCCTGATCGGCCCAAATGGCGCCGGCAAGACCACCCTGGTGCGTGCCGTGCTTGGCCTGCTCAAGCCCGACAGCGGCAGCGTATGGCGCAAGCCCAAGCTGCGCGTCGGTTACATGCCGCAGAAGCTGCACGTCGACCCGACCTTGCCCCTCTCTGTACTTCGCTTCCTGCGCCTGGTGCCTGGCGTAGACCGTGTCCGCGCACAGGCTGCACTTAAGGAAGTCGGCGCCGAACAAGTGATCGACAGCCCGGTGCAGAGCATCTCCGGCGGCGAAATGCAGCGCGTACTGCTGGCCCGCGCCCTGCTGCGCGAGCCCGAGTTGCTGGTGCTCGATGAGCCCGTGCAGGGCGTCGATGTCGCCGGCCAGGCCGAGTTGTACAGCCTGATCACACGCCTGCGCGACCGCCACGGCTGCGGCGTGCTGATGGTCTCTCACGACCTGCATCTGGTCATGAGCACCACTGACCAAGTGGTGTGCCTCAACCGCCACGTGTGCTGCTCCGGCCACCCGGAACAGGTCAGCGGCGACCCGGCGTTTGTCGAGTTGTTCGGCAAAAATGCCCAGAGCCTGGCGATCTACCACCACCATCACGACCACGCCCATGACCTGCATGGCGCTGTGGTTGACGACCCGGCCACACCTCATACCCACGTTCATGGAGATAGCTGCAAGCATGGCTGATTTTCTTCTTTACGCCCTGCTGGCAGGCTTGGCTTTGGCGCTAGTGGCTGGCCCGCTGGGCTCATTCGTGGTCTGGCGTCGCATGGCGTACTTTGGCGACACCTTGTCCCACGCCGCGCTGCTGGGCGTGGCGATGGGTTTCCTGCTGGATGTAAGCCCGACCATCGCAGTGACCGTGGGCTGCCTGCTGCTGGCGGTGCTGCTGGTAACCCTGCAACAGCGCCAGCCGCTGGCCTCGGACACCCTGCTGGGCATTCTGGCGCCGAGCACGTTGTCACTAGGCCTGGTCGTACTGAGCTTTATGCATGAAGTCCGCATCGACCTGATGGCCTATCTGTTCGGCGATCTGTTGGCGATCAGCCCAACGGACCTGGCCTGGATCCTCGGCGGCAGTGCTGCTGTTCTGGTGCTTCTGGTAGTCCTGTGGCGCCCACTGCTGGCAATCACGGTGCATGAAGAACTGGCCAGGGTCGAAGGCTTGCCCGTATCGGCTTTGCGCATGGCCCTAATGTTGTTGATCGCCGTGGTGATCGCTGTCGCGATGAAGATTGTCGGCGTATTGTTGATCACGTCGCTGCTGATCATCCCCGCCGCCGCCGCCCAACGCCACGCCCGCTCACCCGAGCAGATGGCCATCGGTGCAAGCCTTCTGGGGATGCTGGCAGTGTGCGGAGGCCTGGCGCTGTCCTGGTTCAAGGACACGCCAGCCGGACCATCGATTGTGGTCGCGGCCGCCGCCCTGTTTCTGCTGAGTTTTGTCCTGCCCCGTCGAGGGGTGTAGACTTGCTCGCTTTTTGCGCAAATAGAGAGTCGCAGGAATGAAGCCGTTCACCTCCCGTTATCTGCTCCTTGCCGCATTTTCCCTGCTGCTGGGCGCCTGCCAAAGCACACCGCCCGCCGCCCCCGAGGCTCCGGACCCACGTGCTGCGGCCATCGCGCAGCTGGAGCAAAACCTCGCCAGCAGCGAGCTCGCCACTGCCGAAGACCAGTTGGCAGCGTTGCAGGCCCAGTCGCCTAACGACCCGACACTAGAGCCTTATCAGCGCCAATTGGCCGAAGCCTACCTGCAGCGCAGCCAGATCGTGCTGCAAAAAGGTGACGTCAATGCCGCCGCCACCGCCCTGAGCCGCGCCCGCGCGCTGATGCCCAAGGCGCCAGCCCTGACCGGCGGCGTCAACAGCGCTATTACCCACGCCCGCAAGGTCGAACTGGATAAAGCCGAAGAGGCGCTCAAGGCCGCCGAGGCCAAGCCCGCCGCCAAGGTCATCGACCCGGCGGCGCCCAGCACCACGGTGGCCTTGAACCTCACCAATATCGAAGAATTGCGCCATCAACTGGATGCGATTGCCACCGACGTGGTGAATTACCAGTGCGACGTGAGCATTCAGGCGCCACGCACCGAGGATTACCCGTGGTTGGCTACGCTGCTGACCAAACGGGTGAAACGCATTGATTCGGCGTATGAGCTGAAGATTCACAGGCAGATTCTGAAACACATCCCGGCGCAGGTTGTGTTGATTCCGCGCAAGGCGCAATAAACGCATCGGGAGCAAGCCCCCTCCCACATTTTGAGTGTATTCGCAGTTCAAAATGTGGGAGGGGGCTTGCTCCCGATAGCGGTCTAACAGACACCCAAATAGTTAAGCCGGAATCGCTTTGGCCTTAGGCTCACGATCCCATACCCGATGCTGCCCAATCGCGGCAAAGAACGCTTTGAACGCCTTCGCATCCGACCCCACGATCAGCCCCGCATCCACCTCAAGCTTCAACAGATCCAACAGCGACTTGGCATCAGTGGCGACGGTAATAGCCTTCAAGTGCTTGTAAGCCTCCAGCACGTAGTGCAACGCCACACCATCCGCGCTCAACGCCTTCACTGACTCTTTACCGCCAGGCACAAAGACCGCATCAAACGCGATGGACGGCATTCCTTCCATCGTCGCGTCCACCGGCAGGCTCTTGCCATCCGCCGTGGTGACCGGTGCCGAGGTTGGACCCAGCAATTTGGCGTGCGCACCCTCGGCTTCCAAGGCCTTCTTCAATGCCGCAATCGCCACGCCGTCCACGCCATTCGCCGCCAAGATCGCCACCTTGCGCGTCTTGATATCCGCTGGCAGCAAGTTCGCCTGGCTCAAAGCAGGCGAGCGTGCCAACGCGGTCTCGCGCTCTTCCACTGTGCCTTTTTTCGGTACCGGCAGGCCGAGGTTCTGCGCCACGCGCTTGGCCAGTTCCAGGTCAATATTGGCCAGGATCTCGTTGACCTGCCGCGCACGAATAAACTCACGCTCGACCTTGCCCAGCTCAAAGCTGTACGCCGCGATAATGTGCTCTTGCTCATGCTTGCTCATGCTGCGGAAAAACAGGCGCGCCTGAGAGAAGTGGTCGCCGAACGATTCACTGCGCTCACGCACTTTATTGGCATCAACACGCTCGTAGTACGACTCGAAACCACCGTCCTGCGCCGCAGGTGGCGTTTCTTTCGGCCAACCGCCATCGATCGAATTGGGCTCGTAGGCAGCACGCCCCTTGTCAATCACCGTGCGGTGCATAGCATCGCGCTGGCCGTTATGAAATGGCGCTACCGGCCGATTGATCGGCAACTCATGAAAGTTCGGGCCGCCCAGGCGACTGATCTGCGTGTCGGTGTAGGAAAACAGGCGCCCCTGCAGCAGTGGGTCATTGGAGAAGTCGATGCCCGGAACGATATGCCCAGGGCAGAACGCCACCTGCTCAACTTCAGCAAAGAAGTTATCCGGATTGCGGTTCAGCACCATTTTGCCCAGCGGCGTAATCGGCACCAATTCCTCCGGAATCAGCTTCGTCGGGTCGAGAATGTCGAAGTCGAAGGCGTGTTCCTTGTCTTCAGGGATTACCTGTACGCCCAGTTCCCACTCAGGGTAATCACCGGTTTCAATGGACTCCCACAGGTCGCGACGGTGGTAGTCGGTGTCTTTACCTGCGAGCTTTTGTGCTTCGTCCCACACCAACGAACACGTACCGGCGGTAGGGCGCCAGTGAAACTTAACGAAATTGGAGACGCCTTCGGCATTGATGAAGCGGAACGTATGTACGCCAAAACCCTGCATGCTCCGTAGGCTTTTAGGAATAGCCCGGTCGGACATGGCCCAGATCACCATGTGTGCCGACTCCGGTTGCAGAGAGACGAAATCCCAGAAGGTGTCGTGCGCCGAGCCGCCGGTAGGAATCTCGTTGTGCGGCTCAGGTTTTACCGCGTGCACAAAGTCCGGAAATTTGATCGCGTCCTGAATGAAGAACACTGGCATGTTGTTGCCCACCAGGTCGAAGTTGCCTTCATCAGTGAAGAACTTCACGGCAAAGCCCCGCACGTCACGCACCGTATCGCCGGAACCACGCGGGCCTTGCACGGTGGAAAAACGCACGAACACCGGGGTTTTGTGCCCAGGGTCGCGTAGGAAGCCGGCCTTGGTCAGCGCCGAATGGTTCTCATAGGATTGGAAATAACCATGGGCGCCCGTACCTCGGGCATGCACGATGCGCTCGGGGATGCGTTCATGGTCAAAATGCGTGATCTTTTCACGCATGATGAAATCTTCCAGCAGCGAAGGCCCTCGCGCGCCGACCTTCAAGCTGTTCTGGTTGTCGGAAATCTTCACACCTTGGTTGGTGCGCAAGGCTTGGCCAGTAGCGTCTGAGCGAAACTGTTCCAGGCTGTGTAATTTGGCGTTGGTGTTACCACGATCCAGGGTATCGGTGCCCGCAAGGTCACTCTTCGGCGGTGTGGCTGGCTTCTTGGTACTCATCAGTCAAAACTCCTTATTCAAAGTGGCCAGAGCGGTGCCCGGCTCGTTTGAGCAAAACCCCAGGCACGGCACCTGGGAAATCGAGTTGCTTAAGTAGTGACTGATGGGGTTTTGGGCCGTTCCTTTTTTATGACCTTTGATCGCGTTATTGCCAAATCGCAGGTTGAATGCGAAATAAATGCTAAGAAACACTAGATGGACAGGCTAAAATGCGCGCCCGGCTAACCGCTGATCCCTTTTCAATGCGCCCCACAAGGTTCGCTACGTGATCGAGTTTCAAAACGTCCATAAAACCTACCGCGTCGCCGGTAAGGATATCCCCGCACTGCACCCCACCAGTCTGCGCGTCGAAAACGGCCAGGTGTTTGGCCTGATTGGCCACTCGGGTGCGGGTAAAAGCACCTTGCTGCGCCTGATCAACCGCCTGGAAGAGCCCAGTGGCGGCCAGATCACGGTCGACGGCGAAGAAGTCACCGCCCTGGACGCCAACGGCCTGCGCCGCTTCCGTCAGCAGGTCGGGATGATCTTCCAGCACTTCAACCTGCTGGCGTCCAAGACCGTCGCCGATAACGTGGCATTGCCACTGACCCTGGCCGGCGAACTGTCGCGTAAAGACATCGACCTGCGCGTGGCTGAACTGCTCGCCCGCGTCGGCTTGTCGGACCACGCCAAAAAGTACCCCGCGCAATTGTCCGGCGGCCAGAAACAGCGCGTCGGCATCGCCCGCGCCCTGGCGACCAAGCCAAAGATCTTGCTGTGCGACGAAGCCACCAGCGCCCTCGACCCACAGACCACCGCGTCGGTCCTGCAACTGTTGGCTGAGATCAACCGCGAGCTGAAGCTGACCATCGTGCTGATCACCCATGAAATGGACGTGATCCGCCGCGTATGCGACCAGGTGGCCGTGATGGACGCCGGCGTGATCGTCGAGCAAGGTTCGGTAGCCGACGTTTTCCTGCATCCCAAGCACCCGACCACCAAACGTTTTGTACAAGAAGCCGAACAGGTCGACGAAGGCGAGCAGCGTGATGACTTCGCCCACGTACCGGGCCGCATCGTACGTCTGACGTTCCAGGGCGACGCAACCTACGCGCCGCTGCTGGGTACCGTCGCCCGCGAAACGGGTGTGGACTACAGCATCCTCGCCGGCCGTATCGACCGCATCAAAGACATCCCTTATGGGCAACTGACCCTCGCGGTCACCGGCGGTGACATGGAAGCGGCCTTTGCCCGCTTCACCGCCGCAGACGTCCACATGGAGGTGCTGCGCTAATGGAAATCTTCCTGAGTTTCTTCGCCAATATCGACTGGTCCGAAATCTGGCTCGCCACCGGCGACACCATGATCATGCTGTTCGGTTCGCTGTTTTTTACCGTGCTACTAGGCCTGCCGTTGGGCGTGCTGCTGTTCCTGACCAGCCCGCGCCAGCTGTTCGAGCAAAAAGGGCTGTACGCGCTGCTGTCGCTGATCGTGAATATCCTGCGCTCGCTGCCGTTCATCATCCTGCTGATTGTGATGATCCCGTTCACCGTACTGATCACCGGCACCTCGCTGGGCGTGGCCGGTGCGATCCCGCCGCTGGTGGTGGGCGCCACGCCATTCTTCGCGCGTCTGGTGGAAACCGCCTTGCGTGAAGTGGACCGCGGCATTATCGAAGCCACCCAGTCCATGGGCGCAACCACTCGCCAGATCATCACCAATGCACTGTTGCCCGAAGCACGCCCCGGCATCTTCGCGGCGATTACGGTGACGGCGATTACGCTGGTGTCCTACACGGCCATGGCCGGTGTGGTCGGCGCTGGCGGCCTGGGCGACCTGGCGATCCGTTTCGGTTACCAGCGTTTCCAGACCGATGTGATGGTGGTCACCGTGGTGATGCTGTTGATCCTGGTGCAAATTCTGCAAACCGTCGGCGACAGGCTGGTGGTGCACTTTTCTCGAAAATAACGGCCATTGCCGGCCAAAAGCCGGCACATGCCCGAACAAGGAGCTTGTTGGATGAAAAAACTACTGGTTGCTTTCGCCGCCGTTGCCGCGTTTTCCGCCCATGCCGAGACCCTGACGGTCGCTGCTTCGCCGGTACCCCACGCGGAAATCCTGGAATTCGTGAAACCCGCCCTCGCCAAAGAAGGCGTGGACCTGCAGGTCAAAGTCTTCACTGACTACGTACAGCCCAACGTACAGGTAGCGGAAAAACGCCTGGACGCTAATTTCTTCCAGCACCAGCCGTACCTGGATGAATTCAACAAAGCCAAGGGCACTCACCTGGTGAGCGTCGGCGCGGTGCATTTGGAGCCTCTGGGCGCCTACTCCAGCAAGTACAAAAAGCTGGACGAGCTGCCAAGCGGTGCCAACGTAGTGATCCCTAACGACGCCACCAACGGCGGCCGCGCGCTGTTGCTGCTGGATAAAGCCGGCGTGATCAAATTGAAGGACTCGACCAACATCCTGTCGACCATCAAAGACATCACCGAAAACCCGAAAAACCTGAAGTTCCGCGAACTGGAAGCCGCCACCCTGCCGCGCGTGCTGACCCAGGTCGACCTGGCGTTGATCAACACCAACTACGCCTTGGAAGCCAAGCTGGACCCGTCCAAGGATGCATTGGTGATCGAAGGCAGCGACTCGCCTTACGTGAACATCCTGGTCACCCGCGAAGACAACAAGGATTCGGACGCAGTGAAGAAGCTGGTAGCTGCCATGCACACGCCTGAAGTGAAGCAATTCATCGAAGAGAAGTACAAAGGCGCGATCAAGCCGGCGTTCTGATCTACCCGATCTCCAATACACCAGAGATCAAACAATGTGGGAGGGGGCTTGCCCACGATAGCAGTGGGTCAGTCACCAGATGCAGTGACAGGCACTCAGCAATCGGGAGCAAGCCACCTCCCACATTTTTTTTGGGGGTGCATCTAATTGCGCTGCAACAACCCCGGCAACTGCGCCACCAATTTCTGGTTGTTCAACGGCGAACGAATAAACCCACGCTGCGTGCCATCCGGGCCGATGAGCGCCAGGTTACCGCTGTGATCGACGGTGTAGTTCGGCTTGCTGGTATCTGCCGGAATAAACGGGATGCTCACCGCATTCGACACCTTCTGCACATCCTCCACATTCGCGCCGGTCAGGCCCATAAACTGCGGATCGAAGTAGCCCAAGTACTGCTTGAGCTGAGTCGGCGTATCGCGATGCGGGTCGACGCTGACCAGGATCACTTGCAACTTATCCACAGCCTCTTTCGGCAGTTCGCTTTTGATCTGGCGCAATTGGGCGAGGGTGGTCGGGCAGATATCCGGGCAGAACGTGTAGCCGAAGAACAACAGGCTCCACTTCCCCTTCAACTCGTTGAACGCCACCGGCTGGCCGTCCTGATTTGTCATGGTCACAGGCGGAAGCTGACGGCTTTGCGGCAGCAGGATGATGCCGGCGTCGATCAGCGCGGTGGGGTCGCCCTGGCCTTTTCCGCTAAGCACTTTGTTGACGGTCAGGCCCATGATCAACGCGACGATGGCCACCAGGATGAAGACGGTTTTTTGAGTTCGAGTCATAGGTTCAACAGTAGGTAGTGGTCTACGAGCAGGGCGATAAACAGCAGGAACAAGTACCAGATAGAGTACTTGAAGGTGTTGATCGCCGCGTGCGGCCGACCGCCACGGTACAACACCCAGGCCCATTGCAGAAAGCGTGCGCCCAATACCAGCGCGCACGCCAGGTACAGTGGGCCGCTCATATGGATCACGTAGGGCATCAAGCTCACCGCCAGTAGGGCAAAGGTGTAGAGCAGGATATGCACCTTGGTGTAGTGCTCGCCGTGGGTCACTGGCAGCATGGGGATGTCGGCCTTGGCGTATTCCTCTTTGCGGTGGATGGCCAGGGCCCAAAAGTGCGGCGGGGTCCAAGCGAAGATGATCAGCACCAGCAGCAGCGGTTCAGCGCTGATGTGACCGGTGACGGCGACCCAACCCAACAGCGGCGGTGCAGCGCCAGCCAACCCGCCGATGACAATATTCTGCGGCGTCGCGCGCTTGAGGAATCCGGTGTAGATCACGGCGTAGCCGAGCAGCGAGGCCAAGGTCAGCCACGCCGCCAGGGCATTGGTGAACGCCAGCAACAGGCCCAGCCCTGCAACAGCCAGAAACAATGCAAAGGCCAGCGCCGCAATCGGCGACACGCGACCCTCCGCCAGGGGCCGCTTGTGAGTGCGTGCCATCACCGCATCGATCCGCCGATCCACGACATGGTTGACGGCCGCCGCGCCGCCCGCGCACAGGGCAATGCCCAAGTTGCCAAAAATCAGCACCGTCCACGGCACGCCCGCGCGGGTGGCGAGGAACATTCCCACCAGGGACGTGATGAGCATCAGCACCACTACTTTCGGCTTGGTCAGCTCTAGATAGTCACGCCAGATCGCCTGATCGTGACGCGCGCCGATCAAGGTCGCCATGGCATCTCTCCTTTAAGGGTGATGAGGCCTGATACGTGTTTGCGCGGGATGAAGCGCCAGCCGAACGGCAACTGATTGCGCACCCGAACCAGGCTGGTGCGGGCGTGGTAATTGACCAGCACCAGGGTCAGCAGCAACCCGGCACCGCCCGCGTTATGCCCGACCGCTACCGCCAGCGGCAGGCCGAACATCACATTGCTCAACCCCAGGCAGATTTGCACGCCGAGGGCGATCAGCAACAAGCCCGACAGACGCGTCATGCCCACCGCGCGCAGTTGCCAGGCCAGGCCGAGCAGGACCAGGGTCACGAGTACTGCGCCGATACGATGGGTCAGGTGAATGGCCGTGCGCGCCTCGCTGTCGAGCTGGCCGCCCAAATAATTTGGGCCGATGTGTTGGGTCAGGTGAAAGCCATTGGCAAAGTCTGCCGCCGGCCACCATTGTCCATGGCAGGTGGGCAAGTCGACACAGGCTACGGCCGCGTAATTGGAGCTGACCCAACCACCGAGCGCAATCTGTCCGATCACCAGCACCAAACCAGCCGTCGCCCAATATTGCAGGCGCTTGGGCACGATTAGCGCGGGCAGTACACCGGACAGGCGCAAGGTCAGCAAAAACAGCAAACTCAAGGTGGCAAAGCCGCCAAGCAGATGCCCTGTCACCACCTGCGGCCACAGCTTCAAGGTCACCGTCCACATTCCAAACGCCGCCTGGGCAAACACCACCGCCAGCAGAAACAACGGCAACTTGACCGGCTGGCCTGGGTCACGCCGATGACTCCAAGAGCGCGCCGCCAACAACGCAATCAAAAGACCCAGAGTGCCAGCGAAGTAGCGATGGGTCATTTCGGCCCAGCCTTTGTCGGCCTCCACTGGCGTGTCAGGAAAATGCAATTCGGCATGGGCCAACTGGGCTTCACTTTGCGGCACGCTGATAAAACCATAACAACCCGGCCAGTCCGGGCAACCGAGGCCGGCGTGAGTCAGGCGGGTATAGGCGCCGAGCAGCACGACGATCAGCGCCAGCAAGGTGGCAAACAACGCGAGGCGAAATCCAGGTTTGGCCATGACGATGCCCTTATCCGATGTTCGACAATTTCAACAGGTGGCGCAGGTCGTTGAGCAGGTCCTTGCCCTTGACCTTGGCGTCGTAGCGCAGCACCAGGTTGCCGTGGGGATCGACGATCCACAGCTGCGCATCGCCCGGCGCGGCAGCGTTTTTGTTAAACGTCGAAAGGTCCAGTTGATAGCGCTGCAATTGCGGGTATTCGGCTTTCAGCTTGGCTTCGTAATCGGCACCGACCGGTTGCGCACCGGCCAACGCGTGACTGGCGCGCGAGGCATCGCGCCCCAGGCCGATCTGCAATTGCCGCGCGAGGTACACCAACTGCTGGCAATCGGCGGCGCAGGCGGCGGGCGCAGTCACCAGCAGTTGCCAGCGCAGTTCATCCGCCTGCACGCCGATATCGGCGCGGGTCTGGCCATTGCCGATCATCTCGCCGTGATAACTGCGGCTGTCCGGCACCCAGAACTGCAGCTTGTACATAAACGTGGCCAGCACCATCGGGCCGATCACCATCAGCAGGATCAGCAGCAGTTGCCAGCGGCCTTTGCGCCGATCGGGCAGGTCAGACATGTTGAGTGGATTCGTGGCCGCTCCCATGGGGCTTCTCCTTCTTGTTATGCGATCCGAGATAGAGGTAAAGAACCAGCAGCGCCAGCGCCATGGCGAACCACTGCACGGCATAGGCCAGGTGTTTCTCCGGGCCCATGGCGACCACCGGCCAAGTCGTTTCGTAGGTACCGGGGCCGGCTTCAGCGCGCAGTTCGTAGGCAAAGCCACTGCGGCCCAACTCTGTCCAAAGCGCTGCGGGATGCAGCGCCGTGAGTAATCGCGGCCATTGCGTGGCTGCGGGGTCGGCATGCAGTTGGAAGGTTTCGCCAGGGGCGACGTACACCCACGCGTCAATATTCAACGGCTGCTCTGGTGTGGTGAAGGCGGGCGGTTTGCGGCGGTCCGGCCAGGGCAGCCAGCCGCGATTGAGCAGTAGCCACAGGCCGCTGGCCTGATCGTGGAAGGGTTGCAGCAACTCGACACCGGCCTTGCCATTGCGCATGCGATTGTCGAGCAAGACGCTATGGTCGGCGTCGAATTGACCGCGCAGATGCACACGGCGAAACGCCGGATCTGCCGTGTCATTGAGTTGTTCACTGCTCATCGGCTCAGCCGCGCGGCGCTCGGCATAGCTGTCGAGCAACAGCTGCTTTTCATGCCCGCGCGACAGCTGCCAGCACCCCAAACCCACCATCAAGGGCAGCAGCACCAACACCACCAATGTCGGCGCAATACCGGGGCGAAACTGTTTTATGGCGCTGGCTATACTTGTTTTCATTGCCCGCCGCTCTTCATCAATGCCCATCAAAATCCAGGAGCCAGACCATGCTCAAAGCAGCCATTGCCCTGATGCTGATCGCGACTGTTGTGAGCCTGTTCAGTGGCCTGTTCTTTCTGGTCAAGGATGAGGGCAACTCCAACCGCCTCGTCACTGCCTTGACCGTGCGTGTCGTACTGGCCGTGATCACCCTCATGCTGATTACCTGGGGATTTTTCAGCGGCCAGCTGGTTTCTCACGCGCCGTGGTAAGACGCCTCACAGTACGTAGACGAAGAAAAACAGCCCGATCCACACCACATCCACAAAGTGCCAATACCAACTGGCTGCCTCGAAACCAAACTGGTGCTCGGCGTTGAAGTGGCCACGCAGAATGCGCATCAGCATCACAAACAAAATGATCGTGCCGATGGTCACGTGGGCACCGTGGAATCCGGTGAGCATAAAGAACGTCGCGCCATACACACCGGAGCCCAGCGTCAGGCCCAGCTCTTTATAGGCGTGGATGTATTCCTCGGCCTGGAACCCGAGAAACGCCAGGCCCAGCAGCACGGTAAGCGCCAACCAGATTTTCAGCGCGCCGCGATGGCCTTTGCGCAAGGCATGGTGGGCGATGGTGATGGTCACGCTGGAGCTCACCAGCAGGATGGTGTTGACCAGCGGCAAGCCCCACGGGCTGATGGTGCCCTCGGGGGCGGGATAGAGTTTCGGGTCAGGGTTGTTGAGCAATGGCCAGGCAAATTCGAAATTCGGCCACAGCATGTGCGCAACGCCCTTTGAGCCTTCACCGGCCAACCAGGGCGCGGACATGTGCCGCACATAAAACAGCGCACCGAAGAAGGCGATGAAGAACATCACTTCGGAAAAGATGAACCAGCTCATCCCCCAGCGAAACGAGCGGTCCATCTGCGGACTGTACAAACCCGCGCGGCTTTCTTTAATCACCGCACCGAACCAGCCGAACAACATATAGGCCAGCAGCAGCCCACCAACGAAAAAGATCCACGGGCCGTGGGATTCCGGGCGAGCGGCCTTGAGATCGTTGAACCACACGCCCAGGCCATACACGGTGATCAGCAGGCCAAACGTGGCAATTATCGGCCACTTGCTTTGTGCCGGTACGTAGTACGTATCATGATTCGACATGTATTCACTCTCCCGATTGAGGGGGCAAACAGTAGCTAGCCGCCGGTATGCAAAGCCACGGGCGGTTGGCGCGCAGTGATATCAAATAGCGTGTACGCCAGGGTCAAATGCTTCACATCCTTGGGCATGTCTCGATCGACGATGAAACGCACGGGCATCTCGATACGCTGGCCTGGCTGCAGCACTTGCTGGGTGAAGCAAAAACACTCGGTCTTGTGGAAGTACATCGCCGCTTCGGCCGGGGAAATACTTGGCACGGCCTGGGCGGTCATCGGCTTGTCAGTGGGGTTGTGGGCCACGAACAGCATCTCGGTCACAGCGCCTGGGTTGACCACCACCTCGTCCGCCTTGGCGTAGAAGTCCCAGACCATGTCGATGGCGTTTGTAGACAGGAACTGCACCCGCACCTGACGCGTCGGGTCGACGATCTGCTCGCCTTCATACTGCCCGGCAGTCTTGCCGTTGATGCCAAACGCCTTGCACATCACGTCGTAGATCGGCACCAGGGCGAAACCAAAGGCGAACATCGCCACGACCATGACCAGCAGGCGAGTGACCAACCGTTTGAGGGGCAGGGATTCAGCCATGACACACCCCTGAAGCGAATGCGATCAATGCGTGAGGGGGCTTGCCGCCCTCACCGTTGCTGTGTGGCAACCGGTTCATTTGACCTCCGGCGGCGTGGTGAACGTGTGGTACGGCGCAGGCGAAGGAATGCTCCACTCCAGGCCTTCAGCGCCATCCCACGGCTTGGCCGGCGCCGGCGGGCCACCTCGAATGCACTTGATCACGATGAACAAAAAGAAGATCTGCGTGGCGCCAAACATAAACGCGCCAATCGACGAGACCATGTTGAAGTCGGCGAACTGCAGGTTGTAGTCCGGCACCCGACGCGGCATACCGGCCAGCCCCACAAAGTGCATCGGGAAGAACGCCATGTTCATGCCCACGAAAGACAGCCAGAAGTGCAGCTTGCCCAGGGTTTCGTCGTACATGTGGCCGGTCCATTTCGGCAACCAGTAGTAGGCCGACGCGAAGATCCCAAAGATCGCGCCGGGCACCAGTACGTAATGGAAGTGCGCCACCACAAAGTAGGTGTCGTGGTACTGGAAGTCAGCCGGAGCAATCGCCAGCATCAACCCGGAGAAGCCGCCGATGGTGAACAGGATCACGAAGGCCACCGCAAACAACATCGGCGTCTCGAACGTCAGCGAGCCTTGCCACATGGTGCTGACCCAGTTGAACACCTTTACCCCGGTCGGCACGGCGATCAGCAACGTGGCGTACATGAAGAACAGTTCGCCCACCAGCGGGATACCGACCACGAACATGTGGTGCGCCCACACGATAAACGACAGGAACGCGATGCTTGCCGTGGCGTAGACCATCGAGGTGTAGCCGAACAGCGGCTTGCGCGAGAAGGTCGGAATGATCGAACTGACGGCGCCGAAGGCCGGCAGGATCATGATGTACACCTCCGGATGACCAAAGAACCAGAACACGTGCTGGAACAGCACCGGATCACCACCGCCAGCCGCACTAAAGAAGCTCGTGCCGAAGTGAATGTCCATCAGCATCATGGTCACGCAACCAGCCAGCACCGGCATCACCGCAATCAGCAGGAAGGCGGTAATCAGCCAGGTCCACACGAACAGCGGCATCTTCATCAACGTCATGCCCGGCGCGCGCAGGTTGAGGATGGTAGCGACCACGTTGATCGCGCCCATAATCGAACTGATGCCCATCAGGTGGATGGCGAAAATGAAGAATGTCACGCTTTCCGGCGCGTAGGTGGTGGAGAGCGGGGCGTAGAAGGTCCAGCCGAAGTTCGGTCCGCCGCCGGGGGTGAACAGCGTCGAGACCAGCAACAGGAAAGCCGCTGGCAACAGCCAGAAGCTGAAGTTGTTCATGCGCGGCAAGGCCATGTCGGGCGCGCCGATCATCAGCGGGATCATCCAGTTGGCCAGGCCGACAAATGCCGGCATCACCGCGCCGAACACCATGATCAGGCCGTGCATGGTGGTCATCTGGTTGAAAAATGCCGGTTCGACAATCTGCAACCCGGGCTGGAACAGTTCGGCACGGATCACCATGGCGAACGAACCGCCCAGCAGGAACATCGTGAAGGCGAACCACAGGTACATCGTGCCGATGTCTTTGTGGTTGGTGGTCAGCACCCAACGCATCAACCCCTTGGCGGGGCCGTGGGCATGGTCACTGGTGTGTCCATGGTCATCGATCACAGCGCTCATGGCCGTTCTCCTGCAAACGAATGGGCGGGGCGGGGCGGCGCAAATGTAATGAGGGCTGTCATTTGCTTTCCGCCTGTTTGATGGCCAGCACGTCTTTTGGCGTGACCATGTCGCCTTTGTTGTTGCCCCAGGCGTTGCGCTCGTAGGTCACCACGGCGGCGATATCCACTTCCGAGAGCTGCTTGCCGAATGCGGCCATCGCAGTGCCCGGCTTGCCGTGATAGACGATGCTCAGGTGGTCGGCGGCCGGTCCGGTAGCGATTTTCGAGCCCTTGAGCGCCGGGAACATCGGCGGCAGGCCCTGGCCCTCTGCCTGGTGACAGGCCACGCAGGTGGTGTGATAAACCTTGTCACCACGGGCCACCAACTCTTCAAGGGTCCACTCTTTGGAGGTCAGTTCCTTGAGCTTGGCGGCCTCGGCCTTGCGTTCACCCAGCCAGGTTTCGTAGTCAGCCTTGGATTTGACCTCGACGACGATGGGCATGAAACCGTGATCTTTACCGCACAATTCGGCGCATTGCCCACGGTAGATGCCGGGCTTCTCGACCCGAGTCCAGGCCTCGTTGACGAAGCCGGGAATAGCGTCGCGCTTGACCGCAAAAGCCGGCACCCACCAAGAGTGGATCACGTCAGCGGCGGTAACCAGAAAGCGCACTTTGGCGCCCACCGGCAGCACCAACGGCTGGTCGACTTCCAGCAGATAGTGCTCGCCCTTTGTGGCCTGGTTATGGATCTGCTCGGCGGGTGTGGCCAGGTTGCTGAAGAACTCCACATCCTGGCCCAGGTATTTGTAATGCCACTTCCACTGGTAGCCAGTGACCTGGATATCGATATCCGACTCACTGCTGTCGTAGATGTTGATCAAGGTCTTGGTTGCGGGAATAGCCATCGCGATCAGGATCAGCAAGGGCACGACGGTCCAGAGGATTTCCACGGTGGTGCTCTCGTGGAACTTGGCCGCGACCTGGCCGGTGGAGCGCCGGTGGACCATCATCGACCAAAACATGGCGCCAAACACGATGATGCCGATCACCACACAGATCCAGAAAATGGTCATGTGCAGATCGAACACAGCGTGACTGACTTCTGTTGCACCTGGCGCCATATTCGTTGTCCAGGCGGCGTGCGCCTGGCCGAATACTGACCACAACAGGAGGCCCATCCAAACGTGTGGATGTCGCATCATTGCGGGTTCCCCTTATCGTTCTTGTTATCCCGCCGGTTTGCACCTGCGTCGAAGGGAGCGGCTTCCATACTGCTTACAACCGCTTAGCCTTGCCTGCTTATGCAGTCTGGCGTCATCAGCTAATCGCGTACAAATCCGAGTATAGACAGGGTATGCAACCCCGCAATGTGTAGGGACAAATGAGGCAAAATGGCACGGCCGGAGCCAATGAAACCGGGAGCGGAATCGATTTTCCGACGAACGATGGCAATTCAATATAACGCCTGCGCATAACCATGAAATAATTATGACAAATGCGTCTTAGGCGCTCGTATAAACGAGCTAACTTAACCTCTCCCTTTTCCTACGCCTGCATCACTGGAGCCTTCATGAACACCGCCGCATTGCGCGAGCAGATTTCCCGTGCCCATCAACACGAAGCCACTACGGGCCAGCTTGCCCAGCAACTGGAAAAACAATTGCCGCACCTGCATTCGGCCATCGCTCTGGCTGAAGGTGATCGCAACGTTGTCATGGCGCGTTTTGTCACCGCCTACATCGACTTGGTCCCGGATTTGCTCGACGCGGCCAATGAAGTTGCCCGCGAGGCCGGTATCGAAAGCCAGATCAAGCCGGTGCTGAAGATTGCCGAGCATTTCTTCCTGCAACCGCCAGCAATTCTGGCAGGCCACGAAGGCCTGGACGGGCTGCTGGACGAGGCCTACCTGGCTCATCGTCTGGTGGAGGAAGTAAACGATCTGTATATCAAGCACTTCGGTCGGCCGTTGATTCCGGCGGATACCACCGTGGCTAACTTGATTGCCCATCAGTTGATCGGCGAAGCGTTTGCCAACCAACTGGATGAAGCCGTCCACCTGGCGGTGGATGAGATGCTCAACGAAGACAGCTTTGCGCTGGAGTCGGTCGAGGCGTACCGCGAGCAGTTGAAAAGCCCTGACACAGACGCCGCGTGGAAGCGCTGGCCGTGCCTGTCTCGGCAACTGGGGGTTGAATTGGCGCTGGATCAACCCGCCTGAATCCTGAGGTAGACGCAGAAAAAATGTGGGAGGGGGCTTGCTCCCGATAGCGGTGGCTCAGTCACATATGCTTAGACTGACACTCTGCTATCGGGAACAAGCCCCCTCCCACATTTTGATCCGGCTTCATCAGCCGATTGATGGCGCCGAGCCGATTCCCGTCGTCGTCCTAACCCGGCCTTCGAGCCGTCGCTTCAACCCGCGCGCCTCAATGACCAACTTCGAGCCCTTAGCCGCATTCGCCCGACCCCATTCTTCCAGTAACTCCAGGCAGGAATGGTCGATATAGCTGAGGTTGTTGAGCGGCACATGCACCGTGGTCCCCGCAGGTATCGTCGACAGCACTTGGGTCAGCGCAGGCACTTTGAGAAAGGTCGCCGCTCCGGTCAGCCGTAGCTCCATCTCTCCATCCTGAGGCAGGTCAATCAGGCTGACTTTCAGCCGGGACGCCTTGAGCGCCAGTTTGACCAACGTGAGGCCAAAGCCCACCAGCACACCCGTCAGCAGGTCAGTAAAGATGATCGCCAAGGCCGTGGCTGCATAGGTAAACATCGGCATCCGCCCGTAGCGCCCCAAGGCCTTGAACGCCTTGACGTCTACCAGCTTGATCCCGGTGTACACCAACACACCGGCCAGGCTCGCCACCGGAATGCTTTGCAGCACGCTCGACAACAGCAACACGAAACCCAGCAACCACACGCCATGGAACATGGCAGACAGACGAGTGGTTGCACCCGCCTGGACGTTGGCTGAGCTGCGTACGATCACGCCGGTCATCGGCAAAGCACCGACCAGGCCGCAGAGCATGTTGCCGACACCTTGGGCGGACAGCTCTTTGTCGAAGTCGGAACGCTGGCCATTATGCATGCGGTCGACAGCCGCGGCGGAAAGCAGGGTTTCGGCGCTGGCGATAAATGCCACTGCGAAGGCAGCGATCAGCAGTTGAGGATCGGCCAGGTTCAGCAGGTCGCTGGGGCGCAGCCAGTCGATGGCGTCAGCCAGGTTTTCCGGGACTTCCACGCGTTTGACCTGCAACGCCAGCACCAGGCTGGTGACCGTAGCCAGGCCGACGCCAAGCAAAGCGCCCGGCACAAACCGCAGCGGTTGCGGACGGAATTTATCCCACAGGTACATCACCAGCATCGTCGACAGTCCAAGCAAACCCGCTTGCCAGCCAAGACCGCCGCCAAGGGTCGGTATGGCTTCAGCCAGTGCAGCCGGGAAACCCGCCAGGTTGTCCAGCCCCGAAGGCTTGGGCGCACCGTCGAGCATCACATGAATCTGCGACAGCACAATCAACACGCCAATGCCCGCCAGCATGCCGTACACCACTGCGGGCGCTGTCACGCGGAACCAGCAGCCCAGGCGCAAACGTCCGGCCACCAGTTGCAGAAAGCCCGCCAGCAGCAGGATCGGGCCCAGCATCAACATGCCGTGCTGGCGCACCAATTCAAACACCAGCACAGCCAGACCCGCCGCCGGACCGCTGACCTGCAGCGGCGACCCCGCCAGCCACCCCACCACCAGGCCACCGATAATCCCGGTGATCAGGCCCTTGGCCGGCGGCATGCCGGACGCAATCGCGATCCCCATGCACAGCGGCAGGGCGACCAGAAACACAACCACCGAGGCGAGCAGCTCCCGTGGCAATACAGCTTTCAATTGAGCAGCACGCATGATGACTCTCCCGAGGCATTCGCCGGGCGCGGTAAAGCCTGGCTGCATCCATGGCAGCCACCGCATTACCCGGCAGGGAAGTGTTTTAGAAGCGCGCTTTAGGCGTCGCTGAAGGGATCGGCCCGTCACCGCCCAACGGTCGGAACGCCGACTGGTCGGCATCGTAGGCGCGGATTTCGCTGGTCTCGATGTTGTAGATCCAACCGTGGATGAACAGCTGACCATTAGCCATGCGCGAAGCCACGGAAGGGTGGGTGCGCAAATGTTGCAACTGGGCGATGACGTTTTCTTCGGTGAGCACCTTCATGCTCTCGCCTTCGCTGGCGCAATCGCAGTTGTCATGGACCATGGTCTTGGCGACCTCGGCATGCCGCAACCAGGCTTTTACCGTCGGCATTTTTTCCAGGCTGTCGGGGTTGAGTACCGCCCGCATGGCGCCGCAATCGGAGTGTCCGCACACGATAATGTGCTGCACACCGAGGGCAAGTACCGCGTACTCGATAGCCGTGGAGACACCACCGTTCATTTGGCCGTAGGGCGGCACTACGTTGCCTACGTTACGGGTCACGAACAGGTCGCCAGGCGAGCTTTGGGTGATCAGCTCGGGCACGATGCGCGAGTCGGCACAGGTGATGAACATCGCTCGCGGGCTCTGGGCCGTGGCGAGTTTCTTGAAGAGTTCTTCCTGCTGGGGGAAGACGTCGTGATGGAAATGCAAAAAACCGTCAACGATATGCTTTAGCGCTGCATCGGCGGACTCCGCCACTTGAGAGGCTGAAGCCGACGCAGCCAACGGCTGTTTATCCTTATCACTCATGATTCATCCTCTTGATTAGTGCAGGGGGCGTGTTCAGGACAGTTCGACGCCCGGCCAGTGGAATAGTTGTAAAACTCCAATAACCCGGGTGTCGACTCATCAGTCACTCGCTGAGCAAGGTAACCGCCGAAACTTAACTCAAACTGAATGAACCGCTCTAGATCGCGGGTTTCAGTGATGTCAAAACGCGACTATTCCTACAAGAAAGGTGCGTTCTTCCTGATAAGTCTACAACAATGCCATCTGTCTGCCCGGCGGACAGAACGCTGTGCAATCCAGATTGAATCCTTCACGGCGATTGAGCCCCAGGCGTTTGATTGCCTTGCTGAAACGCTGGGCCAACAAATCAGCAAAAGGTCCTTCGCCCCGCATACGCACACCGAAGCGGCTGTCATACACCTCGCCACCTCGCACCTGCCGCACCAGACTCATTACGTGTGCCGCACGCTGCGGGTAATGCGCCGTCAGCCACTCTTCGAACAACGGCGCCACTTCCAGGGGCAGGCGCAGCATCATGTACGCCGCGCTCTGCGCACCGGCGGCGTGCGCCTCGGTCAGCAGGCTCTCCAACTCACTGTCGTTGATCATCGGAATCATCGGCGAGCACAGCACACCCACGGGAATCCCCGCCTCTCGCATCACACGGATCGCTCGCAACCGCGCCTTAGGCGCTGCCGTGCGCGGCTCCAGGATGCGCTTGAGCTCGTCGTCCAGACTGGTGAGGCTGATCATCACCGCCACCAGACGCTGGCGGGCCAACTCGGTGAGCAGGTCGAGGTCACGCAGGATCAGCGAACCTTTGGTAATGATGGTCACCGGATGTCGGTAGCGCAGCAGCACTTCGAGGGTCTGACGCGTGATCTTGTATTCACGCTCGATGGGCTGGTACGGATCGGTGTTGGAACCCAGGTTAATCGGCGCACACACATAGCCCGGCTTGGACAGCTGCTGCTCCAGCACGTCGGCCGCATTGCTCTTGGCGATCAGCTTAGTCTCGAAATCCAGCCCCGGTGACATATCCCAATAGGCGTGGCTGGGCCGCGCATAGCAGTAGATGCAGCCATGCTCGCAACCGCGATACGGGTTGATCGAGCGATCAAACGGCAGGTCCGGTGAGTTGTTGCGGGTGATGATGGTTTTAGCCGTCTCAATACGCACCTCGGTGCCTTGGGTCGGCGGTACTTCCTGATACCAGCCATCGTCCTCGGCCACGCTGACCGAGGGCGCAAAGCGGTTGTGCAGGTTAGTGGCCGTGCCCCGGCCACGGGGCAGCAACGGAGTAGACATGAATACGCCTCGATACTGTTTTTATATACAGTATCGAGGCGCAACGCTTCTGACCAGTGCCGTTTGGCGGTCAGTGTTTTTGCGTGATCTGCCCCAGGTCATCGCCCGAGGTGGTGCGCATATCGTTTTTACGCATATCAGCCACGTCGCTGGCTTTCACCGGCGCACCTTTATTGCCCCAACTGCCACGGATGAAACTGACTACGTCCGCCACTTCCTGGTCCGACAGGCGCCAGGCAAATGCCGGCATGGTGAAGGTCGATGGCGCCGCGTGAGTGGCCGGCAAGGTGCCGCCGTTCAACACGATGTTGATCAGCGAGGTGGCATCCGCCGTCTGCAATACCGGGTTGCCCGCCAGCGCCGGGAACACGCGTGTATAGCCATGGCCGTCGGTGCGGTGGCAGGCCGCACAGTTGTCGATGTACACCGACGCACCCGGCTGGCTGTCATCGCCTTTCCACAGCGCCTGCGCTACCTGCTTGTCGTACACATGCGGCTGGTCCTTGGGATCGACTGCAGGCAGGCTCTTGAGGTAACGGGCGATAGCGGTCAAATCGTCTTCCGACATGTACTGCATGCTGTGGACTACAACGTCGCTCATACCACCAAACACCGCGCTGCGATCACTGCGACCGGTCTTGAGGAATTGCACCAGTTGCTCCTCGCTCCAACTGCCAAGGCCGTCCTTGTGGTCGCCGCGCAGGCTCTTGGCGATCCAACCTTCCAACGGCGCGCTGCCGGACAGGAAGGCATCGCCATCTGTGGCACTCAGGGCTTTTTCCTGCATGGTCAACGCACGGGGGGTGTGGCACGCGCCGCAGTGACCGAGGCCTTCCACTAGGTAAGCGCCACGACTTGTCACCGGGTCGGCACCTGCTACCGCTGGTGTGTCAGCCACTTCAGGGGCAAACATCCAACGCCACGCCGCCAAAGGCCAACGCATGCTCAAGGGCCAGGGAATGTCGCTGTCCTTATTTGCTTGGGCGACGGGCTCCACGCCCTTCATGAAGTACGCATACAACGCCTGCATATCGCTGTCGCTGACACGCGCGTAAGACGGGTACGGCATCGCTGGGTAAAGCGTACTACCGCTCTTGGCGACGCCATGGCGCACGGCCTTGTCGAAGTCTTCGAAGCTATAGTCGCCAAGGCCGGTCTTGTCCGGAGTGATGTTGGTGGAATAGATCACGCCAATCGGGGTTTCCATCGGCAGCCCGCCTGCGAAGGGTTTGCCGCCCTTGGCGGTGTGGCAAGCCACGCAGTCACCGGCGCGGGCCAGGTATTCGCCTTGTCTGATCAGGTCGGTTTCGGCGGCGCTTATCGAGCAACTGCTGAGCAGCGCAAACGTGGCGATAACAAGTGCTTTCATGGTCATCGCTCCTTATGCCTGAACCAGTGGGCCGGGGTTTTTCAGGTACTGCTCACGGATCGCCCGGGCCGACCAGTAGGTCAGCGCCGCCACCAGGCCGGTAGGGTTGTAGCCCAGGCCCTGTGGGAAAGCGGACGCGCCAGGGACAAACACGTTGTGTACGTCCCAGCTCTGCAGGTAACGGTTCAACGCACTGGTTTTCGGGTCGGTGCCCATGATCGCGCCACCATTGAGGTGGGTGGTCTGGTAAGACGCAGTGTTGAAATGCTCACCGACTTTTTTACCAAGTACAGCGATGGCCTTGGGGTTCATCGCTTCGGCAACCTTGCCCATTTTCTCGACCATGAAACGGTTCATCTTGATGTCGTTCTCCTGCCAATCGAACGTCATACGCAGCAGCGGCAGGCCGTAGGCATCGCGGTACACCGGGTCCAGGTCCAGGTAGTTGCCTCGGTAGGATTGATGGGCACCGTGGGCGTCCATCGACACCTGATGGGTGTAGTAATCGGCGGTGGCGCGCTTCCAGGCACTGCCCCAGGCCGGGGTGCCGGGCGGGTTGGACGTACCCGCAATCGGCCGACTGCCGGCCTGGTTGACCCACATCGGCGAGCCGCCCACAAAGCCGTGTGGGCCGTGGTCGAAGTTGTCCGCATTGAAGTCGTCCATCGCCACGCCATTACCGCCCGCGCCGATGAAGTTGTTGGTGTGGGTGTCCTTATCGAAGAAGGCCTTGATGGTTGCCATGTTCTGGTAAGCGAAGTTCCGGCCCACCACGCCTTCATTGGTAATCGGGTCGTACGGCTTGCCGATGCCCGACAGCAGCATCAGGCGCACGTTGTGAAACTGGAACGCGCCGAGGATTACCAAGTCCGCCGGCTGCTCGATTTCACGGCCCTGGGCGTCGATATAGGTCACGCCCGTGGCTTTCTTCTTGGTGCTGTCGAGGTTGACCTTGAGCACGTGGGAATTGGGCCGCAGTTCGAAATTCGGCACCTGACGCAGCGCCGGCAGGATGTTCACATTCGGCGAGGCCTTGGAGTACATGTAGCACACGTAGCCACTGCAAAAACCGCAGAAGTTGCACGGGCCCATCTGCGCGCCATAGGGGTTGGTGTAAGGCCCCGAGGTGTTGGCGGATGGCAAGTTGTAGGGTTTGTAACCCACATCGGCAGCCGCTTTCTGAAACAGCTGTGCGGAGACCGTATTTTTCTGCGCTTCCAACGGAAACGGGTTGGAACGATCCGGCGCGTAAGGGTTGCCGCCACGGCCTTCACCCACCAGCTGACCTTTAACGGTCCAAGCTTGGCCGGAGGTGCCGAAGACTTTTTCCGCATAGTCGAAGAACGGCTCCAGTTCTTCATAGCTGACGCCGAAGTCCTGGATAGTCATGTCCTTGGGAATGAAGTTTTTCCCGTAGCGTTCTTCGTAGTGGCTGCGCATGCGCAACTCGATCGGGTCGACACGAAAGTGCACACCTGACCAGTGAAGGCCCGCGCCACCCACGCCATTGCCCGGCAAAAAAGCGCCGAGCTGACGGTTAGGCAGGGCGACATCATTCACGCTATGGCGAATGGTCACCGTCTCTTTGGAAATGTCCTGGAAGAGTTTCTTACGCACGCTGTAGGTCAATTCGTCGATGACCTGGGGATAGTTACCGTCAGGGTACGTGTCCTGCATCGGGCCGCGCTCCAGCGCCAGCACGTTGAGGCCCGCTTCTGTCAGCTCCTTTGCCATGATCGCGCCGGTCCAGCCGAAGCCGACGATCACTGCATCCACTTTCTTCATGATGGTCGCCACGTTTATGCCCTCTCGCCACGGATGGAAACAGCCGGGAAGGGGTATTGCTCGTTGCGTTCCACCCAATCCATAAAGTCGGCGCGCGCGCCGGGGAAGCCGATCATGGTCCAGCCGACCATGCCTTTATTGCCACCGTGGATCGGGTCGCAGAAAAAGCCTTCTTTGGTGTTTTGCAGTAACAGGTTGAAGAAGATTTTCGGCGGTACGGCGTCGAAATGCGCCGCCACTTCGCCGCCACCAGCCTCCAGACGGCGCAGCATATCGTCTCGGGTAGCGCTGTCTTGCGCAGCAAAAGCTTTACCGTTGAAGGCTTTCGACCACGCATCCGTCGCAGCAATGCCCAGGCGATAAATTTCTTTGGGGACCAACTTGCTCTGCCAGCCCATCTCCGGCGGGGCGTCCGCGTTGAACGGACCTTGCATGTACCACAGCGCGCCGCTGGCGTACGGCGTGTTCATCTGACGGTCGATGTATTCCGGCACGCCGGCTTCCAGGGCACCTGGGCCTTGGGCATCTGCGGGGATCAAACGCTCGACGGCGGCGTTGATGAACGCCCATTCCTCAGCGGTGAAATAGCTCGGCTCGTAGGCCTTGTCGTTCTTCGCAGGTTTGGCCGGCGCGGCGTGGGCAGGCTCAGGCGTGGCCATCAGTATCGAGCCACCAAGGCCGGTACTCGCAACCGTGACCACCGGGATCAAGGTCAAGGATTTGCGCAAAAAATCACGCCGGGGGTTGTCTTGATCTTGATCAGACATGGGTGCACCTCATCATGTGGTCACGGGTTTATTCGGCCACTTCTGGGGAGCGGCTCGTCGGTATTTGGGCAATCAATAGTTACAAATGATAGCAGGCTAAGGATGTAGATTATGGATTCAGCGACCTAAGTCGAATAATTGCAGGCAAAAAAATGTGGGAGGGGACTTGCTCCCGATAGCCGCGGGTCAGCCAATCCAGAGGCTGGCTGACCTTGCGCTATCGGGGGCAAGCCCCCTCCCACATTGGCCCGGGTAGGGCCGTTAGTCTTTTTTCAATTTCGGATTCGGGAAGAATTGCACTGCCTGAACCTTGGGATCGGCTGGCGCTTTAAGCGCAGACGTATTCACCCGCGTACCCAACTCCTTGGGCACCGACAGCCCTTGGTCATTGAGCGTATCGGTATACCCGCAGGCCACGCACTCGCGGTGCGGTACGTTGTCCTCGGTCCACATTTTCAGCTTGTCCGGCTCGCTGCACGCCGGGCAGACAGCCCCGGCGATGAATTGTTTTTTGGTGATCACAGGCCCGTCATTCATGCTGCCGCGTCCTCACTCAGGCCGCTGTGGCGCAAGAGCGCGTCAATCGACGGTTCGCGTCCGCGGAAGTCGACGAACAGCACCATCGGCGCCTGGGAACCACCACGCGCCAGGATCGCCTCGCGGAATGCGCGACCGGTCTCAGCGTTAAGTACGCCGTCCTCTTCGAACTTGGAGAAGGCATCCGCCGACAGCACTTCAGCCCACTTATAGCTGTAATAACCCGCCGCATAACCGCCCGCGAAGATGTGCGCAAAACTGTTAGGGAAGCGGTTGTAGGCTGGCGGACGCATGACCGACACCTCGTCGCGTACGCCTTCCAACACTTGCGCCACGCTGCGGCCATCACCGTGGGTGGCGTGCATCTCAAAGTCAAACAGCGAGAATTCCAACTGGCGGACCATCATCAAGCCGGATTGGAAATTCTTCGCCGCGAGCATTTTTTGCAGCAAATCCTGAGGCAGCGGCTCACCGCTTTCATAGTGGCCGGAGATCAGCGCCAGGCCTTCGGGCTCCCAGCACCAGTTCTCCATAAACTGGCTCGGTAACTCCACCGCATCCCAGGCGACACCGTTGATGCCGGACACGCCAGCGTGCTCGACGCGGGTCAACAGGTGATGCAGGCCGTGGCCGAATTCGTGGAACAACGTGGTAACTTCATCGTGGGTCAGCAGGGCAGGCTTGCCACTGTCAGCCGGGGTGAAGTTGCACACCAGGTTGGCCACCGGGCTTTGCAGCACGCCGTCAACGGTGCGGCGACGGTCACGGGCGCCGTCCATCCAGGCACCGCCACGCTTGTTGGCGCGGGCGTAAAGGTCGAAAAAGAAGCGGCCGACGTGCTGGCCGTTTTCCTTGATCTCAAACAGGCGAACATCCGGGTGCCAGGTGTCGAAGCCTTTCTGCTCGGCGATCTCGATGCCATACAGGCGCTGCACGATGGCAAACAGGCCGCCCAACACTTTATCGATGGGGAAGTAAGCGCGCAGGGCTTCCTGGGACACGCTGTAGCGCTGCTCGCGCAGCTTTTCGCCGTAGAAACCGCTGTCCCAGCTTTGCAGGTCGGCGCAGCCTTGTTCGGCGGCATAGGCCTTGAGTTGCTGCAGATCCTGGGCGGCAAACGGCTTGCTGCGTTTGGCCAGGTCGCGCAGGAAACTCAGGACCTGATCGCTGGATTCAGCCATTTTGGTGGCCAGGCTCAGTTCGGAGAACGACGCGAAACCGAGCAGGTGCGCCAATTCCTGACGCAGGTCGAGGATCTGTTCCATCACCGGGCCGTTATCGTTCTGACCGGCATTCGGGCCTTGGTCCGACGCGCGGGTGCAGTAGGCCGCGTAAATTTCCTCACGCAGGGCGCGGTCGTGGGCGTAGGTCATCACCGCGTAGTAGCTGGGGAATTCCAGGGTGATCAGCCAGCCGTCGAGGCCTTTGGCTTGGGCAGCCGCTGCCATTTGCGCCTTGGCCGAGTCGGTCAGGCCAGCGAGGGTTGCCTCGTCGGTGACGTGTTTGGTCCAGGCCTGGGTCGCGTCCAACAGCTGGTTGGAGAACTTGCTGCCCAGCTCGGAGAGTTTGCTCTGCACTTCGGCATAGCGCTTCTGCTGCTCGGGCGGCAGGTCGATACCCGACAGACGGAAGTCACGCAGAGAGTGCTCAAGGATGGTTTTTTGCGCCACGTCGAAGCCGGCGGCTTCAGGGCTGTTGGCCAGGGCTTCGAAGGCCTGGAACAGTTCGCGGTTCTGGCCCATCTCCGTGGAGTAGGCACTCAATGCCGGCAGGCAGCTTTCATAGGCCTCACGCAATTCCGCGCTGTTGCACACGGCGTTGAGGTGGCTAACGGGGCTCCAGGCGGCGCCCAGTCGGTCATTCAGTTCGTCCATGGCCAGCACCAGCCCGGCCCATGTCGGATTTTTACCCTGGCTTTGCAGGATGCCTTCGATGGCAACGCGGTTATCGGCGAGGATCTGTTCGATGGCCGGCTGCACGTGCTCGGCACGGATCGCCGAGAACGGCGGCAGGTCGTAGGACTGCAGAAGAGGGTTGTTCGCGCTCACGGTGGGCACCTTGGCTGAAGAAACATGTAAGAACAAAGATGGGGCCATCTTAATTACAATCAACGCCCACCGCAGCTATCAGCAGAAGAGAGAGAGGCTATCGTGACCCTTCGCACCTATCAGAACCACACGCCAACCCTGGGCGCCGGGGCTTTTGTCGATATTTCGGCGGTGGTGATCGGCGATGTCGAAATCGGCACCGACAGCTCGGTTTGGCCGCTGACCGTGATTCGCGGCGACATGCACCGCATCCGCATCGGTGCGCGCACCAGCGTGCAGGATGGCTGCGTGCTGCACATCACCCACGCAGGCCCCTTCAACCCGGACGGTTTCCCACTGCTGATCGGCGACGACGTGACCATCGCTCACAAAGTCATGCTGCACGGCTGCACCGTGGGCAACCGCATCCTGATCGGCATGGGCAGCATCGTGATGGACGGCGCCGTGGTGGAAGACGACGTGATTATCGGCGCCGGCAGCCTGGTGCCACCGGGCAAGAAACTCGACAGCGGCTTTTTGTATGTCGGCAGTCCGGTTAAACAAATCCGCGCGCTGACTGACAAGGAGCGCGCATTTTTCACCTACAGCGCCGCGAACTACGTGAAGCTCAAAGACCTGCACTTGGCTGAAGGATTTGACCAATGAGCCTGCATTACCAAACCGTTTTGTTCGACCTGGACGGCACCCTCACCGATCCACGCGAGGGCATTACCCGCTCGATCCAATACGCCCTCGGCAAACTGGGCATTGATGAACCGGACCTGACCAAACTCGAACACTTCATCGGCCCGCCGTTGCTGCAAGCATTCATGCAGTTCTACGACTTCGATGAAGCCAAGGCGTGGGAGGCGGTGAATTTCTATCGCGAGCGCTTCAAAGTCACGGGGCTGTATGAAAACCGCGTGTTCGACGGCGTGATGCCGCTGCTGGAAGACTTGAACAGCCAAGGTCGCCAGCTGTATGTAGCCACCTCAAAGCCGTGGGAATTCGCCCGTGAAATCGCCAGGCATTTCGACTTTGCCAAGCACTTCAAGGTGATCTACGGCAGCGAACTTGATGGGACGCGGACCAACAAGGTCGAGCTGATCGCCCATCTGATGCGCGAGGAAGGCCTGGACCCGGCCACCACCTTGATGATTGGTGATCGCAAGCACGACCTGATCGGCGCGCGTAGCAACGGGCTGGATTCGGCAGCCGTCGGTTATGGGTTTGGTAGTTTCGAAGAGTTGAACGCCGAGGCGCCGACCTGGCACTTCGAGACGTTGGCGCAGATGCATCAGGCGTTTTTGCAGCGCCCTTGAAGCCGCCATTGGGGGCAAGCGTCTTCCCGCATGTTGAAAAACTGTGGGGGACTTGCCCCCGATGAGTCCCTAGAGCTCAACCTCCCTCCAACTGCCTCAACGCAGCCTTGCGCTGCACTACAGGCAACCCACCCAACTTCTCCACCGCAGCATAGAACTTCAGCCAATCCCCACCTTCCTGCCGGAACAACGCCGCAAATGCCGGCACCCACTGGTCATACAGCCCGAACGGTAGCAACCGCGCGTTGTTCATCGGCTGGTTGATCCAAGCGTCATAGCGCTTGTCCCCACCCCATTGGTTGTCGCGCATCTTCCCGTACTCACGGCGCAAGTACTCGAATTCGGCCGCCTTGGCCTGGCGCATCTGCGCGGCGACCAAAGGCTGGGCGTAGAGCTTTTCCAGGCGCTTTCGAGTATCGAGGATCAGTTGGATAAATTGGTCACGCTGCTTTAACGTCGCATCGCTCAGCGGAGCCAGACCTCGGGCGGCGCGCCATTGGCGAGTGCCTTCCTGCTCGACAAAGTTGGCAAATGACTCGTTGAACTCGGTGTCGTCCTTCACATAAAAACGCTGATGCGCCAACTCATGGAAGATCAGCGTGGCCAGACGTTCATCGCCCCAGTTCATCATTGAACTGATGATCGGGTCATTAAACCAACCCAGCGTGGAATAGGCCTCAACACCGCCAATCGATACATCCATGCCTCGCTGGCGCAACAACGCAGCCTCACCCCGCGCGGCACCTTGGCTGTAATAGCCGCGATAAGCCACGCAACCAGCGATGGGGAAGCAGTGGTTTTCAGGAGACAGGGAAAATTCCTGCGTGGCGAACACATTCCAGACTACATAAGGCCGACCAATATCGGCGTACAGCCGGTAACTCTGATTGTCAGGCAGGTGCAGGTGTTCACTGGCGAAGGTTCGCGCTTTCTGGGACTGCGCCAAATGGTCACGTAGCTGCTGCGGGCGGGACGAGTCAGCGACGACCGCTGAAACCGGCTGCCGAGCCTGCAAAAGCTGCCATTGGCCACCCGCCAGTTGGCCGTAATAGCTAATGCTGGAACAACCGCTGAGCAGCACAACCATCAACCCCGGAAGAAAACGCCTGACCATGCCCTCACTGCTCCTGGGTGATAGGTTCGTGTTTATACTGACCGCGATACCCGTCCTATCACCGAGTGCCTGTCATGCGTCAGCTCTTGCTTTGTGTCGCCGCCGTGTTCATCAGCGCCTGTACGTCGACCCCGATGCCTGCCGCCGATCCGCAACAAGCCTGGATTGATTTTGCGACGCCGACGCCGGGTGCCAAGCTGGTGATGGCGCAGCGCCTGGACGGCAAGAACCTTAACGATGGACGTTACTTCCAATTCCCGCCTGGCAGCCACGAGCTGATGGTTCGTTTTGATTTTGAAGTGCCTACGGGCGGAAATTTCAGCAGCTTTGGCCAAACGACCGAGCGAACCTGCTTCATAACCCTGCAGTACGACCATTTCGAAGCTGGCCAACGCTATCGCCTGGAAGGGCGCTCACTGGGCTACACGCCGAATATCCGCCTGTATAACGCTGCCCGCCAATTACTGGCTGAAGAACGCAGCGTGAACTGCCTCTGATCAGTCGTTGTTTTTTTGGTAAACGATTGCTTTGGTGCCGTTCTCACAACTGCCGACGACCATGGCCACGTCGTGCTTCTCAGCTTCTTCCTTGCTAACGATCTCAAGCGTGTAGGACGGCACAGCGTTAGCCTGGATCTTGACCTCGATCTCTTTCCTAAGCTCTTCACAATCTTTCGGCGCGGCCACGGCCGAAGTGGCCAACACACCGCAGATGATCGCCAAGGCAAAACGTTTCATGTGTGAAGCTCCCTGAATACAGTGCGCACGGGTGTGCGCCTAGGCTGCATATGGCTATTCGACCACAGTTTGGAAACCCGAGTTCTGATTTAACTCAGAATTGAACGTGAAAGGGGGCTTGCTCCCGATAGCGGCGCATCAGTCAACATTTCTGTAACTGACCGACCGCTATCGGGAGCAAACCCCCTCCCACAGTGGACCTGCTGTGTTAGTTAACCAGCGTGGCATCCAGGCTGATTTTCGCATTCAGCACTTTGGACACCGGGCAGCCTTCTTTCGCCTTCTTGCTCAGCTCATCAAACTGCGCCTGGCTCGCACCGGGAATTTTGGCCTTGAGGATCAGATGCACCGCAGTGATCGCGAAGCCGCCATCCACTTGGTCCAACGTCACTTCGGCCTGGGTGTCGATGCTGTCAGCCTTAAGCCCCGCATCGCCCAGAATCATGGAAAACGCCATGGAGAAGCAGCCGGCATGGGCCGCGCCGATCAGTTCTTCTGGGTTGGTACCCTTGCCACCCTCGAAACGGGCCTTGAAGCCGTAAGGCGCTTCGCGCAGCACGCCGGTTTCCGTGGAGATGGAACCCAGGCCAGTCTTAAGGTCGCCTTCCCAATGCGCGGATGCTTTTTTAACGATACTCATAGCTTTCTCCTCGAACGGTGGTTTTGCGTCAGTAAGGGTTCTGAGGATAGTCAGCATGGCAAAGTTCATCTTGTCGGAGAAACCTAGCAATTCAGTAGGAAATTTCCACCCTCGCTATTGAATCTCGGGTATATGCCCTCATTGCATAGAACATGCACATGAAGCGGCAGGTTTTGGATCGTCTAAAAAGCCTGCGCCCCAATTGGAGAAGCAGGCTTATGAAATCGCTGTCCGACGTGAAGTTCTCGACCCTCGACCTGGTGCCCGTACGGGCCAACGGCAGTGTGGCGCAGTCGTTGCGCAATTCCCTGGATTTGGCCCAGCACGTGGAAAAGTTTGGCTACAACCGTTTTTGGGTGGCTGAACACCACAATATGGACGGCATCGCCAGCTCAGCCACCTCGGTATTGCTGGGTTACCTGGCCGGCGGCACGTCGACTATCCGCGTCGGCTCCGGCGGCGTGATGCTGCCCAACCACGCGCCGCTGGTGATCGCCGAACAGTTCGGCACCCTGGAAAGCCTCTACCCCGGACGTATCGACCTAGGCCTTGGCCGTGCGCCAGGTTCCGACCAGATGACCGCCCGTGCCCTGCGCCGTGAGCGCTCCGGCAGCGCGGATGACTTCCCGCAAGACGTGGCCGAACTGATGGCCTACTTGGGCCCACGCACGCCGGACCAACGGGTGATCGCCGTACCCGGCACCGGCACCAACGTGCCGGTCTGGTTGCTCGGTTCCAGCCTGTTCAGCGCACAGCTGGCAGGCGAACGCGGTTTGCCCTACGCCTTCGCCTCGCATTTCGCACCGCGTCTGATGCACGAGGCAATTCGCGTCTACCGCAATCACTTCAAGCCGTCGGCTGTGCTGGACAAGCCCTACGTGATGCTCGGCATTCCGCTGGTGGCGGCCGACACCGACGAACAGGCCGACTACCTGGCCACCTCGGTTTACCAACGCATTCTTGCGCTAATGCGCGGGCAAAGCCTGGTGCAGCGACCGCCGGTCGATACCATGGATGGCCTGTGGCTGCCCCATGAAAAAGACGCTGTGGGCAGCTTCCTCGGCCTGGCGATGGTGGGTAGCCCGGCGAAGATCCGCGCCAAGCTGGAGGTGTTGGTCGAGCAGACCGGCGCCGATGAGTTGATCTTCACCAGCGACTTGTATGAACACGCCGACCGGATTCATTCCTACGAGCTGCTGGCGCAAGTGATGAAGGGCTAACACCCAGGCGAAAAAAAACCGACGCACCTGCGTCGGTTTTTTATGTCTGCAACACAGGATTAACCGCGCTTGTAGACGATTTCCTTGGTACCACCTTCACAGCTACCGACCACTTTAGCGTCGGTTGAGGCGCCTTTATCCACCACTTCCAGCGAATAACCCGAAGCGCCCTTGGCGTCGATTTTCGCTGCAATTTCGCTTTTCAGTTCGTCACAAGGCTTGCCCGCCGCCAGGGCTGTGCCTGCAATGCTCAACAAACCTACCGCTAACAGGAACTTCTTCATCCGTTACTTTCCTTGCGCTGATCGAAAAGAGTGTGCCGACGCTCATCACGTCGGCACCCATTGTTTGTAGCGCAGGTTATGGCAATCGGCCAGCCAGCAAAGTTCAACTCGCCCTATCAACTACTGGCAATTCGGAACCCCACCTTGAGGGTGACCTGGTAGTGGGCGACCTTGCCATTTTCGATATGCCCACGAGTTTCAGTCACCTCAAACCACTCCAGGTGCTTGATGCTTTTGTTGGCTTCAGCAATGGCGTTGTTGATGGCGTCTTCGATGCTCGTGGTCGACGAGCCAACCAATTCGACTTTCTTGTAGGTGTGATGATCACTCATGGCGTTTCTCCTGGGGGTCGTCAATCAAGACTAGCAGTGAATATTCGTACTGCTTCTGGCGGTCATTCCCACTCGAAAGTTCAGATTTACTGCACTTTCTGAAACCGCTGGAGTCGGTATCTACACACGCCACTCAATCACTTCAGGAGAGTCCAAATGGCCAACACTTCTTTACGTAAAGCGTCGCTGGAAAGCATGGAAGCCGAGATTTCGAGCCTGCTCAAGTCCCTTGAAAGCCTCAAGGACGATGCGTCCGATGAGTCGCGCAAAACGTTGAAGGCCCTGAAAAGTAACGCCGAGAATGCTCTCAAGCACTCCCGCCACCTGATCAGCGACGCCTATGAAGAAAGCAAAGTCAAAATCCGCGAAACCAGCGTTGCTACCCGCGACTACGCCCAAGAGCACCCATGGACTACAGCCGGTGTGGCGGTAGGCGCATTGGGCCTGCTGGCGGCGTACCTGCTCTGCAAACGCGGTGACTGATTGACCGGCTAAACAGGCTGGCGCATCAGCTCAGCTTTGAGCCACTGCGCCAGTTGCACGGCGCGCCCGTCTGCGGCGCGCTTGGGTAGCCACAATGCCAGGTGCGCCGGGGTTTCACTGAAACCCCACGGCGCCACCAGGCGACCTGCACGCAAGTCCTCCGCCACCAACGGCTCCGGAGCGATCGCTACACCCAGCCCGGCCACCGCCGCTTCCAGCAAATAATACAAATGCTCAAAACCCTGGCCGTGTTTCAACGCACCGGACGCGATGCCGTGTTGCTGCGCCCAACTTGGCCAGGCTTGCGGACGCGATGTGGTGTGCAGCAGGGCTTCGCCACATAAAGCCGAGGCGGGCGCGAGCCGCAGACGCTCGTAACCGATAAAGCGCGGGCTCATCACCGGGCCGATGCGTTCGCTGGCCAGCTCATACACCTGCATGTCCGCCGGCCAAGGTGGCTCGGCGAATAGCAGCAGGGCATCGAGACCGGGACGCCGAGGATCAAGGTCGCCGTCACCCGCCGACAAGTGCAGGCGCAAGTCCGGCAAGTCTGAGTTCAGACGCCCCAAGCGCGGGATCAACCAACGCGCCAGCAAACTCCCCGAGCAGCCGAGCACGAAGGGCGCATCGGCGCTGGCCTGAGTCAGTTCGGCGCAGACATCCCTTAAACGTTCGAACGCCTCGAAACTGGCATCCCGAAGTCGAACGCCGGAATCTGTGAGTTTAAGGCCGCGCCCATCTTTGGCGAAAAGGCTCACCCCCAGGTGCTCCTCCAGCACCTTCAACTGCCGGCTGACTGCACCGTGGGTCACATGTAATTGCTCAGCAGCTTGGCTGACGCTATTAAGCCGAGCGGTGGCTTCAAAGGCGCGCAGGGCATTGAGGGGCGGAAGGTCTCGACTCATCTGTGAGTTTTCCTGACAGGTTGCGGCAATCTTATCGGTTTTCAGCCTGGGGCGTGAGGGGTAGAGTGGCCCTCATTGTTTCTTACACATCTTCTTTCCTGGAGCGTCCCATGACTCAGTCCCAGACCGATCTGCGCAACGGCCCTGACGCCAGCGGCTTGTTTGGCGCGTTCGGCGGCCGCTACGTCGCCGAAACCCTGATGCCGTTGATCCTCGACCTGGCCCGCGAATACGAAGCGGCCAAGATTGATCCGGCGTTCAATGAAGAATTGGCCTACTTCCAGCGCGACTACGTCGGCCGCCCAAGCCCACTCTATTTCGCCGAACGCCTGACCGAGTTCTGCGGCGGCGCCAAGATCTACCTCAAGCGTGAAGAGCTGAACCACACCGGCGCGCACAAGATCAACAACTGCATCGGCCAGATCCTGCTGGCACGGCGCATGGGCAAAAAACGCATCATCGCCGAGACCGGCGCCGGCATGCACGGTGTGGCCACTGCCACCGTCGCAGCGCGTTTCGGCCTGCAGTGCGTGATCTACATGGGCACTACCGACATCGAGCGCCAGCAGGCCAACGTATTCCGCATGAAACTGTTGGGCGCTGAAGTAATCCCCGTGGTCGCCGGCACCGGCACCCTGAAAGACGCCATGAACGAAGCCCTGCGTGACTGGGTAACCAACGTCGACGACACCTTCTACCTGATCGGCACCGTGGCCGGCCCACACCCGTACCCGGCGATGGTGCGCGACTTCCAGGCCGTGATCGGCAAGGAAACCCGCACTCAGCTGCAAGCCCAGGAAGGCCGCCTGCCGGACAGCCTGGTGGCGTGCATCGGCGGCGGGTCTAACGCCATGGGCCTGTTCCACCCCTTCCTGGATGACACCAGCGTCGAGATCATCGGCGTTGAAGCCGCCGGCCATGGCATCGAAACCGGCAAGCACGCCGCCAGCCTCAACGGCGGCGTACCGGGCGTGCTGCACGGCAACCGTACCTTCCTGCTGCAGGACGACGATGGCCAGATCATCGACGCCCACTCGATTTCCGCCGGTCTCGACTACCCCGGCATCGGCCCGGAACACGCCTGGTTGCACGATATCGGCCGCGTCCAGTACACCTCGGTGACTGACCACGAAGCCCTTGAGGCCTTCCACAAATGCTGCCGCTTGGAAGGGATCATTCCTGCCCTGGAAAGCGCCCACGCGCTGGCCGAAGTGTTCAAGCGCGCACCGTCCTTGCCGAAGGATCACCTGATGGTGGTCAACTTGTCCGGACGTGGCGACAAAGACATGCAGACCGTCATGCATCACATGGAAACCGCCCAGCAGGAGAAACACTGATGAGCCGCCTGCAAACCCGCTTTGCGCAACTGAAAGAACAAAACCGCGCCGCCTTGGTGACCTTCGTCACTGCCGGTGACCCCGGTTATGACACCTCGCTGGCGATCCTCAAAGGCTTGCCTGCTGCTGGCGCCGATGTGATCGAACTGGGCATGCCCTTCACCGATCCGATGGCCGACGGTCCAGCCATCCAACTGGCAAACATCCGCGCCCTGGAAGCCAAGCAGAACCTGCTGAAAACCCTGCAGATGGTTCGCGAGTTCCGTAAAGACAACAACGACACTCCGCTGGTGTTGATGGGTTACTTCAACCCGATCCACAAATACGGCGTGCCTAAGTTCATCGCCGACGCCAAAGAGGCCGGTGTAGATGGCCTGATCGTGGTCGACATGCCACCTGAGCATAACGGCGAGCTGTGCGACCCGGCGCAAGCGGCGGGGATCGACTTTATCCGCCTGACCACGCCGACCACCGACGACGTGCGTCTGCCAACCGTCCTCAACGGCAGCTCCGGCTTTGTGTACTACGTTTCGGTAGCCGGCGTGACCGGTGCCGGTGCCGCCACTCTGGAGCATGTCGAAGAGGCCGTGACCCGCCTGCGTCGCCATACTGACCTGCCGATCAGCATCGGTTTTGGTATCCGCACACCGGAACAAGCCGCCGCTATCGCGCGCTTGGCGGACGGTGTGGTGGTGGGGTCGGCGTTGATCGATCACATCGCCAATGCCAGCAACGACCAACAAGCCATCGACGGGGTGTTGAGCCATTGCGCGGCGCTGTCGGAAGGTGTGCGTAACGCCCGTAAGTAAGCGCCATGTAGCGAGAGGTAAAGTTCCTGATACAGAGGAATCAACTCGCAGCTTCACGGCCTAAACAGCAAGACCAAGGGATTTCGAACCTCGTTCGAAATCCCTTTTTTGTTTGTGTGCCCTGAGGAATACCCGATGAAAATGCCCAAATCCGTGATTGCAGGTCTAGGCGTACTGGTGCTTGGCGCCAGCGCCCTGGTGCAAGCCGCACCGCCTGACCAGCGAGGTGATGACCGTGGCGGCCCGCAGGGCCAGCACGAGCAACGTGGCGACGACCATCGCGGTCCGCAGGCCAACCATCGCGGCGGCCCACCTCAGGACTTCGGCCCGGTGCGCCAGATCATCCACGATAACCACGGCCAGTTCTCCCGTGGCGCGCCGCCGCCGCCGAATGTGCGCCTGGTACGCGGCCAGCCGCTACCGCGCGGTTACTACGGCGAACGCCTGGACAACCGCGCCCTCGCACGCTTGCCGGTGTACCCAGGTTATGAATGGCGCCGGTCGGGCCCGGATGTGGTGTTGATCGCGGTGGGCACCGGCATCGTCTACGAAATTCTTGATGGTGTGCTGAACTAAGGCCTTACTGGCGAGGGGGCTTGCCAGAGCAAGCCCGCTCGCCACAGGTTATTCATTCAGCTCAATACGTTCGACTTTGCCTACAAGCAATATGTAAGAAAGCGCCCCAAGCAACGCCAGCACCGCAATATAGGTAATCGCCGGCGCAAACGAATCGCCGCTGGCCAAAAAGCCAATCACGATGGGCGTGGCAATCGCCGACAGGTTGCCGATGAAATTGAACACGCCGCCGGTCAGACCCAGCAAACGCGCAGGCGCGAGGGTCGATACCAAAGACCAGGTAATCGACGCCAGGCCGTTACCAAAGAACGCCACCGCCAGGAACGCAATCACCCACGCCGTTGAGTCCACGTAGTTGGCGCCGATGATCGCCGTGGAAATCAACAGCCCGCCAATGATCGGCAACTTACGCGCAAAACCCACCGAAGCGCCTCGGCGAATCAGCCAGTCGGAAAAAATCCCCGAACACAGCACACCCACAAACGCGGCCAGGAACGGCAGCGACGCCAGCAGGCCGGACTTGATGAAGTCCATGCCGCGATATTTCACCAGGTAGGTTGGGAACCACGTCAGGAAAAACCACAGCGTTGAGTTCAGGCAAAACTGGCCCAGGTAGATGCCCCAGAGCTTGCGCTTGCTCAGCACGATGCCCAGGTCGACCCAGCTGAATGGTGCCTTGGTGGCTTTTTCCTGCATATCCACGAGGCCGCCGCCATCACGGATCAGTTGGATTTCAGCGTCGTTGGCGCCTTTGAAGTCCTTCGGCTCGCGGTACACGGCGTACCAGATCCCCGCCCACAAAATACCGACACCACCGGTCACGACAAACACCATGTGCCAGCCGTAATAGTGTTGAAGCCAAGCCAGTACCGGCGTGAGGAACGCCAACCCGACGAATTGCCCGGAGGTGTAGAAACCGATCGCCGTCGCGCGCTCACGCTCAGGAAACCAAGTGGTGACCACGCGGCTGTTGATCGGGTAGGCCGGTGCTTCCAGCGCGCCAACGGCCATGCGCAATACAAACAGCGCAATAAAGCTGGCGGCGAAACCGAGCATCACGGTGGCGATGGACCAAAGCAGCAGGGCGACGGTGTAGAGGATACGCGGCGGCACTCGATCCACCAGCCAACCGCCGGGGATCTGCATGGCGGCATAGGTCCAGCCGAACGCCGAGAAAATCAGCCCGACATGCACCGGGTCGATCCCCAATTCGCTGGTCAACGCCGGGGCGGCAATCGACAGGTTGCTGCGGTCGAGGTAGTTGATCACCACGGTGATAAACAACAGCACCATGATGAAGAAGCGCTTTCTGGTAGGCGTGACTAAAGAAGCCTGCCCGGTGAAGGATTCAGGGTGCATGGGGGTTGCCTCTTCTTATGTTTGTTGAGGACTGAAACTGAGCTGGCTGAAGAAATCGGATCAACCTGTGGGAGGGGGCTTGCCCCCGATTGCAGTCTGCCTGCTATGGATGTGCTAGCTGACACACCACTATCGGGGGCAAGCCCCCTCCCACATTTTTTGACCGCATTGATTCAGTCAGAGGCTATTACCACTCGGCAAAGCTGCCATCAGCATGACGCCAGATCGGGTTGCGCCAGCGGTGGCCAATGGCGGCGCGTTCGATCACGTATTCCTCGTTGATCTCAATGCCCAGGCCCGGCCCGTTAGGGATCTTCACGAAACCCTGGTCATAGTCGAACACGCCCGGATCACGCACATAGTCGAGCAGGTCATTGCTCTCGTTGTAGTGAATGCCCAGGCTTTGCTCCTGGATAAACGCGTTGTAGCAAACCGCATCCAGTTGCAGGCACGCCGCCAGGGCGATCGGGCCCAGCGGGCAGTGCAGGGCCAGGGCCACGTCGTAGGCTTCGGCCATGTTGGCGATCTTGCGGGTTTCGGTGATGCCGCCGGCGTGGGAGGCATCCGGCTGGATGATGTCGACGTAGCCTTCACTGAGCACGCGCTTGAAGTCCCAACGCGAGAACAGGCGCTCGCCCAGGGCAATCGGCGTGCTGGTCAGCGGTGCCAGTTCCTTGAGCGCTTCGTAGTTTTCGCTGAGCACCGGCTCTTCGATAAACATCAGCTTGTACGGGTCCAGCTCTTTCATCAGTACCTTGGCCATGGGCTTGTGCACCCGGCCATGGAAGTCGACGCCGATGCCCACGTTAGGGCCGACCGCATCACGCACGGCAGCCACGTTGGCCAGGGCCAGGTCGACTTTTTCGAAGCTGTCGACGAACTGCAATTCTTCGGTGCCGTTCATTTTCACGGCGGTAAAACCGCGAGCCACGGCCTCTTTGGCAGCGCGGGCGGTGTCGGCCGGGCGGTCGCCGCCGATCCACGAGTACACGCGAATCTTGTCGCGCACCTGGCCACCCAACAGGTCGCTGACGGACACACCGAGGGCCTTGCCCTTGATGTCCCACAGCGCCTGATCGATACCCGCGAGGGCGCTCATGTGAACAGCGCCGCCACGGTAGAAGCCGCCGCGGTAGAGCACGGTCCAGATGTCTTCGATATTGCGTGGGTCTTTGCCGATCAGGTAGTCGGACAGTTCTTCAACGGCAGCCGCCACAGTGTGTGCGCGGCCTTCGACCACGGGCTCACCCCAACCGGTCACGCCCTGGTCGGTTTCAACCTTGAGGAAGCACCAGCGCGGCGGGACGATAAAGGTCGTCAGTTTGGTGATTTTCATCTGTTATCTCTCTTATAGATGCAGCGCCAGGGGCGCGGAACTTGATATCAGCTCAGGGCTTTCCATGCGGCGACATACGCTTGGGCGCGGCTCGCTACCTGATCCACTGTCATACCCGGTTTGAACAACCCGGAACCCAGCCCGAACCCTTTGGCGCCGGCATCGGTAAACACCTGCATGTTGTCCGGGGTGATGCCGCCCACCGGCAGCAACAGCGTGCCGGCTGGCAATACTGCAAGCCACGCCTTGATCACCGCAGGGCCCATTTGCTCGGCCGGGAACAGCTTCAACACGTCGGCGCCTTCGTCCAGCGCGGCGAACGCTTCGGTGGGCGTAGCCACACCCGGCGACAGGTACAGGCCTGCGGCTTTCGCGGCGCGCAAGACCTTGGCATCGCTGTGGGGCATAACGATCACCTGGCCTCCAGCGGCTTTGACCTGCTCGACCTGCTCCGGCGTCAACACCGTCCCGGCGCCGATCAGGCAATCGGCGGGCAGGCTGTCGCGCAGGGTGCGGATGCTGGTGTAAGGGTCCGGCGAATTCAGCGGGACTTCGATCACACGAAAACCGGCGTCGTACAGCACCTGGCCGACCGCCTGGGCTTCGTCAGGGCGCAGGCCGCGCAGGATCGCGATCAAACCGTTTTGTGCGAGTGCTTGCTTGAGCATGTCAGGCCTCCGTTGCAGGTTGAGTGAGCCCGGCGGCCACTGCCAGTTGCCACAGGCCGCGCTCGGTCGCTTCCTGCGCCAGGCTGACGTGGGTGAAACCGCAGAGGGCGAGGGCGCGTTGGTAGCGCACGCACAGCGGGCCGGCGCCTACCAGGATGATGGGGATGTGCCGTGCACTGACTGGCAAGCCGGCCAGTTCATGACCGATCAGCAGGCCGGATAAGTAATCGGGCTGCTGCTCAGGGGTGAGTTCGGCGGTCAGGCCCAGGGTGCGCGCACTGAACAAGGTCGACAGCACGCCGCGCTGGCCATCTTTTGACAGCGCCACTTGAACGCCGCGGTCGAAAGCCTCGGCCTGGAACTGCTCGGATACCTTTTGCGTACGCCCCAAGAGGCTGTGCTTGCTCAGCACCGCGAACAGTTCACCGGTCATGAAGGTATCGAAGTGGGTGATGCAACCTTCCACCACCTCGACCCATTTGGAATGACTGCCGGGCAGGCCGATCAGCAATTCACCAGCGACCGACAGGCTTTGCAGCACACCCAGCACCTGGGTTTCTTCGCCGCGCATCACGTTGGGCAAGCCGACCTGCTCGATCACGCCGGGCACGATATGCACATCGACACCGCGCAGGCTGCGTACCGTGTGCAACGCCTTGCCCAGGCTGGCGACGTCGACCGGCGTGCTGCGATACGCCGCTTCGCTCCAGCCTTGGGCGCTGCCGACCATGCCGCAGGCAATCACCGCAAGATTGGGTTGGGCGTCGAGCCAATCGCCGCACGCCGTATCGAACGCCAACTCGAAGCCATCGCTGCAGCGCACACCGGCGATGTCCCGGGGCTCGCTGGGCAAATGCATGATGCCCGACGCCAGCGAGCGCTGTTCCAGCACTACGCCCGCGGGGCCGAGTTTATAAGCACGAAGGGAGCTGGTCCCCCAATCGAGCGCGATCAATTGCGCCTGCATTGCTTCACCTGAAATGAGTGGGTGCTGAAAAAAGCAGATGGGCGAATATAAACCTATGGCCGGATATATCTCAATATATAAATAACAGTCCCATATAGTGAGACGAAGCAAGATAAATCCTACAACTTCCT
This sequence comes from Pseudomonas sp. 2995-1, assembly GCF_002742505.1. Taxonomy (NCBI): domain Bacteria; kingdom Pseudomonadati; phylum Pseudomonadota; class Gammaproteobacteria; order Pseudomonadales; family Pseudomonadaceae; genus Pseudomonas; species Pseudomonas sp. 2995-1. The sequence goes on along the minus strand of NZ_LJSA01000332.1, from coordinate 679,792 downwards.
CGCCTTTTACTGCGCGAAGGAACGGGTTTCATCTGATAAAGAGAGGTTAAAAAACCGACAGGTCCAGCTCGCGCATCGCACCCATCCAGATCGCGTAGTCGGTGTGATCCTTCAAGTCATCACCGGTATCAGGGTGCAGGAACACCACCAAACCGTTGCGATGGATCACCAGCCACGGCAGCACCACGCCGATGTATTCGGGGTCGAACGCCAACTGGCAGCTCCAGTCCGGGTGTGGGCCTACGGGTTTTTCGTGCACACGTCCCATACGCAGTGGGAAGAGTTTGGCGGCGTCTTCGCACAGGGTGCGCGCCTGCTCAATGGTGCTTGCGTCGAAGTAGATATGGGCGTGGTAACCCTTGATACGTTGCATGACGGACTCCGGATCCAATGTGCGGCAAATCCTAGACCGCAATCGACGGCAGGGCCAGTCCGGTCAGGGACTGCGCGCTGCTGGCCTGTTCTGCCTGCAACCAGTCGACGAAACGTTCGACCAACTGTCCACGCCGCTTGCGCTGGGGCTGCACCACGTAATAGCCAAAGCGCGAAATCACCGTGTTGCCGATCGGTCGGCACAACCAGTTCTGTTCCAGCAGGTTATCCACCAAATGGCGCCAGCCGATCGCCACCCCTTGGCCGGCAATCGCTGCCTGGATCAGCAAGGTGTAGTTGTCGAAGCGAAGCTGGCCGGGAGTGGGCGCAGCGCTGATGCCCAGCTCGCGGAATACGCCACTCCAGTCGAACCACTGGCTGTTGTTTTCCTGGCGCAAGTGCAGCAAAGGCACATCGTGCAGATTCTGTAACGTCAGCGGCGCGGATTGGTCCTTGAGCCACTGCGGGCTGCACACCGGGAACACTTCCTCATTGAACAGCCACAGGCTGTCGCCCTGCTTGAAGCGGCCATCGCCAAACAGCACCGCCACGTCGATATCGCTGCGCAAGGTGGCGTGGTTGCGCTCGCTGGTCACCAGGCTCACGTCCACCTGCGGATTGGCGGCGTGGAAGCGATGCAGGCGCGGCATCAGCCAGTAGGCAGCGAACGCAAAGTCTGTGGCCACTTGCAGCACTTCGTGCTGGTCCTGCTGGGTGATCACGCTCAAGCCGTGGTTAATGGCCTGCAAACCGCCCTGCACATGCTCGAACAGCAAGGCGCCGGCGTCCGTCAGTTCGATGCCGCGGTAGATGCGATCAAACAGGCGGACCGCCAACTGTTCTTCCAGGCGCTTGATCTGCTGGCTGATCGCTGGTTGAGTGGTGCCCAGTTCCATCGCGGCGGCGGTAAAGCTGCGATGACGTGCCGCCGCTTCAAACGCGCGCAGCAGGTCGAGGGACAGGTCACCAAGGGATTCATACATAAGCTGTGCTTATCCTAGACATTGCTTTTCATGGGCTTTACCCCATTTTCCATGGGCCGCATGCTCAATCGCATAAACACCGCCTATGGAATGCCGAGAACCCATGAAGCGCAAGAACATTCTTTTCATCATGGCCGATCAAATGGCCGCGCCGATGCTGCCGTTCTACGGTTCCTCCCCGATCAAGCTGCCGAATCTGAGCCGCCTCGCCGAGCAAGGCGTGGTGTTCGACGCCGCCTATTGCAACAGCCCGCTGTGCGCGCCGTCGCGCTTTACCTTGGTCAGCGGCCAATTGCCGAGCAAGATTGGCGCCTACGACAACGCGGCTGATTTCCCCGCCGATGTACCGACCTACGCTCACTACCTGCGTCGTCTCGGTTACCGCACTGCACTGTCGGGCAAGATGCATTTCTGCGGCCCCGACCAACTGCACGGCTACGAGGAACGCCTGACCAGCGACATCTACCCCGCCGACTACGGCTGGGCAGTGAACTGGGACGAGCCGGACGTGCGCCCCAGCTGGTACCACAACATGTCCTCGGTGCTGCAAGCAGGTCCTTGCGTGCGCACCAATCAGCTGGATTTTGACGAAGAGGTGGTGTTCAAGGCCCAGCAGTACCTATTCGACCATATTCGTGAGGACGGCGACCAGCCGTTCTGCCTGACCGTATCCATGACCCATCCCCACGACCCGTACACCATTCCCAAGCCGTTCTGGGATCTGTACGACGACAACGACATTCCTTTGCCTGCAACGCCCGCGCAAAGTGATCTCGACCCGCATTCCCAGCGCCTGCTCAAGGTCTATGACCTGTGGGACAAGCCGCTGCCTGTGGATAAGATCCGCGATGCGCGCCGGGCTTACTTTGGCGCCTGCAGTTACATCGACAGCAATGTCGGCAAGCTGCTGCAAACCCTGGAAGACACCGGCCTGGCCGACGACACAGTTATCGTGTTCTCCGGCGACCACGGCGACATGCTCGGCGAGCGCGGCCTCTGGTACAAAATGCACTGGTTTGAAATGGCAGCCCGCGTGCCGCTGCTGATCTGCGCTCCGGGGCAGTTTGCGGCGGGCCGCGTGTCCAACGCCGTGTCCACCGCCGACCTGCTGCCGACCCTGGTGGAACTGGCCGGCGGTCAACTCGACCCACACCTGCCACTCGATGGCCGCTCGCTGATCCCGCACTTGCAAGGGCAGGGCGGGCACGACGAAGTGTTCGGCGAATACATGGCCGAAGGCACCATCAGCCCGCTGATGATGATTCGCCGTGGCGCCTACAAATTCATCTACAGCGAAGACGACCCTTGTCTATTGTTCGATGTTCACAACGACCCACAGGAGCAGGAAGAACTCAGCCAGTCGCCGCAGCACCGGGCACTGTTCGACGCCTTCCTGGCTGAGGCGCGGGCCAAATGGGACATCGCGGCGATCCACCAGCAGGTGCTCGCCAGCCAACGCCGTCGACGCCTGGTGTTTGAGGCGCTGACCCAAGGCAAGCTGAAGAGCTGGGATCACCAGCCACTGGTCGACGCCAGTCAGCAATACATGCGCAACCATATCGACCTCGATGACCTGGAGCGCAAGGCACGTTATCCACAACCCTGCCAAAACCAATAAATACAGAGGGAAGGCCATGCAAAAGTTATCTGTGATAGTGGGCATGCTGGTGCTGGGCAGCGCCAATGTGTATGCAGACACCAGCTGTGAAGCCGTAAAAATGGCCGATCCGGGCTGGAGCGATATCGCGGCCACCAATGCCATCACCGGTTTTCTGCTGACGGGCATGGGCTACAAACCCAAGGTCGACACCCTGGCGGTGCCGATTACCTTCGGCGGGCTCAAAGACGGCCAGGTGGATGTGTTCCTCGGCAACTGGATGCCCGCGCAGCAGGGTTTTTACGACAAGTTCGTGGCCAATGGCGATGTGGTGCAACTGGCGAAAAACCTCGACGGCACCGAGTTCACCCTCGCCGTGCCGGACTACGTGTGGGACGCGGGTGTGCATGACTTCGCCGACCTGAACAAATTTGCCGACAAGTTCGACAAGAAGATCTACGGCATCGGCTCCGGCGCGCCGGCGAATATCTCGTTGCAGGAGATCATCAAGAAGAATGACTTTGATCTGGGCCAATGGAAGCTGGTCGAGTCCAGCGAACAAGCGATGCTCGCGGAAGTGTCGCGGGCGGTGAAGAAACAGCGCTTCGTCACCTTCCTCGGTTGGACCCCGCATCCGATGAACGTGCAGTTGAAAATGCACTACCTCAAAGGTGGGGAAAAGTATTTTGGTGACACCGGCAGCGTTTATACCTTGACCCGCAAAGGTTATGCACAAGCCTGCCCAAACGTAGGAAAACTGCTGACCAACCTGAGTTTCACCCAGGAGATGGAGAACAGCATCATGGCTGAGGTGGTTAATAAAAAGGTCAGCAATGCCGAAGCGGCGAAGGCGTGGATCAAGGCGAACCCGGCGGTGCTGGATAAATGGTTGGACGGTGTGAAAACCGTGGATGGCAAGGACGCGTTGCCGGCAGTAAAGGCCAAACTCTAGGGCCTTGCGCTATTCCAATGTGGGAGGGGGCTTGCTCCCGATAGCGGAGTGCCAGTCAGAGAGATTTAGACGGGTCCACCTATATCGGGAGCAAGCCCCCTCCCACAAGGACCAGTGTGTACTGATACCCTGAGTCAAACCTTTTCAGCCGAGTTATAAATGCCCCGGCCCAACCGCCATACACTCTTCCCCTTCCTCAGCTGGCTCCCGCGTCAAACCCGAGCCACTGTGGGCCGGGACGCGCTGGTCGGCCTCAGTGGCGCCGTACTTGCCCTGCCGCAGTCGATTGCCTACGCATTGATCGCCGGCCTCCCACCGGAATACGGCCTGTATGCCGCAATCATTCCGGTACTGATTGCCTGCTTGTGGGGCTCGTCCTGGCACCTGATTTGCGGCCCGACGGCGGCGATTTCCATCGTGCTGTATGCCAGCGTCAGTCCACTGGCCGTACCGGGATCGCAGGACTACATCACTTTGATCCTGTTGCTGACGTTCATCGCGGGCGTGTTCCAGTGGTTACTGGGAATGCTGCGCTTTGGCGCGCTGGTGAACTTTGTGTCTCACTCGGTGGTGCTGGGGTTCACTTTAGGCGCCGCAATAGTAATCGCGCTCGGGCAGCTACCCAATCTGCTGGGGCTGGACTTGCCGAGCCAGGCGACGGCGATCAATAGCCTGCTGGCGTTGATCGACCATGGCGGCGAATGGGACCACGCTTCACTCGCCTTGGGCTTGTGCACCTTGCTGGTGGGCGCATTGCTCAAGTACCTGGTGCCACGCTGGCCGACACTGTTGATCGCACTGACGTTGAGCAGCCTCGCGGCATGGCTGTGGCCGGCGATGCTCGGGCATGTGGCGTTGGTCAGTTCGTTTATCGGCAAACTGCCGCCGTTCAGCCCGTTACCGTTGGACCTGGACATGATCCTGCGCCTGCTGCCCAGTGCCGTGGCGGTGGGCATGCTGGGACTGGTGACCAGCCTGTCGATTGCCCGCTCGCTGTCGGCTCGTTCCCAACAGTTGCTCGACGCGAATCAGGAAGTTCGCGCGCAGGGTTTATCCAATATCGTCGGCGGATTTTTCTCCGGCTATCTGTCGGCCGGTTCCTTTACCCGCTCAGGCCTCAGCTACGAGGCAGGTGCCTGCTCGCCTTTGGCCGGGGTGTTTTCCGCGTTATGGGTGGCGCTGTTTGCGTTATTTGGTGCGGCATTGATCGCGCATATTCCAATTCCGAGCATGGCGGCGAGCATCCTGCTGATTTGCTGGGGCTTGGTGGATCATCGTGCTATTCGCGCGCTGTTTCGCGTCAGCCGTGCAGAGTTTGTGGTGATGAGCCTGACCTGTGTCGCCACGTTATTACTGGAGCTGCAAACGGCGATCTATGCGGGAGTGCTGGCGTCGCTGTTTTTCTATCTCAAACGCACGTCGCAGCCACGGGTTCAACAATGGCGAGACGGTGACGAAGATATATTGCGAGTCGGCGGCTCGATCTTTTTTGGCGCCAGCCATTACCTGCAAGTGCGCCTGCAAAGTTTGCAGGGCAAGCGGGTGGTGATCGAGGCGCAGCAGATCAACTTTATCGACTATTCCGGGGTAGAGATGCTGCACCAGGAGGCGCGGAGATTGAAGGGGTTGGGGCGTAGCCTGACATTACGCGGGGCACGGCCGCAGGTGGTTGAAGAGCTGAAGAAACTGGAAGGGGCCGATAACTGCCCCATCCAGTTTGAAGATTGATTACTGCGCCAACTGACGGCGCAGTTCAGCCAACACCGGCGCCGAATCCGGGCGCACACCGCGCCATAGAAAGAACGCTTCAGCGGCCTGTTCAACCAGCATGCCCAGGCCATCCATTGCCACAGCTGCACCTTGCTCAGCCGCCCAGCGGCAAAACGCGGTCGGCTCCTTGGCATACATCATGTCGTAGCAAAAGGTCTTGCCCGGTTCTATCAAGCTGCCGGCAATCGGCGGTAAATCGCCTGACAGGCTGGCAGACGTGGCATTGATGATTACGTCCACCGGCTCACGCAGCCAGTCGAAACCACTGGCCGACACCGGGCCCAAGTCGTCGAACAACTCGGCGAGCAATTCAGCCTTTTCCACAGTGCGATTGGCGATGATCAATGAAGCAGGACGCTCAGCCAGCAACGGTTCCAACGCCCCGCGTACCGCGCCACCGGCACCCAGCAACAGGATGCGTTTGCCTTGCAGGCTCAACCCGGCGTTTACCGTCAGGTCGCGCACCAGGCCCGCGCCGTCGGTGTTATCACCCAGCAGCGTGCCATCGGCCAACTTGCTCAGGGTGTTCACCGCACCGGCGCGTTGGGCGCGCTCGGTGAGGCTATTGGCCAGACGGTAAGCGTCTTCCTTGAACGGTACGGTGACGTTAGCGCCACGGCCTTGCTGGAAAAACTCACGGGCACAACCGGTGAAATCCTCCAAGGGCGCAAGCAAAGTGCTGTAGTCCAATTGTTCGCCGGTCTGCTCGGCGAACATGCGGTGAATCAGCGGCGACTTGCTGTGACCGATGGGGTTGCCGAAGACAACATAACGATCCATCAGACCGCCGCCTTAGGCGCGACAACGCCAAGCCAGTCGCGGTCTTGCAGGAAGTAATCAGTGAGCCGCGCCTCTTCGCTGCCGGCCTCGGCCTTCCAGTCATAGCTCCAGCGCACTTGCGGCGGCAGCGACATCAGGATCGATTCGGTACGCCCGCCCGATTGCAGACCAAATAGGGTGCCACGGTCGTAGACCAGGTTGAATTCAACATAGCGGCCACGACGGAATTCCTGAAACTGGCGCTGCTGCTCGGTATAGGCCATGGCTTTGCGACGCTGCACGATCGGCAGATAAGCATCGATATAGGCATCGCCGATGGCGCGGATGAAGGCGAAGCAGGTGTCGAAGTCCCACTCGTTCAAGTCATCGAAAAACAGGCCGCCGATACCACGGGGTTCGTTGCGATGCTTGATATGGAAGTAGGTGTCACACCAGGCCTTGTAGCGCGAGTACACGTCCGGGCCAAAAGGTGCGCAGGCCTGCTCGGCAACACGGTGCCAGTGGATGCAGTCTTCTTCGTTGCCGTAATACGGAGTGAGGTCAAAGCCACCACCGAACCACCACACCGGCTCTTCGCCTTCTTTTTCAGCGATGAAAAAACGCACGTTGGCATGGGACGTCGGCACATGAGGGTTGTGCGGGTGGATCACCAGCGACACGCCGAGGGCTTCAAAGCCACGACCGGCCAGCTCTGGGCGGTGTGCGCTGGCGGATGGTGGCAGGCCGCTGCCGAATACGTGAGAAAAGTTAACGCCGCCTTTTTCGATCACCGAACCGTTTTCGATCACACGGGTGCGACCGCCACCGCCGGCAGGCCGGGTCCAGGCGTCTTCGATAAAGCGAGTGTCCGTCTCAAAGGTTTCCAGGGCGCTGCAAATGCGGTCTTGCAGGTCAAGCAGGTAGGCCTTTACAGCCTCGGTGCGGGTAGTCATGGCATCACCTTGAATCGGGCAAAGCTACGCGAGGCCATTGGGCGTCGGCGGCAAATGGGCGCACAGGATACCACTGCACCCTATGCCGTCGCAGTTGACGAAGATCAAGCTTAGGAGTCCGATAGGGGGCTACGCGAATTCGACCCAAGGAGAAGTGCAGATGGCCAAACGTATCCAGTTCAGCGCCCATGGCGGCCCCGATGTACTTGAATATGTGGACTACACGCCGGCGGAGCCGGGCCCGCAGCAGGTTCGTGTGCGTAACGAGGCCATTGGCCTGAACTTCATCGACACCTATTTCCGCAGCGGCCTGTACGCACCACCGGCCTTGCCGTCCGGTCTGGGCGCAGAAGGCGCCGGCGTAGTTGACGCGGTTGGCAGCGAAGTCACCCAATTCAAGGTCGGCGACCGCGTGGCCTACGGCAGCGGCCCGCTCGGCGCGTACAGCGAACTGCACGTACTGCCCGCCGCTAACCTGGTGCACCTGCCGGACGACATCAGCTTCGAACAAGCCGCCGGTGCCATGCTCAAGGGCCTGACCGTGCAGTACCTGTTGCGCCAGACCTATGAACTGAAGGGCGGCGAGACCATCCTGTTCCACGCTGCTGCCGGTGGCGTGGGCTCCCTGGCCTGCCAATGGGCCAAGGCGCTCGGCGTGAAGTTGATCGGTACCGTGAGTTCGCCAGAGAAAGCCGCTTTGGCCAAATCCCTCGGTGCCTGGGAAACCATCGACTACAGCAAGGAAAACGTCGCACAGCGCGTGCTGGAATTGACCGACGGCAAAAAGGTCCCGGTGGTGTACGACGGTGTCGGCAAGGACACGTGGCTGACTTCCCTGGACAGCGCGGCGCCCCGTGGGTTGGTGGTGAGCTTTGGCAATGCCTCGGGCGCGGTGGATGGGGTGAACTTGGGGATACTCTCGGCCAAGGGCTCGCTGTACGTGACACGACCGACCCTGGCGACCTACGCCAACAACCCGGCGAACTTGCAGGCGATGGCGGATGATCTGTTTTCGATGATCCAGAGCGGCAAGGTGCGCATTGATATCAACCAGCGGTATTCGCTGGCGGAAGCGGCGAAGGCACAGACGGAGTTGTCGGCGCGGCGTACCACTGGGTCGACCATCCTGTTGCCGTAAGGCTTCAGAACGCTATCGCCGGCAAGAGCACGCAATCCTCTGTAGGAGGTGCCTTGCCGGCGATCAGCCACACCTCAGTATTACGACGGTCGCACCACCTCACCGGTTGCCAGATTACGAATCAGGCTTGGATTCTTGCGACCGCCGAGGGCACCGCCCAGTACCAAGTCGACCTGACCACGGAAATACTGCTCCACGCGAATCCGCGAGCGCGCAGCCGGGCGGCCTTGAGGGTTGGCCGACGTGGAAATCAACGGCCCGACCAGCGAACACAAATCCCGCACAAGCGGATGGTCAGTAACCCGTAGCGCGACCGTGTCGTGCACACCGGTCACCCATGCCGGCAGCAAGTCCTGATGGGGCACCAGCCAAGTGTTCGGCCCTGGCCAGGTGCTGGCCATACGGTCGATCCAGTCTTGGGGGAAATCTTCGAAGAGAAAATCAAACTGACGAATGTTGTCGGCCACCAGGATCAGGCCCTTGTCCACCGAGCGATTCTTGATGGCGAGCAAACGGTCGACTGCTTCTTCATTCCACGGGTCGCAGCCCAAGCCCCATACCGCCTCGGTTGGATAGGCAATCACCGCGCCTGCGCGAATTTCTCGTGCGGTTTCCAACACACGCCACCTGTTGACCATTGCTCATTCTCCGGACTAAAGCTCTGGGCAGTTTACCGATCTTCTTTACAAAACCTAGTTCCAAAAAACCGGCAGCTATAAAAGCTGACCACGCGCCAGCCAGCGACCGCTTTCGCAAATCACCTGGCCTTCAAGCTCCAGCTCCGTGAGGGTCGCCAACACTTGGGACAAAGGCCGACCGCTGGCAATCGCCAGGGCTTCGCTGGTGTGGGGCGCCGCGTGCAGCAACGCCACCAGCGGATGGATCACCGGCATCGGCGCCGGGCGCGACAAAGCCTGCCAGCCCCGCAAGCCTTCGAGGATGTGCTCAATGGTTTCCACCAGCATTGCACCATCGCGGATCAACTGATGACAGCCTTTGGCCCCAGGGTGATGGATGGAGCCCGGGATGGCATACACCTCCCGGCCTTGCTCGGCAGCCAGCTTCGCGGTGATCAGCGAGCCACTGGCCACACTGGCTTCCACCACCAGCACGCCCAGCGACAGACCACTGATGATTCGATTGCGCCGCGGAAAGTTGCTCGCCTGAGGCCCAGCGTCCAGTGGGAACTCGGAAATCACTGCGCTGCCCTGGGCAATCATCGCCTCTGCGAGCCGTCGATGGCGCTGTGGATAAACATTTTCCAGGCCGGTGCCAAGCACGCCGATGGTGTGTCCACCCACATCCAATGCCGCCTGATGCGCCGCGCCGTCGATACCCAGTGCGAGGCCACTGGTGATGACAAAACCGGCGCTGGCCAAACTACGGGAAAAAGCGGCAGCGGTGTCCATGCCAGGGCGCGACGCGCGCCGGCTGCCGACCATCGCCAGTTGAGGTTTTTCGAGGATTGAAGGGTCGCCAGCGACGAATAACAGCGGTGGCGCATCGTCGATCTGGGCTAGTAATGCCGGGTACTCAGGCTGGTCCCACATCAGCAAATGCTGGGCCGGACGACTCAACCACGCCAATGACTCACTGGCGCCATCTCGGATTTCGGGACTGCGGCGAGCGTCTGCGCTGATGGGTGGCAAGCCCAGTGCACGCCAGGCACTGGCAGGCGCGCTGATGGCCTTTGAAGCGCTGCCGAACGCTTCGATCAACAACCTAAAACGCTTCGGGCCTACTTCTGGCAGCCTGTGCAAGCGTAGTCGGGCCTCCAGTTCTGAAGGGGAAATTTCACTGCTGTTTATCGGAAACATCTGATCATCCTTGACCGGAACAAGCTGTGGATAACTCTGTTGGTAACTTATTTAGCAGGCTATTTATTGCGTTTGCGCAGCAGTCTCGAAACGGTCCATGACTGCCAACGGGCGTGAGGCGCTGAGAACCAGGCCATAACTGAGTTTTTCGTAGGTGCGGAACACCAGCAGAGTGCCGGCGCGCTCATCGGGTAGCTTCGTGGGAACACCGGTGAGCGGGTCGCGGACGGTGGCGCCGGTTTTAATGACGGTCAGCAGTTGACCCTCCATCAGACCGTCGCGCCGGCCTTTACTCAGGGTGACGGCGTCCAGCACGCCAATCTGGGTGACGCCCCTGGGGATATCGATGATTTTTCCTTCGATGAAAGGCGCTGACTTTACGGGCTCCAGCGCCGTAGGCAATTGCGCGCGGAGCAGGCGGTCGCCAGGGCGTACCTCCTGAGTTACCCGTTGCACAGCGAGGGTGGTGAGGTCGCCCGCCATCACAAAGCGCGCGGTACCGATGTCATCGGCGTTGATACCCAGCAATTCCTGCGTTTGGGGGTCGGCGTAGACCTTGCCTCGGCGAAAGATCCCATAGCTTGGCTGGGCCGGATCCAGGTCGCCTCTGGCGTGCACACGTTCGCCATTGGCCCCCAGCACGCGCCCGCCGTCGGTCGCGACAATGTAAGGCGCATTGTCCAGATCCTGAGGCGTATCAAGAATACGGTTATGCAATAAAAACCGCTGAATGGCCTGTTGCGTCGGTTGATCCAGACGCGAGCCAGGTTGGGGAAGCAGGGCTGCGGCGAACGGGGCCCATAGCAGCAAGACGAGTAGCGATTTCCTCATGGGGTGAATCTCCTTTATTATGTGCGTTCGCGTGAAATGCCAGAGCCTTCGCGGCTTTCGAACCTTTCACACCGGCCGTATGGGTCCATCCCACCGCCGATTTGCCTTTACCTCACATGTGCAGCAATTACGCTTATGGCTATTTTGAACATCCTCGAATTCCCCGACTCGCGCCTGCGCACGATCGCCAAACCGGTGGCCGTAGTGGACGACAAGGTTCGTCAGTTGGTCGATGACATGTTTGAAACAATGTATGAAGCCCCGGGCATTGGCCTCGCCGCCACCCAGGTCAACGTGCATCAGCGCGTCGTGGTCATGGACCTGTCGGAAGACCGTAGCGAGCCGATGGTGTACATCAACCCTGAGTTCGAACCACTGACCGAAGAGATGGGCGAATATCAGGAAGGTTGCCTGTCGGTGCCGGAGTTCTACGAGAACGTCGAGCGCCCGCTGCGCGTGAAGATCAAAGCCTTGGACCGTGACGGTAAGCCGTTCGAGCTGATTGCCGAAGGCCTGCTGGCAGTGTGCATCCAGCACGAATGCGACCACCTCAACGGCAAACTATTTGTCGATTACCTGTCCACGCTCAAGCGCGACAGGATCAAGAAGAAGCTGGAAAAAAAGCATCGCCAGCAAGCTTGATGCCCTCCTTCCAAAGGCTTGCTGCGGCAAGCCTTTTTCTTTTGTGACTGTTTTTAACCGAGACTTCCCATGACCGAGCCATTGCGCATTGTTTTTGCCGGCACCCCTGAATTCGCCGCCGAACACCTCAAGGCGCTGCTTGCCAGCCCTCACGATGTCATTGCGGTGTATACCCAGCCGGATCGCCCGGCCGGTCGCGGGCAAAAACTGATGCCGAGCCCGGTCAAGCAGTTGGCGCTTGAGCACAACATTCCTGTACTGCAGCCGCCTACCCTGCGCAACGCCGAGGCCCAGGCCGAGCTGGCTGCGCTCAGCCCTGACCTACTGGTGGTGGTGGCTTACGGCTTGATCCTGCCGCAAGTGGTGCTGGATATCCCGCGCCTGGGTTGCATCAACAGCCATGCGTCGCTGCTGCCACGCTGGCGCGGTGCGGCGCCGATCCAGCGAGCGGTGGAAGCCGGTGATGCGCAAAGCGGTGTGACCGTGATGCGCATGGAGGCAGGTTTGGACACCGGCCCGATGCTGCTCAAAGTGGTTACGCCGATCACCGCCGAAGACACTGGCGGCAGCCTGCACGACCGCCTGGCCGAAATGGGCCCAACTGCCGTCATCCATGCCATCGCCGGCCTCGCCGAAGGCACCTTGGAAGGCGAAGTGCAGGACGATAGCCTGGCCACCTACGCCCACAAATTGAACAAAGACGAAGCACGCATCGACTGGAGCCGCCCGGCGGTGGAGCTGGAACGGCTGGTGCGTGCCTTCAACCCGTGGCCGGTCTGCCACAGCACCCTCAACGGCGAAGCCTTGAAAGTGTTGGCTGCCCATTTGGCGGACGGCAAAGGCGCCCCCGGCGAGATAATCGGCGCCAGCAAGGAAGGCCTGTTGGTCGCCTGCGGTGAACAGGCGCTGTGCCTGACGCGTCTGCAATTACCCGGCGGCAAGGCGCTGAATTTCAGCGACTTGTTCAACAGCCGTCGTGAGAAATTTTCCCTGGGCACTGTACTTGGGGTGGCCGCGCAATGAACCCACGTCTGGCCGCCGCCAAGGCTCTCGCCGCCGTACTCAACGGCAAGGCTTCGCTGAACAGTTCACTGCCCACGCAGTTGGATAAAGTCGAAGACCGTGACCGCGGCTTCACCCAGGACCTGGCCTTTGGCACCGCCCGTTGGCAACCTCGTTTGTCGGCGCTGGCGGCCAAGCTGCTGCAAAAGCCTTTCAAGGCGGCCGATGCTGACGTCGAGGCGCTGTTGCTGGTGGGGCTTTATCAGTTGCTCTACACCCGCGTGCCGGCCCACGCCGCCATCGGTGAAACCGTCGGATGCGCCGACAAGCTGAAAAAACCTTGGGCCAAGGCCCTGCTCAACGCTGTGCTGCGCCGTGCCCAACGCGAAAGCGAGGCGCTGCTGGCGGAGCTGGAACATGACCCGGTAGTGCGCACCGCCCACCCGCGCTGGCTGCAAAAATCCCTCAAGGCGTTCTGGCCCGAGCAGTGGGAAGCCATTTGCGCGGCGAACAATGCGCACCCGCCGATGATCCTGCGGGTCAACCGTCGCCATCACAGCCGTGACGCGTACCTGCAATTGCTGACGGCCGCAGGCATCAACGCGACGCCGTGCGTGTACAGCACCGACGGCATCGTGCTGGAGGCCGCCGCCGATGTACGCAGCCTGCCGGGCTTTGCCGAGGGTTGGATCAGTGTGCAGGACGAAGCCGCGCAACTGGCCGCCGACCTGCTCGATCTGGCACCGGGCCAGCGCGTGCTGGACGCTTGTTGTGCACCAGGCGGTAAGACATGTCACATCCTGGAAGTCGAAAAAGGCTTGGCCGGTGTCGTCGCTGTTGACCTGGAAGCCAAGCGCCTCGTGCGTGTAAGGGAAAACCTCGCACGCCTGGGCCTGAGCGCCGAACTGATCGCCGCCGACGGCCGTGACACCGCCGCATGGTGGGACGGCAAACCGTTCCAGCGCATTCTGCTGGACGCGCCTTGCTCCGCGACCGGTGTGATCCGCCGCCACCCGGACATCAAGCTCACACGCCAACCCGACGACATCGCCGCCCTGGCCGCGCTGCAAGGTGAACTGTTGGACGCGATGTGGCCGACCCTCGAAGTCGGCGGCATCCTGCTCTACGCCACCTGCTCGACATTGCCCACCGAAAACACTGAGGTGATCGAAGCCTTCCTCGCTCGCACCAGCGGCGCCCGTGAGCTGGATCTCGCCACGACGGCCGGTATCAAGCAGCCTCACGGTCGCCAACTGCTCGCGCAAGAAGGCGGACACGATGGCTTCTACTACGCCAAACTGATCAAGATCGCCGCCGCGCGTGGCTGAATGGTTATTGAGGGAGTGACCGGATGAAAATCATCATCCTTGGGGCAGGGCAGGTCGGCGGCACACTGGCCGAACATTTGGCCAGTGAAGCCAACGACATTACCGTGGTCGACACCGATAGCGAACGCCTGCGCGACTTGGGCGACCGCCTGGATATCCGCACCGTACAAGGTCGTGCATCGTTTCCTACGGTGCTGCGTCAGGCCGGTGCCGACGATGCCGACATGCTCGTGGCCGTGACCAACAGCGACGAGACCAATATGGTCGCCTGCCAAGTCGCCCATACCCTGTTCCACACCCCGACCAAGATCGCCCGGGTCCGCGAAGCCGCCTACCTGACCCGCGCCGGTCTGTTCGATAACGACGCCATTCCTGTAGATGTGCTCATCAGTCCTGAGCAAGTGGTGACCCACTACATCAAGCGCCTGATCGAAATCCCGGGCGCCTTGCAGGTGATCGACTTCGCCGGTGGCAAAGCCCAATTGGTCGCAGTGAAGGCCTATTACGGCGGTCCACTGGTCGGCCAACAACTGCGCCAACTGCGTGAACACATGCCCAATGTGGAAACCCGCGTAGCGGCGATTTTTCGGCGTGACCGGCCGATCCTGCCGCAGGGCGATACAGTGATCGAAGCCGACGACGAGGTGTTTTTCATCGCGGCCAAAGCGAATATTCGCGCCGTCATGAGCGAAATGCGCCGGCTCGACGAGAACTACAAGCGCATCGTTATCGCCGGCGGCGGCCAGATCGGCGAGCGGCTGGCCGAGGCCATCGAGAGTCGTTACCAAGTGAAGATCATCGAGATGAATCCGGCGCGCTGCCGGCATTTGTCCGACACCCTCGACAGCACCGTCGTCCTGCAAGGCAGCGCCTCGGACCGCGACCTGTTGATGGAAGAGAACATCGCCGACGCCGACATCTTCCTGGCCCTGACCAACGATGACGAAGCCAACATCATGTCGTCGCTGCTGGCCAAGCGACTGGGGGCGAAGAAGGTGATGACCATCATCAACAACCCGGCCTATGTCGACCTGATCCAGGGCGGCGATATCGACATCGCCATCAGCCCGCAACTGGCGACCATCGGCACCTTGCTGGCCCACGTACGCCGTGGCGATATCGTCAGCGTGCACTCCCTGCGGCGCGGCGCGGCGGAAGCCATTGAGGCGATCGCCCATGGGGATTCGAAGTCGAGCAAAGTGATCGGCAAAGCCATCCGCGATATCGGCCTGCCGCCGGGCACAACCATTGGCGCGATCATTCGTGACGAAGAGGTGATCATTGCCCACGACGATACGATGATCGCCACGGGTGACCACGTGATCCTGTTCCTGGTGGATAAAAAACATATCCGCGATGTGGAGAAGTTGTTCCACGTGGGATTGAGCTTTTTCTGATCAACCGGAGTGACCGACATGCTCGAATCCCTGGAAAAAATGCTCGCCAAGGGTGTGGATAACTCGCTGCTGCGCTTTGGACTGGGCAAGGGTTATTTGGATCTGAAGGACAACGCCAAGGCGGCGGAGCATTTGCAGAAATGCGTCGAGTTCGATCCGAAGTATTCGGCGGCGTGGAAGTTGTTGGGCAAGGCACAGTTAGGCCAGGGTGATAACTCCGCAGCGCGACAGGCGTGGGAGAAGGGCGTTGACGCGGCCCAGGCCCATGGCGACAAGCAGGCCGAGAAAGAGATGACGGTGTTCCTGAAGAAACTCGACCGCCAAAGCTAAGCAGATCGAAAATGTGGGAGGGGCAAGTCGAATCGTCGCACCGCCCCTCCCACATTTGGTTTTGTATTGTCTTTGGGTCAATACCACCGCTCTTCACCCGGCGGGCGTTTCTTGAAGCGCTTCATGCTCCACATGTACTGGCTCGGGTAGGCGCCGACATAACGCTCAACGACCTTGCTCATCGCGGCGCAAGACGTGGCAGTGTCGGTGCTGTACATGTCTTCCGGCGCCGCTTCCAGGATCACTTTGTAGCCCGAACCATCCGGCAGTCGCAGGGCATGCAGGAATACACCGACCGCCTTATGGCCCGCGAGCATATTCGGCACGAACTTGCTGGTGAGCGCCTGGGTTGCAAAGAATGGCACGAAGATCCCCGCCGATTCCGCCGGCTCCGGGTCAGCGGGAATACCCACTTGGCCACCTTTACGCACTTCCTTGATCACACTGAGGATGCCTTCCTTAGTGGAAGCCGCCACACGGTTGCCCAACTGCACGCGCTGCTTGCGCAGCAACTCATCCACTGCCTTGAGCTTGGGCGGGCGGTAAAAAATGATCGGTTTGCACTGGTTGCAGTAAAAGTGGTTCAACACTTCCCAGTTGCCCAGGTGGCTGGTGATGCCGACTACGCCTTTGCCCGAGGCCAGGGCTTCGTGCAGCACTTCCAGGCCTTCGACTTCACGCACTAGGTCGATGGAACGCTGGGCCGGCCAGATCCAGGCGCAGGCGCTTTCAGTCAGGGACTTGCCGATGTCCATCAGGCTTTGGCCGACCAGGCGCTCCCGAGCGGCGGGGTCCATGTCCGGAAAGCATTTTGATAGGTTGATCCGCACCGTTTCGCGGGATCGGTTGGGGGTTTTCCACATGATCCAGCCGATGGCCGAACCCACGGCTTGCACTGCGCGCCATGGCAGCAGGGCAAACAACCGAAGAGCGCCTACCAGCAAGGCGCCTTTAAACTTTTCCACAGGTCACTCCTGATCGTGTGTGGTGCGCAAAGCGCGCATTCTAACCGGCGTTGACCAAGTCCGCGTAACGGTCGCAGTCCTGAGTGTGGTCCATGACCATGCCAGAGGCCTGCATGAACGCGTAACAGATGGTCGGGCCAACAAAGGTGAAACCGGCTTTCTTGAGTGCTTTGCTCATGGCTTCAGCCTCCGGCGTAATCGCCGGCACTTCGCTGCGGTCCTTGAAATGGTTGACCTTGGGCACCCCGCCGACAAACGACCAGAGCAACCCCACCGGGTCCTCCAGCGCCAGCCAAGCCGCAGCGTTGCGCCGGGTGGCGTTGAGCTTGAGGCGGTTGCGCACGATACCTGGGTCGAGCATCAGCGCTTCGATCTCGTCATCGCTCAATTGCGCCAACCGCTGCGGATCAAAACCGAACAAGACCTTTCGATAATGCTCGCGTTTGCGTAAAACGGTGATCCAGGAAAGGCCCGCCTGGAACCCTTCGAGTAAAAGCAACTCGAACAAACCCTGCGCATCGCGTAGCGGCGTTCCCCACTCCTGATCGTGATAAGCCATGTACAGCGGATCTTCAGAACACCAAAAGCAGCGTGGCATAAGGCTCCAGGGGATGGTGGCGCGGCCGAATCGGGTATACTCCCGCTCTTTAAATCGCAGCCCAAGTAACAGGTGAATTTCGTGAGCCAGCCTACGCCAGCCGTGCGTACCTTCCAAGACTTGATCCTCGCCCTCCAGCAATACTGGGCCGAGCAAGGTTGTGTGGTACTTCAGCCCTACGATATGGAAGTAGGCGCCGGCACTTTCCACACCGCTACCTTCCTGCGGGCCATTGGCCCGGAAACCTGGAACGCCGCTTATGTGCAGCCCAGTCGTCGCCCGACTGACGGCCGCTACGGCGAAAACCCGAACCGTCTGCAGCACTACTACCAGTTCCAGGTGGTATTGAAGCCGAACCCGGACAATTTCCAGGAACTGTATCTGGGCTCGCTCAAGCATGTTGGCCTTGATCCGCTGGTCCACGATATCCGCTTCGTCGAAGACAACTGGGAGTCGCCGACCTTGGGCGCCTGGGGCTTGGGCTGGGAAGTCTGGCTCAACGGCATGGAAGTGACGCAGTTCACTTACTTCCAGCAAGCCGGTGGCATCGAGTGCTACCCGGTGACCGGCGAAATCACCTACGGCCTTGAGCGCCTGGCCATGTACCTGCAAGGCGTGGACTCGGTCTACGACTTGGTGTGGGCTGACGGCCCGTTCGGCAAAGTGACCTACGGCGATGTGTTCCACCAGAACGAAGTGGAGCAATCCACCTACAACTTCGAACACGCCAACGTCGAAAAGCTGTTCGAACTGTTCGACTTCTACGAAAGCGAAGCCAAGCGTCTGATCGAACTCGATCAGCCGCTGCCGCTGCCAAGCTATGAAATGGTGTTGAAGGCGTCCCATACCTTCAACCTGCTGGACGCCCGCCGTGCCATCTCGGTAACCGCGCGCCAGCAATACATCCTGCGTGTACGCACCCTGGCGCGTTCCGTCGCCCAAGCCTACCTGCTGGCTCGCGCCAAGCTGGGCTTCCCGATGGCAACCCCGGACCTGCGTGATGAAGTGTTGGCTAAGCTGGAGGCTGCACAATGAGTGCTCAAGATTTCCTGGTTGAACTGGGCACCGAAGAGTTGCCACCGAAGGCACTCAACACCCTGGCCGATGCGTTCCTGGCCGGGATCGAAAAAGGCCTGCAAAGCGCTGGCCTGAAGTTTGAAGCCAAGAAAGTCTACGCCGCGCCACGTCGCCTGGCCGTGTTGCTGACCGCGCTGGAAACCCAGCAACCGGACCGCAGCATTAACCTCGACGGCCCGCCGCGCCAGGCGGCTTTCGACGCTGAAGGCAATCCGACCCAGGCTGCCCTTGGTTTTGCCAAGAAGTGTGGCGTGGAACTGAGTGAGATCGACCAGAGTGGTCCGAAACTGCGTTTCAGCCAGGTCATCACCGGTAAGCCGACTGCCAGCCTGCTGCCGACCATCGTTGAAGACTCCCTGAACGACCTGCCGATCCCCAAGCGCATGCGCTGGGGTGCACGCAAAGAAGAATTCGTCCGCCCAACCCAATGGCTGGTGATGCTGCTCGGTGACCAGGTCATTGACTGCACCATCCTCGCCCAGAAGGCCGGCCGCGATTCCCGCGGTCACCGCTTCCACCATCCAGAAGCCGTACGCATCACCTCGCCGGCGAACTATGCCGCCGATCTGCGTGCAGCTTATGTGCTGGCCGACGCCAACGAGCGTCGCGAGCTGATCAGCAAGCGCACCGAAGAACTGGCCCGCCTGCAGGAAGGCACCGCCATCGTGCCGCCAAGCCTGCTCGACGAAGTGACCGCGCTGGTTGAATGGCCTGTACCGCTGGTGTGCTCGTTCGAAGAGCGCTTCCTCGATGTGCCGCAAGAAGCACTGATCACCACCATGCAGGACAACCAGAAGTACTTCTGCCTGCTGGACGTGGACGGTAAGTTGCTGCCGCGCTTTATCACCGTAGCCAACATTGAAAGCAAAGACCCGCAGCAGATCATCGCCGGTAACGAGAAAGTCGTTCGCCCGCGACTGACTGACGCTGAGTTCTTCTTCAAGCAAGACAAGAAACAGAAGCTCGAAGACTTCAACCTGCGCCTGCAAAACGTGGTGTTCCAGGAAAAACTCGGTAGCGTCTACGACAAGGCTGTGCGTGTTTCCAAACTCGCTGCCTACATCGCACCACGCATCGGCGGCGATGCGGCCTCGGCCGCCCGCGCTGGTTTGCTGTCCAAGTGCGACCTGGCGACCGAGATGGTCGGCGAATTCCCAGAGATGCAAGGTGTTGCCGGCTATTACTACGCCCTCAACGATGGCGAGGCCGAAGACGTCGCCCTGGCGCTGAACGAGCAGTACATGCCACGCGGTGCTGGTGCAGAACTGCCAACTACCTTGACCGGTGCGGCCGTGGCCATCGCCGACAAGCTGGATACCCTGGTGGGCATCTTCGGTATCGGCATGCTGCCTACCGGTAGCAAGGACCCGTACGCCCTGCGCCGTGCGGCATTGGGCGTGCTGCGTATCCTGATCGACAAGAAGCTCGACCTGGACCTGACACAGGCCATCGTGTTCGCGGTGGGTCAGTTCGGTACTAAGGTCAAGCAAGCGGGTCTGGCCGAGCAAGTGCTGGAGTTCGTGTTCGACCGCCTGCGTGCGCGTTACGAAGACGAAGGCGTGGACGTTTCCGTCTACCTGTCGGTTCGCGCCCTGCAGCCGGGTTCGGCGCTGGACTTCGATCAGCGCGTACAAGCCGTACAGGCCTTCCGTAAGTTGCCGGAAGCCGATGCCCTGGCCGCTGTGAACAAGCGTGTGTCGAACCTGCTGAGCAAGGCCGAAGGCCTGGGCAATGGCGACGTCGACCCTGGCCTGTTTGCCGATGCCAAAGAGTTCTCGCTGAATTCGGCCATCGCCAAGGCAGAAAACGCCGTCAAGCCGCTGATCGCCGAGCGTAACTACGCCGAAGCGCTGGCGCGCCTGGCCACCCTGCGTGAGCCGGTGGATGCGTTCTTCGAAGCCGTGATGATCAATGCCGAAGATGCCGGCGTGCGGAAAAACCGTTACGCCATGCTGGCGCGTCTGCGCGGCTTGTTCGTCAACATCGCTGACATTTCGACACTGAGCTGACCATGTTGAAACTGCTGATTCTCGATCGGGACGGGGTGATCAACTACGACTCCGACGCTTACATCAAGTCGGTGGCGGAATGGATTCCACTGCCCGGTTCGATCGAGGCCATCGCGCAGTTGAGCAAAGCCGGCTGGACGGTGGCCATCGCCACCAACCAGTCCGGCATTGCCCGTGGCTATTACGACATCGCTACCCTGGACGCCATGCACGCGCGCTTGCGCACGCTGGTGGCGGAGCAGGGCGGTGAGGTGGGGCTGGTGGTTTACTGCCCTCACGGGCCGGATGAGGGCTGCGATTGCCGCAAACCCAAACCTGGCATGTTGAAAACCATTGCAGAACATTACAAGGTGCCCTTGGCTGGGATATGGTTCGTCGGGGACAGCCTCGGTGACCTGGAGGCGGCCAAAGCCGTCGACTCTCAGCCAGTTTTGGTAAAGACCGGGAAAGGCGAAAAGACCCAGGCGAAAAACCTGCCGGTAGGCACCTTGATTTTTGACGATCTGGCGGCGGTTGCCGCAGAACTTATCAACAACTAGCCGCCCTCGACTTCCTGACCAAGGACTGTTCGGGAGTGCGCTTTTAACAGGCGGGCCCTGTCCCGCAACGGTAAATGCCGCCATGTCGATTTTGCAGGCCATCAGAACCTTTTTCTTTTACCTGCTGCTGGGCACCAGTTCGTTTCTCTGGTGCACCCTGAGCTTTTTTATTGCGCCGTTCCTGCCGTTCAAGGCGCGCTATCGCTTTATCAACGTCTATTGGTGCCGCTGCGCGTTGTGGCTGACCAAGGTGTTCCTGAACATTCGTTTCGAGGTCAAGGGCGCGGAAAACGTACCGGACCAGCCGTGCGTGATTTTGTCGAATCACCAGAGCACCTGGGAGACCTTCTTTCTCTCGGCTTACTTCTCGCCATTGAGCCAAGTGCTCAAGCGTGAGCTGCTGTACGTGCCGTTCTTCGGCTGGGCCATGGCCATGTTGCGCCCGATTGCTATCGACCGTGACAACCCCAAGGCAGCGCTCAAGCATGTCGCCAAGAAGGGCGATGAGCTGCTCAAAGACGGCGTGTGGGTGCTGATCTTTCCGGAAGGAACACGAGTCCCCTTTGGGACCGTAGGCAAGTTCTCCCGTGGCGGTACAGCATTGGCGGTCAACGCCAACCTGCCAGTGTTGCCGATTGCACATAACGCCGGCAGGTTCTGGCCGAAGACCGGTTGGGCAAAACGCGAGGGCACCATCACGGTGGTGATTGGCGAGCCAATGTACGCAGAAGGCGAAGGCCCACGCGCTATTGCAGCGCTGAATGAGCGCGCCCAGGCGTGGAATGAGGCACAGCAGCGGGCCATGGGTTCTCTACCGCCGGAGCCAGTTGTTGTGGATACGCCGATGATATGAGGATCTGTGGATAACCTGTGTACGGTTTGTTGGCGAATCAGCTTTTTTGAGTCATAAGAAGCTGATTTACTTACATATTTCCAGAGCCGATAAAATCTCGAAAAACGTGCATAAGTTTTTTCCGCATAAAAAAACCGGTCCTTGTGACCGGTTTTTTATGCACAGCAGAAAAGGACGTTTTAACAGTCTTCCAGCAAGGGCAATTGCAGTCTGAATGTGGTGCCTTTGCCTAGGGTGCTTTCACATTCGATACGTCCTCCATGGCGCTCCACGACTGCCTTGACCATGGTGAGCCCTAGCCCCAACCCTTCGCTGCCTTGGGCTGAATCAAAGCGTTTGTACTGGCTGAACAGCTCCGGTAAATCCTTGGAGGCTATCCCGGGGCCCTGGTCGCTGATAAGGCATTCCAACCAACCTTGTTCGCTGCTGTGTCTCAACCGGACGGTGGTGCCGGATGGCGAGTACTTGATCGCGTTCTCCAGCACATTGAATAACGCGCGAGTGAGTAGGGACTGATCGGCTGACACCATCCCTTCATCCGCCTCTTCAAGATCGTGGACCAGGTGAATACCTTTGAGCTGGGCGATCAGTGCTACCTGGTCAAAAGCATCCATTACCAGCATGGCAAACAGCGTCGGTTGGAAGTGGTAACCATCGGCCTCCGCTTTCGCCAACTGGACGAAGGATTCAGTCAGGCTCAAGGCTCGGCGTACTTGCTGCTCAATCTGAGAAAATACTGGCGACTCGGCGTTGTGCACGTCGAGCAGCGCGAGGATCGCCGAGTGCGGTGCACGCAGATCATGGGAAAGGAAACGCAGCATGGTTTCCCGGTGCTGCTGGGCCTCGCGCTCTTTGCTCAGGTCTGTGAGGCTTAGCAACCAACCCAGCGCCACATCCCCTTCGGCAGGTAGTAAAGGAGCAAGCTCCATGCGCAGGCTGCGTTGGTGAATATCACGGAACTCAACAAGCTCCAACGCAGAAAGGGCAGGGCGCACGCCGTTGTGCAGGGGTGGATAACCCAGATCAACCAATTGGTCCAATAGGTTTTGGTTGACCAGATCGCTGCCGAACACTTCGCGGGCAATGCGATTGGCCAGCAGGATATTGCCTTGTGTGTCTGTGATCAGCGTCGCCACCGGCAGGCACTCCAGCCCATCGGCCATAAAGCGTCGTGTGTCCCTTGTACGGCTTACCGCTTGCTCCAGGGCAAAGATGCGCCCCTGCAACACATCACCTTTGCTGGCAGGCGCACGTCGGCGCTCGGGCAGAACTTTGGGTTCGTCATCCAATCGGGCCAACTCCCAGCCAAAGTACGCCAGGATCACGCTGAGACGTCGCCAGTTCCAGATCAGGTAGCTGAGCAGCAATCCGATCAGGCAGGCCGCAGGCGACCACCAGTAGCCGATACGCAATAGGGCAAATGAGCCGAGCAAAGCCGTGAACATACAACCAAGGGTCATCCACAGTGCAAAGCGTGGGCGGTAGAGCAGCAGCCCCAGTAGTGCCGCCACCAGGGATGTTGCCATCAGGGCAGCCACCCAGTCGGGCAAGTCCACAATGCTGCGACCTTGCAGCAATCCATTGAGCACGTTGGCCTGAATCTCCACGCCCGCCGTGGTTCCCACCATGGGTGAGAGCGGCGTGACATAGCGATCACCCATTCCCGATGCTGGCGCTCCTACCAGAATCAGGCGATTGCGCAGTCGCTCGGGGGAGACTTCTCCACGTAATACGCTGACATAAGAGACGCTTGGAAAATGGCTGTCGGGGGCGATATACGGGATGCGAACTGCATACTCTCGATGCCAATCCTGGGAATTCGAATCCACAGGCTCACCTGGCATCTCTGAAGGCTGGCCGCTCATCGTGAACGCCAACCACGCCAACTGAGGTGCCGTCGCATTGGGTGGGCCCTCACGTAAATAAAGGCTGCGCACCACGCCATCGCTGTCAGCCTCCACGTTGATATGCCCAACCCCCTTGGCACATTTGAGCAGCGGCCGCATTTGTACTCTGGGTGGGCTATAACTGGCAGAGTCGTCACGCCCCAAGGGCAACAGTACGTTGCCGGCGTTGCACACCGCATCTGCCAAACGTTTTTCTTGGAGGGGATCGGCGGGATCGCTGAAGATTACATCCAACAGAATGCTGGCGGGTTGTGCAGCGCTCAGACGATCGATCAGGTCGGCGTGCAAACTAGGGGGCCAAGGCCACTGGCCGAGCTTCTTCAGGCTGGCGTCATCGATAGTAACCAGCAGGATACGAGGATCCACCGGCAGCGGTGTTAGACGGCGAAGGCTGTCATACAGCGGGTTGTTCAAAGCCAGGCCAGTACTCATTGAGAGGTAGGCTGTGATCGGCAACAACAGCAAACCGATCCACAACCACTCACGAACCAGACCGTGGAACAGCCGTTGGGCATGGGTGGGTTGACGTTTTTCGGCCTTGCCCCAGAGCATCATTGATCAGCGTGTCCCTGTTGTTGGCATGCGGTAGAAGGTGGCATAGCGCCCAGTGAAGCTCATTTTTGACGCGGTGGAAAAGTTTTACTGCTTGGGACTCGTAAAGGTGGGAATTCCAAAGGGCATCCACTATCAGGGCACAGGAGTTTACGACAGCGCACGCGTCGGCTGATCCTTTTCCTTAACGCTTGGAGCCGGTATCTTTCCCACGTAGGTACCGAGGACTTTAACTGGGTTAATCACTTATTGATCCCAGCGTACCGAGAGATCCAAGGGGCCGACGAATCTGCGCACAATTCTTCAGATTCGACGGCCGGCATCTGTGCAGTACGTGCGTTCACTACGGCTGCAGTACTCTTCGAGAAGAAAGGACCCACCCATGCGTGTCGCAATACTGGATGACGAACCCGCTGAATTGAGACGGGTGGAACAGACACTGCGACAAATCCCCAGCACCGCCGAACAGCCCTGGACCCTTCATTGCTTCGAGCGTGGCGAAGACCTGCTGCGTCAATTGCGTCGGGAAACCTTTGACCTGCTGATACTCGACTGGCAACTGCCCGATATCACTGGCATCGCATTGCTGCGCTGGACCCGTGAACACATGGAGTCCCCACCCGCCGTGATCATGCTCACTAGCCGCGATGCTGAAAGCGATATCGTCACCGCGTTGAACAGTGGCGCCGATGATTACGTCAGCAAACCCTTTCGCCCCAATGAACTGAAGGCTCGGGTGACCGCCGTTCTACGTCGCCATGGTCTGCAGAAGCCGGCGACCCAGGAAGTACAGAGCTTCAATGATCTGACCTTTGACGACGCCGAATTGACCGTCACTCGTGCGGGAAAACCGATCAACCTCACCGAGCGGGAATACCGCTTGGCGAGCTGCTTGTTCGCCAACCTGGCCCGGCCACTGTCCCGCGAGTACCTCTATGAGCGGTTCTGGACCCATGAAGAAATGGTGTCATCGAGACCCTTGGATACGCATATCTATCGGTTGCGTAACAAGCTGGGGCTTACTGCTGACAGGGGTTGGCAGCTGTTGACGATCTATGGGTATGGGTACCGGTTGGAGAGTGTGGCGACAGCTTCCCATGGGTGAAAACGGTGATGTTCCACGTGGAGCATTTTTAGAAAAACTGATTTTCACGTAATAAAAAAGGCCAACGCATAGCGTTGGCCTTTTTTCTGTGGGTCTCGCCTGGATCAGAAATCCAGGTTAGACACTGCCAGAGCATTACTCTCGATGAAGTCACGGCGAGGCTCGACCGCATCACCCATCAGGGTGTTGAAGATCTGGTCTGCCCCAATGGCGTCTTCAATGGTCACGCGCAGCATGCGACGCTGAGCAGGGTCCATGGTGGTTTCCCACAATTGATCAGGGTTCATCTCACCCAAACCTTTGTATCGCTGGATGGTGTGGCGCTTGGTGCTTTCTGCCATCAACCAGTCCAGGGCCTCTTTGAACTCCTTGACTGCTTTCTTACGCTCGCCACGCTGAATGTAGGCGCCGTCGTCCAGCAGGGTGCTTAGTTGCGCGCCCAAGGTGACCACAGTTTTGTAGTCATTGCTGCCGAAGAAGTCGCGGTTGAAGGTGACGTAGTTCGACAGACCATGGGAGATCAGTTCGACCTCTGGCAGCCATACGTTACGTTCACGGTCTTCACGCAGACTGGCTTTGTACACCAGGCCAGATTTCTCCACAGTGCGCAGACGTACTTCGTACTGGGCCAGCCACTCCTGCATCGCTGCATGATCGCCCAACTGCTCCAGGCTCACGGCCGGCAGATAGATGAAGTGTTCGGTCAGTTCCTGTGGGTACAGGCGCGACAGCCGCTTGAGGGTCTTCATCACCATGCGGAAATCGTTAACCAGACGCTCCAACGCCTCACCGGAAATACCCGGTGCTTCGTCGTTCAAGTGCAGGCTCGCATCTTCCAGAGCCGACTGCGTCATGTACTCTTCCATGGCGTCGTCGTCTTTGATGTATTGCTCTTGCTTACCCTTTTTCACTTTGTACAAAGGTGGCTGGGCGATGTAGATGTAGCCACGCTCGATCAGCTCCGGCAACTGACGGAAGAAGAAAGTCAGCAGCAGAGTACGGATGTGAGAGCCGTCGACGTCAGCATCGGTCATGATGATGATGTTGTGATAGCGCAGCTTATCGATGTTGTACTCGTCGCGACCGATACCGCAGCCCAACGCAGTGATCAAGGTGCCAACTTCCTGGGAGGAAATCATCTTGTCGAAGCGAGCTTTCTCTACGTTAAGGATCTTACCCTTCAACGGCAGGATGGCCTGGGTGCGACGGTTACGACCCTGCTTGGCGGAACCGCCAGCAGAGTCACCTTCCACCAGGTACAGTTCAGAGAGGGCAGGGTCTTTTTCCTGGCAGTCAGCCAGTTTGCCCGGCAAGCCGGCGATATCCAACGCGCCTTTACGACGGGTCATCTCGCGAGCCTTACGCGCGGCTTCCCGGGCACGCGCAGCATCGATCATCTTACCGACGACCAGCTTGGCTTCGTTCGGATTCTCCAGCAGGAAGTCCGAGAAGTATTTACCCATTTCCTGTTCAACGGCTGTCTTCACTTCGGAAGACACCAGCTTGTCTTTAGTCTGGGAACTAAACTTAGGATCCGGCACTTTCACTGAGATAATCGCGGTCAGACCTTCACGCGCATCGTCACCGGTGGTGGCAACTTTATGCTTCTTCGCCAGGCCTTCGGCTTCGATGTAGGTGTTCAGGTTACGCGTCAGCGCGGAACGGAAACCCACCAAGTGAGTGCCGCCATCGCGCTGGGGAATATTGTTGGTGAAGCACAACAGGTTCTCGTTGAAGCTGTCGTTCCACTGCAGGGCGATTTCCACGCCGATGCCGTCATCGCGCTGAATGTTGAAGTGAAACACCTGGTTGACCGCAGTCTTGTTGGTGTTCAGGTATTCAACGAATGCACGCAGACCACCTTCGTACTTGAACAGCTCTTCCTTGCCGCTGCGCTCGTCCTTAAGGACGATACCCACACCGGAGTTGAGGAAGGAGAGTTCGCGAATACGCTTGGCCAGAATGTCCCAGCTGAAGTGGATATTCTTGAATGTTTCATCGGACGGCTTGAAATGAATCTGAGTACCGGTGGTTTCACTGTCGCCAACGATTTTCATCGGCTCCTGTGGAACACCGTGGACGTAGGTCTGTTCCCAGATCTTTCCGCTACGGCGAACGGTCAGGATCAGCTCTTCGGACAGAGCATTCACTACCGATACACCCACACCGTGCAAACCGCCAGATACTTTATAGGAGTTATCGTCGAACTTACCGCCGGCGTGGAGCACGGTCATGATGACCTCTGCTGCCGAAACACCTTCTTCTTTGTGCACATCTACCGGAATGCCACGACCGTTGTCGCGCACGGTGATGGATTCGTCCGGGTGGATGATGATGCTGATGTCGTCGCAGTGACCGGCCAAAGCTTCGTCGATGGAGTTGTCGACCACCTCGAACACCATGTGGTGCAGACCGCTACCGTCATCAGTGTCGCCAATGTACATACCGGGACGTTTGCGTACGGCATCCAAACCTTTCAGCACTTTAATGCTGGTCGAGTCGTACGTGTTTTCTTCGCTCATGCCTTCACTCCCGATGGTCGTGGGTCTGGGTGATACGGCCTTGTTCCACGTGGAACAAAGCGACTGGCGTTTCCGTCTGCCAGCCTTCCCTCAATAATTCGTGGTCTACACAGGTGATAAAAACCTGGCAGCGTAATTCTTCCAACAAGCGGCATAACGCACGGCGATGTTGCTCGTCGAGTTCAGACGGCAAGTCATCCACCAGATAAATACACTGACCACGTCGGGCTTGGCTAACCAGATGACCCTGGGCGATACGCAGTGCACACACCACCAACTTCTGCTGGCCACGGGACAAGATGTCCGCAGCATTGTGTGCGCCTAATCTAAGACGCAAATCAGCCCGTTGGGGTCCGGCCTGGGTATGGCCAATTTGCTGATCCCGTTGCAGGGAAGTCGCGAGCACTGCACTCAGCTCACGCTCTTTATCCCAACCACGGTAGTAACTCAGCGTCAGCCCCTCGAGATCCAACAACTCACTCAAGGTCTGCTCAAAGACTGGTTTCAAGGCTTTGATATAGGCGCGGCGGTATTCATCTATTTCATCGCTGGCCAGGCACAATTCCCGGTCCCAGGCCGCTTGCGAAGCGGCGTCAAGTGTACCATGCCGCAGCCACGAGTTCCGCTGCCGCAGGGCCTTCTGCAGGCGCTGCCATGTGGCCATGAATCGTGGTTCCACGTGGAACACTCCCCAGTCGAGGAACTGCCTGCGGATTTTCGGCGCACCTTCCAGTAATCGGAAGCTGTCAGGGTTGATCAGTTGCAACGGCAGGATCTCTGCCAGTTGCGCAGCACTGCGAGCGTTTTGCCCGTCGATGCGAATCTGGAACTCACCGCCGCGATCACGAGAAATCCCCAGGCTGCTGTGGCCTCCTTCTGCCAGTTCGACTTGGCCAAAGACCGTGCAGGCCAGTTGTTCGTACTGAATCACCGGCAACAAGCGGGCACTGCGAAAGGAACGGGCAAGCCCTAGTAGGTGGATGGCTTCCAGCACGCTGGTTTTGCCACTACCGTTGGCGCCGTGGAGGATGTTGATGCGGGGGGAGGGGGAGAAGGTCACCGGGTGCAAATTGCGCACCGCGGTGACCGAGACGCGACTAAGGGACATCTAGCTTCTGCTGAGCATGATTACAGGCGCATCGGCATAACAACATAAGCCGAATCGTCGTTGTCGGATTCCTGCACCAGAGCGCTGCTGTTGGAGTCAGACAGGATCAGGCGAACCTGTTCAGTGGTCATCACACCCAACACGTCCAGCAAGTAGCTCACGTTGAAGCCGATTTCCAGGGAACCACCGTTGTAGTCAACGCCGACTTCTTCTTCCGCTTCTTCCTGCTCCGGGTTATTGGCCTGGATTTTTAACTGACCGTTGGCCAATTGCAGACGAATACCACGGTACTTTTCGTTGGACAGAATCGCGGTACGGCTGAACGCTTCACGCAGGGCCTGACGGTCACCGATTACCAACTTGTCACCACCTTTAGGCAGCACACGCTCGTAATCCGGGAATTTGCCGTCGACCAGCTTGGACGTGAACGTGAATTCGCCGGTGGTCGCGCGGATATGGTGCTGACCCAGTACGATGCTGACATTGCCATCCGGCTCGGTGAGCAGGCGTGCCAGTTCGAGAATACCCTTACGCGGAACAATCACCTGGTGACGATCAGGTTGACCGATATCGGCGCGCATCGAGCACATCGCCAGACGGTGACCGTCGGTGGCCACGGCGCGGATGATGCCTTCCGACACTTCCAGCAACATGCCGTTGAGGTAGTAACGCACGTCTTGCTGGGCCATGGCGAAGCTGGTGCGTTCGATAAGACGGCGCAGTTTACTTTGCTCAAGGCTGCAGGTCAGTGAGCCTGGGCCTTCTTCCACAGTCGGGAAATCATTGGCCGGCAAAGTGGACAGCGTGAAACGACTGCGACCCGCCTTGACCACCAACTTCTGCTCATCAACCTTAATGTCGATCAGCGCGTCGTTCGGCAGACTCTTGCAGATGTCCATCAGCTTACGCGCTGGCACAGTAATCTCGCCAGGCTCTGCAGGCTCTTCCAGCTGCACGCGGCCAACCAATTCGACTTCCAGGTCGGTACCAGTCAGGGACAACTGCTGGCCTTCGACAACCAGCAATACGTTGGAGAGCACCGGCAAGGTCTGTCGGCGCTCGACGACGCCTGCGACCAGTTGCAGGGGTTTCAACAGGGCTTCGCGTTGAATGGTGAAATGCATGGTCTAGTCCCTTGCCTTAATAAGCTGCGCTGGTGTCATCAAGTGGTCAGTGTACGCAGCAGGTTCTTGTAGTCCTCGCGAATATCCGCGTCGGATTCCTTAAGTTCGTTGATCTTGCGGCATGCGTGCAAGACTGTGGTGTGGTCGCGACCACCAAACACATCGCCGATTTCCGGCAGGCTATGGTTGGTCAACTCCTTAGAGAGGGCCATGGCCACTTGTCGCGGACGAGCCACCGAGCGAGAACGGCGCTTGGACAGCAGGTCGGAAATCTTGATCTTGTAGTACTCGGCCACGGTGCGCTGGATGTTATCCACACTCACCAGTTTGTCCTGCAGTGCCAGCAAGTCTTTCAAGGATTCGCGAATCAGCTCGATGGTGATGTCGCGCCCCATAAAGTGCGAGTGTGCGATGACTCGCTTGAGCGCGCCTTCGAGTTCACGCACGTTGGAACGAATACGCTGTGCGATAAAGAAAGCAGCGTCGTGTGGCAGATCGACTTTTGCCTGATCGGCTTTTTTCATCAGAATCGCAACGCGGGTTTCCAGCTCCGGCGGCTCTACCGCAACGGTGAGGCCCCAGCCAAAGCGCGACTTCAAGCGTTCTTCCAGGCCTTCGATTTCCTTCGGATAACGGTCACTGGTCAAGATGACCTGTTGGCCGCCTTCGAGCAGGGCGTTGAAGGTATGGAAAAACTCTTCCTGTGAACGTTCCTTACGAGCAAAGAACTGAATGTCATCGATCAGCAAGGCGTCAACGGAACGGTAGAACCGCTTGAACTCGTTGATGGCATTTAGCTGCAAGGCCTTAACCATGTCCGCTACGAAGCGCTCCGAGTGCAGGTAAACGACCTTGGCATTCGGGTTCTTCTTTAATAGGTGGTTACCCACAGCATGCATCAAGTGAGTTTTACCCAAGCCCACGCCACCATAAAGGAAGAGCGGGTTGTAACCATGCTTGGGGTTATCCGCCACTTGCCAGGCCGCGGCGCGAGCCAGCTGGTTAGATTTACCTTCGACGAAATTCTCGAAGGTAAAGGTGCGGTTCAAGTAGCTGGTGTGCTTGAGCGCGCCTTCGACCTGTACGGTGCGCTGTTCGGCGCGAATCGGTGCCTGCTGCGAGCTGGCACCAGCCATGGGGTCAAAGCTGTCGCGAGACGGCTCTTCATTAATAGGTGCGTTTTTCTGTGACGCCGATTTGGAAGGCGTCTGGGCAACGGGAGCAGGCGAGTTATTAACAGGTGCCGCTGCGGCCTGAGCTTGAGAAGCGCTCGCCGCCAATGGCGCATTCGGCGCAGCGCGAGGCGCCGAGCTGCGTTTGCTGCCTATTAATAAGGAGAGCACAGGCGCAAGGCCATTGCCGTGTTCGTCGAGCAATTCGAGAACGCGGCTCAGGTACTTCTCGTTGACCCAGTCGAGAACAAAACGATTAGGTGCGTAGACACGCAACTCGTCGCCTTCGGCTTCGACCTGTAGCGGACGGATCCAGGTGTTGAATTGCTGGGCAGGCAGCTCATCGCGCAAAAGCTCCACGCACTGCTGCCAAAGTTCCACTGACACGGATATCCCCTAAGTTGAAAGCCGGTGAGGCAAAAACAGCCGCCATTGTAGCGGCGAGCCGCCCACTTATCCACATGTAGGTTGCCCACAGGGCACCCAAAATCAATGTCTTATCCCGGAAAAAGCCGACCAGTGGTCTGTGCATAAGGTCTGTGGATAAGCGGCCCTGAGCTCGTTGTACAAGTGGGGGTGAAAGTCTGTGGGTAACTGGGCTGTGGATAACATGCCATTCCACACACAGCTTATCCGACAGCGCAGCACAGGCAGAGCACCGCTTCTCCCCCATGTTTTCATCCTCTGTACATCAAGTGGAATATGGCCTCAAGGTAGTTATCCACAGAGGATGGTCTGCCTAGCTTTTATAAGCTTTACAGAAAAGCTTTAAATAACTTCCTTCTTTATTTTTATATCTATGACATTGCTCATGGAAGCCAGGCGGATAGAAAAGGGGGTTTTACCCGATAGAGATCTAATTGAAGGAAAAGCTGGTTGGAAATTGACCTAGAGGCTTGCTTTCTCTAGAATCGCCGGTCTCTTAAAACGGGGGCCATTCCGGCCCGTTGTGGACGAACCAGGTAACAACGCCATGAAACGTACTTTCCAACCAAGCACCATCAAACGCGCCCGTACTCACGGCTTCCGTGCTCGCATGGCTACCAAGAACGGCCGTGCTGTCCTGTCGCGTCGCCGCGCCAAAGGTCGTGCGCGTCTGGCAGTTTGATAATCCGGTACTGGTGGTGAGTCAGGACTTCAGTCGGGAAAAGCGTCTGCTAACACCCCGGCACTTCAAGGCAGTCTTTGACTCCCCCACCGGCAAGGTTCCGTGGAAAAATCTCCTGCTCCTTGCGCGTAACAACGATCTTGATCACCCCCGTCTCGGGTTGGTGATTGGCAAGAAGAGCGTAAAGCTCTCCGTTGAGCGCAATCGCCTCAAGCGTCTGATGCGCGAATCGTTTCGCCTCCACCAGGACACTCTGGTTGGTTGGGATATTGTTATCGTCGCGCGCAAAGGCTTGGGGGATGTAGAAAACCCCGAATTGATTCAGCATTTCGGCAAGCTCTGGAAACGTCTGGCGCGTACCAACAAACCAGCACCAGCAGTCAGCACCGAAACTGTAGGGGTAGACAGTACCAATGCGTAAACTGGCACTCGTTCCGATCCAGTTTTATCGCTATGCCATTAGTCCTCTGATGGCCAGTCACTGTCGTTTCTACCCCAGTTGTTCCTGCTACGCGTTAGAAGCCATAGAAAATCATGGTCTTCTGCGCGGTGGCTGGCTGACCTTTCGTCGTTTAGGTCGCTGTCATCCGTGGAATCCCGGTGGTTATGACCCGGTTCCACCTATCCCTACCTCCCGTTCTTCTTCGATGGCCGAGTAATCATGGATATTAAACGCACGATCCTGATCGTCGCCCTGGCAATCGTGTCCTACGTCATGGTTCTTAAGTGGAACCAGGATTATGGCCAAGCTGCCCTGCCGACTCAGAATGTTGCTACCAATCAGGCTGCCCCGGCTATTCCGGACACCCCGCTGGGTACCAATGCTTCCGCGAGTGCAGATGTTCCCAGCGCGAATGGCGAGACAAGCGCCCCTTTAGAAACGCCAGTGGTCACCAATAAAGACCTCATCCTCGTGAAAACGGATGTGCTCGACTTGGCTATCGACCCACAAGGTGGTGATATCGCGCAGTTGAAACTGCCGCTGTATCCACGTCGCCAAGACCATCCGGATGTACCGTTCCAACTGTTCGATAACGGTGGTGAACGTACTTATCTGGCGCAAAGCGGTCTGACCGGCACTAATGGTCCGGATGCGCGCGCTACCGGTCGTCCGGTTTATTCGACCGAAAAGAAGGTTTATCAACTGGCTGATGGCCAAAACCAGTTGAACGTCGACCTGAAATTCAGCCTCGACGGCGTCAACTACATCAAGCGTTTCAGTTTCACTCGCGGTTTGTACGACCTGAAGGTCACTTACCTGATCGACAACACCAGCGAAAAACCTTGGAGCGGCAATCTGTTTGCCCAACTCAAGCGTGATGGCAGCTCCGATCCTTCTTCAAGCACCGCTACTGGTACCGCTACCTACTTGGGCGCAGCCCTGTGGACAAGTAACGAGCCGTACAAAAAAGTGTCGATGAAAGATATCGACAAAGGCGCGCTGAAAGAAACCGTTCAAGGCGGCTGGGTTGCCTGGTTGCAACACTATTTCGTGACCGCCTGGATCCCGAACAAGGGTGAAGCCAACCTGGTTCAAACCCGTAAAGACAGCCAAGGTAACTACATCATTGGCTTTACTGGCCCGGCGTTGACCGTCGCTCCAGGTGCCAAGGCTGAAACCAGCGCTACCCTGTACGCCGGCCCGAAAAGCCAGGCCGTGCTGAAAGAGTTGTCCCCAGGTCTGGAACTGACTGTGGATTACGGCATTCTGTGGTTTATTGCCCAGCCTATCTTCTGGCTGCTGCAACATATCCACAGCATTGTGGGTAACTGGGGCTTCTCGATCATATTCCTGACCATGCTGATCAAGGGGATCTTCTTCCCACTGTCGGCTGCCAGCTACAAGTCGATGGCCCGTATGCGTGCCGTTGCTCCGAAACTGGCTGCGTTGAAAGAGCAGCATGGTGATGATCGGCAGAAAATGTCGCAGGCCATGATGGAGCTGTACAAGAAAGAGAAGATCAACCCGTTGGGTGGATGCTTGCCTATTCTGGTGCAGATGCCGGTGTTCCTTTCGCTGTACTGGGTACTCCTGGAAAGCGTGGAAATGCGCCAGGCACCGTTCATGCTGTGGATAACTGATCTGTCGATCAAGGACCCATTCTTTATCCTGCCGATCATCATGGGCGCGACCATGTTCATCCAGCAGCGTCTGAACCCAACACCGCCGGATCCGATGCAGGCTAAAGTGATGAAAATGATGCCAATCATCTTCACCTTCTTCTTCCTGTGGTTCCCAGCTGGTCTGGTTCTGTACTGGGTGGTCAACAACGTTTTGTCGATCTCTCAACAGTGGTACATCACACGTAAAATCGAAGCGGCTACCAAAAAAGCCGAGGCGTAATTTACTCTGTGGATAACCACTCAAGACGCCCCCTAGTGGGGCGTTTTGCTTTCCGTCACTTTTGTTCTGGAACCTGCTGATGAGCGCTCCTCGTGAAACCATCGCTGCTGTCGCAACCGCTCAAGGTCGCGGCGGTGTGGGTATCGTTCGAATTTCCGGGCCCCTCGCCGGCATGGCAGCCAAGGCCATCAGCGGCCGGGAATTGAAACCGCGGTATGCCCATTACGGCCCGTTTCTGGATGCAGACCACAGCGTATTGGATGAGGGTCTGGCCCTCTATTTCCCTGGACCTAACTCTTTCACCGGTGAGGATGTCCTGGAACTGCAAGGCCACGGTGGTCCTGTAGTCCTGGATATGCTGCTGCAGCGTTGCCTGCAATTAGGCTGCCGTCTCGCCCGGCCGGGTGAGTTCAGTGAACGCGCGTTTTTGAATGACAAGCTCGATCTGGCCCAGGCCGAAGCTATCGCGGACCTGATCGAAGCGAGTTCCGCACAGGCCGCACGCAATGCGTTGCGTTCGCTGCAGGGGGCATTTTCCCTGCGTGTGCATAACTTGACCGAGCAATTGATCAGCCTGCGTATCTACGTAGAGGCGGCGATTGATTTTCCTGAGGAAGAGATCGACTTCCTCGCCGATGGCCACGTATTGGCAATGTTGGATAAAGTCCGCGAGGAGTTATCCACAGTGCTGCGTGAAGCGGGGCAAGGCGCCTTGCTGCGCGATGGCATGACGGTGGTCATTGCCGGTCGCCCCAACGCGGGTAAGTCCAGCCTTCTGAATGCCTTGGCCGGACGTGAGGCTGCCATCGTCACCGAGATTGCCGGCACCACCCGGGACATCCTGCGCGAACATATCCACATCGACGGCATGCCGCTGCACGTGGTTGATACCGCAGGCTTGCGCGATACCGATGACCAGGTGGAAAAGATCGGCGTAGAGCGCGCCCTCAAAGCCATCAGTGAAGCAGACCGCGTATTACTGGTGGTTGATGCCACTGCGCCTGAGGCTGCGGATCCTTTTGCCCTTTGGCCGGAGTTTCTTGAACAACGACCTGACCCGGCTAACGTCACCTTGATCCGCAACAAGGCTGACCTGACAGGCGAAGCCATCGCGCTTGAAATGGGTGAGGATGGCCACGTCACGATCAGCCTGAGCGCCAAGTCGGCGGGTAATGGCCTGGAATTGCTGCGCGACCATCTCAAGGCCTGCATGGGTTACGAGCAGACCTCGGAAAGCAGCTTCAGTGCGCGTCGCAGGCACCTGGAGGCACTGCGTCATGCCAGTGCGGCCCTTGAGCACGGACGCGCGCAGCTGACCTTGGCGGGGGCAGGGGAGCTGCTGGCCGAGGATCTACGTCAGGCACAGCAGCTGCTGGGGGAAATCACCGGCGCCTTCAGCTCCGATGATTTGTTGGGACGGATCTTTTCCAGCTTCTGCATCGGTAAATAGCAACGTTATCCACAATGGTTTACCAGTTGTAGGACACCGTACCGAGCAAGGTACGGCTGTCACCCCAGTAACAACGCCCTGCATCGTTGCAACCGGATACATATTCCTTGTCGAACAGGTTCTTGGCATTCACATCAACCGACCAGTTTTTGTCGAACTGATAGCCAACGGATGCATCCACCAAGGTGACGCTTCCCGCGTCCAATTTTCCGTACAGCGTGGGCGCGGTGTAGGAAAAGGTACTGTCGAAATAACGCACGCCCGCCCCCAGGGACAACCCCTTGAGCTGACTGTCGAGGAATCGGTATTTGCCCCATACAGACGCCTGATTCCGCGGCACCCCGGTCAGTTGGTGCCCTTCGACCAGAGAAGTAGCGGAGTCCTTAGTGATTCGAGCGTCAGTGTAGGTGTAGGCCGCCGTTAAATTCAGGTTAGGCGTGACGTTGCTGTTGACCTCGACTTCAACGCCCTTGGACCGACTTTCGCCTACTTGGCGGTAGCTGTTAGTGGTGGCGTCGAGGTAGGTGTCATCTTCCTTGCGCAAGTCATACACCGACACAGTCATTGCCGTATCCCAGCCGATCGGTTCGTACTTCACGCCTACTTCGTATTGGCTGCTGGTAATCGGCTTCAAGGGTGAACCGGCGTTGGAAATCTGCTGTACCGGCACGAATGCAGTGGAATAGCTCACATACGGCGTCAGGCCATTGTCGAACTGGTACATCACCCCGCCTTGATAGGTGAACTTGCGATCTTCAGAGCCGGTATCGCTGGCCTTGTTGACCTTGTCGCGGAAATCACTCTCGACCCAGTCCTGACGGCCACCCAACAGGAATAACCAGCGGTCATACTTGCTCTGCAGCTGTGCATAAACCCCTTTCATCTGCTGTTCGAGCAACGTGTTCTGTACTGCCAGAGGCGTGGTCGGATCGCGCAAGTAAACAGGGTTATACACATCGATGGTGCCGGCGAACCCGGCATTCCAATCTTGATTGAAAGAAGTACGGTCGTAGCTGGCGCCGAACAGCAGGGTATTTTCCAGCCCGCCGACCTGAAATTTGCCTTCCAGCTGGTTATCCAAGGAATAAACCATCGACTTGTTGTAGCGATCGTAAGCGTTCATGTTCAGCCGAGTCCCGAAACCGCCGTTGTTCAATTGGCCCGGCCAGGTTTCGTGACGGTTGATACGCGACTGCATGTAGCGCGAGTTCTGGCGGAACTGCCAGTCGTCATTGAAGCTATGAGCGAGCTCATACCCCGTGCTCCAGGCTTCCCGTTCGAAGGTGTTCCAGTCTGGATTCCCGAGCATGGTGTGCTTGGACAACTTACCGTTGGGATTCGTCAGTAACGTGCCGGCAGCTGGTAGGCCGAGTTCCAGGTTGGTGTGATCCTTCTGGTAGCTGGCGAGCAGGGTGAGGGTGTTGTAGTCGTCGAAATTCAGGGTCAGGGAGGGAGCAACGTAGAGGCGATCATCCGGCACATGATCAGTCTGGGTATCAGACTTGCGCCCCAGCATCACCACGCGTCCAAGGATGTCGCCGCTGTCGTTGAGCGGACCGGAGATATCTACACCCACCTGACGGCGGTTATTCGAACCATAGCCCAGTTGTACCTCGCCTTGCGGCGTGGCGGTTGGATGTTTACTGACCAGGTTTACCAAGCCACCGGGGGCATTTTCACCGTAGAGCAGCGACGAAGGCCCACGGAATATTTCGACCCGCTCCAGGCTATAAGGCTCGCTGGTGGTGTCGTACCGATTGCCCTGAACACGTAGTCCATCACGCAGCAGGCCGTAGCCATAGTCTGTGGCGTTGAAACCGCGAATGAAGAACAGGTCACCGGCCAGACTATCGCCGGCAGCGAAGGGCGGGGCGAAAATACCCGGCACGTAGCCCAGTACTTCGGTAAGGGACTGGGACTTCTGGTCCTTGATGCGCTGACCGGTGACGACCGATACCGAGCGCGGTGTTTCCGACAGTGGCGTGCTGGTTTTGGTCCCAATCCGGCTGTTTTGAGCTTTGTAGCCCACATCCCCGGCGATCTCCTGATTGAAACCGTCCAGTTGAACCGTGCTTACAGTCGTAGGCGCAAGGGTCAGTTCTCCTGTGGGCGCCGCTTGCAATATGTAGCTACCAGGCGCCTGGGCCACAGCCTCTAACGCTGAGTTTTGCAACAGCAGCGCAAAGCCCTGCTCCACCGAATAGTCCCCCTCAAGCCCAGGGGTGTTCAAATGAGCGGTCTGCTGGGGCGAAAAGGATAGGATCACATTGGCCCTGGCCGCAAATTGGCTCAAGGCGCTGTCGAGCGGACCTGCGCCAATAGCGAAGTGCTGCACCACACTGGCTGCAAGGGCACCTGTTGATAACAACCCGCAGGCAGCGGCGGTAGAGGTAAGCAGCAAACCGTAGGTCAGGCCGTGGCAGGAGAGTCGCTGGCGAAGCTTAGGAGGAAGGCGCATAGGTGGATAAACCCTGAAGGTAGCGTCGTGATTACCTGTAGGGCCGCGTCAGGTAAAAAAAAGATAACCCTGTGGATTATTTTTTTGCTCAGCCGATTCGCTTCACCGAAACCCAGTAACGGGTGAAGTAATTGACCTGGATCGGCAGCGTCGCTTGCAGGTTGGCCAGCACCGCATCGGTGGAATCCAATCGGAATGTGCCGGAAACCCGCAGGCGCGCCGAAGCTGGATCGCATTGCAGGACCCCAGGTCGATAACGACCGAGCTCGTCGATCACATCGCCGAGCCGGGCATCGAGCACGATCAATTGTCCGTCGACCCAGGCAGCTTCAGCTCCGCTGTAAGGTTGGCTTACCCCTACGCTTTGCCGATTGAATTGCGCACTCTCGCCTGCAACGAGCAGCCGGCTGAGGTCTGGTCGATCAGTGGGTGAAATGCTGACGCGGTCTTCCAGCACTCCGACCCGTGTGAAATCCGCCAGTTGGCGCACAGTAAAGTGTGTCCCCAAAGCCTGGATGCGACCCTGCTGAGTCTCAACATAGAAGGGCATCTGCGCGCCCGACTTGCCAGTGTGGATAAGAACTTCGCCTTCGCGCAGGCGTATCAAGCGCTGGCGTCCGTCGAACAGCACATCAATGGCGGTTTGGGTATTCAGGTCAATCCGGGTGCCGTCGGCCAGTTCGATGCGCCGGCGCTTGCCCAAAGGTGTACGGAAATCGGCCCAAACATTGCCCAGGGACGTATGTTGCTGAACATTCCACCCCAAGTAACCGGTGCTGCCGAGTACCAGCATCCACTTGAGCACCTGGCGACGTTGCTGTGTGGCCGACAAAGCGCGGCGAGTGAAATCCTGGGGCAAGGCACCCAGGCTGCGTTGCAATTGCTCCAGCTGATTCCACGCCGCCTGATGGGACGGATCGATGTTGAGCCATTGCTGCCAGGCATGGCGCTCGGCCGCTGTGGGCGTCTGGGATTGAAACTGCACGTACCAGCCGGCGGCCGCCTCGAAGGTCTTGCGATCAGGCGCTGCCATTACAAGGTGGCCATGATCATTGAACATTCGGTCAACGCGCGAACCATGTGCTTCTTCACGGTCGTCAGTGACACCTGCAGTTGATCGGCGATCTGTTGATAAGTCAGGCCGTCAATCTGCGACAGCATGAAGATCCGCCGCGAGCGTTCGCCCAAGCTGGCGAGAGCTTTATCCACAGCCACCAGGGTTTCGATGATGATCGCCTTATCTTCTTCACTGATGGCAGTGGCATCAGGACGCTCGGCCAGGCTTTGCTTATAAGCCTGTTCAATGGCGTGACGCCTGTAGCGGTCAATTACCAGACCCCTGGCGATGGTCGCCAGATAATCACGTGGCTCAAGGATCTGCGCCGCATGGCGCCCACCAAGAATGCGCACGAACGTATCGTGTGCGACATCGGCCGCATCGCAGGCGTTATGCAACTTACCTCTGAGCCACCCGTGCAACCAAGAATGGTGCTGTTCGTAAATATGCTGGACGGCAACCGTGTGTGAAGGAGTAGACATAGGGTGCGAGAGGGTAGGTTAATGATAATCGCTATTATTAACTGCACTGCAGATTTCTCACAATAGATCTCTTTTTACGCTGTTCACTTCCGAGTCGAAGGATTTCGGTGGCTTCACCGAGACCTCGTTATAGCGTGTTTGCTCGATTTCTGTGGATTAAGCCCTGTGAATAACCGCCCCTGTGCCCAGTTGATAATAGGGCTTGAAACCTGAGCAAAAACCCCTCTGTGGGTAAGTACCTGTTTAATCCACAGGCTTAGCGTACTTATCCAAGGGCCTCATTGGCACATGACCACAGACTTTTGAATCTCTGTACATACCGTAAATAAAGGCCTGTAGAGATCTATCCACAGAAATGATGCTCAGTAGAAATAAACATAAAAACAAAGATTTAATAAATTTCTCTCTTTTAATTTCTATTGTCTGTGATTCATCCACAGCTGGTTAAATTTTGTGCAAAGGGTTCTTTAGGAAGGGCTAAGTCCCTATACTTGCCGCCAAAGCTCTAAAACCAGTTCAATCAATCAATTCCTAATTACCTACTTAAGCAGGCACGAGGTGCGTGGTGGATTTCCCTTCCCGTTTTGAAGTGATCGTCATCGGCGGCGGTCATGCCGGTACCGAGGCAGCACTGGCGTCAGCACGCATGGGCGTAAAAACCCTGTTGCTCACGCACAACGTGGAAACCCTCGGTGCAATGAGTTGCAACCCCGCCATTGGTGGTATCGGCAAAAGCCATCTGGTCAAGGAAATCGACGCCCTTGGCGGCGTAATGGCCATGGCAACCGATAAGGGTGGTATTCAATTTCGCGTTCTCAACAGCCGCAAAGGCCCGGCAGTGCGCGCCACTCGGGCACAAGCTGACCGCATTCTGTACAAGGCTGCTGTACGTGAAACCCTGGAAAACCAGCCGAACCTGTGGATATTTCAACAAGCAGCGGATGACCTGATCGTCGAACAAGACGTGGTGAAGGGCGTTGTCACCCAAATGGGTCTGCGCTTCTTCGCAGAATCTGTGGTTTTGACCACCGGAACCTTCCTTGGCGGACTTATCCACATCGGAATGCAGAATTATTCCGGTGGCCGTGCCGGTGATCCTCCGTCGATTGCTTTGGCAAAACGCCTGCGTGAATTGCCGCTGCGTGTCGGTCGCCTGAAAACCGGAACCCCGCCGCGTATCGACGGGCGTTCTGTGGATTTCTCGTTGATGACTGAGCAAGCGGGCGATACGCCGATCCCGGTGATGTCGTTCATGGGTTCCAAGGAGCAACACCCCAAACAGGTGAGTTGCTGGATTACCCACACCAATGCCCGAACTCACGAGATCATTGCCGCGAACCTCGACCGTTCGCCGATGTATTCCGGTGTGATCGAGGGGATTGGCCCGCGCTATTGCCCATCGATCGAAGACAAGATCCACCGCTTTGCCGACAAGGAGAGCCATCAGGTCTTCATCGAACCCGAAGGCCTGACTACTCACGAGCTGTACCCGAACGGGATATCTACTTCCCTGCCGTTCGACGTGCAAATCCAGATCGTGCAATCGATTCGCGGCATGGAAAACGCACATATCGTGCGACCTGGCTATGCCATCGAGTATGACTACTTCGATCCTCGTGATCTGAAGTACAGCCTGGAGACCAAAGTGATCGGCGGGCTGTTCTTCGCCGGCCAAATCAATGGCACAACCGGTTACGAAGAAGCCGGCGCCCAAGGTTTGCTGGCCGGGACCAACGCCGCATTGCGTGCACAAGGCAAAGACAGTTGGTGCCCGCGTCGCGATGAAGCGTACATCGGTGTGTTGGTGGACGACCTGATTACCCTGGGTACCCAGGAACCGTACCGGATGTTCACTTCTCGGGCGGAATACCGTCTGATCCTGCGCGAAGACAACGCCGACCTGCGGCTGACCGAAAAAGGCCGCGAACTGGGGCTGGTCGATGACGTGCGCTGGGAAGCCTTCTGCAAAAAACGTGAAAGCATTGCGTTGGAAGAGCAGCGCCTGAAAGGCACTTGGGTTCGCCCCGGTACCGAACAAGGTGATGCAATTGCCGAGAAATTCGGCACGCCGCTGACTCACGAGTACAACTTGCTGAACCTGCTGTCACGTCCGGAAATCGACTACGCTGGCTTGGTCGAAGTGACGGGCGGCGGCGCAGAAGATCCACAGGTTGCCGAGCAGGTCGAAATCAAGACGAAGTACGCCGGTTACATTGACCGCCAGCAGGACGAGATTGCTCGTCTGCGCGCCAGTGAAGACACCAAGCTGCCTGTGGATATCGACTACACCGGGATTTCCGGGCTTTCGAAAGAAATTCAGAGCAAGCTGGGGATAACTCGACCAGAAACCCTGGGTCAGGCTTCACGTATTCCCGGCGTCACCCCGGCAGCCATTTCGCTGTTGATGATTCATTTGAAAAAACGCGGCGCGGGCCGTCAGTTGGAGCAAAGCGCTTGAGTTCGTTGGTCACCCTGCAACACGCCGAAGAGTTATCCACAGGTGCACGCCAATTGGGCGTCGATCTGACGTCCGCCCAGCATGAGTTGCTGTTGGGCTACCTAGCCCTGTTGATCAAATGGAACAAGGCTTACAACCTCACGGCAGTGCGCAATCCCGATGAGATGGTGTCCCGGCATTTGCTCGACAGCTTGAGCGTGATGCCATTTATTCAAAACGGTCGCTGGTTGGATGTGGGCAGTGGCGGCGGCATGCCAGGTATCCCTTTGGCCATCCTGTTTCCCGAGTCCCAAGTGACCTGCCTGGACAGCAATGGCAAGAAAACCCGCTTCCTGACCCAGGTCAAACTCGAACTCAAGCTGGATAACCTTCACGTTATCCACAGCCGTGTCGAAGAATTCACGCCTGAACTGCCTTTCAACGGAATTGTTTCCCGGGCGTTCAGCAGCATGGAGAACTTCAGCAACTGGACACGCCACCTGGGTGACCGCGATACCCGCTGGTTGGCAATGAAGGGCGTCCATCCGAGTGATGAGCTGTTAGCATTGCCGGCAGACTTCCACCTCGATAGCGAACACGCCTTGGCCGTACCAGGTTGCCAAGGCCAACGCCATCTGCTGATACTGCGCCGCATGGCATGATTGGGAACACAAGCAAGAATGGCTAAGGTATTCGCGATAGCGAACCAGAAAGGTGGCGTGGGCAAAACCACCACCTGCATCAACCTCGCAGCATCCTTGGTAGCTACCAAGCGACGGGTGCTGTTGATCGATCTCGATCCACAGGGCAACGCCACCATGGGTAGCGGTGTGGATAAACATGGCCTGGAAAACTCGGTCTACGACTTGCTGATCGGCGAGTGTGACCTGGCCCAGGCCATGCACTATTCCGAGCATGGCGGTTATCAATTGCTGCCGGCCAACCGCGATCTGACTGCGGCGGAAGTGGTGTTGCTGGAAATGCAGATGAAAGAAAGCCGTCTGCGCAGCGCCTTGGCGCCGATCCGCGAGAACTATGATTACATTTTGATCGATTGCCCACCGTCGCTGTCGATGCTGACGCTCAATGCGTTGGTGGCTGCCGATGGGGTGATTATCCCCATGCAGTGTGAGTACTACGCACTGGAAGGTTTGAGCGACCTTGTGGATAACATCAAGCGTATCGCCGAATTGCTCAACCCAAACCTGCAGATCGAAGGGCTGCTGCGGACCATGTTCGATCCGCGCCTGAGCCTGATGAACGATGTGTCGGCACAGCTCAAGGAACACTTCGGCGAGCAGCTTTACGACACCGTGATTCCGCGCAATATCCGTTTGGCCGAAGCGCCAAGCTATGGCATGCCTGCGTTGGCGTATGACAAATCGTCCCGTGGCGCCATCGCCTACCTGGCTCTGGCTGGCGAGATGGTTCGCCGCCAACGCCGCAACTCCCGCACCGCTGCAGCCCAGCCAACTTAAGGAATCCCCATGGCCGTCAAGAAACGAGGTCTCGGACGTGGACTGGATGCACTGTTGAGTGGTCCGACCGTCACATCGCTTGAAGAACAAGCGGTGCAGGCCGACGAGCGCGAGCTG
Organism: Pseudomonas sp. 2995-1; assembly: GCF_002742505.1. Lineage (NCBI taxonomy): Bacteria > Pseudomonadati > Pseudomonadota > Gammaproteobacteria > Pseudomonadales > Pseudomonadaceae > Pseudomonas > Pseudomonas sp. 2995-1. The sequence continues at coordinate 635,459 of NZ_LJSA01000332.1, read as the reverse complement.
CAGCACCTGCCTCTGGACTTGATCCAGCGCGGCAAATACCAGCCACGCCGTGACATGGATCCCCAGGCGTTGGAGGAACTGGCCAATTCGATCAAAGCTCAAGGCGTGATGCAGCCGATCGTGGTGCGCCCGATTGGTGGCGGTCGTTTTGAAATCATCGCCGGTGAACGCCGCTGGCGCGCCAGTCAGCAGGCCGGCAAAGAGACCATTCCCGCGATGGTGCGCGATGTGCCTGATGAAACGGCGATCGCCATGGCGTTGATCGAGAATATTCAGCGCGAAGACCTCAATCCGATCGAAGAAGCGATCGCCTTGCAGCGCCTGCAGCAAGAATTCCAGCTGACGCAGCAACAAGTGGCCGAAGCGGTGGGTAAGTCCCGCGTCACCGTGTCCAACTTGCTGCGCCTGATCGCTTTGCCGGAAGTCATCAAGACCATGTTGTCCCATGGCGATCTGGAAATGGGCCACGCCCGTGCTTTGCTCGGTTTGCCGGAAAATCAACAGGTTGAAGGGGCGCGACACGTTGTCGCACGAGGGCTTACCGTTCGTCAGACTGAGGCCCTGGTTCGCCAGTGGCTGAGCGGCAAACCTGCACCGGTCGAGACGGCCAAACCTGATCCGGATATCGCGCGTCTCGAGCAGCGCCTGGCCGAGCGCCTGGGCTCTGCGGTACAAATTCGCCACGGCAAGAAAGGCAAAGGGCAATTGGTCATCGGATATAACTCCCTTGATGAGCTTCAGGGTGTCCTTGCCCACATCCGCTGAAACATTTGCTTATGTAGCGTGTGATCGGAAATCACTACCCGGCAGTTGAATAGGGGCAGAACCGCCCCTATACTCTGCGCGCATTTTGTCGGCACAAATTATGCCAAGTTATTGATTTCCGGCAGCCGACTATTGAGGAGCAAGAGTGATGGAAACCCGCACGCCAAACACGTTGCCCTTCCATCGCTTGGCTGTTTTTCCGGTTTTATTGGCTCAATTTGTCATTTTGCTAATCGCCGCATTGGCGCTTTGGTACTGGCATGGAGTCGTAGCCGGATATTCGGGACTTTGCGGAGGCCTGATAGCCTTGCTGCCCAATATGTATTTTGCTCACAGGGCCTTTCGGTTTTCCGGCGCCCGAGCAGCCCAGGCTATCGTCCGGTCTTTTTATGCCGGCGAGGCGGGGAAACTGATTTTGACGGCAGTGCTGTTTGCACTGACCTTTGCAGGTGTAAAGCCATTGGCGCCGCTGGCTGTATTCGGCGTCTTCGTGTTGACCCAACTGGTCAGCTGGTTCGCTCCCCTGCTAATGAAAACAAGACTTTCGAAACCTTAGGGCGTTTGAGGCAACCATGGCAGAAACAACCGCTTCGGGCTATATCCAGCACCACTTGCAGAACTTGACCTTCGGTCAGCTTCCCAACGGCGGCTGGGGCTTTGCCCACTCCGCAGCAGAAGCCAAAGAAATGGGCTTCTGGGCTTTCCACCTGGATACTCTGGGCTGGTCGGTCGCTTTGGGTCTGATCTTCGTCCTAATTTTCCGCATGGCGGCGAAGAAGGCGACTTCCGGTCAGCCAGGTGCTTTGCAGAACTTCGTTGAAGTATTGGTCGAATTCGTCGATGGCAGCGTGAAAGACAGCTTCCATGGCCGTAGCCCGGTGATTGCACCGTTGGCACTGACCATCTTCGTCTGGGTGTTCCTGATGAACGCCGTCGACTTGATCCCGGTTGACTGGATTCCTCAGTTGGCCATGGCGATTTCCGGCGACCCGCATATTCCATTCCGTGCCGTATCGACCACTGACCCGAACGCTACCCTGGGCATGGCCCTGTCGGTATTCGCGCTGATCATTTTCTACAGCATCAAGATCAAGGGCATCGGCGGCTTCATCGGCGAATTGACCCTGCACCCGTTCGGCAGCAAGAACATCTTTGTTCAAGCCCTGCTGATCCCGGTGAACTTCCTGCTGGAATTCGTGACCCTGATCGCCAAGCCGATCTCCCTGGCCCTGCGACTGTTCGGCAACATGTATGCCGGCGAGCTGGTGTTCATTCTGATCGCTGTGATGTTCGGCAGCGGCCTGCTCTGGCTTAGCGGCCTGGGCATTGTTCTGCAGTGGGCGTGGGCTGTGTTCCACATCCTGATCATCACCCTGCAGGCCTTCATCTTCATGATGCTGACCATCGTCTACCTGTCGATGGCGCACGAAGAGAACCATTAAGACCAGTCTCGACTAGTCTGATGTCCTTCCCGGTGAAACGGGAAGGTGGCCCACCAGGGCTATGAAACGATTTGTTTTACCGCTTTAAAATCTAAAAAACCTAAACCATACGACGTAAAAGTCGGGAGGAAAGATGGAAACTGTAGTTGGTCTAACCGCTATCGCTGTTGCACTGTTGATCGGCCTGGGCGCCCTGGGTACTGCCATTGGTTTCGGCCTGCTGGGCGGCAAATTCCTGGAAGGCGCAGCGCGTCAGCCAGAAATGGTTCCAATGCTGCAAGTTAAAATGTTCATCGTCGCCGGCCTGCTCGACGCCGTGACCATGATCGGTGTTGGTATCGCTCTGTTCTTCACCTTCGCGAACCCTTTCGTTGGTCAACTCGCCGGTTAATCACTCGTCTTTTCGAGTGATTGGTGTGTTGTGCAACGAATGAGCGAGGTATTGGCGTGAACATTAATGCAACCATTATTGGTCAGTCCTTAGCGTTCTTGATTTTTGTCGTTTTCTGCATGAAGTTCGTATGGCCTCCGGTCATCGCAGCTCTGCACGAACGTCAGAAGAAGATCGCGGATGGACTGGACGCTGCAGCACGAGCAGCTCGCGACCTGGAGTTGGCCCAAGATAAAGCGGGTCAACAACTGCGCGAAGCGAAAGCTCAAGCAGCCGAAATCATTGAGCAAGCCAAGAAACGCGGTAACCAGATCGTTGAAGAGGCTGTTGAAAAAGCCCGTATCGACGCTGACCGTGTGAAGGTTCAGGCTCAGGCCGAGATCGAGCAGGAACTGAACGGTGTCAAAGACGCGTTGCGTGCCCAACTGGGTGCTCTGGCCGTCGGCGGTGCTGAGAAGATCCTGGGTGCCACAATCGATCAAAACGCGCACGCGGAGCTGGTTAACAAACTGGCTGCTGAAATTTAAGCGAGGGCGATCATGGCAGAATTGACCACGTTGGCCCGACCTTACGCTAAGGCAGCCTTCGAGCACGCCCAGGCCCACCAGCAGCTGGCCTCTTGGTCAGCCATGCTCGGCCTGGCTGCAGCAGTGTCGCAAGACGACACCATGCAGCGCGTGCTCAAGGCCCCGCGACTGACGAGCGCAGACAAGGCCGCCACTTTTATTGAAGTGTGCGGCGACAAGTTTGATGTGAAAGTGCAGAACTTCTTGCACGTCGTTGCCGAAAACGACCGTCTCCTGCTTCTGCCGGAGATTGCCGCTCTGTTCGACCTGTACAAGGCCGAGCAAGAGAAATCGGTAGACGTTGAAGTCACCAGTGCTTTTGCATTGAACCAAGAACAGCAAGACAAACTCGCCAAGGTTCTCAGTGCACGACTCGACCGGGAAGTGCGCCTGCAAGTTGCGGAGGATGCCACCCTTATTGGTGGTGTCATCATTCGCGCCGGCGACCTGGTTATCGATGGCTCGATTCGCGGCAAACTCGCGAATCTTGCCGAAGCATTGAAATCTTGAGTTTGAAGGGGCAGCAGAGCAATGCAGCAACTCAATCCTTCCGAAATAAGTGAAATTATCAAGGGCCGCATCGACAAGCTCGATGTGACCTCCCAAGCCCGTAACGAAGGCACTGTCGTCAGCGTATCTGACGGCATCGTGCGGATTCACGGTCTGGCCGACGTTATGTACGGCGAGATGATCGAGTTTCCGGGCGGCGTCTACGGTATGGCCCTCAACCTGGAGCAGGACTCCGTAGGTGCCGTTGTATTGGGCGCATACACCAGTCTTGCTGAAGGCATGAGCGCCAAGTGCACAGGCCGCATCCTGGAAGTTCCGGTTGGTAAGGAACTGCTGGGTCGCGTAGTCGACGCACTGGGTAACCCTGTTGACGGTAAAGGTCCACTGGGCAACACCGAGACCGACGCGGTCGAGAAAGTTGCTCCAGGCGTGATCTGGCGTAAGTCGGTAGACCAGCCTGTACAGACTGGCTACAAGGCTGTCGATGCCATGATCCCTGTCGGCCGTGGCCAGCGTGAGCTGATCATCGGTGACCGTCAGATCGGTAAAACCGCTCTGGCAATCGACGCGATCATCAACCAGAAGAACAGCGGCATTTTCTGCGTCTACGTAGCTATTGGTCAGAAGCAATCGACCATCGCCAACGTGGTTCGCAAGCTGGAAGAAAACGGCGCCCTGGCCAACACGATCATCGTGGCTGCCAGTGCTTCGGAATCTCCTGCGCTGCAATTCCTGGCACCGTACTCCGGTTGCACCATGGGTGAATTCTTCCGCGACCGCGGTGAAGACGCGCTGATCGTTTATGACGATCTGTCCAAGCAAGCAGTGGCTTACCGCCAGATTTCCCTGCTGCTGCGCCGTCCACCAGGCCGTGAAGCTTACCCAGGCGACGTGTTCTATCTCCACTCCCGTCTGCTGGAGCGTGCATCCCGCGTTTCCGAAGAGTACGTAGAGAAGTTCACCAACGGCGCAGTGACCGGCAAAACCGGCTCCCTGACCGCTCTGCCGATCATCGAAACCCAGGCTGGCGACGTTTCCGCGTTCGTTCCGACCAACGTGATTTCCATCACCGACGGTCAGATCTTCCTGGAATCGGCCATGTTCAACTCGGGCATCCGCCCTGCAGTGAACGCCGGTGTTTCGGTATCCCGTGTGGGTGGTGCCGCTCAGACCAAGATCATCAAGAAGCTCTCCGGTGGTATCCGTACCGCTCTGGCTCAGTACCGTGAATTGGCGGCATTCGCCCAGTTCGCTTCTGACCTGGACGAAGCGACCCGTAAGCAACTTGAGCATGGTCAGCGCGTTACCGAGCTGATGAAGCAGAAGCAATACGCCCCAATGTCGATCGCTGACATGGCGTTGTCGCTGTATGCCGCTGAGCGTGGGTTCCTGACCGACGTTGAAATCGCCAAGGTCGGCAGCTTTGAACAAGCGCTGATTGCTTACTTCAACCGCGATCACGCCGAATTGATGGCGAAGATCAACGTGAAGGGTGACTTCAATGACGATATCGACGCTGGCATGAAAGCCGGTATCGAGAAGTTCAAGGCCACCCAAACCTGGTAAGCCGCAGCGGGAGCCGCAAGGCTCCCGCTTGCTAACCTGATAGGTGTTACATGGCAGGCGCAAAAGAGATTCGCAGTAAGATTGCGAGCATCAAAAGCACGCAAAAAATTACCAGCGCCATGGAAAAAGTGGCGGTAAGCAAAATGCGCAAGGCACAAATGCGCATGGCTGCTAGCCGTCCTTATGCGGAGCGTATCCGCCAGGTAATTGGGCATCTGGCCAACGCCAACCCGGAATACCGCCACCCGTTCATGATCGACCGCGAAGTTAAGCGTGTGGGTTATGTGATAGTGAGCAGTGACCGTGGTTTGTGCGGTGGTTTGAATACCAACCTGTTCAAGGCCCTGGTCAAGGACATGGCGGTAAACCGCGAAAACGGCGTCGAGATCGATCTGTGTGTTGTTGGTAGCAAGGGTGCGGCCTTTTTCCGTAACTTCGGCGGTAACGTCGTTGCAGCTATCAGCCACCTGGGTGAAGAGCCGTCGATCAATGATTTGATCGGCAGTGTGAAGGTGATGCTGGATGCGTACCTGGAAGGCCGGATTGACCGCCTCTCCGTGGTATCCAACAAGTTCATCAACACCATGACCCAGCAGCCAACCGTGGAGCAATTGATTCCACTGGTGGCGACTCCGGATCAGGAACTCAAGCACCACTGGGACTACCTCTACGAACCAGACGCCAAAGAGCTGCTTGACGGCTTGATGGTGCGCTACGTGGAGTCGCAGGTGTACCAGGCGGTGGTCGAGAACAACGCAGCTGAACAAGCGGCGCGGATGATCGCGATGAAAAACGCTACCGATAACGCCGGTGATCTGATCAGCGATTTGCAGCTGATCTACAACAAGGCGCGTCAGGCTGCGATCACCCAAGAGATCTCGGAAATCGTCGGCGGCGCTGCCGCGGTTTAACGGTTCAAATATTCAGAGGATCCAGCTATGAGTAGCGGACGTATCGTTCAAATCATCGGCGCCGTTATCGACGTGGAATTTCCACGCGACAGCGTACCGAGCATCTACAACGCGCTGAAAGTACAAGGCGCGGAAACTACTCTGGAAGTTCAGCAGCAGCTGGGCGACGGCGTAGTTCGTACCATTGCGATGGGTTCCACCGAAGGCTTGAAGCGCGGTCTGGACGTAATCGACTCTGGCGCAGCCATCTCCGTACCGGTCGGTAAAGCGACTCTGGGCCGGATCATGGACGTGCTGGGCAACCCGATTGACGAAGCTGGTCCGATCGACACCGAAGAGCGCTGGGGCATTCACCGTCCAGCACCTTCGTTCGCGGAACAAGCTGGCGGCAACGACCTGCTGGAAACCGGCATCAAGGTTATCGACCTGGTTTGCCCGTTCGCCAAGGGCGGTAAAGTCGGTCTGTTCGGTGGTGCCGGTGTAGGCAAGACCGTAAACATGATGGAACTGATCCGTAACATCGCCATCGAGCACAGCGGTTATTCCGTGTTCGCCGGTGTGGGTGAGCGTACTCGTGAGGGTAACGACTTCTACCACGAGATGAAGGACTCCAACGTTCTGGACAAAGTGGCACTGGTTTACGGTCAGATGAACGAGCCGCCGGGAAACCGTCTGCGCGTAGCACTGACTGGCCTGACCATGGCCGAGAAGTTCCGTGACGAAGGTAACGACGTTCTGCTGTTCGTCGACAACATCTACCGTTACACCCTGGCCGGTACTGAAGTATCCGCACTGCTGGGCCGTATGCCTTCCGCAGTAGGTTACCAGCCGACCCTGGCTGAAGAGATGGGCGTTCTGCAAGAACGTATCACTTCGACCAAGGAAGGTTCGATCACTTCGATCCAAGCGGTATACGTACCTGCGGATGACTTGACCGACCCATCGCCTGCGACCACCTTCGCCCACTTGGACGCCACCGTCGTTCTGTCCCGTGACATCGCTTCCCTGGGTATCTACCCAGCGGTCGATCCACTCGACTCGACTTCGCGCCAGCTGGACCCGAACGTGATCGGCCAGGAGCACTACGACACCGCTCGCGGCGTTCAGTACGTGCTGCAGCGTTACAAAGAACTGAAGGACATCATTGCGATCCTGGGTATGGACGAGCTGTCGGAAGCCGACAAGCAGTTGGTAAACCGTGCTCGTAAGATCCAGCGCTTCTTGTCGCAGCCGTTCTTCGTGGCTGAAGTCTTCACCGGTGCTTCGGGTAAATACGTTTCCCTGAAAGACACCATTGCTGGCTTCAAAGGCATCCTCAACGGTGACTACGACCACCTGCCAGAACAAGCGTTCTACATGGTCGGCGGCATCGAAGAAGCGATCGAGAAAGCCAAGAAACTGTAATCCAGGCGCCCGGAAACGGGCGCTCATCAGGTTGAGGCAATCAGATGGCTATGACAGTCCATTGCGATATCGTCAGCGCGGAAGGGGAAATCTTCTCCGGTCTGGTAGAAATGGTGATTGCACACGGCGAACTCGGTGACCTGGGTATTGCCATGGGCCACGCGCCGTTGATCACCAGCTTGAAGCCAGGTCCGATCACTCTGACCAAGCAAGGCGGGGAACGTGAGGTGTTTTACATCTCCGGTGGTTTCCTTGAGGTTCAGCCGAACATGGTCAAGGTACTTGCCGACACTGTGCAACGTGCTGGCGATCTGGATGAAGCCTCCGCTCAGGAAGCCGTCAAGGCTGCTGAGAAGGCCCTGAACGAAAAGGGTGCGGACTTCGACTACAGCGCTGCTGCTGTACGTCTGGCCGAGGCTGCAGCTCAGCTGCGCACGCTCCAGCAGATCCGCAAGAAGTAAGCGGCTACGCCGTGATGCTTATGCGCGATTGATTAAAAAGGGTAGCCTCGGCTACCCTTTTTCTTTTTTAGCAAAACACATCTTTGGTCTGAAGCCGGACCGTCCAGGATTGGTAGCCATTCATGTCTCTTGAAATCGTCATTCTCGCCGCAGGCCAGGGCACCCGCATGCGCTCGGCCCTGCCCAAGGTGCTGCACCCGGTGGCCGGCAACTCCATGCTTGGCCATGTTATCCACAGCGCCCGGCAGTTGGACCCGCAACGCATCCACGTAGTGATCGGCCACGGTGCCGATGCAGTGCGTGAGCGCTTGGCTGCGGATGACCTGAATTTCGTATTGCAGGACAAACAACTGGGGACCGGCCACGCCACCGCGCAAGCTGTGCCGTTCATTACCGCTGACACCGTGCTGATCCTCTACGGCGACGTGCCGCTGATCGAAGTGGAAACCCTGCAACGCCTGCTTAAGCACGTAGTGCCTGGTCAGATGGGCCTGCTCACCGTGGAGCTGGAAGACCCCACCGGCTACGGACGCATCGTGCGCAATGCCGATGGCAAGGTCGCGGCCATCGTTGAGCACAAGGACGCCAGCGAGGCCCAACGTGCCATCACTGAAGGCAATACCGGTATTCTCGCCGTCCCTGGCAACAAGCTCGCCGACTGGATGAGCCGTCTGTCCAACAACAACGCTCAGGGTGAGTACTACCTCACCGACGTGATTGAGATGGCCGTGAGCGATGGCCTGCTGGTAGCTACCGAGCAGCCCCACGACCCTATGGAAGTGCAGGGCGCCAACGACCGCAAGCAGTTGGCCGAACTGGAGCGTCACTACCAACTGCGAGAAGGTCGCCGCCTGATGGCTGAGGGCGTGACCCTGCGTGACCCTGCGCGTTTTGACGTACGCGGTGAGGTCACCGTGGGGCGCGACGTGCTGATCGACATCAACGTGATCCTCGAAGGTCGCGTAATCATCGAAGACGACGTAGTTATCGGCCCGAACTGCGTGATCAAGGACAGCACCCTGCGCAAGGGCGTGGTGATCAAGGCCAACAGCCATATCGACGGCGCGGTGATGGGCGAGGGCAGCGATGCTGGCCCGTTTGCTCGGTTGCGTCCGGGCACTGTGATGGGGGCCAGGGCGCATGTCGGCAACTTCGTCGAACTGAAAAATGCACGAATGGGCGACGACGCAAAGGCCGGCCACCTTGCCTACCTCGGCGATGCGGTGATCGGTGCTCGCAGCAACATCGGCGCTGGCGCAATCACCTGCAACTACGACGGCGCCAACAAGTACCAGACCACTATTGGCGAGGACGTATTCATTGGCTCGAATAACTCGCTGATTGCGCCAGTGACGATCGGTGATGGTTCGAATACTGCCGCAGGCTCAACCATCAACCAGGATGTGGATAAATCCCAACTGGCCGTAGCTCGGGCCCGCCAACGCAATATCGACGGCTGGAAACGCCCGGTCAAAATCAAAAAGACCTGAGTTATCCACAGCCTCATCAGCAGTGCTATCCAAATGTGGGAGGGGGCTTGTCCCCGATGGCGGATTTTCAGTCAATGTTCTAGTCGACTGATCTATTGCAATCGGGGGCAAGCCCCCTTCCACATTTAGCCTGCGTTGTTTGAAGAATCTGTTCCAGACGCTTGACGATATAGTCCTAATAGGTTTTGATTGCCTTCGTTATCTTTCGAAACGAAACTTATCAATACCATGTCGAAACGAAATACACCCCAACGACGCCACAACATCCTGACCTTGCTCAACGAACAGGGCGAAGTCAGCGTGGACGAATTGGCCAAGCGTTTCGAAACCTCCGAAGTCACTATCCGCAAGGATTTGGCCGCCCTAGAAAGTAACGGCCTGTTGCTGCGCCGCTACGGTGGTGCGATCACCATGCCTCAGGAACTGGTAGGCGATCCTGCCCAACCGATCTCGGCCTATAAGCGTGCGATCGCCCGTGCTGCCGTGATGCGTTTGCGGGAACACGCCCGCATCATCATCGACAGCGGCAGCACCACCGCCGCCATGATCCCGGAACTGGGCCACCAGCCCGGACTCGTGGTCATGACCAACTCCCTGCACGTAGCCAGCGCCTTGAGCGAATTGGAACACGAGCCGGTGCTGTTGATGACCGGCGGCACCTGGGACCCGCATTCGGACTCGTTCCAAGGCCAGGTCGCCGAGCAGGTGTTGCGTTCCTACGACTTTGATCAACTGTTCATCGGCGCCGACGGCATCGATCTGCAGCGTGGCACTACCACCTTCAACGAATTACTGGGTCTGAGCCGTGTGATGGCCGAGGTCGCCCGTGAAGTGGTAGTGATGGTCGAATCCGACAAGATCGGCCGCAAGATTCCCAACCTGGAACTGCCCTGGAGCAGCGTCCATACCCTTATCACCGATGATCGCCTGCCGCTTGAGGCCCGCGACCAGATCCAAGCCCGCGGCATTACGCTGATATGCGCGGCAATCATCTAGGAGAAGCAACATGTGTGGAATTGTTGGCGCAGTCGCCGAACGTAACGTTACCGCCATTCTGATCGAAGGCCTCAAGCGCCTTGAATACCGTGGCTACGACAGCGCCGGCGTGGCCGTCTTCACCAACGCCGGCAAGCTTGAGCGCATGCGTCGCCCGGGCAAGGTCAGTGAGTTGGAGCAGGCCCTGGCCGGCGAACCGCTGGTAGGTCGCCTGGGGATTGCCCACACCCGCTGGGCCACTCACGGCGCTCCGTGCGAACGCAACGCCCACCCGCACTTCTCCGGTGACCTGGCCGTGGTGCACAACGGCATCATCGAAAACCACGAAGTGCTGCGCGAACAGCTCAAGAGCCTGGGGTACGTGTTCACCTCAGACACCGACACTGAAGTCATCGCCCACCTGCTCAATCACAAGCTCAAGGACCACAGCGACCTGACCACCGCCCTCAAGGCCACGGTCAAGGAACTGCACGGCGCCTATGGCCTGGCCGTCGTCAGTGCCAGCCAACCGGACCGTGTGGTAGCCGCCCGCAGTGGCAGCCCGCTGGTGATCGGCCTGGGCCTGGGCGAGAACTTTCTCGCTTCCGACCAACTGGCCCTGCGTCAGGTCACCGACCGATTCATGTACTTGGAAGAAGGCGATATCGCCGATATACGCCGTGAAAGCGTGGCGATCTGGGACGTTAACGGTAATTCCGTCGAACGCGAAGCCGTGCAATACCGCGACGGCGCCGAAGCGGCCGATAAAGGCGAATACCGCCATTTCATGCTCAAAGAGATCCACGAGCAACCTGCCGTGGTCCAGCGCACGTTGGAAGGTCGACTGAGTCAGAGCCAAGTGCTGGTCAACGCGTTCGGCCCCCAGGCCGCCGAGCTGTTCGCCAAAGTGCGCAATGTGCAGATCGTCGCTTGTGGCACCAGCTACCACGCCGGCATGGTTGCCCGTTATTGGCTGGAAGACCTGGCTGGCATCCCGTGCCAGGTCGAAGTCGCCAGTGAGTTCCGCTACCGCAAGGTGGTGGTGCAGCCCGATACCCTGTTCGTGACTATCTCCCAGTCCGGCGAAACCGCCGACACCCTGGCCGCGCTGCGCAACGCCAAAGAGTTGGGCTTCCTCGCCAGCCTGGCGATCTGCAACGTCAGTATCAGCTCCTTGGTACGTGAGTCCGACCTGACCCTCCTGACCCAGGCGGGTCGCGAAATCGGCGTAGCTTCCACCAAAGCCTTCACCACCCAACTGGTTGGTTTGTTGCTACTGACCCTGTCCCTGGGCCAAGTGCGAGGCACCCTGGCCGAAGGTGTTGAAGCTACCTTGGTGGAAGAATTGCGCCGCCTGCCGACTCGCCTGGGCGAAGCACTGGCTATGGACAGCGTCGTGGAAAAAGTCGCCGAGCTGTTCGCCGACAAGAACCACACCCTGTTCCTTGGCCGTGGCGCGCAGTACCCGGTGGCGATGGAAGGTGCCCTCAAGCTCAAGGAAATCTCGTACATCCACGCCGAAGCCTACCCGGCCGGCGAGCTGAAACACGGCCCGTTGGCCCTGGTGGATGACGACATGCCGGTGGTCACTGTGGCGCCGAACAACGAACTGCTGGAAAAGCTCAAATCCAACCTGCAGGAAGTACGCGCCCGTGGCGGCCAACTGGTGGTATTCGCCGACGAGAAGGCGAGCATGATCAATGGCGAAGGCACCCACGTCATCAACATGCCGCACATCAACGACACCTTGTCGCCGATCCTCTACACCATCCCGCTGCAGCTGCTGTCGTACTACGTGGCCGTGCTCAAGGGCACTGACGTAGACCAGCCACGTAATTTGGCCAAGTCGGTGACAGTCGAGTAATACCTCGCTCACCTGGAGGCCCATCGGGTCTCCAGGTTTCAACGCAAGGACGCCACGTTGATGCCATCTTCCTTTCCCCACCTCGGCGAGCGTTTGCACAATCGCCGATTTGTGGTCGCGAATAACACCCATGGGCTTTCCGGTACCGGCACGGTGTTTCATTACCGTGTCGACGGTGATGCCCTATCCAGCACCTACCAAGGCGGCCGAATCCGCACGGGGACGCAAGTCGGTCGCGTGACCGGCGCCGATACCATTGAGCTGCTTTTTCAGTGCCTGACGCTGGACGGTGAGCTGCTGTCCGGTTGGTCGCGAGGCACTGTGAGTGTGGATACGTCTGGGCGTACCAGCCTGAGCTTTGTATGGGGTTGGTTATCGGGTGCGACCGGAGGCGGGGAATCGAATTATGTTGAGCTTGCTGAGGGTGATAACTGCTCTTAAGGCACAAACTCCACCCGCAACCCCCGACTTGTGCTGCGTCCTTGATCATCACTGACCCGCAACCGATATTCCCCTGACTTGCCCGGCCTCCAGTTCAGCGTGGCTTGCGGCGGGCCTTGGCCGATCAAGGGTTGATCAGCGAACCAGTACAGCGTCGCCACATCGCTGGCCGCATTCGCGTTCAGCGGGATGCTTTCCTGGGGTTGAGACAGGCGCAGTTGGTAGCTCACCTGAGTCAGTGGCGAGCGAATCTGCGGCGCTTCGCTCTGGTCGGTGATGCGGTTGGGTTGGCAGTTTTTCATCACGTTGGGCGGGGTTCGGCGGGGCAGGCCGGCTGCTCGGTACAGGCGTTGAACGTCGCTGGGCCAGAACTCGAATATGTCCTCTCGTGTGTATTGCGGATCGAACGGCGGGCACGCGGCTTTGCCGGTGCGGGTGTCGATCAGCACCGGGCGGTGCAGGTTGGAAACACGGATCGGCGAGACGCCGGGGATGTACCAGGTCTTGCGGGTTTGCGGGCACCAGCGGTTGGGCAGCTCACCGGAGGCAGCGCAGACATCAATGCGCACCAGCCCCGCGGGCGGCTTGTCGGCTTTGATCGCGACGTTGGGTAATGCCAGGGGCAAAGCGTCAGCAATGCGGAAGAATAGCGGCGCGGCGGTCTTGGCACCAATAAAGGCTGGATTTGGCCGACCATCGAAGTTACCCACCCACACCACCAACACATACGGGCCGACCAGTCCGGCGCTCCACGCATCGTGAAAACCCCATGACGTACCGGTTTTCCAGGCGGTTCGCCAATGGCGGCCGGGCAGGCCATCTGGGCGTGGGTTGCGGCGCAGCATGTCGCGCACCATAAACGCGGCCTGCGGGCTGAGCAGTTGTGCGCCGGTGGTTTGCGGCTGTTGCTGCAAGTAGCGCAACGGCCGTAAATGCCCGTCTCCCGCCAACATCACATACAGCCGCGCCAGCTCCTCCGGGGTCATCTCGCCGCCACCCAGTGCCAGGGCCAGGCCGTAATGGCTTTCGTCGCGTAGGCCTTTGATGCCGGCGCGTTGCAGTAAGCCGTATAGAGAAGGCGACTTGACCTGGCTGGCCAGCCACACGGCGGGGATATTGCGACTGCGGATCAACGCGTCGCGGGCCGTCAGTGGGCCGACAAAACTGCCGTCGAAGTTTTCCGGTTGGAAGTAGCCGAAGTTACTCGGTAAGTCTTTAAGGATGCTCATGGGGTGGATCACCCCTTGGTCCAGCGCCAGCCCATAGAGAAACGGTTTGAGCGTAGACCCCGGCGAGCGCCGTGATAGCACACCATTCACCTGTCCATGGATGTCTGTGGATAAGTAGTCCGCTGAGCCCACCAGCGCCTTGACGCTCTGATCGCGGCTGTCGACCAGGATCGCGGTGGCGTTCTCCACCCCGGTGCTGCGCCGTTCGGCGATAAACCCGGTGATCAGACGTTCTAGCAATTGTTGCAAAGGCAGATTGAGCGTGCTGTTCAACTCGTTACCGGCTTGAGCTGCCAGCAATTGCTCGCTCAAGTGTGGCGCCAAAAAAGGAATCTCCTGGCGGTTGCGCGCTTCCAAGGGCAAGTCCAGCAAACTGTCATTACGCGGGTCTTGTGGATAAGTCTCGCGCCAATCAGCCATCAAGCGCAGCCGGGCGTTTTGCAGCGAAGGCCCGAAGCGTGCTCGACGGCCGGGCTGTTGGGGGATTACCGCCAATGCCAACGCTTCGGACAGCGACAAGTGCGCCGCCGCCTTGCCAAAGTAGATGCGACTGGCCGCTTCGGCGCCTTCGATATTGCCGCCCATGGGCGCCAGGTTCAGGTACGCCTCAAGGATGTCGTGCTTGCTGTAGCGCGCTTCCAGCCACAGCGCCAACGCCATCTGCTGCAATTTGCCGGGCACTTGGCGGGTGTTGAGATCCCACAGGCGACGCGCCAGTTGCATGCTCAACGTCGAGCCGCCTTGGCGCTGGCCTCCGCTGTAGGTGGCCATGGCCGCCCGCAGCAACGCCGGGGGATTGATCCCCGGGTGCCAGTAGAAATTGCGGTCTTCCTTGAGCAGCAGTGCCTCAATCAATGAAGGTGAAATGCGCTCCAGTGGTAGCCATAGGCGATATTGACCGTCCTGGGCCAGCGTCATACGCAACAGCGAGCCGTCATCGGCCAATACGACCCTGGAGGAGGTAATGGCCTGTTCCAGCGGCGCATGGGGCCAAAGCCGCACGCCGGCCAGTAACGCCGCAGCTGCCAGCAGCGGCGTCAGACGTTTAAGGCTTGGTAATTTCAAGCTGGCCTACTTTGCCGCGTCCCTGCAGGGTGGTTTCGTACATGCCTTCGGCGTAGGCCGGTGGCGTATTGAACGTCCCTGCGTTGGTGGCGCGTACGCGGTAAACGAAAGTGCCTACATCACGTAGCGCAGTGCCGTACAACACCACCCGATCATCCCGCACATCCACGTAGTCTGGCTGCCAGTTGCTCAGCTCGGTTTCGCCGATGGGGGCTTGCCAGGTGTCAGCTTCCTCTTCGCTGGCTTCTACGTACTCGGATTCTTCGCCTTCGCCTTCGCTTTCCTCGCTGCTCGCGGCTTCCGGCTCTGGAGGCAAGTTATACACAGGCTCGACACCGCCGGGCAGCAAGTCGACCACGGCCACTTGCTGCACTTGGTCACGGTCGGTAGCCCGCAGGCGCAAGCGCACCAGGAACTCATCACCCACGGCTACCTTACTCACCGGCTCGCCTTTGAGGTCGAGGTATTCGTGGATGATTTCCAGGCCGTTGTTGATGGCTTTGAGCTTGGCGCCTTTATCAAAACCGGCTTCGCTGAGCATGTAGAACGCTGCCGGGCCATCGGATTTTTCCATGACCAGCTTCTGCGTGGCGCGCGGTACGGCGGCGCGCGGTGGCTGGCCGGCCATTTCCAGCAATTGTTGCTGTTTATCGCCCAGCCAGGCTGTGGCCTTGAGGGTCATGTCGCTTTGCGCGCGCTGGCCATAGTTGTCCAGGGCGCGCAGCAACAATGCCGCCGACAGCGAGTTGTAGCGCTGCTCGTTGAGGCGTTTGCCGAGCTTATCCAGTAGCGCGGTGGGCACGTCATCCATCAGTTCAGGGAAATGGCGCGCCAGCAGGTGCAAGTGTTCGGCATCGTGCACCAGCGGGTCGTAGTACAGGCCGTCGCTGTCCCACTTATCCACAAGCGAACGCCACGGGATTTTGCGGAACAGCGTATCGGCCTGCCGATCCTGCTTGAGCAGTTTGTAGCTGGCAGCCAGGTAGGCGGCGCCCAGGTCGTTCTGCCAGCTGTCCTTGAAGTAACTCTCGTAGCGTTCGCGTATATCGCTCAAGGCGCCGCTCACCAGAATCCCCTGACGGCTCAGCAGGTAACTGGCGTAGGCACGGTTGCGCAATTCCGACAGGCCTTCGCTCGGGCCGTTGGCCAGGTCTGTCAGATACGCGTTGGAACGCACCAGCAGGTCTTCCGGCACCGGCAGCCCGCGCTCCTTGGCTTCGATCAGGAAATCAGTGGCGTACAGGCTGGCGTACGGCGCCACGTCAGGGTTGGCAGCCCACAATCCAAAGCCACCGGCCTGGTTTTGACGCTGGCGCAACATGCGGACCGCGCTGCTGAAGGCTTGTTCTGCCTCGGGTGCGGTGCCGCCCCAGATCAATGCCGGCATGGCCTTGGACACCAATTGCTCGGTGCATGCATAGCCGTAGTCAT
Organism: Pseudomonas sp. 2995-1; assembly: GCF_002742505.1. NCBI lineage: Bacteria > Pseudomonadati > Pseudomonadota > Gammaproteobacteria > Pseudomonadales > Pseudomonadaceae > Pseudomonas > Pseudomonas sp. 2995-1. The sequence goes on along the minus strand of NZ_LJSA01000332.1, from coordinate 618,948 downwards.
CCAGGTAATGCTTGAGGCCGTTGGCCCATACCAGCGGCGAGGCGGCCACGCCCAACTGCACATCACGAAGCTGGCTGAACAGTTCACGTGTGGGCTTGAGTTCTTTGCTGGCGCTCTCGAAACGGCCCAGGCTCAGAGCGACGCGGTGTTCGCTCAAGGGCCGGATTGACGTGGTTTCCGCCACCTGGATCCGTTTGCCATCCGGCAGCACCGCGACAAAGCGCAGGTCTGCCGAACCGAGGGTGTCGCCGACCTTGATCTTGAATTCGGCAGTGCCTTCTTTGCGCGGTTGCAGTGACAAGGTGCTGCCCTTGTCGCCCTGCACCACGAGGCCGGCGCTGGTCTGCACTTCAAATTTCACATCCGCTGCCGCGTCGAGGTTGCTGAACACCCCGGCGCTGACGTTGAACACATCCCCCGGCGCCACGAAGGCCGGCACATTGGGCGTGATCACGATCGGCCCGCGCACGTCGGTAGTGGTCTCGCTGACGCCCACGCTGTCGGTATCCACCGCGACGGCAAACAGGTGCAACTTGCCGTTGAAGCTGTCGGGTACCTGGTAATGCAGCACGGTTTCACCGACCGGCAAATCCACCAGCCCGGACCACCACGCCACTGGCGGCTGATGTTTACGTTTGAACGGGTTGAGGTGATTGGCCAGGGCGCCTTCCGTATCGCCTCCAGGCGCCGCCCCACTGAGCAGGCGGCTGAACTCCGGCAGGATCAGGTCAAGAATCTGACTGGTGCCGACTTCCAGCGCACGCTTCTGGAAGAAGAAACCCAGCGGATCAGGCGTTTGATAGCGCGCTACTTGCAGGATGCCTTCGTCCACCGCGTAGATCACGGCGCGGCCCGGGCGGTCGATGTTGACCTTAATGTCGAGGATTTGCCCCGGCTCGATCTTCGCCGGGCCGTCGACCTTCAGTGCCATGCGCCGCGCGTCCAGGTTAATGCTGAAGGGCACCACACCGTAGGAAAGCGGGCTCATATAAACCTCGGACGAACCGATGTCCCGCACGAACTGCACGTTGACGTAGGCATTGCCCTCAAGGCCCGCAGGCACGCGGATATGTTGCACGCTGTTGGTGCTGTCTGCCTTGAACCACTGCTGGGTGTAGACCTTGTCGCGCTCGATGGTGATCAAGCCCGCGCCGGTGTACGGCGCGCGAATGCTGATGGCGATCTCATCACCGGTGGCGTAGCTGCGTTTATCCAGGCGCAGTTGCAGCTCGGCGTTACGCTCCAGGGAGCGCGAGGTGTTGCCGCGCCCGGCCACGCTGTAGTCGATCTGGTTGAGCAGGTTGCCGTTGGCGTCCTTGAGTTGCAGGGTGAAATCCCCTGGCGTGCCGGTGTTCAGGGTCTGCTTGGCGCCGTCTTTGGTCATCACCAGCGGTGAGGCCGGTTGGCTGATGTTCTTGATACGTGACTCGTACTTGTAGGTGCCGTTGGATTGCTTCACCAGCACCGACACATAACGGTGCTCGACCACTTCGCTGGTCAAGCCATCCACCGCAAGCGGTGTGAGATCTGGCGCGACGGCCAGCCATTGCACCTGGCGTGGGGCGTCCTTAGCGACGTATGACAGCGAATCCTGACTTTTCACACCCACCAGGTACGGCGCGGACGACACCAGCAGTGCACTTTGCGCCGCCACGTTGCGGCCACCTTCAGCCTCGAACACCTGGGTCATCACTTGCAAACGATAGGTGCTGTTGGCGAAACGTTGCAGGTTGAGGTCGAGCACGGCCTGGCCGTTATCGTCGACGGTGGTTTCGGCCAGGTCTTCGGTGCTGGCGTCTTCCAGGGAATCATTGAGGCGGAAGCGGTAATCGGGGTAACGGTCGAATGCCGCGAGCGTCGGGCTCAGTGACATTTTTGCAGTAACGCGACGGCCCGAGGCCGGGGCGCCGAAAAGGTGCATGGCGGTGACTTTAGCCACCACTTGGTCCGGGGGAATCCAGCCCTGCACCGGCGTGTCGTGCAGGCTCAAACTGACTTTCATGCGGTCCGGCTCGAAATCGCGGACTTTGAAGCTGACACTGCCCAGGTCTGTGCGCGTTTGCTTCTGGCCAATCAACTGCAAGGTCGCGGTGTATTCCCCGGCTGGGGCCACTTCGCTGCTGGGGAAATCAAAGGTTTCAAACCCGCTGGCGGAGAGCTTCAGTGGCTGGCGAATCACTTCCAGACCGCGCGGGTCGGTGATTTGCAGCTCCACCGGCAGACCTTGCAAGGCGCCTTTCCAGTTGCCGCTGCGCACGATCATGCCCAGGTGGGCGGTTTCGCCGGGTCGGTACAGGCCGCGGTCGGTAAACAGGTAGGCGCTGAGGCGATCAATCGCACCGTCTTCTTCCAAACCGCCTACATCAAAGCGCGACAAATCCAGCTGCTGGGACTGACGGGCGATTGGCAGGAACGATTGGTCATTGCCGCGACTGACCACATACATAAGCGGCGTTTTCTCACGGCGCAGTTCATCCAGCTTGGCGAAATGCACATGGCCTTCGCCGTCCGTGTGACCGCTGCTCACCGGCAAGCCATTGCGACCGATGATGTCGACTTGCGCGTCGGCCACCGGCGAACCATTACCGATGGACTGCACATACACGTCGTGACTGCCGTCGCTGGAGCGTTTGGCGATGATGCCGAGGTCGGTCACTACGATAAACCGCAGGTCGCTGGTACTGCTGCGTTCATATTCGAACGTACGCTCGGCCGGTTCATCCTGTGGGCTCAGCTTGAGCACGAAAATGCCGCGACGGCCGCCGTTGGCGGTGAGGTAGTGGCTCAAATCTACGTTGTCGTAGACGGTTTTGGCCGGGTCATTGGATGACAGAGGAATGTCCAGAGACTGACGCTCGACCATACGATCGAAGTACTCATTGCCAAAGTTCGGCCGTGCAAAACTGCCGCTGCTCTGGTCCACCAAGTGTTGCAACTGGTTGGGCAACAGGCGGGCGATTTCCACGTGGGCGCCGGGCACTCCCCTGGCCATGAAGCCCAAGCGTTTCTCGCCAGTGAGGCTGAGCAGGGCGCCGTCAGACAGGAACTGCAAGGTGCGCGGATACGCCGGCATGCTTACCAGCGACGCCGTAGGATCCTTCGCCAGATAGCCGCCGATGGCCTCCAGGTTAGCGGGCACGCGTACATACAGCGCACGTCCGGCAGGGGCCTTGAACTTGAAGGCGTGCAGGGTGTTCAGCGGTTCGACGCTCGGCACGTGGGTCAGGTTGACCTTGGTGCTGCGGGCGAGCAAGGCGTCGTCGATCTCATTGGTGTTATAGGGGCGGGTGTCGTCCTGGGCTTTTTCCGGCAACAGCCAGGCTTGGACTTTACCGGCGATGGTGTCATCGGCTACAGCGCTGGAACTGCTGAACATCAGCACTGGCTCTGGCTCTGCGCGTTCGTTATCCACAAAGCTGATTTCGGCGCCCGTAAATGTCAGGCGATAGCGACCGGGTACGGTGACTTTGGCCAACAACGATGCGGCGCTGGCGTTGCCGCCATCGCGGGCCTTGATGCCTTCGTCGAGTTTGGCGCTGACCGGGGTGCTTTCCAGCGGGGTGGCCAGGGCTGCGGAGCGTACGTAGGCGTTGAGTTTTTTCTCGTCGAAGGTGATCTCCGGGCGATTTGGCAATTGGGCGTCGCGGTAGGTCAGGCCTTTGTCGAGGGTCACCGTTACGTGCTTGCGCAGGCTGTCTTCATCCACAGGGTGGGAAAAATGGAAGGTCGCCACCAGCTGCTTCAGCGTCGGGTTGGATGGATCCTGGTACAACTCGTTGGCGGCCAGGGTGGCGCGGAACGGTTGGGTGGAGAACTGGGTGCTGTACTGATCCAGCAATACGCCATCTGCCAACAGGTTTCTCTTGGCCAGATCAAGGGTGTAATGGGCGTCGATAGGCCAGTCTTTCTCCGGCACGAACAACAGGCTACGGTCATCCGCCCAGCGCCAGGTGCCTGCGACCTCGGGCTTTAGGGTAATGCCCTCGGTGACGGGTTTGCCGATGGCCGCAAGGGGCGCCACGGACTCGGCGAAGCGCACCTGTAAGTTATCCACAACTGGCGTTGGCTGGGTGTAGTCAGTCAGGTTGGGCTTGTGCAGCGAGTAGCTCGCGGTATGCGGCTGCGGCAGATTGGAATACCAGTGCCAGCCGTAGAAGCCAGCGGCCACGAGCAGTGCTAGCCCGAGCACTCCGGCACCCGTCTGACGCGGGTAAGCACGGGCTTTACTCCCAAGTTTTTCCACGCCACGGCCGATAGCACGCAGCCACAGCGGAGGATGCCATTGGCCTAAAACGGCCCCCACCACGGTCAGAAACACGCCGACAACACGACGGCTGATGGCTTTGAGCGAATCGAACATGGTGAGCATCCCTGGCTAAGTGCGGCGTATCTTACAGCGTCTTTGATACAAAAGATGACGCCGATACGCCGTATGGCGGGATGTTTATAGGGTTAGTGAGCGCCCATGCATGCCAGCGAGCGGTCGACCATGAGGTTGGCCATGTCCTTCAGGTGTCCGGCGGCTTTTGTGGGAGTGGGCGAGCTCCCGATGACGGTCGATCAGTCAACATCTTCAGCGACTGACACACCGCCATCGGGAGCAAGCTCCTCCCACATTTAGCGCTCCATTGAGCTGAGAATGCTGGTGGTCAGGTCCACCAGTAGCGTACGAGGTGGAAGAAAATCGGCGCGGCGAAGCACACCGAATCCAGCCTATCCAGCATACCGCCGTGGCCTTCGATCATATGCCCCCAATCCTTAACGCCCCGATCCCGCTTGATGGCTGACATGACGATCCCACCGGCAAAACCGAGCAGGTTGATCAGCAAGGCGATCAGGAACGACTGCCATGGGTTGAACGGCGTGGTCCACCACAGCGCGGCGCCGATCAGGGAGGACAGCAGAATCCCGCCGACAAAACCTTCCACGGTTTTGGACGGTGACAGGTTGGGCGCGATCTTGTGTTTGCCGAACAGCTTGCCGCACACGTACTGCAACACGTCCGAGAGTTGCACGACGATCACTAGATAGGCGATCAGCAGCAGGTTGCGGCCTTCGTAGCCGGGGATGTCCAACGTCAGCAGGGCCGGGACGAAAGACACGCAGAACACCGCGATCATCAAGCCCCATTGCACTTTCGAGGCACGTTCGAGGAAGTGTGTGGTGTCGCCGCCCAATGAGGCGAGGATCGGCAGCAGCAAAAACACGTACACAGGGATGAAGATCGAGAACAGCCCGTACCAGTCCGAATAAATCAGCAGGTATTGCAGCGGCAGGGCGAGGTAGAACGCGGCCACCAGCGCCGGGTAGTCGCTGCGTCGGGTCGGGGTGAGGGTGAGGAACTCGCGCAGGGCGTAGAAGGACACCGCGTAGAACAACAGAATCACCGCACCGGTGCCGAGCCAGAAGGCGATACCGATCACCACCACCATCACCCACCAGGCATTGATACGGGCGTTGAGGTTGTCGATCACCGCGTTCGGCGTGCCACGGGTGCGCAGTTTGAGGATCAGGCCGATCAGTGAGGCGAGCACCAGGATCGCGCCGATTCCGCCGAACAGCATCAGGGTTTGGCTATCCATGTCAGACATGCTCCGGGGCGAGGGCGAGCAGGGCGTCGCGTGTGCGGGCTAGAAATAGCGCCTTGTCTTCACCGTCTTCCAGTTGCAGCGGTGCACCGAAGCTGGTTGTGCATAACAACGGCAGCGGCAAAACGCGCCCCTTGGGCATGACCCGGTTGAGGTTGGCGATCCACACGGGGATCAATTCGGCCTGTGGGTAACTTTTTGCCAGGTGGTACAGGCCGCTTTTGAACGGCAGTAAGCCGTCCTCCAGATTGCGCGTGCCTTCAGGGAAGATGATCAGCGAATCGCCACCCTCCAGGGCAGCGAGCATAGGCTGTAGAGGGTTATCCACAGGGTCCTTGCGTTCGCGGTCGATCAGCACACCATTAAACACGCGGTTGATGATGTAACGACGCAGCGCGCTTTTATTCCAGTAATCACTGCCGGCCACCGGGCGCGTGAATTTGCGCAGGTTTTGCGGTAACGAGGCCCACAGCAGCACAAAGTCGCCGTGGCTGCTGTGGTTGGCGAAGTAGATGCGTTGCACCGGCACGGGCGCGCAACCCAGCCACAGGCTGCGGGCGCCGGTGACGGTGCGGGCCATGGAGGTAATCAGCGTGGCGACCACAGGTTCGAACATGGGGATTCCTTATCCGGCGAAAGGCAGCCAAGGGCTGGCGAGGATCACGCCCAGGGTCAGCAGCGCTTGCGCGCCCAGCAGCCAGGCTTGTTTGCGCAACAATTTGAGGGCGCCGCGACGGCGCTCGGCCCAAGGTCGGCCGGCCCGATTGGGCGATTGCAGGCCGAGGGTCTGCAGGGCTTGGTCGAGGTCGGTGGTGCGCTCAGTATCGCGGGCCAGCAGGGCGAACAGGTCGGCGTCGAAGGCCACGCGCAGCGCCCAGTACTTTTGCAGCAGGCCGAGGATAATCATCCACAGGCTGAGCAGCAGGCAGATGATCGAAATACTCGCCATCAGCAATTGGGCCAGGCCGAATAGCACACCGGCCACGGTCAGTCCTGTGGATAACTGATCCAGCGAACGGCCACGGCGCAGCAGGCTGGCCACCACCTGGAGTTCCATATCAGCGGGCATGGGGCAAACCCTCCAATGCTTCACGGTGAGCGGGGTGCAGGACCACATCGGTCCGTGCTGCACGAATAATAGTCAGCGCTTCGTCCACCGTCGTGGCGCGCCCGCTGTGCAACAGCCAGGCGGCGACGGCGGTAGCGCTGCGTGAGTAGCCGAGGGCGCAGCACACCAACAGCGGGCCGCGTGCGCGGAGGCGTTCGATTGCTTCAGCAGCTTGCCGGCATTCGGTGGGTGTCGGCGCTATCAGATCGAGCACCGGGATGCATTGATACGCGCGGCCCTGTGGATTAATCGGCAGTTCGGCGCATAGATCCACAATAGCGCTGAATGAACTCTGCTCCTTTGAGGTAGGAATCCGCCCCAGCCAAACGTTATCCACAATCACGTTGGGCTGTGGATGGTTGCGTGTCCACAGCCGGGAATTGATCCAGGCGGCCACTAGATAGGGCGCATATAACCAGCGCGCGGCGGGTGTGAGCTGACCATCAGCGCGCTTCTGGAAACCCGCCGCGCCCAGCACGAAGTAATTCGCCTTGATCAGCCCAAGGGAAACCGCTGGCCACAGCAGCCACAGCCACCAACCGCCCAGGCTTAACGCCACGATGATCAGCGCCAGGGCGCCCAGGCCGTAGCGCACGCCCAGCTGCCAGCGCTTGCGGTCTTGGGTAAGCCGCGTATTGAGCAGCGGGCTCGGATGTTCGAGCGGCCACAACCACACGCAAATCCAACCCGCGAGGGCGCCTGTGGGTAAGTCGATAAAGTGGTGTTGATAAGTGGTCAGCACCGAAATTCCGATCAATGCGAACCAGCCATGCACCAGCCAGCGCCAGAAACCTTGGGTATGACGTTGGAACATGACCCACAGGATCACCAGCAGCGCGATGTGCAGCGACGGTGCCTGGTTGAATGGCTTGTCGAAGCCCGCCAACACCGCAAACAACCAGCCAAACACGCCATCCAGCTCGGGCCGCTCGAAGGTGAAACGCAGTGGCCAGATTAGGAAGCAGCTCACCGCGATCACCTGGGCACTCAGCAGGCGCAGTGCGTGTTGCTTGAGTTCATGACGGGTGCTGGGCAGCAGCAGGGAGAAACCGTAGAGCAGGTCGATGGACCAGTAAGGCACGATGGTCCAGGCCCAGAACGGCATATGGGTTTCCCAGCCGAACACCAGCGTGCCCACGTCGCTGCGCTGGCTGGTGACCCAGGTGGCAAAGCCGTAGGTGCTGAAGAACAACGGCGCTAATAGCAGCAGCCACAGGACGGCTGGTTTCAACAAACCGGGTTCGCGCATGCTCAGATCTTCTGTGCCAGGGACACGGTAAAGATGCCCCACTCATCCACACGCTGGGTGATTTTGCGGAAACCGGCGGCTTCCACCAGTTGGTCCATTTCCGCCTGGCTGCGACGGCGCATCACCCAGGCCTGGCCTTGGCGATGGCTGGTCAATGCGCGGGCAATCAGCTCCAGTTGCGGGTGCCATGGCTGGCCGGTGTACACCAAGTAGCCACCGGGTTCGACCGCTTCGGCGAGGCCGGCCAGCGAACCGCCGACCATGCTGTTATCGGCAAACAATTCATACAGCCCAGACACCACCGCCAACGTCGGCTTGGGTTCCAGCGCCGCCAGGTCCGCGCGATCAAACGCATCGCCTTTGACGAACTGCGCGATATCCCCCAGGCCTTTCTCGCGGATCAGCGCGCCACCGTCGCGCACGTTGATGTCGCTGTAGTCGCGTAGCAGGATCGATTCCGGCAGCGGCGACACGCCCTGCAAGGCCTCCAGAATGTAACGCCCGTGGCCGGCTGCGATGTCGACGATACGTACTTCACGCTGTTCATCCCGCAACTTGGCCATGGCCAGGCGCAGCAGTTCTTCGACGTTCAGCTTGCGCTGACGGATGCCGCGCCAGCCGATGGAGTTGAGGTAGTTGGTGTCGATCATCCGCCCCAGCCCGCCCTTGCCGGTGGGTTTGTTGCGGTAGACGTAGTCCAGGGTACTGCCGGAGTCGAAACCGGTGTCGAAGCCCAGTTTCACACCATCTGACAGGTTCTTGCCCAAGCCCATGCTGGCGCGGGTCATGCGCCAGTACAGGTCACGCAGGGAGTTGCGCGGCAGCGGCGCGGCGAGGGATTCGGACTCGGCGCAGGTGGCGCCCAGTTTGTCGGCGTCGAGCAGGGAGGCGCGGTCCAGCGGGTGAGCAAAGTTTTGCAGGATAAAGCGCCTGGCACTGCTCACCGCCACGGCGCGGTCACGTTCGCCGAGGGTGTCGTGGAAAAAACCGGGCAGGATATGCAGCTCTTTTTTCAGGCTGCCTAGGCGGTCGAAAAATTGCTGCTGGGGTTTGCGATGCACCACGAAGTCGGAGCCGGAGATGAGCAACTGAGTCGGCACTTGGATGGCCTGGGCATCCGCTACAACCCGGTCGGCTGCTTCGTACAGACCCAGCAGCACATTCACTGAAATCGCCTTGGTGATCAGCGGATCGCTGTCGTAGGACGCCACCCGCTCCGGGTCATGGCTGAGGAACTTGGCCTTGACGTAGCTGTTGACGAAAAAGTTGCCGCGAAACTTGCGCATCAGCGCCAGGCCTGGACGAGCGAACGGCACGTACAGCTTGACCTTGAACGCTGGCGAGGCGAGCACCAACGCGCGGATTTTCGGCGCGTAATCGTGCACCCATGTGGCCGCGATTACCGCACCGACGCTTTGGGCGATGACAGCGAAGTTTTCCTCTTCGATGCCGTAGGTGGCGCCGATATGGTCACAAAAGGTTTGCACGTCGCGGGCGCTGGTGGCGAAGCTGGGGCTGTCACCGCGCTCGCCGGGGGATTGGCCGTGGCCGCGGGCGTCCCAGGCGAAGAAGTCGAACTGGGGCAGGTTCAGCTCATCGACCAGATGGGCGATGCGGCCCGAATGCTCGTGGCCGCGATGGAACAGCACGATCGCCTGGCGTGGCTCGCCGTCCGCAGGGGAAGTGGCCGGCCAGTGTCGGTAAAAAAGCTCGACGCCATCATGGGTACTGAAGGTGTGTGCTTGCTGTTCGCGCATCGCAAAATCCTTATGCAGAAGGGGAAGGGGTTTCTTTCAGGCCTTGTCGTACGCGGTTGACCAGGGTGTAGGCGAGCAGGGCGGCGACCAGCCACATCACCGTGTCGACCCAACCTGCGCCGAGCCAGCCCAGCGCTACACCGGTGGCCAGCACGCCGAGTACAAACGCCCGATCACTTTTGCCCATCGGCCCGTCGTAGCGCCGTGAAGAGCCGACCATGGGCCCGAGCACACCGGCGTATTCGCTGAATACCGCCAGCAATGCCACCAAGAGCACCGGCGCCAGGCTCACGCCCGGGATCAGTGCAAAGGGCAGGATCAGCGCGCTGTCCGCGATCACGTCACACAATTCATTGAGGTAGGCGCCCAAGCGCGACTGCTGGCCGAATTCACGGGCGAGCATGCCGTCGATGGCATTAAGGGCCATGCGCGCAACCATCCACAGCGGGATCAACGCAAACAGCCACAGGTGTTGGGCGAAGCTGGCAATCAGCAGGCCCACCAGCAGAGAAATCACTCCGGCCAGAACGGTGATTTGATTGGCGGTGGTGCCGTTGTCGTAGAGGCGCTGCACGAGAGGACGCAGCAGGTTTTGAAAACGCGGTTTGAGCTGATAGATCGAAATCATGGGGGGTGACGCTTCCTTGTCCGTGAGCCCGCGAAAAACTGGTTTGGAGTGTGCCGATTAATCATGAGATCTACCAGTGATGGCTCGTGTTTATGGGGGTTTAGTCACGCTCTGGAGAGCACTGAGAAACAAATGTAGGAGGGGGCTTGCTCCCGATGGCGATGGATCAGCCAGCACAGGCACCAACTGACAGGGCGTTATCGGGAGCAAGCCCCCTGTCACAGGGGATGTGTGTCGTGTTCAAAAGCGCTTTTTGACGAACAAAAATTTCACGTCGCGTGTTATATCGTAACGAATTGTGTACAGACGGGCGTGTTGGGATGCAAGTGGATCTAGAAGCTGACGGCGCTTCTGTAGAAGGCCTCGCGCGCTTTCAACAGGGGCAGTTCCATGCCCGTCGATTGCGTCAGGCCGGTATCAGCCTGACAGTGCTGGCCGTCGCCGGTTGGGTGCTGGCGCTGTTTGTCGCCTTGTTTGCGCCGCTGTCGATCTGGCCGGTGGTATTGATCAACAGCGCCTGCGCGTTGCTGGTGCTGGTGGCGGGTTTACAGTCGGCGTGGTGGGTGGCCGATTGGCGCGCCCAGGCGCTGGAGGAACCCGTGGTTGAAGTACCGGTTGAGCAAACGGGCGGGTACGCGCGGCTGGTTGGGCGCTTTGGCAAGCAGATTGGCGCGCCGGTGTTGTGGCTTGGCGGCTGGTCGCTGCTCGCGCTGGTTAGCGTTATCGAATTCTGGAACCTGGCGTTGCCGGCTGCGGCTGTAGGTCAGTCCGCCAGTATTGGCGCCGCGTTGGCCTTGGCCCTGGCGTTTGGCTTGCTGGTGTTCGAACGTCGCCTGGCCCAGGAAACCGCCGCGCAATGGCCGGAAGCTTCGCAACTGGCGCAGTTGAGCCGAGTGGCGATCAGTTGCCTGGTGGTCAGCGCGATTTGCCTGCTGTTTGCCGGTGCCGAGTCCGTGTGGCCGTTGCGTCTGGCGGTGTTGATTGGCCTGCTGCCGGCACTGGTGGCGGCGGAGTTTCTGCTCAGGGGCGCGTTGTCATTGTTCAGCCCGCGCCAACCGCATCTTGAACCCCGCCTGATGGCGCAAAGTTTTATCGCTGGTTTGCTGCGCTGGCCGCCACAACCGTTGCTGGCGTTGCAGCACGAGTTGCACAACCGCTTCGGCATTGACCTGCGTCAGATCTGGGCCTTTACCTACATGCGCCGCGCATTTTTTCCGGTGCTGCTGGTGGTGCTCGTGATCGGTTGGGCGCTGACCGGTGTGCATGAAGTGCCCCTGCAAGGCCGTGGGATCTATGAACGCTTCGGCAAACCCGTGCAAGTCTTCGGCCCTGGCCTGCATGCCGGGTTGCCTTGGCCATTGGGTCGCGTCATTAAAGTGGAAAACGGCGTGGTGCATGAATTGGCCACCAGCGTCAGCGAAACTGCTTCGCCCGAGCTGACACCTGCGGAAGGTCCGGCGCCGTTGATTGCCAATCGACTGTGGGACGCCAGCCATGTGAATGACAAATCCCAAGTCATCGCCAGCAGCAGCGGCGATAAGCAGGGCTTCCAGATCGTCAATATGGATGTGCGCTTCGTCTACCGCATTGGCCTTACCGACGAGGCCGCGCTGGCGGCGACGTATAACAGTGCGGATGTACCGACCCTGATCCGCAGCACCGCCAGCCGCATCCTCGTGCACGACTTTGCTTCGCGCACCCTCGACGAATTGCTCGGCGAACAACGCACCAGCCTGGCTGACGAAGTGGGGCGCGCGGTGCAGGCGGATCTGCAGAAACTCCACAGCGGTGTGGAAATCCTCGCCACCGTTGTGGAAGCCATCCACCCACCGGCCGGTGCCGCCAACGCCTATCACGGCGTGCAAGCTGCGCAGATCGGTGCTCAGGCCCTGATCTCCCGCGAGCGCGGAGCCGCCAGTGAGCAGACCAACCAGGCCCTGTTGCAAGCCAGCATTGCCCGCGATCAAGCCACGGCCACGGCTCATGAAGTGAATGCTGGCGCACAGGCGGCCGACCTGCGTTTCGCCGCCGAACAAAAGGCCTATGCCAGTGCAGGTCAGGCCTTCGTGTTAGAGCAGTACCTTGGCCAACTCAGCCAGGGTCTGGCCCACGCCAAACTGCTGATTCTGGATCATCGCCTGGGCGCCGATGGCGCACCGACGATCGATCTGCGTTCTTTTACCTTGCCGGCCGATCCCTCGGTGCCGCGTAAAGCCGTTCAATAAGGAGTCTGTCTGTTGAGCGCTCATTCTCACGATCACGGTCATCACCATCATCACGGCCACCACCATCACGGTGATGAGCACGCTGCTGGTCCATTCCCTTGGCGGCGTATGGGCTGGGCCGTGTTGCTCGTATTGTTTGCGGTCGCTGCGGCAAGCCTGGTGCAAGTGCGGTCCGGCGAAGCCACGGTGATTACGCGGTTCGGCAACCCGTCGCGGGTGTTGCTGGAGCCGGGCCTTGGTTGGCGCTGGCCGGCGCCGTTCGAAGCGGCGATCCCGGTGGACCTGCGCCTGCGCACTACTTCCAGCGGCTTGCAGGACGTGGGCACCCGCGATGGCTTGCGCATCATCGTGCAGGCCTATGTGGCGTGGCAGGTGCAGGGCGATGCCGACAATGTGCAGCGCTTTATGCGTGCGGTGCAGAACCAGCCGGACGAGGCGGCGCGGCAGATTCGCACCTTCGTCGGCTCGGCATTGGAAACCACGGCGGCCAGTTTTGACCTGTCCAGCCTGATCAACACCGACGCCAGCCAGGTACGTATCGCCGATTTCGAGGCGCAGTTGCGCCAGCAAATTGATCAACAATTGCTCACTACCTACGGCGTACGCGTGGCCCAAGTCGGTATCGAGCGGCTGACGTTGCCCTCGGTGACGCTGACCGCCACCGTCGACCGCATGCGTGCCGAGCGCGAAACCATCGCCACCGAACGCACTGCCGTGGGTAAGCGCGAAGCGGCCCAAATCCGTTCCGCCGCCGAGCGCGACGCGCGCATCGTGCAGGCCGACGCCACGGTGAAAGCCGCCGATATCGAAGCGCAATCGCGTGTCGAGGCCGCGCAGATTTACGGGCGGGCCTACGCGGGTAATCCCCAGCTGTACAACTTGCTGCGCTCGCTGGATACCTTGGGCACGGTGGTGACGCCGGGCACCAAGATCATCCTGCGCACCGACGCCGCACCATTCCGTGCGCTGGTGGACGGACCGAAGGACGTCCAGCCATGACCGAGCGTGACAGCCCGGACAGCCCATGGATTCAGGCCGGGCGCCTGACGTTCATGGCGCTGTACGCGGTGACTGTGTTGGCGGCGTTGGCCTGGGCATTTTCCAATGTGCGCCAGATCGACCCGCAGAACCGCGCCGTGGTGCTGCACTTCGGCGCCCTCGACCGTATCCAGAATGCTGGCTTGCTATTGGCCTGGCCGCAGCCATTTGAGCAGGTGGTGTTGCTGCCGGCCGCCGATCGGGTGATCGAGCGGCGGGTGGAAAACCTGCTGCGTTCGGAGGCGGCGGTGCAGGCTGACCGCGTGGCCAGTTTCGCCACGCCCTTGAGCGATGCCATGGCCGGCTCCGGCTACCTGCTGACCGGGGATGGCGGAGTGGTGCAGCTGGATGTGCGGGTGTTCTATAAGGTCACCGAACCGTATTCCTTTGTATTGCAGGGCGAGCATGTGTTGCCGGCCTTGGATCGCCTGGTCACGCGCAGCGCCGTGGCCCTGACGGCGGCGCGGGACCTGGACACGATTCTGGTGGCGCGCCCGGAACTGATCGGCGCCGACAATAGCGCCGCCGAGCGTCGTGAACGGTTGCGCGGTGACCTGGTGCAAGGCATCAATAAGCGGCTGGCGGAGTTGACCTCAAGCGGCTTGGGCTTGGGGATCGAAGTCACCCGTGTCGATGTGCAGTCGAGCCTGCCGGGCCCGGCGGTGAATGCGTTCAATGCGGTGCTGACGGCCAGTCAGCAAGCCGATAAAGCGGTGGCCAATGCGCGCACCGAAGCGGAAAAGCTCACCCAAACCGCCAATCAGCAAGCTGACCGTGTGGTGCAGGTTGCCCACGCCCAGGCCAGCGAACGCTTGGCCAACGCCCAGGCGCAAACCGCCACCGTCGCCAGCCTCGCCCAGGTCAAAGATCCGGGTTTGCTTCTGCGTCTGTACCGCGAGCGCTTGCCGAAGATTCTCGGCCAGGCGGGCTCCGTGACCACGGTCGACCCTAAAGACGACTCCCGCTTGATCATCCAGGGAGCCGAGCAATGAGCGCACCTATGTTGACGTCCGCCGAGCAGCGCAGCGCTGCCCGGCAATTGACCCTGGCCATGCTGGCCTTGGGATTACTCGTGCTGGGTCTGGTGTGGCGCTGGCTGGCGCCGGACCAGACTGGCGTCAGTCAGCTATTACTGGGTGTGGCATCACTGCTGGTGGCCGTGCCGGTGATGCGTTCGGCGTGGTACAGCCTGCGGTTTCCCAGCCTGCATGGCATTACCGATCAACTTATCGCCTTGGCCATGCTTGGCGCCTGGGCTACGGGGGATCTGCTAACGGCGGCGTTGCTGCCGATCATCATGATCTTTGGGCATGTGCTGGAGGAGCGCAGCGTGATCGGTTCCCAGGAAGCGATCCATGCTCTGGGCAAACTGACCCGCAGCCATGCGCGGTTGGTGCAGGCCGACGGCAGCATTGTTGAAGTGGACAACGGCACGCTGAACACCGGCGATATCGTGGAAGTGCGCGCGGGTGACCGTGTGCCCGCCGATGGTGTGGTGTTGTCGGGCCAGGCGAGTCTGGACACGGCGCCGATCACCGGTGAGTCGGTGCCGTTGGAAGCCAGCGTCGGCGTGCAGGTGTTTGGCGGGGCGATCAACCTCGACGGTCTGCTGCGCCTTGAAGTGACGCGCACCGGCAACGAGTCGACCTTGGGCAAGGTCATCGCGCTGATGCAGAACGCCGAGCGGTCCAAGCCGCCGATCACGCGACTGCTGGAGCGCTATGCGGGCAGTTATATGGTGTTGGTGCTGCTGCTGGCGGCGGTCACCTGGTTTGTGACCAATGACGCCCAGGCGATGCTCGCCGTGCTGGTGGCGGCGTGCCCCTGTGCGTTGGTGTTGTCGGCACCTGCCACGGCGATTGCCGGGATCGCCGTGGCGGCGCGCCATGGGATTCTGATTCGCAGCTCGGCGTTCCTGGAAGAGCTGGCGGACTTGACCTCGCTGGTGGTCGACAAGACCGGCACCCTGACCTTTGGCACGCTGCGATTACAGTCCATCGAAACCCTTGAGCCGGACCGGCAGGCGTTGTTGAATCTGGCGGCCAGCCTGGGCTCGGCGAGCAGTCACCCAGTCAGCCGCGCGCTGGCGGGGTTGGCTACCCAGCAACAACTGTTGATGCTGACCGACATCCGCGAACGCCAGGGCCTCGGCGTGGTGGCGCAGACCGAGCAGGGCGAAGCGGCCCTTGGGCGTCCGGAGTTGTTCGAGCAGTTGGGCATTGCCACCACGGGCGTGCCCAACCATGACGGCCCGATTGCCGGGCTGGCCCTGAACGGGCGATTTCTCGCCTGGCTGTTGCTGGCTGACAGCGTCAAGCCGGAAGCCCGCCTGGCGCTGCAAGAATTGCGTGAGCTGGGCCTGGGCCGCCAATTGCTGCTGACCGGCGACCGTCAAAGCGTGGCCGACAGCTTGGCCTTGGACGTGGGCATCAGCGATGTCGAAGCCCAGGCGTTACCTGAGGACAAGCTCAACCGCGTGCTGGGCGAAATCGGCAGCGGCTTTCGGCCGATGGTGGTGGGCGACGGGATCAATGACTCCCTGGCGCTCAAGGCCGGCGTGGTGGGCGTGGCAATGGGGGCGGGCGGGGCGGACATCGCGCTGGCTTCGGCGGACGTGGTGCTGATCGGCAGCGACCTGCGCCGCCTCGGCACCTGTGTGCGCTTGAGTCGCCAGTGTCGGCACACGTTGCAGGTCAATGTGATCATCGGTCTGGGCTGGACGCTGGCGATTGTGGTGTTCGCCGCATTTGGCTGGTTGGGGGCCGCAGGGGCAATGATCGCGGCAGTGTTGCACAACCTCAGCACGTTGCTGGTGCTGGGTAACGCCGGGCGTTTGCTACGCTTCCACGAGCCGCTTTTGAAACTCGACGAATAATTTTCAGCAATATTTGCGCACCGCTGTAACGCCGGTGGGGGGCCTCACTCTAGTGGTGTGTCGAGACTGAACAATCCGTTCAGACCGACGCCACTACTGATCATGAGGAATACAACAATGAACATTAAATCCGCTGCTGCTGGTGCCGCTTTCGCGATGGCCGCCGCTACCATGTTTGCTGGTGTCGCCACCCAGGTACAAGCCGCAGACGCGCCAGTGCATTGCTACGGCGTAACCTCCTGCAAGGGCATGAACGACTGCAAGACCGCTGAAAACGCCTGCAAAGGCCAGGCAGAGTGCAAGGGCCACGGCTTCAAGGCTATGACCAAGGCAGCCTGTGACGCGGCTGGCGGCAAAGTCGGCGAATAACCGGCAAACGAGTGCAACCGCAGCGGCAGCCCCCCTCCGCTGCGGACACACTTTCCCCAGGAGTCAGCCATGTCCGCTTCCCTTCCAAGTCTGGGTTACGGCCTGGGTTTACGCAGTGAGTACTACCAGCAGATCCTTGAACAATCGCCGGCCGTGGATTGGTTCGAAGTGATCTCCGAGAATTATCTGGTGCAGGGCGGTAAAGCCTTGTACTTCCTGGACGCGATAGCCGAGCGCTATCCCCTGGTGATGCACGGGGTGTCCCTGTCCATTGGCGGGCCCCACGCCATCGATATCGATTACCTCAAGCAGATCAAACAGCTCGCCGAGCGTATTCACCCGGCGTGGGTTTCCGATCATCTGTGCTGGAGCCGCGGCAGTGCGCACCAGTTGCACGACCTGCTGCCTCTGCCTTACACCGAAGAAAGCCTCTATCACGTCGCCAGCCGCGTTCGCCAAGTGCAGGACGTGTTGCAGCGCCCGCTGGTGCTGGAAAACGTCTCCAGTTACGTGCGTTCCAAGGCAGATGAATTCACCGAGTGGGAATTCCTCAACGCCTTGGCTCATCTGTCGGGGTGCCAGTTGTTGCTGGACGTCAATAATGTGTACGTCAGCTCTCGCAACCATGGCTTCGATGCCTGGACCTTTATCCGCAACCTGCCGCCCGACAGCATTCGTCAGCTGCATTTGGCGGGGCATATGGACTATGGCGACTACGTGGTCGATACCCACGACCATCCGGTCTGTGATCCGGTGTGGGCGCTGTACCAACAGACCCTGGAGCACGTGGGGCCTGTGTCGACGCTGTTGGAGCGCGATGACCATTTTCCGCCGTTCGAAGAGCTGCTCACCGAGTTGAGCAAGGCCCGCGAACTGGGCGCCACCGCCTTGTCCAGGAGAGCGGTATGCGCCTGACCGATTGGCAGTTGGCCTTCGAACAGCATTTATTAGCCCAAACTCCCGACGCCAACAGTGGCTTTGCCGCCACTTTATTGGGCGGGCCGACGCTGGACGTAGACACCGGCCTGGCGATCTATCACAACGCCTATATCGCGCGGTTGCAGGAAGTACTGCGGCACGACTTCAGCGCCATCCTCTATTGGCTAGGGGATGATGAGTTTGCGGCGCTGACCCACGCTTATGTACGCCGTTATCCGTCGGCCCATTACAGCTTGCGTTGGTTTGGCGAACGGTTGCCGGCGTTTATCCACGAGCACCTCGTGGCCGAACAAAGTGCACCGCTGGCAGAGCTGGCTAAGTTGGAGTGGGCTTTTACCCTGGCCTTCGATGCGCCGCAGGGTCAGCCGCTGTCCCTGAATGACATGGCGCTCCTGCCGCCCGAAGATTGGCCGGGTTTGCAGGTTGCCCTGACGCCGTCCGTGCAGCAGCGACTGTGTCACTTCAACAGCGTGGGCATCTGGCGTGCCAGCAAAGATGGGGCGGATTTCCCAGGCAGCTACACCTTGGACCTGGCGCAGATCTGCCTGGTATGGCGCCTTCATCATGTGTGCCATTACCGCAGCCTGGAACCTGCGGAAGCCTTAGCATTGGCCGGTATGGTGACGACCGGTTGGACCTTCGCAGAACTGTGTGAGCAGCTAGCAGTCACTTATGCAGAGGGTGCGCCGTTGCAGGCTGTTACATGGCTGAAACAGTGGGTCCAGGACGGTTTGCTCCAACGCCGAGCTCCATAGAAGAGGGCTATCAAATCGATAGCCTCCTACTTTTATTGGGATGGTCTACCCTCAGTTCAGACGTCTGAAACAAGGGGGGACTACTCATGCTCGCGCAACTTCCACCGGCCTTACAGAATCTTCAGCTACCGCTGCGTCTGCGACTCTGGGACGGCCATGAATTCAACTTGGGCCCAGAGCCCAGTGTGACCATCGTGGTGAAGGACCCCACGGTCGTCTCGCAACTGACCCATCCCACACTCGACTCACTGGGCGAAGCCTTCGTCGAGGGCAAACTGGAGCTGGAAGGTTCCATCAGCGAAGTGATCCGGGTCTGTGATGAGCTGAGTCATGCCTTGATCGAGGGCGACGGCGACAGTCATCCGGTGCGCTCGATCCACGACAAGGCCACGGATGCAGCGGCGATTTCCTACCATTACGACCTGTCCAATGAGTTCTATCAGCTGTGGCTGGATCAGGACATGGCGTACTCCTGCGGCTATTTCGAAACCGGCAGCGAATCCATCGACCAGGCCCAACAAGACAAATTCCGCCACCTGTGCCGCAAGCTACGCTTGCAGGCGGGGGAGTATTTGCTCGACGTCGGTTGCGGATGGGGCGGGCTGGCGCGGTTTGCGGCGCGGGAGTTCGGGGTGAAAGTGTTTGGCATCACCCTGAGCAAAGAGCAGTTGGTATTGGCTCGGGAGCGAGTCAAAGCCGAGGGACTGGAAGACCAGATCGACCTGCAATTGCTGGACTACCGCGATCTACCCCAGGACGGCCGGTTCGACAAAGTGGTAAGCGTGGGCATGTTCGAACACGTCGGCCACGCCAACCTGGCGCAGTACTGCCAGACCCTGTTCGGTGTGGTGCGTGAAGGCGGCCTGGTGATGAACCATGGCATCACCGCCAAGCACACCGATGGCCGCCCGGTGGGCCGTGGCGCCGGGGAGTTTATCGAGCGGTACGTTTTCCCAAACGGTGAGTTGCCACACTTGGCAATGATGACCGCCGAGATCAGCGAAGTCGGGCTGGAAGTCGTCGACGTCGAAAGCCTGCGCCTGCACTACGCCCGAACCCTGGACCACTGGAGTGAGCGGCTGGAGGACAACCTGGAAGCGGCGGCCAAGATGGTGCCAGAACAGGCGTTGCGTATCTGGCGGTTGTACCTGGCCGGTTGCGCCTATGCGTTTGCACGGGGTTGGATCAACCTGCACCAGATCCTCGCGGTGAAGCCTCACGCGGATGGCAGCCATGAACTGCCGTGGACGCGGGAAGACATCTATCGCTGAGCTGATGTTCCAGAAAGGTGGAGATCCAACTGTGGGAGGGGGCTTGCTCCCGATAGCGGTATATCAGTCGCCACCCGTTGACTGACCCCCCGCTATCGGGAGCAAGCCCCCTCCCACATTTTGTTTTGTGTTGTCTGGTTAAAGGATTGGTGAGATCAAGCGCGCCACACGCATCCCAAGTTGTTGCAGGCGCCGTGTTTCGCGGCTTTCTTCCTGGCTGACTTCATGGGCCTGCGCGAAGTCATCGAGCAGCATATGCTCCACCTCCTGGGCGAACGCTTCGTCGACGGTCAGCAGCATCACTTCAAAATTCAGCCGGAACGAACGATTGTCCATGTTGGCACTGCCAATGGCGCTGATCTCGCTGTCCACCAACACCACCTTCTGATGCAGAAAGCCCGGCGTGTAGCGGAACACCCGCACTCCGGCGCGCACGGCTTCGATGGCGTAGAGGCTGGAGGCGGCATACACAATGCGGTGATCCGGCCGCGACGGCAGCAGCAGGCGCACATCCACTCCGCGTAGTACCGCCAGGCGCAGGGCGGCAAACACCGCTTCATCGGGGACGAAATACGGGCTGGTGATCCATACCCGCTCGGTCGCTGCGTGGATGGCCTCGACGAAAAACAGCGAACAGGTTTCATACGGATCGGCCGGACCGCTGGCGAGCAATTGGCAGAGCACGCCGTCTTCGGGATAGGTGTCCGGTAGGATCAGCGGCGGTAGTTCGCGCGCGGCCCAGAACCAGTCTTCGGCAAACGACTCCTGCAGGCACGCCACCACGGGACCGGTGACCTGTACATGGGTGTCGCGCCATGGCGCCAATGGCGGTTTTTTGCCCAGGTATTCATCACCCACGTTATGTCCGCCGACAAACCCGGTGATGCCATCCACCACCACGATTTTGCGATGGTTGCGAAAGTTGACCTGGAAGCGGTTGAGCCATCCACTGCGGGTGGCGAAGGCCTTGACCTGCACGCCGGCGTCGCGCAGTGATTGCACGTAGCGATGGGGCAGGGCGTGACTGCCAATGCGGTCGTAGAGCACGTAGATGGCCACGCCTTGGGCAGCCTTTTCTTTCAGCAGCGTATGTAATTGGCGGCCAAGATCATCGTCATGAATGATGAAAAACTGAAACAACACAGCGGTTTTGGCGTTGCGAATGGCTTCAAAGATCGCGCTGAAGGTGGCGTCGCCATTGATCAGCAGGCGTACTTCATTGTTGGCCAGGCACGGCATGCGACCCAGTTTGGGCATGGCGCGCAACGAGGCGTAAGCACTGGAGTTGCGCGCAGCGAGCGCCTCCTCAACCCAAGGACGCCAGTTCAGCGCGGTGATGGCGGTGTGCATTTCCTGATTGGCCTGGCGCCGCGCCTGGATATACGCGTCGAAGGTGCTGCGGCCAAAAATCAGGTAGGGGATCAACGTGAGATAGGGCATGAACATCAGCGACAAGGCCCAGGCTATCGAGCCTTGAGCGGTCCTGACGGTCAGCACCGCGTGGATCGCGGCGAGAGTCCCGAGAAAGTGCAGCGTGGCGATGAAGTAGGCGAGCAGGTGCGGGCCAAAGAAATCCATGGACGACAGTACTCCAGACAATCCAATGCCTAACAGACCATGTTCGGCTGCGAATGTCGCTATTTTATTTGGCGTGCAACACTGGCGCCTTTGCAGCGTCTAACGCCCACAATTGCCCAGGAGTTACCCGATGAATGCTCGTCTGCTCTGTTTATCCATGGTTGTTGGTTTGTCGTTGCCGGTGGCAGCGCAGGCGCAGATGCTGGCGCCGGGCTTGTGGGAATTGACCACCAGCAATATGAAAGTCGATAACCAGGACCTGCCGGACCTGTCGCTGATCCTCGGTCAGCTCAAGCAACAGATGACCCCCGAACAGCGCGCGATGCTCGAAAAGCAGGGCATCACCATGGCAGGTAAAGGCGTGCAGGTGTGCCTCACTCCAGCCCAGGTCGCCTCGGACTCAATCCCTTTGACCGACCCGCAATCGGGCTGCAAACAGGAAGTGACCGACAAAACCGGCAACCAGTGGAAATTCCGTTTCAGCTGCCCGAAAGCTCAGGGCACCGGAGTCGCCACTTTCCAAAGCCAGAAAGAATTCACCACGACCGTCAACGGCACCTTCAATGCCACCGGCATTCAGCAGAAGGGCAGCCTGGACACTCACGCCCAGTGGCTGGGCAACGATTGCGGTACGGTCAAACCACGCGCTTAACGCAGAAAGTGCAGCGGCAAACCCTGGCAGCTGTCGACCACCTCGCCGTTGTGCCAGGCCAGGTGGCCGGAGACCAGCGTGGTGCTGACGCTGTGGCGAAAGCTGCGCTCTGCAAAGGGCGTCCAGCCGCAGCGGGCAAGAATCGGCTCATCCCTGACCGGCTTACCTTCGGGCTCGGGTTTGATCAGCACCAGGTCGGCCCAATACCCTTCACGCAGATAACCACGGTCCGGGATAGCAAACAGGTCGGCGACCCGGTGGCTGGTCTTCGCGACCAGCGTGGCCAGCGGCAGCAGCCCGTCTGCCACCAGCTCCAGTAACGCCGGCAGCGCATGTTGCACCAGGGGCAATCCCGACGGCGCTTCGCGATAAGCCAGTTGTTTTTGCGCCCAGGTATGCGGCGCGTGGTCTGTGCCAATCACATCCAAACGATCATTCAATAACGCCTGGCGCAACGCGTCGCGGTCGGCGCGGGTCTTGATCGCCGGGTTGCATTTGATCTGATGGCCGAGGCGGTGATAGTCCCGGTCATCGAACAGCAAGTGATGCACACAGACTTCAGCGGTGATGCGTTTTTGTGCCAGGGGCTTGTCTTCAAACAGAGCCAATTCGCGCGCGCTGGTGAGGTGCAGCACATGCAGGCGCGTGCCGTGGCGCTGGGCTAACTCCACCGCGAAAGAGGACGAGCGATAGCAGGCCTCGGCGTCGCGGATCAGGGGGTGCGCGACGGCGGGGATGTCATCGCCGAAACGCTCGCGCAAGCGCCGTTCGTTGGCCTGGATACTGGGCGTGTGTTCGCAGTGGGCCAGGAGGATGGTCGGGACTTCGGCAAACAGACGCTCCAGGATCCGTGGGTCGTCCACCAGCATATTGCCGGTGGACGCGCCCATGAACACTTTGACTCCCGCCACCTCGCAGGGGTCGAGGGCGGCGACGATGTCGAGATTGTCGTTACTTACCCCGAAGTGAAAGCCGTAGTTGACCACCGAGTGCAGGGCCGCGCGGCGTTTTTTATCGGCCAGCGCCTCCAGGTTCAGGGTGGCCGGGTTGGTGTTGGGCATGTCCATCACACTGGTGATGCCGCCAGCCGCGGCCGCGCGGGACTCACTGTAGAAACTGCCTTTGTCCGGCGCGCCGGGGTCACGAAAGTGCACCTGGTCGTCGATCATGCCCGGCAGTAGCCATTGCCCCTTGGCGTCGATGGCCAGTGGCGCGTTACAGCCGGTGATGCTGCTGGCGATCTTTTCGATGCGGCCATTGGCGACCAGCACGTCGGCGTCGAAAATCTGGCCCTCGTTGACCAGGCGGGCGTTGCGGATCAGCAGGCGGCTCATGGCTTAGAACTCGTTTTGCAGGGCTTTGTAACCGCGCACCAAGTCGACGTTGGTAAGTGCCACGTCTTCGGAAAACTCCGAGGCGCTGACGCTCACCGGTGGGAATTGCGACAGGTCGGTATTCGGTCCGATGCGGGTGGTGGAGGGCACGTAGAACGCGGCGGGTAAATCACGACCGTCGACCACCGAGTTATGGCGCACCACGCACCCATCGCCCACGGCGCAGTTGAACAGCACGCTGTTGAAACCGATGAATACGCGGTCGCCAACTGAGCACGGGCCGTGGACGATGGAGCGGTGGGCGATGGAGGTGAACTCACCGATGGTCACTGCTGCGCCGGATTTGGAGTGGATGACCACACCGTCCTGAATATTGGAATTGGCGCCGATGGTGATCGGATCCATGGCGCCGCTGGCGTCGACTTCGTCTGCGCGGATCACAGCATACGGGCCGACGAAGACGTTCTCGCCAATGATGACCTTGCCGCAGATGATGGCGGTCTTGTCGACGTAGGCCGATTCGGCAATCACTGGCAGATCGCCGGAAGGGTTCTTGCGGATCATGCGCTGGGCTCCGTGATGATGTGGACGTAGCCGCCATCAATGGCGTTGTAGAAACAGGTGGGCCGGCCTGTGTGGCAAGCCGGGCCGAGTTGGTTGACGATCAGCAGCACCGCGTCGCCGTCGCAATCCAGGCGTGCTTCCACCAACTGCTGCCAGTGACCGGAGCGTTCACCTTTGCGCCACAGTTGCTGGCGCGAGCGTGACCAGTAGCAAACTTGCCCGGTAGCGAGGGTTTCGGTGAGGGCCCGGCGGTTCATCCAGGCCAGCATCAATACCTCGCCGCTGCTGTGTTGCTGGGCGATGGCGGCAATCAGGCCATCGCTGTTCCATGGCAGGGCATCGAGTACCGGTTTGAGTGGGAAGCGACTGCCTTTGGCAGCGCCTTCCAGTTCGAGCATGCTCAGGTTCATGGCTTGCTCAGGGCGGCGCACAAGGTGTTGAGGTTGTATTCGAACAGCCCGGTAAAAGTGCTGGCCGGGCCTTCGGCGGCGAGGGCGTCGGAGTACAGCGTGCCGCCGATCTGCGCGCCGCTTTCGTCGGCGATTTGCTTGAGCAGGCGCGAGTCCTTGATGTTTTCCATGAACACGGCTTTGACCTTGTCTTTGCGGATCTGTGTGATCAGCGCAGCGACTTCAGCGGCAGAGGGTTCACGTTCGGTAGACAGGCCTTGGGGGGCGAGGAACTGAATGCCATAGGCCTGGCCCAGGTAACCGAAAGCGTCATGGGAGGTGACGATGCGGCGGTTGCCTGGGGGCAGAGCACTGAACTTGGTCTTGGCTTCGGCCAGCAGGCGGTAGATTTCTTTCAGGTAGGTTTGGCTGTTGCGCAGGTAGTCGGCCTTGTTGGCCGGGTCGGCAGCCACCAGCGCCTTGGTGATGTTGTTCACATAGATTTCAGCGTTGGCCAGGTTATGCCAAGCGTGCGGGTCGGGGATGGTTTCGCCATCCTCTTCCATGGTGTGGGAGATCACGCCTTTGCTGGCGGTGACCACCGTGGCTTTGGTTTCGGTGCTGGTGACTAAGCGGTCCAGCCAGGGTTCGAAACCGAGGCCGTTCTTGATGATCAGCTTGGCCTTGAGCAGCGCCTTGGCATCGTCCGGTGTGGGCTCGTAGGTGTGGGCGTCGGCATCCGGGCCGACCATGTTGCTGATCTGAATGTGGTCGCCACCGATCTGGTGCGTAATGTCATTGAGAATACTGAAGCTGGTGACCACCTGGAGTTTGTCGGCGGCCTGGGCCATCGACAGCGGCAGCAGCAGGCTGAACAGCACGAGTAGAGCGCGCATCGGGAGACACCTCATTGGGATGTAAGCAGGGGCGGGCGGCGCATCAAACCGTGCACCGGACCGAAGACCACGGACAGCAGGTACCCAGCGCCAGCCACCAGCACAATCGCTGGGCCGCTGGGCAGTGAGTAGTAGAACGACAACAACAAACCAAGCCATACCGACAGGCATCCCAGCACCGCCGACACCGCAATCAACACCGGCAGGCGCCGGCTCCAGAAACGTGAAGCGATGGCGGGTAACATCATCAGACCCACCACCATCAACGCGCCGATGGCCTGGAAACCGATCACCAGGTTCAGCACCACCAGGGTTAAAAACAGCCCATGGGCCAGCGGGCCAAGGCGGCTGACGGTTTGCAGGAACAGCGGGTCGAGGGTGTCCAGCAGCAGTGGTTTGTAGATCAGTCCCATGGCGACCAGGCTGAACCCGGACACCCAGAGCATTCCGGTAAGGGTGGTTGCGTCGACGGCCAAGGCAGAGCCGAACAGCAAGTGCAAAAGATCCAGGCGTTTACCGGCGAGGCCGAGGATCAGTACGCCAGCGGCAAGGGAAATGGGGTAGATGGCGGCGAGGCTGGCGTCTTCGCGCAGGCCGGTACGGCGAGTGATCCAAGCGGAGAGGCCAGCCATGCTCAGGCCGGCGCCGAGGCCGCCGATGGTCAGCGCCGGCAGGCTGAGCCCGGCGAACCAGAAACCCAGCGCAGCGCCGGGAAGGATGCCGTGGGCCACGGCGTCACCGATCAGGCTCATGCGGCGCAGGATCAGGAAGACACCCAGCGGGGCAGTGCTGCACGCGAGTACAAGTCCGCCGATCAATGCGCGGCGCATAAAGACGAAGTCGAGGAAGGGCATCCATAAGTGGGCGGCGAAGTGCATCAGGCCACCTGCATCTGGGGCTGCGGGCGGATCAGCTCTTTGCTATCGCCGAACACACAACCGGTGTTTTTGATTTGCAGTACTTGCTCGGTGTGGTGGCGTACGGACGCCAAATCGTGGCAAACGATGACCAGCGTGCGGCCTTCGGCATGCCAGGCGTGGATATGTTTCCAGCACAGCGTCTGGCCGTCCTCATCGAGGGCTGCGTGGGGTTCATCGAGCAGCAACACCGGCGAATCGGCCAAACTCATGCGGGCGAGCAGGGCGCGTTGCAATTGGCCGCCGGACAACGCCATCAGCGGGCGCTGTTCCAGGCCGCTGAGGCACCAGTCTTCCAGCACTGCTTGCAGGCGCTGATTGCGTTGTTGTGGGGGGAGTCGGGTGCCCCAGAAACCGGCGGCGACCAGTTCTTGCAGGCTAATGGGAAATTGGCGGTCAAGGTGTTGCTGCTGAGGCAGGAACGCTAGGCCGCCACGGCGTGGAACATTGACGACCACCTTGCCAGCCAGCGGCTTTTGCAGCCCGGCGATGACTTTGAGCAGGCTACTTTTGCCGCAGCCATTGGGGCCAATTACGCCGGTGAGGCTACCTTTTTCCAGGATGAGATCTATGGCGGGTGTGAGTGGTTGTCCGGGGGCGCCCCAGCGCAAAGCGTTGCAGGTGATCATTCAGGGTGTCTCGTCCAGCGGCTTTCAGCCACGGCATCGTGCGCGTGCAGGCTTTCGGCGTGGATCACTTTGAGGTGGAAGGCGTTGACGGCATCCGAGCGTTTCAAGGCGAGGTTCAGGCGGCGGGCGGCGTCTTCGCAGAACATTAGGTTCTGTCCGTTGGCCAGGGCGAAGGCTTGTTCGTCCGCACGTTTCACAGCGGTTTGTACGGCGGTGCCGAGAGCAGCTTCGGCGTCGTTGATGATGTCGGTCAGCGCCAGTTGCTCGCCTCGCAGGTGTACGTGCAACTGCGCGCTGCTGCGCTGGCTGTGGGGTGTGGCGACGATGCCGTCTGCGCTACCGAGCCAGGTCAGTACGTCTTCATGCTGCAACGGCGTGTCGGCGAAGTCTTCGAGAAATTGCTGCTGAATCAACTGCCTGGCCAGGGCAGCGGAACAGGGGCAAGTTGAGGAATAAGTAACGTTAATTTTTAGTTCCACGTGGAACATCTGGTTTTCCAGGCGCGCTTCGATGCTGACTGGGTAGCCTTTCCAGCCAGCTAAGGGGCTGACCAGCGCCGGGCGTTTCAACAGCAAATTCGTGTGCAGACGCAGGTAGGCGTTCTTAGATAAATCTTCATGACTGTCGAGAAAACGCTGAAGTACATTGCGCAGAAGTGCAGGCGTGAGGGGCTGCTGGTCGAGCATCTCCAGTGCCAGGTACAGGCGTGACATATGAATGCCACGGGCGGTGCCGTCATCCAGGCTCACGCCGGCATCGGCGGTGGCGGTCAAGCGCTGACCGTCGATCAGGATTGGTAGGGCGATGCCGCACATGCCGACCCAGTCGAGTGGCAAGGCTTGGCGTGAAGCCTGCGCGGCGATATCCGGCAGAGTCAGCGCGTTCATGAGCAGGTCCATCGTTGGAAATAATTCGACATGTTATAGTATAACAATAGAGTCTACGATGAATTTTCTGTCGTAGGCTTTTTTCAGTCATGTCGAGTACGGACGCTCCTTTATCTGCGGTATTTGTCATGCACAGACGTCAGCTTCTCAATCTGCTCTTGGCCAGCCCCTTTTTTGTTTTGCCGTTCACGGCCCACGCCACGCAGATTCGTAACGCGCGTTTATGGCGCTCAGATGACAAGCTGCGGTTGGTGTTCGACCTCAGCGGTCCGGTGCAGTACAAGACCTTCTCCCTGACGGCGCCGGAGCGCCTGATCATCGACCTGAGCGGCGCGGTTCTCAGTGGCGACTTTTCTCAACTGGAGTTGAAGAACACCGGAATCACCTCGATTCGCTCGGGGCATTTCGGCAAGGCGGATACGCGCATCGTGCTCGATCTGGCCGCACCGATGCGGCTCACCAGCTTTGTGTTGCCGCCTCAGGAGGGTCAGGGGCATCGCCTGGTGCTCGATCTCACTGGTGCCACTCAGGCGCCACATCAGATCGCGGCTGCCCCTGCGCCTTTGGTGGCGCCAGAGGGCAAGGCGCATCCGAAGCGCGACATCATGGTGGTGGTCGACCCCGGCCACGGCGGCAAAGACCCGGGCGCTATCGGCTCCAAGGGCCAGCGCGAAAAAGACGTGGTGTTGTCCATCGCCCAACTGCTGGCCAAGCGTTTGAAGCGCGAGAAGGGCTTTGACGTGAAACTGGTGCGCAACGACGACTTCTTCGTGCCGCTGCGCAAGCGCGTGGACATCGCCCGTCAGCACAAGGCCGATATGTTTATCTCGGTGCACGCCGATGCTGCGCCGCGGCTCACCGCTTCAGGGGCGTCGGTGTATGCGCTGTCGGAGGGCGGCGCGACCTCGGCCACCGCACGCTTTATGGCCCAGCGCGAAAACGGCGCGGACCTGTTGGGCGCTACCACGTTGCTCAATCTGAAGGATAAAGACCCGATGCTGGCCGGCGTGATTCTCGACATGTCGATGAACGCCACCATCGCCTCAAGCCTGCAACTGGGCAGTTCGGTGCTCGGGAGCCTGCAAAGCATTACCAGCCTGCATCAGAAACGTGTGGAACAGGCCGCGTTTGCAGTGCTCAAGTCACCGGATGTGCCCTCGATCCTGGTGGAGACGGGCTTTATCTCCAATGCCCGAGACGCCCAGCGCTTGGTGACGGCGCGTCATCAACAGGCGGTGGCGGATGGCTTGTTCGATGGCCTGAAAAACTACTTCCAGAAGAGTCCGCCGATGAACAGCTACATGGCGTGGGTGCAGGAACAAAAGAATGGTCAGGCCTAACAGCCGGTAATGCGGCTGCAGGTGAACTTGGCGCTGGCCCCGCCGGAGCTGGAGAAGCGATTGATCGTGGTCCAACCCACGCGCCGCGTGTAGCCGACCCACGCCTCCCCATCTGACGCCAAACCAGTAAAAAACGTCAGTTGCCCATAACGGCTGTTGGTCTGTGCCCAATAGCGTTTGCCGACCACCTCGAAACCGCGCAAATACGTGGTTCTGCCCTCGGTCGACACACTGTAGGCGTTGCCCAGTGGGTCGACACAGGCCAGCAGGTTGGCGCTGCGCGTGCAGTTGGCCAGCAGGCTGGGCGCTTGGGCGCAAGCAGTCCCTGCCGCTGCCAGTAACAGGGCGCACAACAGGTATTTCATAAGGTTTCTCGGGGCAGGGATGCGTTCAAGCATTGCCCTCTTTGTCGAAGCGAGCAAGGGGGGATTGGATTATTTGTATTGTTATACTATAACATTGAAAAACAGCCTGACCCGTGAACTTCTCCCCATGACTGAACAAGACCTGCTGACCCAACCGCCTGCCGACTACATGAATGAAGCCCAGCATGGCTTCTTCCGCGAACTGTTGTTGGCTCAGCGCACTGAACTGCAAGCGCGTATCGAAGGCGAATTCCTGGTGCTGCGCGAGCAGGAAACCAACAGCGACCCGGCTGACGTGGGCAGCGCCGAAGAGCAGCGCCAATGGCAACTGCGCCTGCTGGAACGGGAGAAGAAGCTGCTGGACAAGATCGACGACGCCCTCGAACTGCTGGCCCGTGGCGAATATGGCTGGTGCCGCGAAACCGGCGAACCCATCGGCCTGCAACGTCTTCTGCTACGTCCCACCGCCACCCTGTGTATCGAAGCCAAAGAACGTGAAGAGCTGCGCGAACGCCATAAACGGGCGATTTGACCGGCCAACCCTGATGAGGATTACCTGATGCCCAATCGTCTCCCCGTTACCGTGTTGTCCGGCTTTCTCGGCGCCGGTAAAAGCACATTGCTCAACTATGTCCTGCGCAACCGCGAAAATCTGCGCGTGGCGGTGATTGTCAACGACATGAGTGAAATCAACATCGACGGCAGCGAGGTGCAGCGTGACGTCACCCTCAACCGTTCCGAAGAAAAGCTGGTGGAGATGAGCAACGGCTGTATCTGCTGCACCTTGCGTGAAGACTTGCTTGAAGAAGTCGGAAAACTCGCCAAGGAAGGTCGGTTCGATTACTTGTTGATTGAATCCACCGGTATCTCCGAACCGTTGCCGGTGGCAGAAACCTTCACCTTTCGCGATGAAAATGACCAAAGCCTGGCCGATGTTGCGCGCCTGGATACCATGGTTACCGTGGTCGATGGCATGAACTTCTTGCTCGACTACCAGGCCGCCGAAAGCCTGGCCTCGCGGGGCGAAACCCTCGGGGAAGAAGACGAGCGTTCAATCACCGACCTGTTGATCGAGCAGATCGAATTCGCCGACGTCATCTTGATCAGCAAGATCGACCTGATCAGCAGCAGCGAACGCGAAGAGCTGATGGCTATCCTTGAGCGCCTCAATGCTCAGGCGGAAATCATCCCGATGGTCATGGGCGAGGTGCCGCTGCACAAGATCCTCAACACCGGCCGCTTTGACTTCGAGCGTGCGGCCCAAGCGCCAGGCTGGTTGCAGGAGCTGCGCGGTGAGCATGTACCGGAAACCGAAGAATATGGCATCGCGTCCATGGCCTATCGCGCACGCCGCCCGTTCCATCCGCAACGCTTCTTCGACTTTATCGATCGACCTTGGGTGAACGGCAAACTGCTGCGCTCAAAGGGCTTTTTCTGGCTGGCCAGCAAGCATCAGGACGCCGGTAGCTGGTCCCAGGCAGGCGGCCTGATGCGTCACGGGTTTGCCGGACGCTGGTGGCGTTTCGTACCGAAAAGCCAATGGCCACAAGACCAAGAAAGCGTCGCGGCGATTATGGGCAACTGGCAACTGAGCACCGGCGACTGCCGCCAGGAACTGGTGTTTATCGGGCAGAACATCGACTTCGCCCACATGCGCGTCGAGTTGGATGCGTGCTTGCTCACCGATGAAGAAATGGCCCTTGGCGTGGAAGGGTGGCGCCTTTTGGCTGATCCGTTTGGTCCCTGGTATGAAGAGGCAGCCTGATGCTGGCACCGGCTATCCCCCTGCGCCCCGTGATTCGCCAGACCCGCGGTGAAACCCCGCTGGTGCTGTCCGACATCCTCGAAGACGGCGTGAACCTGGCGCTATGGCAGCGCCAGTTGCCGCTGCATATCGCTGAGTTCGGCGCCTTGCTGGTGGCACTCAACGAGCCGTTGGCTGATTCGATAGTGATCGAACTCAACAGCGAAGACGCCAAGCCGAACTTGCGAGGATTGGCGTCCAGTTGCCGCGATCTTGAAGGTTATGAAGGCTTTGTCGCCGATGTGTCGTGGCTGGTCAGTGCTTTTGCCTGTCTGCTCGGCGCCAAGCGCATAGGCGTTCGTCTGCGATTGTTGGATAAAGCCATGTGCCCGCGTTTTCACGTCGATCATGTGCCGGTGCGGCTGATCACCACCTATGCAGGTATCGGCAGCCAGTGGTTGCGTGAAGGGGTAATGGACCGGCGCAAACTCAGCCAACCGGACGCCGAGCCCAGCGAGCGCATTGAGCAGATTCAGTGCGGTGAAGTGGCACTGCTCAAGGGCACCAAATGGCATGGCAACGAAGGCCACGGCCTGATCCACCGCTCCCCCGCGCTGAAAGCGGATGAGCGCCGATTGATTCTGACGCTGGATTGGCTCGCGTAACCGCGTAGGATCAAACGCTCTACACGGTCCGAACGATGGCACTTATGCTGCAGAACATTCCCACCCACGTGATTGCCGGGCCCCTGGGCGCTGGCAAGACCAGCCTGATCAAGCACCTGCTCGCCCAACGCCCGGCCAACGAGCGCTGGGCGGTGCTGATTAATGAGTTTGGGCAGATCGGCCTGGATGCTGCGTTGCTGACCCAGGACGACGACGGCATTGCCTTGGGCGAGGTCGCCGGTGGCTGCCTGTGTTGTGTGAATGGCGCACCGTTCCAGGTAGGCCTGGGCCGGTTGCTGCGTAAGGCCAAGCCGGATCGGTTGTTTATCGAACCCTCGGGCCTGGGTCATCCTGCGCAGTTGCTCCAGCAGTTGCGCGAAGCGCCGTGGCAGACGGTGCTTGCGGTTCAGCCTTGTGTGCTGGTGCTGGATGCCCAAGCGCTGGCTGCGGGCAAACCCTTGCCGCCAGCGCAGCAGGAAGCGTTGGCCAGTGCCGGGCTGTTGGTGTTGAACAAGGATGAGGGGCTGGATGCTGCGCAACGCGAGGCCGTCGAACGACAGCTACCCGCCCGTTGCATTTATTGGACGCGGCAGGCGTACGTGCCGCTCGGCAAACTGCCAGGTTTGAATGCGCAGGCTGAAGAGGCTGTGGATAACGTCGAGGTGCCCAAGGGGCTGGCTCAATTGCCGGCTATCTGGAGCGATCCGGCATTGCCGATCTGCCTGAGCCAGGCCCAGGAGGGCGGTTGGAGTATCGGTTGGCGCTGGCACCCGAGCCAGAAATTCGATTCCGTGCGTCTGCACCTGTGGCTGACATCGCTTGAGTGGCGCCGCGCCAAACTGGTTATCCACAGCCGTGATGGGTGGATATCGGCCAACGCTGTGGATAACAGCCCGCTCGCCTGGCACCCCAGCGAATGGCGCCGCGACTCACGTATCGAATTGATCTTCAGCACACCACAGGATATGGCTGCATTGCAGGCCGCGCTGACTGCCTGCCGTTACTGACGGTTTTTAGTCGCATGGTTCTGACGCCATTGGCTCAGCTCAATGACTTCAGCACTGGGCAGCGCTTCCTTGGCCTCGAACGGGTAGGGCGCCAGTTCGATCTGCGCGCTATGGGCGCCAAACTGCGTGATGGTCCCGCTGTGACGGGTCTCGCCCGTGACGGTGAACTCGAAATTATAGATACGCGCCAGACGCCGCCGGCCATTGGCGTCCTTCACAAAACCGATGCGTTTCAACGCTACGGCACCGTCGAGCAATTCGATATCGAGCTTGGCGCAATGCTGCTTCACCCGCGCGAGTGCCCGTTCGCGCAGGCCGTGGTTGTGCCAAACCCAGGCGGCGCCGGTCGCCAGCAGCATCAACACGAAGATGTTTCCCAGGGTCAGCATGCGAAAAACTCCAACAAAGTGAGAGCAGCTTAACTGTGTCGCTGGCCTGTCGTACAGGCTGTGTTTAGTCGCATACTGCGCGGCCAGAATTTCAATGGCTTTACGGAAATCCCCTGCATGAAACGCACACCTCATCTGCTTGCGATCCAGTCTCATGTGGTCTTTGGCCACGCCGGAAACAGCGCCGCCGTGTTCCCCATGCAGCGGGTCGGGGTGAACGCCTGGCCGCTTAACACTGTGCAGTTCTCCAACCACACCCAGTATGGCCAGTGGGCGGGCGAAGTGTTGGCGCCGCAGCAAATTCCGGCGTTGGTGGAAGGGATTGCCGCCATCGGTGAGTTGGGCAACTGTGATGCGGTGCTGTCCGGCTATCTGGGCAGCGCGGCTCAGGGCCGGGCGATTCTCACCGGTGTGGCGCGTATTAAAGCGATCAATCCCAAGGCCTTGTACCTGTGCGACCCGGTGATGGGTCATCCTGAAAAAGGCTGCATCGTGCCCCAGGAAGTCAGCGATTTCCTGCTCGATGAAGCCGTCGCCATGGCCGACTTCCTGTGCCCCAACCAACTGGAATTGGACAGCTTTGCCGGGCGCAAACCGCAGTCGCTGTTCGATTGTCTGGCTATGGCCAAGGCGTTGCTGGCTCGCGGGCCTAAAGCCGTGTTGGTCAAACACTTGGATTACCCGGGCAAGTTGCCGGATGGTTTCGAGATGCTGCTGGTGACCGCTGACGGCAGCTGGCACCTGCGTCGACCGCTGCTGGCGTTCCCGCGCCAACCGGTGGGCGTGGGCGACCTGACCTCGGGGTTGTTCCTGGCGCGGGTGTTGTTAGGCGACAGCCTGCTGGCCGCGTTTGAATTCACCGCAGCGGCCGTGCATGAAGTGCTGCTGGAAACCCAGGCTTGCGCCAGTTACGAGTTGGAGTTGGTGCGGGCCCAGGATCGCATTGCCCATCCACGTGTGCGCTTTGAAGCCACCCCGATCGGACTGTAAGTACACAACACCCAATGTAGGAGGGGGCTTGCTCCCGATGGCGGTGTATCAGCTACCTAAGTAATGGCTGACCCACTGCAATCGGGGGCAAGCCCCCCCACATTTTTGATCGGGTTTGCGGCTTGGGACTTACAGCGCGTCTGCCTTGATTTCCTGGTAGCGCTTCTCCAGCTCCTGGCGAATCTGCCGGCGTTGCTGGGCCTGCATGAACCGGCGCTTGTCTTCACTGTTATGGGGTTGCAGCGGTGGTACGGCAGCGGGTTTACGCTGGTCGTCCACGGCCACCATGGTGAAGAAGCAGCTGTTGGTATGACGCACCGAGCGCTCGCGGATGTTCTCGGTCACCACCTTGATGCCCACTTCCATCGACGTATTGCCGGTGTAGTTGACTGATGCAAGGAACGTCACCAATTCGCCGACATGGATCGGTTCGCGAAAAATCACCTGATCCACCGACAACGTCACCACATAGCGACCGGCATAACGGCTCGCACAGGCGTAGGCCACTTCGTCGAGGTACTTGAGCAGGGTGCCGCCGTGGACATTGCCTGAGAAGTTGGCCATGTCAGGGGTCATCAATACCGTCATCGACAGCTGGGCGTTTCCGGGTTCCATAACACACTCACGGGTTGTAGGCATTGGTTGGGGTGCACCTCTGCGGGTGCTGGAATCTTTGCAGCGCCATCCCTTACGGGACGCCGGTGGGCGGCTTGCCGTCACGCCTGCACCGATCTGTTTCCATATATTGCACCGGCTTTCTGCTGGAAGTCGCGGTGTTAACCTTCAAAAGCCCATGTCAGGGCATTTCTTACGATCAAGGCAGACTTTTCCTTCCGCACTTTGCGCATTTTCATGTGCGTGGGCGGAAGTGGGAAAAGCGCCAGTACCCTCAAGGAGCCCCTCGCCATGCACGCCATCAGCTTTATCCAGGACTTGGCCGTGATCATGCTGGTGGCAGGGGTGGTCACCATCCTGTTTCACCGCCTCAAGCAGCCGGTGGTGCTGGGTTACATCGTCGCCGGCTTCATCATCGGTCCCCACACGCCGCCGTTCGGTCTGATCCACGACGAAGACACCATCAAGACCCTCGCCGAGCTAGGGGTGATCTTCCTGATGTTCTGCCTGGGCCTGGAGTTCAGCCTGCGCAAGTTGTTCAAGGTGGGCGCGACGGCGTTTATCGCAGCCTTCCTGGAAATCATCCTGATGATCTGGATCGGCTACGAAATCGGCCGCTGGTTCGACTGGAACACCATGGACTCACTCTTCCTCGGCGCGATCCTGGCGATTTCCTCGACCACCATCATCGTCAAGGCCCTCAATGACCTGAAAATGAAGAACCAGCGTTTTGCCCAGCTGATTTTCGGCGTGTTGATCGTTGAAGACATCCTTGGCATCGGCATCATCGCCTTGCTGTCGAGCATCGCCGTCAGCGGCACCGTGAGCTCCGGCGAGGTGTTCTCCACCGTCGGCAAGCTCTCGCTGTTCATGATCGTCGCCTTGGTGATTGGCATCTTGCTGGTGCCGCGTCTGCTGGCTTACGTAGCTAAGTTCGAAAGCAATGAGATGCTGCTGATCACCGTATTGGGCCTGTGCTTCGGCTTTTGCCTGCTGGTGGTCAAGCTGGAATACAGCATGGTGCTGGGGGCATTCCTGATCGGCGCGATCATGGCCGAGTCCAAGCAGTTGATTAAGATAGAACGCCTGATCGAGCCGGTTCGCGACATGTTCAGCGCCATCTTTTTTGTGGCGATTGGCTTGATGATTGACCCGCAGATCCTGCTGCAATATGCCTGGCCAATCGCGGTAATCACCGTGGCCGTGGTGCTGGGCAAGATGCTGTCCTGCGGCCTGGGCGCATTTATCGCCGGTAATGACGGCCGCACCTCACTGCGCGTGGGCATGGGGCTGTCACAGATTGGCGAGTTCTCCTTCATTATCGCCGCGCTGGGCATGACCTTGCAGGTAACCAGCGACTTCCTGTATCCGGTGGCGGTGGCGGTTTCGGCGATCACTACACTGCTCACGCCCTACCTGATTCGCGGTGCTGATCCCCTGTCGCTGAAGATTGCGGCAGTGATGCCCAAGCGCATGAGTCGGGTCTTCGGGATGTACGGCGAGTGGTTGCGCAGCATTCAGCCTCAGGGCGAGGGCGCGATGCTGGCGTCGATGATCCGCAAGATCATCCTGCAAGTAGGGGTGAACCTCGCGCTGGTGATCGCGATCTTCTTCGCTGGCAGCTTTTTTGCGGTGCGCATTGGCGGGTATCTGGAGGGTTGGATCAGTGATCCGAGCTGGCAGAAGGCGTTGATCTGGGGAGGGGCGTTGTTGTTGTCGCTGCCGTTCTTGATAGCGGCTTACCGCAAGCTCAAGGCGCTGTCGATGCTGCTGGCAGAAATGAGCGTGAAGCCGGAAATGGCCGGGCGACATACCCAGCGCGTGCGAAGGGTAATCTCGGAGCTGATCCCGATTCTGTCGTTGCTGGTGATCTTTCTGCTATTGGCAGCCTTGTCGGCCAGCATTTTGCCGACCAACAAGTTGCTGGTGCTGATTGCAGTAGTCGCGGCGGCGGTAGCGGCCGTTCTGTGGCGCTGGTTCATTCGCGTGCATACGCGGGTGCAGGTGGCCTTGCTGGAGACTCTGGATAATCACAAGGACACGTCGGAGCACTAAGATGCTGCGGTGCATTCGCTTGTGGCGAGCGAGCTTGCTCGCCACAAAAACCGGTCCGCCACGGGTAACAGGACTCAGCTTTCCAGCCAAACATCCCGCGCCCAGTGCCACACCGATTCCCACGTTTCTTCGGTGACGAGTTCTTCTTCGCCGGACCACAACACCACGGTGCCGTCTTCTTCAACGCAGTAGTAGTCGTCGCCGTCCTGGCAGATCGGGATCATGCTGCGGTCAACGCCGGCATCCCAGGCGTTGGCTGCCACATCCGGCAGGTACGTGTGGGATTGCGGGTCGGTGACGGTCACCGGTTCCAGGCTGCCGTACACCACATCGCTGACGGTCAGCAGGAATTCACGGAAGACAAACGGGATGTCGATGAACAGTTGTTCTTCGATTTCCACCAGTTGATCTTCGTCAGGCAGTTCCAGAGGAACCGGGACCGGTTCGTTGGCTTCACGCAATTGTTCGATGATTTCTTCCACGGCCGGGATCCTCTTGCTAGATGGCGCGGTTTATAGGGGCGTTTTATACAGTAGCTCGCTATAAGTGCAACCGTGAAATAGAAAACCCCGGACATGAGACATGTCCGGGGTTTTTCGTTACGGCGTGCTCAAGCGCGTGGGTATCAGCCGTTTTGGCGAATACCGGCGACCAGCCATGGCTGGTTCTCGCCTTGAGGGCGTTCCATGTTCCAGCTTTCGCTGAACACTTCGCCCTGGTCGAAACGCGAGGTCTTCGACACACCGCTGAAGGTCAGGGTAGCGATGGTCTTGTCGGCGCGATCATCCACACCGTCCAACTGAACGCGCAGGTCGTCAATGTAGGTCGACTGGAACGCGTCGCCGATCTCGGCACGTTCGCGTTTGAGGAACTCCAGCAGTTGCGGGGTCACGAACTCGGCGATCTTGTCCATTTCGTTGGCGTCCCAGTGTTGCTGCAGGGACTGGAAGTGGCTGCGGGCCGCTTCGACGAAGCGCTCTTCATTGAACCAGGCCGGTGCGTTGATCACCGGACGGGCCGCAGCAGGCGCTGCCGAACCACCAAAGATCGAGCCCATGGCTGGTTTCTGCTCGAACACTTCACGCTGCATTGGCGCGCCGGCTGGAGCCAGGTGCTCCTGCTGCTTGCGGCGACGGGCGGCGATAAAGCGGAAGACCAGGAAGGCGATGACGGCCATGATCAGGATGTCGAAGATCTGCATGCCCTCGAAGCCGCCGCCCATGAACATGGAGGCGAGCAGGCCACCGGCCGCGATACCGGCCAGAGGGCCAAGCCAGCGTGAAGCACCGCCAGCCTTGGCTGCGGCGCCAGCAGCACCGGCTGCGCCTGCGGAAGCGGCAGCACCGCCTGCACCGGCGGATGGAGCCATTTGGCTGGTCTGGTGAGTCGGTGCCGCACCCGAGCTTTTGCCGCCACCGAAGCGTTTGGCGTTGGCGTCGAGGCTCATCGTCAGGCCGATGCACAACGCCATGGCGATGCTAAGAAAACGTTTCATAAAGGGAATTCCCATTTGTGGATTGCACGCGCGCCATGTTGCACAGGTGTAGTGGCAGTGGCTAGCGGCATAATGTTTCGGGCTTTTGCGTAAGACCGATTCCGAAGGATCTGTAGGACTGATTACTGATATTGGCCCGCGCTCGTTGAATACAAGGGCGGGCCAATAAGCTTCATGTAGGCAAATGTTTCAGACTGCTTCGAGCTTCGCGTAACCCATCATCAGCCATTTGCTACCTTCGGCGAAGTTCACCTGCACTCGTGCCTGGGCGCCAGCACCTTCGAAATTGAGGATCACGCCCTCACCGAAGACCGCATGCCTGACCTGCTGGCCCAAGCTGAACGGAGTTTCCGGAATCTCGGAACCGGCAAACATACTGCTGGAGTTCTGCTGTTGGCCGCCACCGAACGGGCGGCTGACGCTGTTGGACAGGCGAACTTCCTGAATAAGGCCCTTCGGTACTTCACGTACGAAGCGCGACACCTTGTTGTAGGTCTCGCTGCCGTACAGGCGTCGGGTCTCGGCGTAGGTCATGACCAGGTTCTGCATCGCCCGAGTGATACCCACGTAGGCCAGGCGACGTTCTTCTTCAAGACGGCCGGGCTCTTCCAGGCTCATCTTGTGGGGGAACAGGCCTTCTTCCATGCCCACCAGGAACACGTACGGGAATTCCAGGCCCTTGGCGCTGTGCAAGGTCATCAGCTGGATGCTGTCTTCATGCTCATCGGCCTGGGTATCACCGGCTTCCAGCGAGGCGTGCCCGAGGAATGCGGCGAGTGGGGTCAGCTCTTCGTCTTCCTCGGTGTTTTCGAACGCGCGGGCGGCGCTGACCAGTTCCTCAAGGTTTTCTACTCGGGCCTGGCCTTTTTCGCCTTTTTCCGCTTCGTGATAGGCGATCAGTCCGGACTGCTCGATCACGGTCTGGGTCATCAAGTGCAGGGGCATTTCCAGGCACTTGGCGGCCAGATTCTCGATCAGCTCTACAAACACGCCCAGCGCACCCGCTGCCCGCCCGGTCAGGCCTTTGTTGGCGATCAGCAAGCGCATGGCTTCCCACATCGACACGTCGGCGTGGCGCGCGTGGTCGCGGATTGCTTCGACGGTTTTTTCGCCGATACCGCGGGCCGGGATATTGATCACTCGCTCCAGCGCCGCATCATTGCCGCGACCTTCCAGCAAGCGCAGGTAGGCCATGGCGTTCTTGATTTCCGCACGCTCGAAGAAGCGCTGACCGCCATAGATGCGGTACGGGATGCGTTCGCGCAGCAAGGCTTCTTCCAATACCCGCGATTGGGCGTTGGAGCGGTACAGAATCGCGATATCGCTACGTGCCAGGCCGGTTTTCAGGGCGCTTTCAATGGTTTCCACCACATAGCGCGCTTCATCGTGCTCGTTGAAGGCTGCGTACAGATTGATCGCTTCGCCTTCGCCGCCGTCGGTCCACAGCTCTTTGCCCAGGCGTCCGGTATTGTTGGCGATCAAGGCGTTGGCGGCCTTGAGGATGCCAGCGGTAGAACGGTAGTTCTGCTCCAGACGGATAGTGACCGCGTCCGGGAAGTCTTCGGAATACTGGTAGATGTTCTCGATTTTCGCGCCACGCCAGCCGTAGATGGACTGGTCGTCGTCACCCACTACCATCAGGCTGTCGCCGCCCTTGGCCAGCAGGCGCAACCAGGCGTACTGCACGGCGTTGGTGTCCTGGAACTCATCCACCAGAATGTGGCGGAAGCGTTTCTGGTAATGGGCCAGCAAGCCGGGGTTGTCGCGCCACAGGTCGAGGGCGCGCAGCAGCAGTTCGGAGAAGTCGATCACGCCGGCACGTGCGCAAGCAGCCTCATAGGCTTCATAAATGCTGCGCATGGTGGCCAAGAAAAGATCGCCGCTGGCTTGAATATGTTGCGGGCGCAGGCCTTCGTCTTTCTGGCCGTTGATAAACCACTGCGCCTGGCGCACGGGCCAACGCTGTTCGTCGAGGCCGAGTTCGCGGATCACGCGCTTGACCAGGCGTTGCTGGTCGTCGCTGTCAAGGATCTGGAAGGTCTGGGCGAGGCCAGCTTCCTGCCAATGGGCCCGCAACAGGCGGTGCGCAAGGCCGTGGAAGGTGCCGACCCACATGCCGGCCGGGCTGATGCCCATCAACTGTTCGATGCGATGGCGCATCTCGGCAGCGGCCTTGTTGGTGAACGTCACCGACAGGATTGAGTGCGGAGACGCGTTTTCGACCTGGATCAACCAGGCGATACGGTGCACCAGCACTCGGGTTTTACCGGAGCCAGCACCGGCCAGGACCAACTGACGGCCAACGGGGGCCGCTACGGCCTGGCGTTGGGCATCGTTGAGGGAGTTCAGCAAAAGAGAGAGATCATCGCGCATCGGCGCATTCTAGGGTGCTGGGGGGAGTCGGGCAAATCCCAATGCCGGGTGGTCGATGGAAAATATTCAACGTGATCCGGGCCGGCTCAATATTCTGCTCAGGGTGATGACCGGTCGGTCAATGCCCACAGCCCGCGCCGGGTCTCGCTGAAGCCGTCTGGCACCGAGCTTTGCGGCGTGTGACCACGCAGTTTTTATGACGTGGAGCAGTTTGGCCCAAGCGTTTGCTTGTGTATGCTCCGTCCACGTTTCGGGCTCACCATTATAAGAACACTGCCTATGACCCTCAGCACCGACCTGCCTGGCCCCTCGATGGCGCCTGCGCAGGTTATCCGTAAACACTACGCCACTGAGATGGCGGTCGAGCGCACTCGCCTGTTGTATCAAGGTTCGCTGCTGCCGACCCTATTAATGTTGGTGAACGGCCTGGTATGCGCCTGGCTGCTGTGGAACCCCAAACAATACGTGCTCGACAGCATCTGGCTGGTGTGGCTCCTCGCCCTGGTGGCCATGCGCGTGATCCAGGTGGCAGCGTTTGATTCGGCGATGCCCAGCCGACAGGCGCAGCCGGTGTGGCGGCGCATGTTCATGCTCGGTTCGGCGGTCAGTGGCCTGACGCTGGCCACTGCGGCCATCGCCCTGGCGCCGGTCAACAGCTTCATGCAGCAAGCCTGGGTGTTCGGCCTGATCGGCGCGGCGACATTATCGGCCAGCGTGGCCTACGCCGTGAGCCTGCCGGCGTTTCTATCCTTCGCTGTGCCGTGCCTGGTGCCGTCTATTGTCTACCTGTTATGGGATGGTAGCCCGCAGCAACAAGGTTGGGGTGTGCTCGGCCTGATCCTGCTGGTGTCGCTGAACCTGGTGGCCTGGCAGGTCAACCGCCTGATCCAGCGTGAACTCCTGCGGCGTTTCCAGAACCAGGCGCTGATCGAGCATCTCCAGCAGGCGCAGCAGCGCAGCGAACAGTTGAATCAGGATTTGGTGCGTGAAGTCGAGCAGCGCCGTCAGGTCGAACAAGAGCTGCGCGAAGCCCAGATCGGCCTGCAGGACCGTGTGGCGCAACGTAGTCAGGAGTTGGACGTCGCCAGCCTGGCCCTGAATAAAAGTGAAGCGCGTCTGGCCATGGCGTTGCAAGCCAGCGAACTGGGCTTGTGGGACTGGAACCTGCAAACCGACGAAGTCCATCACACCCAGCTCAAAGAGCTATTCGGCCTGGAGCCGGAGTACGTCACGGCCATGCTCGGCCACCTCAAACCGCGCTTGCACCCGGATGACTTACCGTTGCTCAAACGCGCGTTGGTGGAGCACCTCAAGGGGCGCACCGAGGATTACCAGGTGGAATACCGCGTGCGCCATGGCGATGGTCACTGGGTATGGATCGAAGACCGTGGCCGCGCGGTGGAGCGCGCTGCGAGCGGGCGAGTAATTCGAATGCTCGGTACGCGGCGCGACATCAGTGCCGGCAAGGCGCTCGAAGAACAACAGCGGCTGGCCTCGACGGTGTTCGAAGCCGC
Organism: Pseudomonas sp. 2995-1; assembly: GCF_002742505.1. Taxonomy (NCBI): domain Bacteria; kingdom Pseudomonadati; phylum Pseudomonadota; class Gammaproteobacteria; order Pseudomonadales; family Pseudomonadaceae; genus Pseudomonas; species Pseudomonas sp. 2995-1. Next base: position 576,748 of record NZ_LJSA01000332.1, on the reverse strand, counting down.
CAGCGAAGGCATCGTGATCCTCGACCCGGATTACGCGCTGATCGCAGTCAACCAGGCCTTCAGTCGCGTCACCGGTTTTGACATTGATGACATGCTCGGTCGCAACGTGGTGGAGCTACCCAGCAGCCGCGATGCCCGACGCCACTTCCCGGTGATCCGCCAAGCTTTGCTCAGTCACGGCACCTGGCAGGGTGAACTGGTGGAAACACGCAAGAACGGCGAGCTTTACCCGCAGTGGCTGCAATTGAATGTTGTGCGTGATGTTCGTGGAAAAGTCAGTCACATCGTGGGCTTCTTCGCTGATCTGTCGGCGCGGCGCGAGTCCGAGGAGCGCATGCGCTACCTCACTCACTACGATGAATTGACCGGACTGGCCAACCGCTCGCTGTTCCGCGAACGGCTGCGCGAAGCCCACCAGCGCGTGCGCCAGGGCGGGCGCAGTCTGGCGTTGCTGCATATCAACCTGGACCGCTTCAAGCTGCTCAATGACAGCTTGGGCCATGAGGTGGCCGATCAGTTGCTGCAAAAGATGGCCCGCCGGTTGATCAACGCCTTGCCCGAAGCCGACACCATTGCACGCCTGTCCGGCGATGAGTTCGCTGTCTTGTTCGACGCCTACGGTAGCCTGTCGAGCCTGGCGCGGGTGGCCACGCGGCTGCTGGCCAAGCTGCGAGTGCCGGTGACGGTGGAGGGGCATGAGCTGGTGGTTAGCGCTTCGATGGGCGTGAGTTTGCTGCCGGACAATGCGCGTGAAATTTCCGAGCTGGTCAACCAATCGAATATGGCCATGCAACACGCCAAGCACCTGGGCGGCAACAACTTCCAGTTCTACACCGACAGCCTGCAAGGCAGCACCCTTGAGCGCCTGCAGTTGGAAAACCATCTGCGTAAAGCCATCGAGGAGCGCCAGCTTTCGGTGTTCTACCAGCCGAAACTGTGCCTGGCCACCGGTAGGCTCAATGCTGCTGAAGCGTTGGTGCGTTGGGAGCACCCGCAATGGGGCATGGTGCCGCCCTGCGACTTTATCGGCCTGGCCGAAGAAACGGGCCTTATCGTGCCGCTGGGCGAATTCGTGTTGCGCGAGGCTTGCTGGCAAGCCTGTGAATGGCAGCGCCAGGGGTTGGCTTCGATTCGGGTGTCGGTGAATCTCTCGGTTCACCAATTGCGCCAGGGCAAGCTGGTCAGCCTGGTGCGCCAAGTATTGGAAGAAACCGGCCTGGACCCGCAATACCTGGAGCTGGAACTGACTGAGAGCCAACTGCTCGACAGCGTTGAACACATCATCGCCACTTTCCAGCAACTGCGTGACCTGGGGGTGAAGCTTGCCATCGATGACTTTGGCACGGGTTACTCGTCCCTCAGCTACCTCAAGCGCATCCCTGTGGACTACGTGAAAATCGACCAGACCTTTATCCGTGGGCTCGGACAGGGGCGCGAGGATGCGGCCATCACCCGAGCGATTATCGCTATGGCCCACGGCTTGGCGCTCAAGGTCGTGGCCGAAGGCGTGGAAGATCAGCAGCAGCTGGATTTCCTGCGGGCGGAGCGTTGCGACGAAGTACAGGGGTATTTGATCAGCCGGCCGATGCAGGCTGACGGGTTGGCAGAATTGTTACGGAAAAATGCAGATTATCCTTAGCGACGCCAAGGGCGCCGGAGTGGCTACAAAGCTCCTGGCCTTTGAATATGAGGGTGGCAGGGCAATTAAGTGATGCGTCGGACGGGCAAAACGACAATTCTTGTAGTATAACTACAAGCTTGCTACATCCCCTGGCCCTGCCAATAACAAGAGTCCGTCCTTTGAACCTGTTGCAACATATCGCCCAGTCGCGCCACCTGTTACGCAAATCGGAACTCAAGGTTGCCGATCACGTGCTGCTTGACCCTGCGGCTGTGATGCACAGTTCCATGGCCGACTTGGCCCACAGCGTTGGCATCAGCGAGCCCACCATCGTGCGCTTCTGCCGCGCCATCGGTTGCTCCGGGTTCCAGGACCTGAAACTCAAATTGGCCCAAAGCCTGGCCGCCGGTGCCAGTTTTGGTCAGTTTGCAATCCATGAAGACGACTCCGTCGCCGATTACAGCCTCAAGATCTTTGACACCACCTTGCACACCCTCATGGAAGTGCGCGAGAAGCTCGACCCGGTGGAGCTGCAAAAAGCCGTGACTGCCATGTCCCAGGCTCAGCGTGTGGAGTTCTACGGCTTCGGTGCGTCCGGCGCGGTGGCGGCAGATGCCCAGCACAAATTCTTCCGCCTGCTGCTGACAGCAGCGGCGTACAGCGACCCGCATATGCAGGCGATGTCGGCGGTGACTTTGAAACCGACGGATGTGGCGATCTGTATTTCCCAGTCGGGCCGCTCCAAGGACCTGCTGATCACCGCCAATCTGGTGCGTGAAAGCGGCGCGTCGTTGATTACTCTGTGCCCGAGCCAGACGCCGTTGGCCGAACTGTCCACAGTCAACCTGGCGATCGACGTGCATGAAGACACCGAGATCTACACGCCTCTGACGTCACGCATCGCCCATCTGGTGGTGATCGACGTGTTGGCGATGGGCGTGGCCATGGCGCGCGGACCGAGCCTGGTCAACCACCTCAAGAGTGTGAAGCGCAGCTTGCGTAGCCTGCGGTTGTCGCCCAAGTCCGTCAAAGCCCTCGACGACTGATCCAGGGCCATACACGCTCAAAATGTGGGGGGGCTTGCTCCCGATAGCAGTGGGTCAGTCAAAGAGAAATCGGCTGATGTACTGTAATCGGGAGCAAGCCCCCTCCCACATTTGGATTGTTTACCTATTCGGAAGATTCATCGTCCTGTAACCCCCGCGCCGTTAAACCGTCATCGCTACGACCCATCCTGTACTCCCCGTACTCGCTTTGGGAGACACCAAATGGCCCGTCCCTACGAAGACAGCAACAGCACCGTAAAGACCCGTCGTCAGCAGGAAGACCAGCGTCGCATGGCGTTCCGTCGCGCAATTGAAGACCGTTGCCAGGAGCGCCAACTGCTCCAGAGCATCAGTGACTACCCAGAACTCCACTGGCAGGCACCCGCGGCTGCCCAGCGAAGCGTTCAGCCAGTGCGCTGATTTGCACCCGCTCGCTGCGGATAAAGCCCAGGAACGCATGGGCCACCGGTGACAGGCGCTTGGCCTTGGCCTGCACCAGGCACCAACTGCGGTACAGCGGCAGCTCTTCCACCGGCAGCTCCTTGAGCCCGCCGGTGGCCAGTTCCATATTCACCGCATGGCGCGTCAGCAAAGCCACGCCCAAGCCTGCGCACACGCATTCACGCTGCGCCTCGGCCGAAGCCACTTCCACCGTCTGGGTGAAGTGCACGCGCTTCTCCTTGAAATACTCCTCGCAGGCCAGTCGCGTGCCGGAGCCCGGTTCGCGCACCAATAGTGTGTAAGGCTCCAGGTCTTGCAGACGCAGTGGCCCCTGCAGACTCAATGGATGATCGGGTGGAGCGACGGCAACAATCGGATTGTTGAGAAACGGCAGGAATTCCAACCCCATGTCTTGGGGCACCATGGACATAATCACGAGGTCGTCGCGGTTGTCGGAAAGACGCCGGATCACCTGGGCGCGGTTGACCACTGTCAGGTGCAGTTGTACTTCCGGATGCTGGCGCTTGAACGCGGCAAACAGGTGCGGCACGAAATACTTGGCACTGGATTCAATCGCGAGCTTTAGCTGACCTTGCAATGAACCTTGCATGTCCGACAGCTGCATATCGAGGTTTTCCAGGCGCCCGAAGATGTCACGACTGGCCCGTTGCAGCGCCTCGGCGGCCTCGGTCATGTAGAGTTTTTTACCGACGTAATCGAAGAGCGGCTGGCCGATCAGCTCCTCCAGCTGACGAATTTGCAGGCTGACGGCCGGTTGTGTCAGAGACATTTCCTCGGCTGCACGGCTGTAAGAGCGTAAATCGCACACTTCATTGAAAATCTGCAATTGACGCAATGTCATACGCATCAATGACTTACGCATAATTCAAATACCCATCCCGGCCGTAATGCGGTGACTATAAGTCTTTACTTATACACAACCCAATAATTATTGATTTTTGTTAATCCCTGCTGGGGCTTAGTGTGTGTCTCGCGACTGTCATGAAACATTTAGTCACGCGCCGACCCAGCTCCAGGGGTCGAAGAACGCAGCAATCGGCTCAAGGGAATTTCCAAGTGATAAAAAAGATCCTGATCGCCAACCGTGGTGAAATTGCCGTACGAATCGTGCGTGCCTGCGCCGAGATGGGCATTCGCTCGGTCGCGGTCTATTCCGACGCCGACCGCCACGCGTTGCACGTTAAACGTGCCGACGAAGCTCACAGCATTGGTGCCGAGCCTTTGGCCGGTTATCTAAACCCGCGCAAGCTGGTGAACCTGGCCGTGGAAACCGGTTGTGATGCGCTGCATCCTGGCTATGGCTTCCTGTCGGAAAATGCCGAGTTGGCAGACATCTGTGCTGAGCGTGGGATCAAGTTCATCGGCCCGTCCGCTGAAGTGATCCGCCGCATGGGCGACAAGACCGAAGCGCGCCGCAGCATGATCAAAGCCGGCGTGCCGGTCACGCCAGGCACCGAAGGCAACGTCGCCGACATCGCCGAAGCCCTCACCGAAGGCGACCGCATTGGTTACCCGGTGATGCTCAAGGCCACCTCGGGTGGTGGCGGTCGCGGGATTCGTCGTTGCAACAGTCGCGAAGAACTTGAACAAGCCTTCCCCCGCGTCATCTCCGAAGCCACCAAGGCCTTTGGTTCGGCGGAAGTGTTCCTGGAAAAATGCATCGTCAATCCCAAGCACATTGAGGCGCAGATCCTCGGTGACAGCTTCGGCAACGTGGTGCACCTGTTCGAGCGTGATTGCTCGATCCAGCGTCGCAACCAGAAGCTGATCGAGATCGCCCCAAGCCCACAGCTGACCCCTGAACAGCGCGCCTACATCGGCGACCTGTCGGTGCGCGCGGCCAAGGCCGTGGGCTACGAGAACGCCGGTACCGTGGAGTTCCTGCTCGCCGAGGGCGAGGTGTACTTCATGGAAATGAACACCCGGGTTCAGGTGGAACACACCATCACCGAAGAAATCACCGGGATCGACATCGTTCGTGAGCAGATCCGCATCGCCTCGGGCCTGCCTCTGTCGGTGAAACAGGAAGACATCCAGCACCGTGGCTTCGCGTTGCAGTTCCGCATCAACGCGGAAGACCCGAAAAACAACTTCCTCCCAAGCTTCGGCAAGATCACTCGTTATTACGCGCCCGGCGGTCCCGGCGTGCGCACTGACACGGCTATCTATACCGGCTACACCATCCCGCCGTTCTACGACTCCATGTGCCTGAAACTGGTGGTGTGGGCGTTGACCTGGGAAGAAGCCATGGACCGCGGCCTGCGTGCCCTGGACGACATGCGCCTGCAAGGCGTGAAGACCACCGCCGCCTACTACCAGGAAATCCTGCGTAACCCGGAATTCCGTAGCGGCCAGTTCAACACCAGTTTTGTGGAAAGCCACCCTGAGCTGACCAACTACTCGATCAAGCGCAAACCCGAAGAGCTGGCCCTGGCCATCGCCGCCGCCATCGCCGCCCACGCAGGCCTGTGAGGAATACAACAATGACCAAGAAAATCTTCGTAACCGACACCATCCTGCGCGACGCCCACCAATCGTTGCTGGCGACCCGCATGCGTACCGACGACATGCTGCCGATCTGCGACAAGCTCGACAAAGTCGGCTACTGGTCCCTGGAAGTCTGGGGCGGCGCGACCTTCGACGCCTGCGTACGCTTTCTGAAAGAAGACCCGTGGGAGCGTCTGCGCAAACTGCGCGCCGCGTTGCCTAACACCCGCCTGCAAATGTTGCTGCGTGGTCAGAACCTGCTGGGCTACCGCCATTACAGCGACGATGTGGTGAAAGCCTTCGTCGCCAAGGCAGCAGTGAATGGCATCGATGTGTTCCGTATCTTCGATGCGATGAACGATGTGCGTAACCTGCGCGTGGCCATCGAAGCCGTAAAAGCCGCCGGCAAACATGCCCAAGGCACCATCGCTTACACCACGAGCCCGGTGCACACCATCGACGCGTTCGTGGCGCAGGCCAAGCAACTGGAATCCATGGGTTGCGATTCGATCGCGATCAAGGACATGGCCGGCCTGCTGACCCCATACGCCACCGGCGAGCTGGTCAAGGCGCTGAAGGCCGAGCAGAACCTGCCGATCTTCATCCACTCCCATGACACCGCCGGCTTGGCCGCGATGTGCCAACTCAAGGCCATCGAAAACGGTGCCGACCATATCGACACGGCCATCTCCAGCTTCGCCTGGGGCACCAGCCACCCGGGTACCGAGTCGATGGTCGCCGCCCTTAAAGGCAGCGAATTCGATACCGGCCTCGACTTGGAACTGCTGCAAGAGATCGGTCTGTACTTCTACGCCGTGCGCAAGAAGTACCACCAGTTCGAAAGCGAATTCACCGCCGTCGACACCCGTGTGCAAGTCAACCAGGTACCGGGCGGGATGATTTCCAACCTGGCCAACCAGTTGAAAGAGCAGGGCGCCCTCAACCGCATGAGCGAAGTACTGGCCGAAATCCCGCGTGTGCGTGAAGACCTCGGCTTCCCGCCGCTGGTGACGCCAACGTCGCAGATCGTCGGCACTCAAGCGTTCTTCAACGTGCTGGCCGGTGAGCGCTACAAGACCATCACCAATGAGGTGAAGCTCTACCTGCAAGGCGGCTACGGCAAAGCGCCGGGCACTGTGAACGAGAAGTTGCGTCGCCAGGCCATCGGCAGCGAAGAAGTGATCGACGTGCGCCCAGCCGACCTGCTTAAGCCAGAGATGACCAAGCTGCGCGGAGAAATCGGCGCATTGGCCAAATCCGAAGAAGACGTGCTGACCTACGCCATGTTCCCGGACATCGGCCGCAAGTTCCTCGAAGAGCGCGACGCCGGCACCTTGGCCCCTGAAGTGCTGTTACCCATCCCTGAAGCCGGCGGCGTAGCCCGTGCCGGTGGCGAAGGTGTGCCGACCGAGTTCGTCATCGACGTACACGGCGAAAGCTACCGCGTGGACATCACCGGTGTCGGCGTAAAAGCCGAAGGTAAGCGTCATTTCTACCTGTCCATCGACGGCATGCCGGAAGAAGTGGTGTTCGAGCCGCTCAACGAATTTGTCGGCGGCGGCAGCAGCAAGCGCAAGCAGGCCAGCGAGCCGGGCCATGTCAGCACCGCAATGCCGGGCAATATCGTTGACGTGCTGGTCAAGGAAGGCGACGTGGTCAAGGCCGGTCAGGCGGTGTTGATTACCGAAGCCATGAAGATGGAAACCGAAGTGCAGGCACCGATTGCCGGCAAGGTAACCGCTGTCCATGTGGCCAAGGGCGACCGGGTGAACCCTGGCGAAATCTTGATTGAAGTCGAAGGCTGATACAGCCTTCGACACTAACGTTTAATCCTCGGGGGGCATGTGCCCCCTTTTTTTTCGCCTTTAAAACGCCATCGCCCACTGGCCCGTCAGACCCTGGTTGCGGCTGTTGCTGCCAAATTCCGCGGTGTAGGCCAGGCCGACGCTGTGTTCCGCCGACAGCGTCAGGTCCAGGCCGGTGCGCAGCGCGAGGCTGTTGCGGTCAAGAGACGTGCCGCCGATGGTGAACTCACTGTTGAAGTCCTCGCGTTTTTCATGGACGAAGGACTGGCGCACGCGGCTGTCGACGTTGCCATACAGGTGTTTCCAACTGCTGCTCAGGTGCGGTTTGAGGATCATGCGGTTGCCCAGCGCGAAGTCTTGGGAGACTCGCACGCCGAAGGTATTGCTGAGGTTCTGCTGGGTTTGTGTGCCAACGTTCAGCGCGCCGTAGCCGCCTTTTTCCTCGAAACGATCACGCTGGTAGCGCTGGAAACCGACGGCGGCATAGGGCTCGGCGCGCCAGCCGGCAGCGTCCAACTGATAGCCCAACTCGGCAAAAGCGTTCTGGCTGTGGGCCTTGTATTTGCCGCTGAGCTGCTCACGATAGTCGAGCAAGCCTAGATCGACCGAGCGTTTGTTCTGCCCGCGATGGCTGCTGTAAAGCGCACCGAGGCGCATCGAGAGCGGCCCGTCCTGACGTGCGGCGTAGGTGCCGAGGTGCCAGCTGTCCACTTCACCCTTGAAACCCTTGGTGCTCAAGCCGCTGCCGGACTTGCCGCCCACCACACCGATTCGCCACGCGTGGTCGATTGACCAGTCGGCGCCGAGCAGCACGCCTTGGGTGCTTTGGCTCAAGCCGGCGCTGCCGTGTTGAGCGTCGAGCCTGCCGCCGCTGTCCAGGCCCTGCAGCCAAACTCGGCCTGTCTCGCGGGTGTCCATATCTAACTGACGTACTGCCGAGAGCAGGCTGGCGTTCAACTGCTTCAGGGCGTTTTGCGTGGCGGTGCCCAGATTGGCGTTTTGGCTGCCGGCCAGTTGCTCAAGCGCGGCCCCGACCTGGCCGGGTGCAAGGCTGGACAGGTACTGGCCGTAATCGTCCAGCTCGTCCTTGGCCTGTTCGCTGATTTCGCCCGACGCGTACAGTTCATCCACGGCAGCGTCGAGCACGCGGGCGACGTTCAGGCCGTTGCGACTCGTCGCCCGATCCGCGAAGTAGAAGTCATCTGGCCCTGGGACGGCCGGTTCGAACTGTCGGCTTTCATCGGGCATGACAATCCAATCAAGCCATTCGCTGTCCGGCTCCATATCGCCCCGTGCCTGCGCGTCTTGAGTACTCGCGACACCCAGCGACAGCATGATCGCCAGTGCGAGTTGTTTGTGTATGAACGGCATGTAGGCCCACCTCTTGATATTTGAGGCGGGGAATTTAGCGATGCTCAGGCGGGATAAATGTCAGGCGCAGTGCCGCTGGATTGCAGGAGACTTCCCAGGTCTTGTGCGATAAGGCGCGCGGTTTGCAGAGGGGGGGCGGGTGCGACGCCCGCTCTACTGACTTCACCCGCGCCGAACGTAGCCCTTACCAAAGTGACGTTCCATCCGCGCCTGGATCAATTCCAGGGCGAGGGACATCACCCAGTAGATGATTGCGGCGGTGGTGAGCATCTCGATGTAGCGATAGCTTGAGCGGCCGTAGGATTGCGCGAGGAACATCACTTCCCACACGCCCATCACCGAGATCAGGGACGAGTCCTTGAGCATCGAGATGAATTGGTTAGTCGCGGGCGGAACAATGGTGCGCATGGCTTGGGGCAGGGTGACGTGCCAGAAGATCGCGTTATCGCGCATGCCCAGCGCGAGGGCGGCTTCGCGTTGGCCGTGGGGCACGCCAAGGATGCCGGCGCGGAAGATTTCGCTCAGGTACGCGCCATAGTTCAGCGACAGAGCAATGATCCCAGCCGTGATCGCGCCGGGCACCAGGCCCAGTTGCGGCATGCCCAGATAGATCAGCAGGATCTGGATCAGCAACGGCGTGCCACGGAAGAACGAGGCGTAGAAGGTGGCGATGCCAAACGCCACCGCGCTGCTGGACAGGCGCCCCAGTGCCGTGACGAAGCCCAGCGCCGACGACACCAGAATCGAACACAGGCACAGGAACAGCGTTAACGCCGCGCCCTGCAGGAAACCATTGGGCGCCAGGTGCAGGCCGACCAGGTTGGGCAGCTTGTCGAGAATGATCGAGAACTTCAGGTCAAAGCTCAGGAAGAAGCTCGCAAACAGGGCGAACAGCGCCGCCCAGGTCAGGTAAAGCCGCGTGCGAAAACTCATCGGCTGATATCAGCGCCGATCCATTTTTGCGACAGCTTGCTCAAGGTGCCGTCCTGCTTGAGCTGGGCAAACACCTCACGCACTTTGCTGTCCCACGCGGCGTCGCCTTTTTCGATAGCTACCGAGTTGGGCTCCGAGTACAGCGGTTCGCCAGCAAGCTTGAAGCGTTTGTCCTGGGTCAGGCGAGGCTGTGCGGTCACCAGGTTGGTAAGGATCGCGTCCAGGCGCACGCCAGCGCCGAGGCCGAGGTCTTGGAAGGCGACGTTGTCAGTGTCGTACGGCGCGATCTGCACCTCTTCGAACGGGTACTGCAGTTGTGTGTCTTCGGCGCCTTCGATCACCAGGTTCTTGTTCAGGTAGCTTTCATAGCTGGAGGCACTGGTGAGGCCGACTTTCTTGCCGCTCAAATCCTTGGCGGCGTGAATGCGGTCGTCCTTGGCATTGACCACGATCACGGCCGGCGAGGCGTAGTACTCCACCGGGAAGTCGAACACTTCGGCGCGGGCCTTGCTCGGGGTCATCGAGCAGATGCAAATATCGTAGCGCCCGCTCCAGCGGCCAGCGGCGATCACGTCCCACGATGGCGTTTCCAGACGCAGCTTCACACCCAATTTTTGCGCCACGGCCTTGGCCACATCGACGTCAAAACCATCCAACTGGTTCTGGTCATTGAGAAACGAGAACGGCGGATAGCTTTCCATCAGCACGCCCACCAGCTCTTTTTTCTGTTCGATCCGGTCCAGGGTCGTACCGCCAAACGCCTGGGTGGAGGCAGCCAGTGTCATCAGGCCCAGGGCCAGCAGGGGTTTAAGTTTCACGAAGGACACCTTTAGAAAAAAGAGTTGGTATGAAGCGAATTGAACGTATTAAATAGTTATAAGAACGACTCTCATAGTGAGTTATTTTCATAAGCTTATGAGTAAAAAGCATATGGGCGCAGAAACAGTAATTCTCGATGGCGGCATGGGCCGTGAACTGCAGCGCCGTGGCGCGCCGTTTCGCCAGCCGGAGTGGTCGGCATTGGCGCTGAGCGAAGCGCCGCAGGCGGTGGAGGCTGTGCATGCGGCCTATATCGACAGCGGTGCCAACGTGATCACCAGCAACAGCTACGCGGTGGTGCCGTTTCATATCGGTGAAGCGCGGTTTGCTGCCGAAGGCCAGGCCTTGGCGGCGTTGGCCGGCGAATTGGCGCGTCGTGCGGTAACGGCGTCGGGCAAAAACGTGCGGGTGGCCGGTTCGCTGCCGCCGCTGTTTGGCTCCTATCGTCCGGACTTGTTTGAAGCACAGCGCGTGTCTGAGTTGCTCACCCCACTGGTGCAGGGGCTCGCGCCCCACGTCGACTTGTGGCTGGCGGAAACCCAGAGTTCAATCGTCGAGGCGCGGGCGATTCATGCGGGCCTGCCTCAGGATGGCAAGCCGTTCTGGCTGTCGTTTACCTTGAAAGATGAAGACACTGACGACGTCCCGCGCCTGCGCTCCGGCGAGCCGGTGGCAGACGCGGCCGAAGTGGCGGCGCAGTTGGGTGTGCAAGTGTTGTTGTTCAATTGCAGCCAGCCGGAAGTGATTGGCGCGGCCATCGACGCGGCGCGTCAAACCTTCGAGCGTCTGGGCGTGTCGATCCAGATCGGCGCCTACGCCAATGCCTTCCCGCCGCAACCCAAGGAAGCCACGGCCAACGATGGCCTGGATCCGTTGCGCGAGGACCTCGATCCGCCGGGCTACCTGCATTGGGCCGCGGACTGGCAGAAACGCGGTGCCAGCCACCTGGGCGGTTGCTGCGGGATCGGGCCGGAGCACATTGCGGTGCTGGCCCAGAAGCTGAACTAAGGCTTAAGCCTGGCGGCACTGCGCCAGGCTTTTTACCTGACCCGAGGCGGTTTGGTTGGACTCCGACAACCACGCCTCAAACCCCGCGCCCACCGTCGGCCATTCCGAATCCAAAATCGAATACCACGCCGTATCCCGGTTCTGCCCCTTGACCACCATATGCTGGCGGAACACCCCCTCAAAACTGAACCCCAACCGCTCAGCCGCATATTTGGAGCGGGCGTTGCCGTTGTTGCACTTCCATTCCAGGCGGCGGTAGCCCTGCTCGAACGCGTATTTGGCCAAGAGGTACACCGCTTCGGTGCTTTTGGGTGAGCGCTGCATCGGCGCGCCGAAGGTGACATGCCCGATTTCTATGCGGCCTTGGGCCGGGACGATGGACATCAGGCTGAGGATGCCCTGCACCTGGCCGGTCGCGCGGTCGACGATGCTGAAGAAGTACGGGTCGGTATTGGCCGCGTGGTTGTTCAGCCACGCATCGAACGCGGCGCGCTCGGTAAACGGGCCGTACGGCAAGTAATCCCACAGCTTGGGGTCGGCGCCGGGGCCTTCGAGGGCTTGCCACAGTTGATCGGCGTGGCGCGCCGGGTCGAGTTTTTCCAGGTGGATAAAGCGCCCTTCGAGCAGTTGAGCGGTGGGCGCCGGGACGCCTTTCCAGTCGGCGAGGGAAGTAGACATGCTGCGCTCCTTAAAGACCTTTACGAAATTGAATGAAGCCAGGGCGTTCGGCGATGCGCTCGTAGAGTTGGATCGCGGTGGCGTTGGTCTCGTGGGTCAGCCAGTGCACCTTGCAGCAGCCGTCGGCCTTGGCAGTGGCGTAGACGAACTCGATCAGTTTATGGCCGACACCGGTGCCGCGTTGGGCAGGGTCCACCAGCAAATCCTGCAAATAGCAGGAGTTCTCGATGCTCCAATTAGATCGGTGATAGATGAAGTTGACCATGCCCACCGCCTTGCCGTCCTGCCAGGCCAGTGCCGAATGGGTCGGCTCGCTGGCGTCGATCAGGCGCTGCCAGGTGCTTTGGCTGACGGCGTCCGGCAGTTCGGTGTTGTAGAACGTCAAGTACGCCTGCCACAGCGGCAACCAGGCGGCGTGGTCGGCTGCGGTGACCTGGCGGATGTCGATCTGGCTCATTCTGAAACTCCTTGGGGAATAAAACGTGCGAGGGTCTGGTCGCGCACGTCCGCGCTGGCGGCGAGGCCATCGCGCACGCCGGCGATGTCCGCCGCGCTGCGGTTCTGGCTGAGTTTGCGTTTGCCGATCAGGCGCTCGATGGGCAATGCAAAGCCGACGATGGCCTTGAGCATGCCGTCGATGTAATCAGCGGGGGCGTCGCTGACTTTCCATGGTTGCGCACGGTTACCTTCGTGGCGGTCGGTGAGGGCGCTGACCAGCGCCAGCAGGCGCTCGGCATCGGTAAACACCTCGGCCTTGCCGTAGGCATGCACGGCGATGTAATTCCAGGTCGGCACCACTTTGCCGTGCTCGGCCTTGGCCGGGTAAAACGCCGGGCTGATGTACGCGTCGGCGCCGGCAAAAATCAGCAGGGCGTCGTTGCCATTCTGTAAATCGCGCCACTGCGGATTGGCCTTGGCCAAGTGCCCGTAAAGCGTGCCGTTGGGGCCTTCATCGGGGTTGAGCAGCAGCGGCAAGTGGCTGGCTTGCAGGCCTTGCTCGCCAAAGGTCACCAGTTGCGCCAGGCGGGAGTGCTGGATCAATTGATGCAGTTCGGGTAAGTCGTCGAGGGCAAAGGCGCGAGGTGTGTACATGAATATTTTCCTTGGCGAATGCCAGTATCCTAGGCAGGCTAATGGTCCGTTGTAAGAGCCATCTACGGCCAATTTCATAGGTCCAATATGTCGCCGACTGCGCCGCCTCTGTCATTCACCCCCGCCGGTATCGAGCTGGATCGCGGCCGGGGCCTGACGCGCCAGCTCTATGAAGCCCTACGCCAGCGCGTACTCGATGGTCGCCTGATCAGTGGCACGCGGCTGCCGGCCAGCCGTGACCTGGCCGCCGCGCTGTCGATTTCCCGCAACAGCGTGGTACGTGCCTACGATCAACTGTATGCCGAGGGGTTTATCGAAGGGCGTGTCGGCGATGGCACTTACGTCGCTCAACTGCCCTCGACGGAAAAACTATCCACAAAAGTATCCACAGGGTTACACACAGGCTTATCCCCAGCCTTATCCACAAAATGGGAAAATTTGCCGGCGGATCTCGATGATGAAGTTATCCACAGACCGGCCCTGGGGCGACTGCAAAACCACTATCTGTCGCAGCCACCCGCAGGGCCGCCGAAGGCGTTTCGGGTCGGTGTGCCGGCTTTCGATCTGTTCCCGTTCGAGGTCTGGGCCAAGCTGAACGGGGCCTTCTGGCGCAAGCCGGACCTGCAACAGCTGTGCTATGGCGACCCCGCAGGCGATGGGCGTCTGCGCGGGCTGATCGCGGCATACCTGCGCAGTTCGCGGGGGATGCAATGTACGGCTGAGCAAATAGTGATCACCAGTGGTGCACAGCAGGCGATTAGCCTTTGTGCACAGTTGCTGGTGGAGCCCGGCGATGGCGTGGCCGTGGAAAACCCTGGCTATCGCGCCGCAGGCCATGCATTTGCCCTGGCCGGTGGGTGCCTGCATGGGGTGCCGGTGGACAGTGACGGCATCGACTGCCAGGCCCTTGATCAACTGGGCGACTGTCGCCTGGCGTACGTCACGCCTTCCCATCAATACCCTTTGGGCGTGGTGATGAGCCTGGCGCGGCGCTTGGAATTGCTGGCCTGGGCCGAGCGCCGAGGCGGCTGGATCGTCGAAGATGACTACGACGGCGAATACCGATACAGCGGCGCGCCCCTGTCACCGTTGGCCGCGCTGGACCGCAGTGGTCGCGTGCTCTACGTGGGCACCTTCGGCAAAGTCGCGTTTCCGGCGCTGCGCCTGGGTTATCTGGTGTTGCCGCCGGGTCTGGTGGACGCCTTCTCACGGCGCCGCGCTGTCGACATGCGCCACTCGGAAGTCAGCACTCAGGCAGTGATGGCCGAGTTCATGGCGGCGGGCCATTTTCAACGGCACATCCGCCGCATGCGCCGCGCAGCATTAAGCCGGCGCAATGCCTTGCTGGCCGGTTGGCCCAGCGGTCTGCCGGGGGTTGGCGAGTTGCCGAGCGTAGCGGCGGGGCTGCACATGACGGTGCGCGTGGACAGCTTGGCCCGCGAACAGCAACTGCTGGATCAGGCCCGCTCGGCCGACGTTGAGGTCAATGGTCTGAGCAGCTACTGGCTGGCGCACTCCACCACGCCGGCGGATCAGCGCGCCGGCCTGGTGTTGGGGTTTGCCGCCGTGCCTGAAGCCGCGATTGCCGACGCGCTGAAGCGTCTGCGCAAGGCCTGGGGCGCCGACAAGCAGCACGGTCAGCTGTCAAAAAAAAGCGATTTGGCGAGTTTCGACCCGATCTGACTGCGGTAAATCGCGATCTGGTCGTGGTCGTTCAAGCCGGTGCGCTGCAGGCTTCCCCCTTGCTTCTGTTGTTCACGCGTCTTGAGGTGCCCGGCGATATATTCTTCGGCGGCCGCTTGCGCTGAGCTGTAGTGAAAGTGGGCATACCACAGCACGTTGTGGGTTTGATGGTCGCGTATTTCGTACTCGTCCAGAAAGTCTTTGCCCGGCCCCTTGAGGCGACGCCGGGTGATGACCTTGGCAATTTCCACCAAACCCCGGTCAAACAGCCACTCCACCCGTGCCGCTGTGGGCGGTTGCTGCTTGGTCATGCTGATCCGGGTCGTGGTGCCCAGCTCGTACAGGCGCTGCGCCGTGTCGTTGAGCTGCTTGTTAGTGGAGGCTGCGGAAGGGCGATCGCTTTCGGTCAGATTACGTTGGGTCAACGCTTCTTCGATGCGGCTGACGGCACGCTCCAGGCGAGCGGCGTATTGGTGGAACATCTCCTCGATTTCGACCGGAATGCGCCCGGCCTTTTTTGAGTGGCCCAGGGTCCGCAAGGTCGCGGCAGGTTCGTCCTGAAGCAACTGGTCACCCTCTTCGAGGCTCACGTTCAGGTCTATTGCCTGGGGCGGTCGCGGTCCGGAAGGGCGGCTATCGCGTTCGACCCACACCCCAGGCTCTTTCTCATGGAAGGTCGCAATGACTTTGCCCGTCAGCGGCGACTTTACATCCACCAGCCCTTCTTCGGCCGCGCGCGGTTCGCCGACCACCACGCCGTTGAAGCGTGTCTTGATGATCTTGCGCTTGGGGGGTGATGCGGTTTTCGAACTGCCGGGCTTGGGCTCCAACGCTTTGCTTTCCCTGAGCAACAGGGCCAGCTCGCGAACGAAGTGCTGATTGAATTCGTTGATCTGCTTGCGCAGGATTTCCAGGGGCTCGCGCTGTACCTGCTCGGGGTATTCGGCATGCAGGTCCAGCAGGCGCTGGTCAACGATGGAAAATTGATCGACCAGGCTGTTGAGCACGTCGATACGCTCCTCCAACGAGCGAATAGCCGTGTCGGCCAGCGCCTCCGTGCAGCTCTGTATGTGAAGATCGGCGGCATCGACGATGGTGTCGAGCAGCTCGCGCGCAGTATCGAACGCTTCGCCGTCGCCCTCTTGGACGCACAGGTGACGGGCCAGGGTGACTTGAAACGCCTTCAAGTCCCGCAATTGAAGCTTGGGCAGGGCGTGTTGCGTGCTCTGAATGACCTTGTTGCCGTCGATGCCAAGCGTTTCCAGTTCATGAAAACGTGTCTCCACGTACTCCATGCGTCTGATCATTTCGCCCGTCATGTCCGACATGGCCCGGGCGGTTTGTGTCTTGGTCTTGGCATCAATGCCGGTGACCGACTCAAGGCTCGGGACGGAGCTTTCCAGGGTTTCACGGAACCGCGGTAAGCGTTGGTTGATGGCGGAGCGCGTCAACAGCAGTTGCTTGTGCAAATAGTCGATCATGGAGCTCTGGTAGTTGGGCACGTTATCGATAATGCCCAGTGACCTGAGTTGGCGGATCGGCACGTCGTAATCCAGGATTCGGGCGTCGACCTTGTCGATGAAGCTCTGGCGGCGCAATTCGGTGGAGGGGCCTGCTTCGTCGCCTATCGCCGTGTGTGCGCCGGCGATTTCCGACTGCCTGCTGCGCTCATTAGCGTCGAATTCGTCGAGCTGCCTGCGCAGGTCGCCGATTCGAGACGTATTGCGGGTTTGCACGGCCTTGCGCCGGTTTTTGAAGCCACCACCGCGCAGGCGCAGGCGTGTGTCCACAAACCATTGGCCCGCCTTGTTGTTGAGTAGCATGGGGCCCATTCGCGAGGGATTGCCTGGGTCGATGATGACCACGTTATCCGCTTCGTCTACGTTGACTTCGAACCAGCGCGTGCCGACCACGGCGTACCATTTCTGGGCGTTCGGGTAGAGGTGCAGATAGATACCAGGCTCTGTGACCTGAGGTTCCAGGCCCGCGGGCCTCTCGATTTTGAAGCTGTCCAGTGTGGCCTCCAGGCTTGGACGGTCGGTGGGGATGGCGCCGCGAATGTTCAGCAGGCCCTGGTGCCGACTCGGCAGCTCGGTGCCCGTTACGTTGTCCAGCCGGGCCACGGAGGTTTTGCTGGGCGGCGGCTCGACTTTTTCGGCGGGTTCGACCGCTGACGATTCTGTTTTCAGCCTGGTTTCTTCGCTGGGTTTTTCGACCGGCGCGTGACGCAAGGCCCCGTGCAGCGCCAGGGCCATGCCAAGGTTGAGTAACAGGTCGACCTGGGCTATCCAGGCGCCTTCGGGGTCCGCTTCGGGGTTGTCCTGCTGGGCGATGTCCTGCAAGTCATCCATGATCTGCCAGATCCAGGCGGCGATACCGGCCGTGCGCCCCAGGAACGGCAACGTCGCATTGAAGATTTGCCAGCCTGCCTGGCGCAAGGTTGCCCAGCGTTTTTGCGCATTGGAGACTGACTGGCGGCCCGCCAGTTCGACCATGGCCTCGGCATTGGCTTTGAACAGTGCGGCCAGCGGGGCTGCGCCAAGCACCTGGTCGCTCAAGGTAATGGAGCCGCTCATGTACACCATGACCTGCGGCTCGACCAGCCCTCGAATGACCGTCCATGGCGATGGCCATTTATCGGGGAATACATACTGCGCGTAGTTGAAGCGCGCCGCCTCTGGCAGCCAGGCCAGCACCGAGTCGCGAAGTGGGCGCGTGTGTTTGATGGCGTAGATCAGGTTTTGCCGTGACGGATACTGCAGCAGCGTTGGTTCCAGCAAGGGACGGTACAGCAGGCACGGGCCCGCGGCGGCGTCTTTGGCGCCGATCACGAACATATTGGCAACCACATCCTGATCATTGCCGGGGCGCAAGGTCGGTAAGAATGCCAAGGGGCGAATGACAATCTCCTGCCCGTCGACGAGTCGCCCGTGGTCTTCGTCCTGCATTACGGCAGCGACGTAGCGCGCACCGAGTTCATCGACCCCGTGCTGTTGGCGAATCTTGAGTTGCAGTGCCAGCAAAGGCAGCTGTACGCGCAAATGGTTGATGTAGAGCGTTTGTCTGCCCTTGGCCTGAACCGTATCTTCCAGCAGCGTGCGCTTGATCAGCGCCGGGTAGTGCTGGCCGATATCGATGTTTTCAATCACGCCCTTCAGGTAGGTGTAAGACAGCCACGGGGGAGCTGCGCTGCCGTTATAGAGCACGCGGGGTTGGCCGGTCGGCAGGCCTGTGAGGTTTTCCAGGGCTAGGTCGATCAGGTTACGGCGTGTGATGTCCGGCGCCGTGGGCACGATGAACGTGCTTCCCCAGACAACCGGGCTTTCGATGTGAACTTCGATCTTGTCGACGTTGATGTTTGCACCTTGGGCGTGCGCACGAATCTGGCTCTGCAACTGATCGCGGGTGTATTCGCGGATCGGCGCAATATCGTCATTGAAGGACGCGCCCTTCTGGAGGGTATGCAACTCGGCAAGATCGATCACGCGCCGACTGTAGATGGAAATATCCAAGTCCGAGGCGTGGGCCAGCCAGTCGGGCAACCGCTCATGGATGTCACGGATATTGGATAGCGAGTGATCGCTCAAGTCCTCGACCACCGGCAGGACGTTGGCAACCGCGACCAGGGGGCTGGCGTCGGCGTCCACGTTGATCGCTTTGCGGTCGTCTTTGTCAATCGAGCCTATTGCGTCGAGTTGCAACGCAATCAGTGCGCCGGCCAGGCTGTCGAAGAAATTGCCCGGCGGTTCGTACAGCCGCCACTGCAGGCTTAGCTCATTGTTCCGTGCGTTCATTCGGTCGGGCAGTTGTTCTCCGAATTGCTCCAGCGAGTCGAATTTTTCGTAGCCGTTGACCAGTGAGTAAACCAGGACCCGCTTGCCCTGCTCATGCTCACCAATCACTACGGCGATGTCCATGAGGGCGGTGTGAGCGGTCTGGCTGTCTTGCAGCGCATCGACGTCGATCAGGTAGGCGTGAGTGTTGTAGCTGTCCTGGGCAGAGCGTGTGGCTCGCTCCGGAAAAAGGAACAGCGACCTGGCTATGGCGCAATCATGTTCATCCCAGCCCTCTTGCGCCGTGACATTCCATACTTTGCGCAGGGATTGTGAGAACACTTTCCAGCGGTGCCCGCTTCGGCCATCGGAGGCATTCCAGTAATTGAGGTACTGCTCCTGGAAGGCAGACAGCATCAGTTCTGACAGCTCATTGATCATGCGCGCAATGGCATCGATTTTTACCGGTAAATGCACCGGTGGCCGGGCGTCGGGTTGCAGTGTCAGGAAGTGTTCGCCATCGAGGTAGATCACCGGCTTCGGGTTCAGCATCTGGCTTGCCAGCACCGAAGTGAGCGACATGGCATAGGCCGGGGCGGATAGGACTTGATCATCGACGACGCGCCAATTCGGCGTGACGACCATGGCCAGGTCCGGGTCGATGGCCAGGGTTGGATACAGCTCCTTGAGCGCCGAGCGCAGGGTCACGGCGGCCACCTCCCGGCTGTTCGGGCCGGAGGTCAGTTGAGTCAGTAGCTCATAGGTAGTAGGGGGTCGATTGTGGCTGGTGGCCGACGGATGATCAGGAAGCGTTGCTTCAGGCATAGGCAAGTCCTTTGCAGAAATGAAGGGCGCGTGAGCGTGGGTGGCTCGGGGCCCTTTCTTGGGAAGTACGGCGCCGGGGTGCGGCGCCGTTGCAGAGGACAACGGTAGTGAGGGGAGGATTGGCGCGGGCGGTAATTACTTAGCCTGAGTCCTGTGTGAGGTGCGGTCAGGTCCCCGATTTGATCTTGGTCCAGGCCCGGGTCCTGGCGCGTTCAGCTTTACTGTCCAACGGCTTCAAGGTGTACAACGTCGCCATCGCCGCCTCGGTCGGGTACAGGTTAGGGTTATTGCGGATGGTCGGGTCGACCCGTTCGGTGGCGTCCTTGTTCGGGTTGGGGTAGCCGACGAAATCGCTGATCGGCGCAATCACCTCAGGTTGCAGCAGGTAGTTGATGAAGGCGTAGGCGTCCTGCGGGTTCTTTGCGCCCTTGGGAATGGCGAGCATGTCGAACCAGATCGGCGCGCCTTCCTTGGGCAGGCGCATGTCCACGGTCACGCCGTTCCTGGCCTCCTTGGCGCGGTTGGCAGCCTGGGAGAAGCTGCCGGAATAACCGACGGCCACACAGATGTCGCCATTGGCGATATCGGCCATGTATTTGGAGGAGTGGAAGTAGGTGATGTACGGGCGGATTTTAAGCAGCAGGGCTTCGGCTTTCTCATAGTCCTTCGGGTTATTGCTGTTGGGGTCCAGGCCCAGATACTGCAAGGCCAGCGGCAGGATTTCCGATGGCGAATCCAGCAGGGCGACGCCGCACTGCTTGAGCTTGCTGATGTTCTCTTCCTTGAAGATCAGGTCCCAGCTGTTCACGGGAGCGTTGTCGCCCAGCACGGCCTTGACCTTGGCCGGGTTGAAGCCAATCAGGATGGTGCCGTACATGTAGGGCACGGCGAATTTATTACCGGGGTCATTGGCCTCGATCAGCTTCATCAGCTTGGGGTCGAGGTGGTTCCAGTTTGGTAACTGGCTGCGGTCCAGGGGCTGAAACACACCGGCTTCAATCTGCTTGGCCAGGAACACGTTGGACGGCACCACCACGTCATAGCCGGAGTTGCCGGTGAGTAGCTTGGCTTCCAGGGCTTCATTGGTGTCGAAGATGTCGTAGACCAGTTTGATCTGAGGGTTCTGACCCTTGAAGTCTTCCAGCGCCTTGGGGGTGATGTAGTCGAACCAGTTGTAGACCCGCAGGGTTCTTTCCTCGGCGTGGACGGCGCTGCTTAATACGGCGGCGCACAGCGCAAGCGACTTGAGCATGTTCATTGGATTGACCCCTCAAAACCTTCGAGAACGTTGACGGCATTGATGCCGATTTCTTCCACCGCGTAGCCGCCTTCCATGACGAACAGCGTGGGCTTGCCCAGCCGGGCGATACGCGCACCCATCTCCAGGTAATCCGGGCTGTCGAGCTTGAACTGCGAGATGGGATCGTCCTTGAACGTGTCTACCCCCAGGGACACCACGATGATGTCGGCGCCATAGCGCTCGATTTGCGCGCAGGCCTGATCCAGCGCGGCGCTCCAGGTATCCCAGCCGGCACCGGCCGGCAGCGGGTAATTGAAATTGAAGCCCTTACCGGCGCCGTCGCCCA
This sequence comes from Pseudomonas sp. 2995-1, assembly GCF_002742505.1. NCBI lineage: Bacteria > Pseudomonadati > Pseudomonadota > Gammaproteobacteria > Pseudomonadales > Pseudomonadaceae > Pseudomonas > Pseudomonas sp. 2995-1. The sequence continues at coordinate 555,559 of NZ_LJSA01000332.1, read as the reverse complement.
GCTCATCGGCATAGCCGAGGAAGAACGGAAACTCGGCTTCCGGATGTCCGTGGATCGAGGTGAACAGCACGTCACTGCGGTCATAGAAAATCGATTGGGTGCCGTTGCCGTGGTGGTAATCCACATCAAGGATCGCGACCTTGGCATGGCCTTGATCGAGAAAGGCCTGGGCGGCAATTGCAGCGTTATTGAGGTAGCAATAGCCGCCCATCAAGTCGCCTGCAGCGTGGTGCCCCGGTGGGCGGCAGAGGGCAAAGGCACTTTGAGCACCTTGTTGAATCGCTTGTTGCGCGGTCAGCGCCACCTGCGCTGCGCTATAGGCCGCTTGCCAGGTGCCGGCGGTGATCGGCGCGCCGCCGTCGAAGCTGTAATAGCCCAATTGACCGTGCAGGCTGGTGGGCAGCACGCGGCGCAAGGTGCGGGCTGGCCACGTGTAGGGCAGCAGGTCGCCGTCCTGGCCGAACTCAACCCAGCGTGCCCAGGCCCCTTTGAAAAAATCCAGGTAGGCGTGGCTGTGGATGCGTTGCAGCGGTGCCAATCCAAAGTCCTCGGGGGCTCGCACCGGCCCCAGATCACGGTCCTTGACCCGTTGCAGTACGTGATCAGCACGGGAGGGCATTTCGAAACAGGGCATCAGTTGCCCGTCCATCAGTTCGCATCGACCGTGGTGCAGATGGTGATCGTCCGAGTAGATCGTCAGCATAGTGGTGTACTCGCAGGCGTTTGGCGGTGTCTTGCAGTGTTGCCTCGCCGACGCGGCAAGAGAACGGCAGGAGCGGCCAAAAGGGGATGAATATGGCCAAAGACACTGTCCGTATTCACCCCGCCTGGACGTGGGGATCAGGGGCGGAACTGGCTTGGCGCGACTCCGCTCCAGCGCACAAAGGCATGACGGAAGCTGGCGGTCTCACTGAAACCCAGGTGCTCGGCAATGCGGTGGATGGGCATTGCATCGTTGGCCAGCCACTGCTTGGCCTGCTCGAAGCGCAGTTCGTCGAGCAACTCCTGATAGCTGCTGCCCAAGTCATGCAGGTGCCGGCGTAAGGTGCGTGGCGAGCAATTCAACTGCTCCGCCAGTTTATCCAGCCCTGGCGCTGCCGGCAGTTGCGCCGCCAGCAGTTGACGCACGCGGCCCAGCCAGGCCTGGCGTCCGGTGAACTCGGTGTTTTGTTTGCGGCAGCGCTCGGTCATGGCGCGATGGGTGACGGCGTCGGCCAAGGGCAGCGGTTGATCGAGCCACTGGCGGTCGAAGGCAAAGGCGTTGCTGGTGGCGTTGAATTCCAGCGGGCAGGCGAAGCGCTCTTCGTAACGCGCCTGGTAGGTTGGCGCCGGGTATTCAAAACGCGCACCCAGCAGAGGGAGCGGGCGACCGAGCAAGTCGTCGCAGATGACGTTGAGTGAAGCCAGGCACAACTCAATATTGAACGCGGCCAGCGCAGGGTCTTCACGGTAATCGCGGGCGGTGAACCAGACGCGTTGGCCGTCCTCCTCAAGGCTCAGCTCGAAAAGTGTTCCCAACAGCGCCGGGTAGCGCAGGGCCAGGCGTAAAGCGTCACCGAAGGTGGCACTGGTGAGCAGCGCATAGCCCAACAGGCCGTAGGACGACACGCGCATGCGCTGGCCCAGTTCCAGGCCGATGGCTTGGCGCAGGGCCACCGCGTTGGCGCACACCTGCATTTCCTGGCGCGTGGTGATGCGTGTATCGGCGTGGTTCAGGTCCGCCGCTGCAATACCGCTGCCGGCCAACAGCACCTCAGGGCTGATGCCCTGGGCGCTGAAAGCCTCAAGCACCAGCGAAACGGCGTTGAGGGTAGTCAGGTGCGAGTGCAGCATGGGGATGATCCCGGCCAATGAATACCTGAGCCGAGCAATTCCCATGCCGTGCGCCGCCGGGATCGTGGCGGGAGTGACGCTCTACCGGATCGCTTGAATCGGATCTCAAGCCAACTCGGCGCACAGGTCCAGTTCGACCAGGCGGCGAATCTCGGCGTTGGCCAGGCCTGCGCCGATCAACGCATTGAGCTTGCCGAACGCGGCCTCGCGGGTCATGCCGCCACCGGACAGCACGCCCACGCCGCGCAGGCGGCTGCCGGCTTCATACACATCCAGCTCCACGCCACCTTCATGGCATTGGGTGATTGCGACCACGACCACGCCCTGATCCTGCGCGCGCTGGAGGCTGGCGAGGAACGCCGGGTTGTCGCTGGGCCCGGTGCCGCTGCCATAGCATTCAAGCAGCAGCGCCTGGATGCCGCTGTCGACCAGCGCATCCAACTGCGCGGCGGCGATGCCCGGCACCAGCGGCAACACGCCGACGTTGGCCACGGCCTTGGGCTGGCGATAATCCAGGGCGGCGGGCAGTGCCTCGGCCTTGGCTACGCCACCGTTACGCTGCAGCGCGGCGAAGGGGTTGCGACCAAAGCTGCGCACTTTCGCGCAGCGGGTCGGCGCCATCAGCGCACCGTGGAAAAACAGGTGCACGCCGGCGTTCAGGCCTTCGCCCAGCGCGGTCAACGCGCCGCTGACGTTTTCCCAGGCATCGCTGTCAGGTACGCCGGCCGGCAGCATCGAGCCGGTAAACACCACCGGCGCCGGCAAACCCAGCAGTTGGAAGCTCATGGCCGCCGCGCTGTAGGCCAGGGTGTCGGTGCCGTGCAGGATCAACACCGCATCGCAGCCCTCGTCCACGGCCTCGACCACGGCACTGCGCAGGCGCTGCCAGTAAGCGGGGGTCATGTTGGCACTGTCGATCAGCGGCGCCATTTCGCGAAAGCGCCAGGCTGGCAATGGCGCGTCGGCCAGTTGCTCGCGCATGCGCGCTTCGAAGCCGGACGCGGGCGCCAGGCCATTCGCGCTGGCCTGCATGCCAATGGTCCCGCCGGTGTAGAGCACCATCACGTTGTTAGCTGGTTGCATGAACAAATCTCCTGAACGAAAAACGCCGCCGGGCCCAGAGCATGCCCAAGGCCAGGCGGCGTGTCATCTATCTAGCTGCGCTCAGCGTTGTACTTGAGCGTTCAGTTCAGCCGATGGGGCCGCGTCCGGTTTTGCCGGGTTGGCCGGCCAGGCCTTGCGGTCCAGATCCAGGTCCGGGAATTGGCTGGAATCAAACACCGGGGTCTTGATGCCCGCAGCGCGTTGGCGGTCGTAGTCGTCCAGCACACGCATGGCGATCTTGAACAGGAACGCCAGGGCGAACAGGTTGACGAAGGCGAGCATGGTCATGGTGATGTCGGCGAAGGCGAATACGGTGCCCAGGTTCTCGATCGAGCCCCAGAAAATCAGCACCAGCACCAGCGCGCGATAACCCATCAGCACCTTACGGTTGTTGCCCACCAGGAAGCGCAGGTTGCTCTCGCCGAGGTAGTAGTTGTACATGATCGAGGTGAACACGAACAAAGCCAGGGCCACCGAGATGAACATGCGGCCCCAGTCACCGACCACAGCGGCCAGGGAGTTCTGGGTCAGGGCAATGCCGTCGCCTTCAAAGCCTGGGGTGTAGAAACCGGAGAGCAGGATCAGCAGCGCGGTGCAGGTGCAGATCACGAAAGTGTCGAGGAAAACGCTGAACGCCTGGACCACGCCTTGGGCGATCGGGTGTTCTACGGAAGCCACCGCTGCCACGTTAGGCGCACTGCCCAGACCGGCTTCGTTGGCGAACACGCCGCGTTTCACGCCCATGATGATCGCGCTGCCTACCAGGCCACCGAAGGCTTGGTCGAGGCCGAAAGCGCTCTTGACGATGGTCGCGAGCATGGCCGGCACGTGGTCGAATTGCAGCACGATCACGTACAGGGTCACGGCGATGTACACCAGGGTTTTGACCGGGACCAGCAGGTCGGCGATGGACGCGATGCGCTTGATCCCGCCGATGAACACCAGGCCCAGCAGCACCGCCAGCGCGAGGCCGGTGTAGGTGGTGTCGAGGCCGAAAGCGTTGTTCAGCGAGTGAGTCACGGCATGGGCTTGCAGGCCGTTGAAGGCGAAGCCAAAGGTCACCAGCAGCAGGAACGCCATGACCATACCCAGCCAGCGCTTCTGCAAACCGTGCTGGATGTAATAAGCCGGGCCGCCACGGTAGGTGCCCTCTGCGTCGGTGCGCTTGTACAGCTGGCCGAGGGAGCATTCGATGAAGCTCGACGACATACCCACCAGCGCGGTGACCCACATCCAGAACACGGCACCCGGGCCGCCGAGGGTTACGGCAATACCGACACCGGCGATGTTACCGGCGCCCACGCGACCGGCGAGGCTGAGCATCAGCGCCTGGAACGAGCTGAGTTGGCCGGAGCTGCTCTTCAAGCTGTCTTTGAACACCGAGAACATGTGGAAAAAGTGACGCAATTGAACGAAACGCGAGCGGATCGTGAAATAACCGCCGAGCCCGACAATGAGCACGATCAGTACTTTCCCTGAGAGGAAGTCGTTGATGACTTCGAGCATGGAGTGTTCCTCGCTGATTTTTCTAATGGCAAACGCAGGACGGTCCGACACGTCGCATGGCACCAGGCAGTGCGCGACAGTTCGACCCCAATCCTTTTGCGGGTGTTGTTATTCATGCGGTTTCGCGCTGTACCGGGCCTCGTTACCGACGGCCGCAGACGCGAGAGGGGCGGCACTATACCTAGGAGTACGTGATACGTCTGCACGGGCCGATTAAAGGTTTCAGCGCCGCTGATTCGGGCAAGGCGGGTTTGCAGGGCGATATTGGAATTTTTATGGGCTTCATTTCACAACCTTGAGGCAAAAAAAAGGGCCTGAAGAACGAGCCTTCAGGCCCTCAAAAGGTGAGAGGTGTCTAGTCCCTCAACCTGGTGAGCGGTGCAACAAACGCTTAGGCCTTCAACGGGACCAAACGTGGAGCGATCATGTTTTCGGGGCGCAGGATGTCGTCGAGCATGGCGTCGTCGAGCAAGCCTTCTTCGCGCACCAGTTCCAGCACTCCGCGGCCGCTTTCGAGGGCGATACGCGCAATGCGGGTGGCGTTTTCATAGCCGATGTACGGGTTCAGCGCGGTGACAAGACCGATGGAATGTTCCACCAGTTCGCGGCAGCGTGCTTCGTTGGCGGTGATGCCGACGATGCAGTGCTCGCGCAGCATGTCCATGGCGCGTTGCAGCAGGCGGATCGAGTCGAAGATCTTGAAGGCGATCAGCGGCTCCATCACGTTCAACTGCAGTTGGCCGCCTTCGGCTGCCATGGTCAGGGCCAGGTCGTTGCCGATGACTTGGAACGCTACCTGGTTCACGGCTTCCGGGATGACCGGGTTGACCTTGCCGGGCATGATCGAGCTGCCTGGCTGACGCGCTGGCAGGTTGATCTCATTGATCCCTGTGCGTGGGCCGCTGGACAGCAGGCGCAGGTCGTTGCAGATCTTCGACAGCTTCACGGCGGTACGCTTGAGCATGCCGGAGAACAGCACGAAGGCGCCCATGTCGGAGGTGGCTTCGATCAGGTCGGCAGCCGGTACCAGCGGTTGGCCGCTGATGGTGGCCAGGCGTTGCACGGCCAGGGCCTGGTAACGCGGGTCGGCGTTGATGCCGGTGCCGATGGCGGTGCCGCCCAGGTTCACTTCGGTCAGCAGCTCTGGCGCCAGGGTTTTCAGGCGTGCCAGGTCTTCGCTGAGGGTGGTGGCGAAGGCGCGGAATTCCTGGCCGAGGGTCATCGGCACGGCGTCTTGCAATTGGGTGCGGCCCATTTTCAGCACGTGGCCGAACTCGACGCCTTTGGCGGCGAAGGCTTGGATCAGGCTGTCGAGGCTGGCCAGCAGCGCGTCATGGCCCAGCAGCAGACCCAGACGGATCGCGGTTGGGTAGGCGTCGTTGGTCGACTGCGCCATGTTCACGTCGTTGTTGGGGTGCAGGTATTGATATTCGCCCTTCTGGTGACCCATGGCCTCCAGCGCGATGTTGGCGATGACTTCGTTGGCATTCATGTTGGTTGAAGTGCCGGCGCCGCCTTGAATCATGTCCACCACGAACTCTTCGTGGAAATCGCCGCGGATCAGACGGGCACAGGCTTCGCTGATGGCAGCGTGCTTGGCTTCGCTAAGCTGACCCAACTCGCGGTTGGCATCAGCGGCTGCTTGCTTGACCATTGCCAGGCCGACCACCAATTTCGGGTAATGCGAAATCGGAACGCCCGAGAGGCGGAAGTTATTCACCGCTCGCAGGGTCTGGATGCCGTAATACGCTTGGGCGGGTACTTCGAGTACGCCAAGCAGGTCTTTTTCTGTGCGGAATGATGCAGCGGAGGACATGACGGAAATCATCTCAATATGGACCCGGAACAGGCCGGAACGCTGCGAATGCTAGGCCTGTAGGAAAATTTGGGCCAATGCTGTTAAGCACTGGCCTATGCATAAACGGCATAATGCAGATGTGACCCGGCTATCATGGCGGGCGTGTGTGCCAAAATGGTGCGTACCCGTGGGAGGCAGTGATGAACCTTGAGAGCAAATGGCTGGAAGACTTCAGCGCCTTGGCGGCGACGCGCAGCTTTTCCCAGGCGGCGGAGCGGCGCTTTGTCACTCAGCCAGCGTTCAGCCGACGTATCCGTAGCCTTGAGGCTGCGTTGGGCCTGACCCTGGTCAATCGCTCCCGTACACCGGTGGAATTGACGGCAGCGGGGCAGCTGTTTCTGGTCACCGCGCGCACCGTGGTCGAACAGCTCGGCGAGGTCCTGCGCCATTTGCATCACTTGGAAGGCGGGCAGGGCGAAGTCATGCAAGTGGCCGCCGCCCACTCCCTGGCGCTGGGCTTCTTCCCGCGCTGGATCGCGCAGTTGCGCAACGAAGGTTTGAACATCGCCACCCGCCTGGTCGCCACCAACGTCGGCGACGCCGTGCACGCCCTGCGCGAAGGCGGTTGCGACCTGATGCTGGCGTTCTACGATCCGGACGCGGCGATGCAGATGGACGCCGAAATCTTCCCCTCGCTGCACCTGGGTAACACCGAAATGCTCCCGGTGTGCGCGGCCGATGCTGATGGCAAGCCGCTGTTCGATCTGGAAGGCGAGGGCAGCGTGCCGTTGCTGGCCTACAGCGCCGGCGCGTTCCTTGGTCGTTCGGTGCACTTGCTGCTGCGCCAGCGCGCGCTGCGCTTTACCACCGTTTACGAAACCGCCATGGCCGACAGTCTCAAGAGCATGGCCCTGGAAGGCCTGGGCATTGCCTGGGTGCCGCAGTTGAGCGTGCGTGCCGAACTTGCCCGAGGCGAACTGGTGGTCTGCGGTGGGCCGCAATGGCATGTGCCGCTGGAAATTCGGCTGTATCGCTGCGCGTTGGTGCGCAAGGCGAATGTGCGGTTGTTGTGGCGCAAGTTGGAAGGTGGCGCGGCGCAGAACACCTGAGCCCGATCTCGGACCGAATGCAGGGCAAATGTGGGAGGGGGCTTGCCCCCGATAGCGGTGTATCAGTGACAGATAAGTGCCTGGCACACCGCCATCGGGAGCAAGCCCCCTCCCACAGTATTTCGCGGTGTATGGGACTGACTCTTAAGTCAATAAAACCGCCGGTTTGCCCCGCTAGACAGATGGTCATCCGAGGGGCTGTTTATCTGGATTATTACGGTATACTGCGCGGCCTTCGGCCGGTCCAACCGGCCAAAATTCGTACAACAAGCCACGCCGGATTTCCCGCGTGGCTTGTTGTTTTTTGACGCGCCTGCGGGCGCCCAGAGAGAAGAGGCACGACGATGAGTGCATTGGTTGGCGTGATCATGGGCTCCAAGTCCGATTGGTCCACCCTTAGCCACACCGCCGATATGCTGGAAAAACTCGGCATTCCGTATGAAGTGAAAGTGGTCTCTGCCCACCGCACCCCGGATTTGCTGTTCCAGTATGCCGATGAAGCAGAATCCCGTGGCATCGAGGTGATCATCGCCGGTGCCGGCGGCGCAGCGCACCTGCCGGGCATGTGTGCAGCCAAGACTCACCTGCCAGTGCTTGGCGTACCGGTGCAGTCGGCAATGCTCTCGGGCGTCGATTCGCTGTTGTCCATCGTGCAGATGCCGGCCGGCATCCCGGTGGCGACCTTGGCAATCGGCAAGGCCGGCGCGATCAACGCAGCCCTGCTGTCCGCCAGTATCCTGGGCGCCAAGCACCCGCAGTTCCACGCGGTGCTGAAAAAATTCCGTGCTGAGCAGACAGACAGCGTGCTGGACAATCCAGACCCACGTATCGCCTGAGGTTGTTGACGATGAAAATCGGTGTAATCGGTGGCGGCCAACTGGGCCGTATGCTGGCCTTGGCGGGCACCCCGCTGGGGATGAACTTCGCTTTCCTGGACCCTGCGCCGGACGCCTGTGCGGCGGCCTTGGGTGAACACCTGCGCGCTGACTACAGCGACCCGGACCACCTGCGCCAACTGGCCGATGAAGTCGACCTGGTGACGTTCGAGTTCGAAAGCGTCCCGGCTGAAACCGTGGCCTTCCTGTCGCAGTTCGTGCCGGTGTACCCGAGCGCCGAAGCCCTGCGCATCGCTCGCGATCGTTGGTTCGAAAAGAGCATGTTCAAGGACCTGGGCATTCCGACGCCAGCCTTCGCCGATATCCAATCGCAGGCGGACCTGGACGCCGCCGTCGCCAGCATCGGCCTGCCAGCCGTGCTGAAAACCCGCACCCTGGGTTACGACGGCAAGGGCCAGAAAGTCCTGCGCACTGCAGATGATGTGGTGGGCACCTTCGCCGAGCTGGGCAGCGTCGCTTGCCTGCTGGAAGGCTTCGTGCCGTTCACCGGTGAAGTCTCGCTGATCGCCGTGCGTGCCCGTGATGGTGAGACCCGCTTCTATCCGTTGGTGCACAACACCCACGACAGCGGCATCCTCAAGCTGTCCGTGGCCAGCACCGACCACCCGTTGCAGGCCCTGGCCGAAGACTATTCCAGCCGTGTGCTCAAGCAGCTGGATTATGTCGGCGTGATGGCGTTCGAGTTCTTTGAAGTCGACGGTGGCCTCAAGGCCAACGAAATCGCCCCGCGCGTGCACAACTCCGGGCATTGGACCACCGAAGGCGCCGAGTGCAGCCAGTTCGAAAACCACCTGCGGGCGGTGGCGGGCTTGCCACTGGGTTCCACGGCCAAGGTCGGCGAGAGCGCCATGCTCAACTTCATCGGCGTTGTGCCGCCGGTGGAAAAAGTCATCGCCATCGATGACTGCCACCTGCATCACTACGGCAAGGCCTTCAAGGCCGGGCGCAAGGTCGGCCACGCCAACCTGCGCTGCAAGGACCGTGCGACGCTGCAAGCGCAGATCCTCAAGGTTGAAGCGCTGATCGCTGAGCAATAAGCCTGGTGACGGCGGGAACCATTGGTTGCCGCCGTCTCTCTGATTGCAGGATGGCAAAGCCTGACTAGGCTTTGGCATGACTCACATTCAATCAGAGGGAAATGCCATGGGCATCATCGGAACCATCTTTATCGGCTTTATCGTCGGCCTGCTGGCGCGTTTCCTCAAGCCCGGCGACGACAGCATGGGCTGGATCATGACTATCCTGCTGGGTATCGCCGGCTCCCTGGCCGCGACCTACGGTGGTCAGGCACTGGGTATCTACCAGGCTGGCCAAGGTGCAGGCTTCCTCGGTGCGTTGGTCGGTGCCATTGTGCTGCTGGTGATCTACGGCCTGATCAAAAAGAAGTAATCAGCCGACAAAGTCCTCTGCGCTGCGCAGGCGCAGAGGGCTAGAATGCTCGGCACTTGTACTTGCCGAGCCTCTCCATGCGCCGTCTTCTGTTGACTCTCTTCCTGCTGGGCTCTGGCCTGGCGCACGCCGGCGAATTGCCGGAAACCGACTGGCTCGACCTGATGCCGCTGTCGGACCAAAAGGCTCTCGAAGCCATGCCCGAGATCGATCACAACTCCCCGGAAGCCCAAGGCACCTTTACCGATAAGGGCGGCCTCAAGCAGAGCAAAGGCTTGCCGGCGGTGATGTATTCCACCAAGACCGTGGCTGCGATGAACGGCAAGGACATCCGCATCGGCGGCTACCCGGTGCCGTTGGAAACCGATGCCAAGGGCCGCAGTACGTTGTTCTTCCTGGTGCCGTATCCAGGCGCGTGCATTCACGTCCCACCACCGCCGCCTAACCAGTTGGTGCTGGTGCGTTATCCCAAAGGGTTGAAGCTGGATGATATCTACACGCCGCTTTGGGTTACGGGTACGTTGAAGGTAGAGAAGGTGAATAACGACCTGGCGGATGCGGCGTATGCGCTGGATGCGGGCAAGGTGCGGGTGGTGAAGGAGTCAGATCTCTAAGACCCGACGCATAACAATGTGGGAGGTGGCTTGCTCCCGATAGCGGTCTATCAGCAATAAATCTGCTGACTGACACTCTGCTATCGGGAGCAAGCCCCCTCCCACATTTTCGATTGGGTTTACAGGGCGATAGAGGTGATGCTCACGCCCAGTGTGTGGCTTTCACCTGGGGCCAAGCTCACCACATCATCCAGCACATTCGCCGTCTCGATGCACAGCATGCCCTGCCAGCCATCGTCGGCCATGTCGTCGAAGGCCTTGGCGCGTTCGGTCCAGGGGTTCCAGATCACGGTCGATTTCGAGCCTTGACTGGTGAGTTGGATTTGGCGCTGCCAGTCTCTGTCGACAATGCTCAACTGCGCGGGCGTATCGAGGTAAATGCGGTCGGTTTCGGCACTGAAGTGCAGCAGGCCGGATTGCTTCTTCTCGCTCCAGCCATCGGCGGTATCGATGTACGCCGAGCCTTCCAGGCCGTCGACCTGCACGTTGCGCACATCGCTCACGGCGAAGTAGGTGTGCAGCGCCTGGCTCAGGGTTACGGCGTCGGTGCCACGGTTATGGCTGGTCAGGCGGATGTGCAGTTGATCGTTTAGCAGCAGACTCAAGGTCAGGTCGACCTGATGGGGCCAGCCGGGAAAGCCGCCTGCAGGAACGGGTAGTTCCAGGTCCACCCGCAGCGTTTCACCTTCAAGTGTTGTCCCGGCCAATGCCCAGGTCGCGGTGCGCACGAAACCGTGAGCGCCCGCAGGTTGATCAATTTGGCGCATCGCCTTCACGCTCTGCGGGTTTCGGTCGAACACCCCGAACCATGGCCAGCACACCGGTACGCCAGTGCGGATGCCTTTGCCTTGCTTGAATACCGCTTCAGGGTTCGGCCAGATCAGCGGCTGCTCGCCCTCACGCCCGTAACTGAAGATATGCGCGCCCTGCTGGGCAATCATCAGTTCAGCGCCGTTGTGGCGGATACGCCAGCAGTCCAGCTCGTCGATTTTCACGGTTTCAACGTGGGGCGTAGGCATACACAGCACTCTCAATGGCAGGCAATGGGGCAATTGACCGTCAAAACCCGGCGAGGTTTAACGCGCGCGCGACGGCACTGAGCGCGTTCGGCCGCTGCCATCGATAGCGACGAATACAAACACCGCCTCGGTCACCTTGCGCCATTCGCTGGACAGTGGGTCGTCGCTCCACACTTCGACCATCATCTGGATCGAGCTGCGGCCGATTTCCAGGGCCTGGGTATAGAAGGACAACTGCGCGCCCACGGCCACCGGCACCAGGAACGCCATGCGATCAATCGCCACGGTAGCCACGCGACCGCCCGCAACCTTGCTGGCCATGGCGGTACCGGCCAAGTCCATCTGCGCGACCAGCCAGCCGCCGAAGATATCGCCAAAGCCATTGGTTTCACGCGGGAGCGCGGTGATTTGCAGGGCGAGATCGCCTTGCGGGATAGGATCTTCTTGTTCGAGTTCGATCATGCCGTGGGGCCTCTGACCCGTGACGCTTTTATAGGTGGAGCAGGGTGGATAGCCGACTGTTAGAAAAACGTTTCAGCACAAACATACTCCGTTCGATACGTTTCTCGTAAGGCGTACTAAAGGGAAACTCTGCCAAATCGGCTGGATGGCACCCAACGACGTTTTGGCACAGCAGCCCCTCAAGGCTGCGGGTCTTGCGCTCGCAAGGGCCGAGTATATCGAGACCCTGGCGCCACGACGACCTCCCGGCGTTCATTTGGTCGGTAAATAGACGCTGTATCGCGGCTTTTGTGCACAACTGTTCTCCTGGCGCTGTGCTTTTACAAGCGATTTGCTATCTTGCCAGACCCGCCGCAAGTCCCGGGCGTGCCGTCCTTATTACGATGATTACTATAAGAGAAGCCTTGCCATGTCCTCCGTGCCCGCAAGCAGTGCGCAACCTTCGCGCCCGCTGACCCGCAACGACTACAAAACCCTGTCGCTGTCTGCCTTGGGCGGGGCGCTGGAATTTTATGATTTCATCATTTTCGTGTTTTTCGCCACCGTGGTCGGAAAGCTGTTCTTCCCTGCAGATATGCCCGAATGGCTGCGAATGATGCAGACCTTCGGCATCTTCGCCGCCGGTTACCTGGCCCGCCCGCTGGGCGGCATCATCATGGCGCACTTCGGCGACCTGCTGGGTCGCAAGAAAATGTTCACCCTGAGCATCTTCATGATGGCCGTACCGACCCTGATCATGGGCCTGCTGCCAACCTACGCGCAGATCGGCCTGTGGGCGCCGATCCTGCTGCTGCTGATGCGCGTCATCCAGGGCGCGGCGATTGGCGGTGAAGTGCCAGGCGCGTGGGTGTTCGTCTCCGAACACGTTCCGCCACGCCACATCGGCTACGCCTGCGGCACCCTGACCAGCGGCCTCACCGCCGGCATTCTGCTGGGTTCGCTGGTGGCTACCGCGATCAACACTATTTATAGCCCTGAGCAGGTCTCGGATTACGCCTGGCGTATCCCGTTCCTGCTTGGCGGCGTGTTTGGCCTGCTGTCGGTGTACCTGCGTCGCTGGCTGCATGAAACGCCGATCTTCGCCGAGATGCAGCAACGCAAAACCCTGGCCGCCGAGTTGCCATTGCGCGCGGTACTGCGCGACCACCGTGGCGCGATCGTACTGTCGATGCTGCTGACCTGGCTGCTGTCGGCCGGCGTGGTGGTGGTGATCCTGATGACTCCGACCGTGCTGCAAACCATCTACCATTTCAGCCCGACCGTTGCGCTTCAAGCCAACAGCCTGGCCATCGTGACCTTGAGCCTGGGTTGCATCGCCTCCGGCGCCCTGGCCGATCGCTTTGGTGCCGGCCGCGTGCTGATCAGTGGTTGCGCGCTGCTGCTGGCGACCTCTTGGACGCTCTACCACAGCCTGCTGACTCACCCGGACTGGCTGTTCCCGCTGTACGCCTTGACCGGCCTGTTCGTCGGCACCATTGGCGTGGTGCCGTACGTGATGGTGAAAGCCTTCCCGCCAGTGGTGCGCTTCAGCGGCTTATCGTTTTCCTACAACGTGGCCTACGCCGTGTTTGGTGGCCTCACGCCGCTGGCGGTGTCCCTGCTGATGAAGGAAAGCCCGATGGGCCCGGCTTACTACGTGGCCGCGCTGTGTGTCATGGGGATGGTGGTAGGTGGCTATCTGTGGAAGCGTGGCCGCTAAAAGCAGCCCGATCCACCCGTGGCGAGAGGGCAAGCTCCCTCGCCACGGGGCAGGTGTCCGTTCATTGATTGCAGTGTGTAGCTGATTTACCGCGTTACCTGCGCATTACCCCCGTTTCTCCGCGCCATACCTTCCTGACCTGCTTGATCTCCCAATGCTGGCCTTTCATCCAATTGTCATATTTCAGACATAGAGTGTTCACACGGCCTCTCGATACTTGGCCCCGATCCAACTATCCCTATCTGCTAGGAGCAAGGCATGAAACTGAAACGTTTGATGGCGGCAATGACTTTTGTCGCTGCTGGCGTTGCGACCGCCAACGCGGTGGCCGCAGGTGTTGATCCGGCAATCCCGGCTTACGTTAAGACCACTGGTGTGTCGGGCAACTTGTCCAGCGTCGGTTCCGATACCCTGGCTAACCTGATGACCCTGTGGGCCGAGGGTTACAAAAAGGAATACCCGAACGTCAACATCCAGATTCAAGCTGCCGGCTCCGCTACCGCACCACCTGCGCTGACTGAAGGCACCTCCAACCTGGGCCCGATGAGCCGCAAGATGAAGGACACCGAACTGGCTGCCTTCGAGCAGAAGTACGGCTACAAGCCAACCGCTATCCCGGTTGCCGTGGATGCCCTGGCCGTGTTCGTGCACAAGGACAACCCGATCCAGCACCTGACCATGGAGCAAGTCGACGCGATCTTCTCCTCGACTCGCCTGTGCGGTGGCAAAGCCGACGTGAAAACCTGGGGCGACCTGGGTGTGACCGGCGACCTGGCCAACAAGCCAGTACAGCTGTTCGGTCGTAACTCGGTATCCGGCACCTACGGCTACTTCAAGGAAGAGGCCCTGTGCAAAGGTGACTACAAGCCTAACGTGAACGAACAACCAGGCTCGGCGTCGGTCGTGCAGTCGATCAGCTCCTCGCTGAACGGCATCGGTTACTCGGGCATCGGCTACAAGACCGCCAGCGTGAAGACCGTGGCCCTGGCCAAGAAAGGCAGCACTGACTTCATCGAAGACACCGAAGAAAACGCCCTGAACGGCAAATACCCGCTGTCGCGTTTCCTCTACGTTTACGTCAACAAAGCCCCGAACAAGCCTCTGGCTCCGCTGGAAGCTGAGTTCGTGAAGCTTGTGCTGTCGAAGCAAGGCCAGGAAGTTGTAGTGAAAGACGGCTACATCCCACTGCCAGCCAAAGTTGCCGCCAAGGCCCTGGCTGACCTGGGTTTGAAAGAAGGCAACTGATTGCCTCCGCGGGGCCGGCTCACCGGCCTCGCATCCGAATTTTCTAGTCCGCTGCCAGCTATGCTTCGCGGCGGATTTGTTGCGTCACTGCACTGTCATCTTTCTGTCATACAGGATCGCTAGGGTGTGCGCATGAATGATCTGGCCAATTCCACCATGACGACGACTTCTCCTCCCAAGCGCATTGATTTCAATACGCCTGAGCTGCAACGCAAGCGCCGCATTCGCGCGCTTAAAGATCGCCTGACCCGTTGGTACGTGCTGGTGGGCGGCCTCGCTGTCCTTGGCGCTATCACCCTAATCTTCTTCTTCCTCGCCTACGTCGTCGCGCCATTGTTTCAGGGCGCCTCGTTGACCAAGGAAGACGCGCTGACCCCGGCCTGGATTCAGGACGCCGGCAAGCCACTGATGATCTCCCTCGAAGAACAGAACCAAGTCGCCATGCGGGTTTCCGACAAGGGCCAGGCGCTGTTCTTTGAAGTCGAGACCGGTGCTGAACTCAAGCGCGTCGACCTGCCGCTTCCAGCCGGCACCAGCGTTGCTTCTATTGGTGAAGACCAGCCGGGCAGCCCGCTGGTGATCCTCGGTTTGTCCAATGGGCAGTCCCTGGTGTTCCGCCACACCTATAAGGTGTCTTACCCGGACGGCAAGAAAACAATCACCCCGGCGATTGAATACCCTTACGGTGAAACGCCGATCGTGCTGGATGACGCCGGCCGCCCGCTGGAGCATGTCGCCCTCAACGCCACTGATAGCTCGTTGGTGATCGCAGGCTCGGCCGGTTCGCACTTGAACGTGCTGACCCTGAGCCGCGAAGAAAACATGATGACCGGCGAAGTCACCAGTGAGCAGAAGCGTGTCGAGCTGCCGCAAATGACCGAGCCGGTGAAGGCGATCTTCATCGACCCGCGCCAGCAATGGCTGTATGTGATCAACGGCCGTGCCCTGGCGGATGTGTTTAGCCTGCGCGACAAGAGCCTCAACGGTCGCTACAAACTGTTGGAAGACGGCAACGCCGAAATCACGGCCAGCACCCAACTGGTGGGCGGTATCTCGCTGATCATCGGTAACTCCAAAGGCGGCCTGGCCCAGTGGTTCATGGCCCGCGACCCGGATGGCGAACAGCGCTTCAAGCAGATCCGCACCTTCCAGATGGGCACTGCGCCTATCGTCGAAATCACTGCCGAAGAGCGCCGCAAAGGCTTCACTGCCCTGGACGCTTCCGGCAAGTTCGGCGTGTTCCACAGCACCGCCCACCGCACCCTGCTGGTGGACCCAGTGGTCGATGGCCAGGGCGTGTTCGGCCTGTCACCGCGGGCCAACCGCGTGATCGTCGAAGCCGGCGGCAAGCTGCAACCGCTGCTGCTCGACAACCCGCACCCGGAAGTGTCATGGAGCGCGCTGTGGAGCAAGGTCTGGTACGAAAACTACGACGAGCCTAAATACGTGTGGCAGTCGACCGCCGCCAACACCGACTTTGAACCCAAAATGAGTCTGGCCCCGCTGACCTTCGGTACCTTGAAGGCCGCGTTCTACGCCATGCTGCTGGCCGCACCGCTGGCCGTTGCCGCTGCGATCTACACCGCCTACTTCATGGCCCCGAGCCTGCGCCGCAAGGTCAAGCCGGTGATCGAATTGATGGAAGCGATGCCGACGGTGATCCTCGGTTTCTTCGCCGGCCTGTTCCTGGCGCCGTATGTCGAAGGGCATCTGCCGGGGATTTTCAGCCTGCTGATGCTGTTGCCGATTGGCATCCTGGTGGCCGGGTTTGTCTTCAGCCGCCTGCCTGAATCCATCCGCCTGCGCGTTCCCGATGGTTGGGAAAGCGCGATCCTGATTCCGGTGATCCTGTTTGTGGGCTGGCTCTCGCTGTACATGAGCCCGTACCTGGAAACCTGGTTCTTCGGCGGCGACATGCGTATGTGGATCTCCCACGACTTAGGCATTACCTACGACCAGCGCAACGCCCTGGTAGTCGGCCTGGCCATGGGTTTTGCGGTGATTCCGAACATCTACTCCATCGCCGAAGACGCCGTATTCAGCGTGCCGCGCGGCCTGACCCTGGGCTCCCTGGCGCTGGGCGCCACGCCGTGGCAGACCATGACGCGCGTGGTGATCCTGACCGCCAGCCCGGGCATCTTCTCCGCACTGATGATCGGCATGGGCCGTGCAGTAGGCGAAACCATGATCGTGCTGATGGCCACCGGTAACACGCCGGTGATGGAGATGAACCTGTTCGAAGGCCTGCGAACGCTCGCGGCCAACGTCGCGGTGGAAATGCCGGAGTCGGAAGTGGGCGGCAGTCACTACCGCGTGCTGTTCCTCTCGGCGCTGGTGCTGCTGCTGTTCACCTTCGTCATGAACACCCTCGCCGAGCTGATCCGTCAGCGTCTGCGCAAGAAATACTCGTCGCTTTAAGAAAGGTAGAAGTCTGTGAAACAGAACTCCCTGAATGGATGGTTCAAGAGCGGCGCCCCCGGCGTCTGGATCAGCGGTGGCGCGGTGTCCATCGCGGTCATTATGACCATTGGTTTGCTGGCCGTGATTGCCGTACGTGGTTTGGGCCACTTCTGGCCAGCTGACCTGATCCAGGCCAACTACAACGTGCCGGGCCAGGAAAACCACATCGTCATCGGCGAAGTGGTGCAGAAAGAAGAAGTACCCCGCGAGCGCCTGAAAAGTGCTGGCCTGCCGGTGCCTGATGAAGGCCCGGAGTTCATGACCCGCGAGCTGATCAAGGTCGGCAACCGGGATTTGAATGGCAACGACTTCACCTGGATCGTTGGCGAGTGGTTGAAAGACCAGAGCACACCGAAAAACCTCATGGCCATCGAGCGTCGTGAGTGGGGCAATTTCTACGGCACCCTGGTCAACGTCAAGCAGGATGGCAAGGTTATCGCCGAAGGCGAGGCCGCTTGGCCGGAGCTGCAGGCCCGTGTCGATCGCGTCAACAAGCTCGCCGCACAGCTCAAGAGCCTGGAAAAGACTGATATCGGCGCGATCAACGCCGGACTCGAACGCATTCGTCTGCACGGTCGCAAACTGGAGCTGGAAGGCAAACTTGATGCCGCCGCCCAGGCCGATATGGATGCTGACCGCGCCGAGCTGAATGCCCGTTACCAGGACATCGAAGCGCGCCTTGCCGACCTGCACGCCCAGTTCAACCGCGATGCCTTGACTGCTCGCGATGGCAACGGCAAGGAAATTGAAATCGGCATCGGCAAAGTGGTCCACGCCTACCAGCCGAACGCCATGGGCACGATGACCAAGATCGGCTTCTACTTCAGCAAGGTCTGGGAATTCTTGAGCGATGACCCACGGGAAGCCAACACCGAAGGCGGGATTTTCCCGGCGATCTTCGGCACCGTGATGATGACCCTGATCATGGCGATGATCGTGACCCCGTTCGGCGTGCTGGCGGCCGTGTACCTGCGTGAATACGCCAAGCAGAACACCCTGACTCGAATCATCCGCATCGCCGTGAACAACTTGGCCGGTGTACCGGCCATCGTCTACGGCGTGTTCGGCCTGGGCTTCTTCGTGTATGTACTGGGTGGCTCAGTTGACCGCCTGTTCTTCGCCGAAGCCCTGCCGGCACCGACCTTCGGTACGCCGGGCCTGCTGTGGGCCTCGCTGACCCTGGCGCTGCTGGCGGTGCCGGTGGTGATCGTGGCCACCGAAGAAGGCCTGGCGCGGATTCCTCGCACCGTGCGTGAAGGCTCCCTGGCCCTGGGCGCGACCAAGGCGGAAACGCTGTGGAAGATCGTGCTGCCGATGGCCAGCCCGGCGATGATGACCGGCATGATCCTGGCCGTGGCCCGTGCCGCCGGTGAAGTGGCGCCGCTGATGCTGGTCGGCGTGGTGAAACTGGCCCCGTCGCTGCCGCTGGATGGCAACTACCCGTACCTGCACCTGGACCAGAAGATCATGCACTTGGGCTTCCATATTTATGACGTCGGCTTCCAGAGCCCCAACGTCGAAGCCGCACGGCCACTGGTGTACGCCACCGCCTTGCTGCTGGTGCTGGTGATCGCCACGCTCAACTTGTCGGCGGTGTGGATTCGTAACCACTTGCGCGAGAAGTACAAGGCGCTGGACAGCTGATCTGAATTGAACGCGGACTTATTTGTGGGAGGGGGCTTGCTCCCGAGCGGTGTGCCAGCCGGCACACATGTTTCTGAAGCATCGCTATCGGGGGCAAGCCCCCTCCCACACAACAGCACAGGGAGCATCCCATGCAACACGACACCCATTCCCATGGCATCAACATGTCTGCCCTGGGTCGCGACAAGCAGAGCCTGAGCCTGGCCCAGGAAACCGTGGCCATCGAAGTACCGGGCTTGAGCCTTTACTACGGTGACAAGCAGGCGCTGTTCGACGTCAGCATGAACATTCCCAAGCAGCGCGTGACCGCCTTTATCGGCCCGTCGGGCTGCGGTAAGTCCACGCTGTTGCGCACGTTCAACCGCATGAACGACCTGGTCGACGGTTGCCGTGTGGAAGGTGCGATCAACCTCTACGGCACCAACATCTACCGCAAGGGCGAAGACGTGGCCGAGCTGCGTCGCCGCGTGGGCATGGTGTTCCAGAAGCCGAACCCGTTCCCCAAGACCATTTACGAAAACGTGGTCTATGGCCTGCGTATCCAGGGCATCAACAAGAAGCGCATCCTCGACGAAGCGGTTGAGTGGGCCCTTAAAGGCGCGGCGCTGTGGGACGAGGTCAAAGACCGTCTGCATGAGTCGGCACTCGGCTTGTCCGGTGGTCAGCAGCAACGTCTGGTGATCGCCCGCACCATCGCCGTGGAGCCGGAAGTGTTGCTGCTCGACGAGCCGTGTTCGGCACTCGACCCGATCTCGACCCTGAAAGTGGAAGAGCTGATCTACGAGCTCAAGTCCAAGTTCACCATCGTTATCGTGACCCACAACATGCAACAGGCGGCGCGGGTTTCCGACTACACCGCCTTCATGTACATGGGCAAGCTGGTGGAGTTCGGCGATACCGACACCCTGTTCACCAATCCGGCGAAGAAGCAGACCGAAGACTACATCACCGGTCGCTACGGCTAGGAAGCTGTGGTTCTGTTTGCATTGACGCTGCGGTTCTCCGCATCTTACCGGACGCTCCAAGGACGCCAACATGATTAGCAAAGAAGGCCTTACCCATCACATCTCCGCGCAGTTCAACGCCGAGCTTGAGGAAGTGCGCAGCCACCTCCTGGCGATGGGCGGCTTGGTGGAGAAGCAAGTCAACGACGCCGTGACCGCGCTGATCGAGGCCGACTCGGGCCTGGCCCAGCAGGTGCGTGAGATTGATGACCAGATCAACCAGATGGAACGCAATATCGACGAAGAATGCCTGCGCATTCTGGCCCGTCGCCAGCCAGCGGCCTCGGACCTGCGTTTGATCATCAGCATCTCCAAGTCGGTAATCGACCTGGAGCGCATCGGCGATGAGGCCACCAAGATCGCCCGTCGCGCCATCCAGCTGTGCGAGGAAGGCGAAGCGCCGCGCGGCTACGTGGAGGTTCGCCACATCGGCGACCAGGTGCGCAACATGGTGCGCGATGCGCTTGACGCGTTTGCGCGTTTCGACGCCGATCTGGCGTTGTCGGTGGCGCAGTACGACAAAGTCATCGACCGCGAATACAAGACAGCCCTGCGTGAACTGGCCACCTACATGATGGAAGACCCGCGCTCTATCTCGCGGGTCTTGAGCATCATCTGGGTGCTGCGTTCCCTGGAGCGGATCGGCGATCACGCGCGCAATATCTCGGAACTGGTGATCTATTTGGTTCGCGGTACTGACGTACGGCACATGGGCCTTAAGCGCATGAAGGCTGAAGTTGAAGGTTCCGCCGATCAAATCCCTAATGTTCCGGGCGAATCTGACGATAAGTAAGGTTGCCCGAGAAATTAACGCCCGGCCTTTGGTCGGGCGTTTTCGTTTCTGGTGTCTGAATTTTTTGCGCAGCGGAATAAATAAAGTCCAGCTGTGACTACCGAGTTTTGGCAAAATGCCATCAGTCAGGCGTTCTGCGTGCCGAAGTTTTTATAGGATGAAGGGTCGATGAGTAAAGTCAGTGTATTGGTGGTGGATGACGCCTCGTTTATCCGCGATCTGGTGAAGAAGTGCCTGCGCAACTACTTCCCCGGGATCAAGCTTGAAGATGCGGTAAACGGCAAGAAGGCCCAGACCATACTGATGCGCGAGAGCTTCGACCTGGTGCTGTGCGACTGGGAAATGCCGGAAATGTCCGGCCTGGAACTGTTGACCTGGTGCCGTGAGCAACCGCACCTCAAGGCCATGCCGTTTGTGATGGTGACCAGCCGGGGCGACAAAGAGAACGTAGTGCAGGCGATCCAGGCCGGGGTTTCTGGTTACGTCAGCAAACCGTTCACTAACGAGCAACTGCTGAACAAGGTCAAACAGGCCCTGCACAAGGTCGGTCGCCTCGACGCCCTGGTTGCCAGCGCGCCGACCAAAATGAACTCGGCCTTTGGCAACGATTCCCTGAGCGCCCTGACGGGCGGCAAGCCTGAAGCGTTGCGTTCGGCCCCCGTTGCAGCTGCGGCGTCAGCGCCCAGCAAAGGCCTGCTCAACAGCCCGCCAGTGCAAGCCCCTTCCGCCGCGCCGGCCGCCGGTCGTGGCCAGGGTCAACTGCGGCTGTCCAGCGGCACTCAGCAATGTGTCATCAAAGCGCTGAGCATCAAGGAGGCGCTGCTGGTAGTGCGTCGCACTGAAGTCCTGCCTCAGGTGCTGGAAAGTGCGGTGCTCGACCTTGAGCAAGGCGACAACGCCGAGGTGGCCCGTCTCAACGGCTACCTGCACGCCATCGTCGCCTTCGAGCCCAAGCCCGACAGCGACTGGCTGCAACTGACCTTCCGGTTTATTGACCAGGATGCGCAGAAACTCGACTACATTTCCCGCCTGATTGCGCGCGGTACGGCTCAGAAGCATTTTGTGCCGGGTGCCTGATCCTTTAAGGTTCAGCTCACCACAAGATTGTCATTATCCCTTGCTAACCTGCCGCTCAGTCATCCCGGCAGGTTCGCGCCATGCTCCTTCGTCTTTTGATCTGCTGCGGGTTGGCCACGGTCACCACCTCGACCTTGGCCATGACCCTCTACAAATCCACTGACGCCAATGGCGTGGTGTTTTTCAGCGACCGGCAAACCCCCGGCGCCCAGGCGTTTGTGATCCAGGAACGCAAGGTCGAGCGTCCAATGCTCGACAGGCCAACCCCCCGTTATCGACCCCAAGCCTACCGCTACCCCTTGCCCTGGCGCGGCGGTCCGTTCCGCTTGACCCAAGGTCCCAGCGGCAGCTTCAGCCACACCGACGTCAAGAGCCGCTACGCCATGGACATCGCCATGCCCGAAGGCACGCCGATCATCGCCGCGCGCAGTGGCGTGGTGGTGAAGACCGAGAACGAGCAGGCCGGGCGGGGCAATGATGCATCGGGGAATTTTGTGCGGGTGCAGCATGATGACGGCACCGAGGGGGTCTACCTGCATCTGAAGCAAGGGTCGGTCAGTGTGAGGGTAGGGCAGCGCGTGGCGGTGGGGAGTCCGCTGGCGTTGTCGGGCAATACCGGCAACAGCAGCGGGCCGCACCTGCACTTTGTGGTACAGCGCGCCACCGAGGCAGGGCTGGTGTCGATCCCGTATGAGTTCAACCAGCCGGTGGGCGCATTGCCCAACTTTGCGTTGGGCAATTGAGGGTCAATCGAGCATCAATACCTTGGCCAGTACGATCTTCGGTCCTTTCATCTTCTTGATGATGATCCGCAGGCCTTCAACCTCCAGCACTTCCTCCTCTTCCGGCACCCGTTTCAGGGTTTCGTAGACCAGGCCGGCCAGGGTTTCGGCTTCGATATGGTCCAGGTCGATGCCGAGCAGGCGTTCCACCTTGAACAACGGGGTATCGCCACGTACCAGCAGCTTGCCCGGCTGGTAGGCCAGGATGCCGCGTTCGGCCTTGCGGTGTTCGTCCTGGATATCGCCGACCAGCACTTCCAGCACGTCTTCCATGGTCAGGTAGCCGATGATGTTGCCGTCGGCCTCTTCGACCACGGCGAAGTGCGAGCCGCCTTTACGGAACTGCTCCAGCAACTGCGACAGCGGCATGTGGCGCGACACGCGCTCCAGCGGGCGAGTCAGCTCGGCCAGGTTGAACGACTCGGGGATATGGTCGAGTTCGGCCAGCTCCAGCAGCAAGTCCTTGATGTGCAGCAGGCCGACGAACTCCTGGCGGACGCTGTCGTACACCGGGTAGCGGCTGAACTTGTGGCGGCGGAACAGTGCGAGGATTTCCTTGAGCGGAGCGTTGAATTCCAGTGTCACTAGGTCTTCGCGGGAGTTGGCCCAGTCGACCACTTCCAGTTCGCCCATTTCCACGGCCGAGGCCAATACGCGCATGCCTTGGTCGCTAGGGTCCTGGCCACGGCTGGAGTGCAGGATCAGCTTGAGTTCTTCGCGGCTGTAATGGTGCTCATGGTGCGGGCCAGGCTCGCCTTGGCCGGCGATGCGCAGGATCGCGTTGGCGCTGGCGTTGAGCAGGTAGATGGCCGGGTACATGGCCCAGTAGAACAGGTACAGCGGCACCGCCGTCCACAGCGACAGCAACTCGGGTTTGCGAATGGCCCAGGATTTGGGCGCCAGCTCACCGACCACGATGTGCAGGTAGGAAATCACGAAGAACGCCGCAAAGAACGACACGCCCTTGATCACTTCCGGCGATTCGACGCCCACGGCGGCCAACATCGGTTCAAGGATGTGCGCAAACGCCGGCTCACCGACCCAACCCAGGCCCAGGGAGGCGAGGGTGATACCCAGCTGGCAGGCCGACAGGTAAGCGTCGAGCTGGCTGTGTACGGTACGCAGGATCTGTCCACGCCAGCCGTTGGTGTGGGCGATGGCCTCGACTCGGGTGGAGCGCAACTTGACCATGGCAAATTCCGCCGCAACGAAAAAACCGTTGAGCAGTACCAGGATCAGAGCAAAAAGAATCATGCCGAAGTCGGCGAAGAGTGTAGAGAGGGTGATACCAGGGGAAGGGTCCATGATTGGGTTTTGCAGGTTCCATGTGTTCAATAAGGGGTGACAGGCAGGCCCGAGAGGCAGGCGCAAGTCGGCCAATGTAGCGGCTGGCGGGGCGCTTGCCTAGTGGTTACCGCCGGGTGGGGCCTGGAATGCCTTATTCGAAACAGCACAATTCCAATTGTGGGAGGGGGCTTGCTCCCGATAGCAGTGTGTCAGTCAGCATATCTGATACTGATGCACCGCCATCGGGAGCAAGCCCCCTCCCACATTTGGTTTTGTGCTGTGTTTGAGTTATTCGTCATTTCCGACAAGCCGCGAACGGGTCATCTGCGCTGGTGGAAAATGGCAGGTGAACGTACTGCCATGTCCCAGCACGCTGCTGATTTCCAGGCGCGCTCGGTGGCGCAGCAGCACATGCTTGACGATGGCAAGGCCCAGCCCGGTGCCGCCGGTGTTGGAGTTGCGGCTGGAGTCGACACGGTAGAAACGCTCGGTCAGGCGAGGCAAGTGCTTGGCGTCGATGCCGATGCCGGAGTCCTGCACGCTCAGGTGCGCGCCTTGCTCGTCGGCCCACCAGCGGATGCGGATGGCGCCTTTGTCCTGCGTGTACTTCACGGCGTTGAACACCAGATTGGAGAACGCGCTACGCAATTCGCCTTCGCTGCCCTTGAGCAACACCTGTGGATCGGCTTCCAGGCTGATCTGCTGCCCGCGCTCGCCGGAAAGGGCTTGCGCGTCATTCTTGATGGTCTGCAACAGGCTTTGCACCGCCACCGGATGATTGTCCGAGGGGTAATCGGTGGCTTCAAGTTTGGCCAGCAACAGCAGGTCGTTGAGCAGGGTCTGCATGCGCGAGCCTTGTTGCTGCATCTGCTGCAGGGCACGGCTCCAGCGTGGGTTGATCTCGTCGACGTTATCCAGCAGCGTCTCCAGATAGCCGCAGATCACCGTCAACGGCGTGCGCAGTTCATGGGAGACGTTGGCGACGAAGTCTTTGCGCATCTGCTCCAGTTGGTGGATGCGCGTTACGTCGCGAACCAGCATCAGGTGCTCGTTGTTGCCATAGCGCGTCAGGTACAGCTGGATGCGCACACGGTCGTTGGTCGGCGAGGGGATTTCCAAGGCTTCTTCGTAGTTGTCCTGCTCGAAGTATTCCTTGAAGCGCGGGTGGCGTACCAAGTTGGTCACCGGCTGGCCGCTGTCCTGGGGCGTTTTGAGGCCCAGCAAGGTCTCGGCGGCACGGTTCCACCATTCCAGGTTGCCGTCGCTGTCGAGCATGATCACCGCGTCCTTGAGCGCGGCGGTGGACTCCTGCACCCGGTCGATTACCGCTTGCAGGCGACCGCGTACCCGTTGGTCGCGGCGTTGCAGGTGGTAAATACTGTCGAACACCTCGCCCCACAGGCCGTAGCCGTCGGGTGGTGCTTCGTCGGGTTTGTGCTGGCGCAGCCATTCGTGCAGACGCAGCAGTTGCTTGAGGGTCCAACCCAAGTACAGGCCGATGCCGATGGCCAGGCTCCAGCCGTAGTAGCCGCTGATCAGCCCGACCAACAGGCAGCCGGTGATCAAAAGAAGCATGTGGCGGATCAGGGTGCCATGCCAGTTCTGGTTCACTTAAACATGCGTCCTTGTCAGCTGCTAAGGAAGTAGAAGGGTTGGCTCAGCTTTTGGTGGAGAACCGGTAGCCAGTGCCGCGCACGGTTTGTACCAGATTCTCGTAGGCGTCGCCCAAGGCTTTGCGCAGGCGGCGGATATGCACGTCAACGGTGCGCTCCTCCACATACACATTGCCGCCCCACACCTGGTCCAGCAGCTGGCCACGGGTGTAGGCGCGTTCCTGGTGGGTCATGAAAAATTGCAGCAGGCGGTATTCGGTCGGGCCCATCTCGGCCGGTGTGCCGTCGATGGTGACGCGGTGGCTGATCGGGTCGAGAATCAGACCGCCGACTTCAATCGGCGCTTCGCCATCGGTCGGGCCGGCGCGGCGCAATACCGCCTTCAGGCGCGCTACCAACTCCCGTGGGGAAAAGGGTTTGGTGATGTAGTCATCAGCGCCGACTTCCAGGCCCTGAATCTTGTTGTCCTCTTCGCCCTTGGCGGTGAGCATGATGATCGGAATATCCCCGGTCAGTTCATCACGCTTGAGGCGGCGGGCCAGTTCGATGCCGGAAGTGCCAGGCAGCATCCAATCCAGCAGGATCAGGTCCGGCTTACGGTCGACGATAATGGCATGGGCCTGCTGGGAGTTCTCAGCCTCCAGGCAGTCATAGCCGGCCATTTCCAACGCAACGGCGATCATCTCGCGGATGGGCGCTTCGTCGTCAACAATCAGAATGCTCCTGCCAACCATGCTCAAAAATCCTCTTGTCATTTAACTGTCTTGCGCCGCATTAGATAACGGAATTATTGCAGTCGTGTGACAGTAATTTAGTCGCTTGGGCAAATCACGGCACTCTGGACTACCCTTTGGGTCCGAATCCTGACAACCACAAAAGGAAGGTTCCTATGACTTACCGTACTGTTTCCTGGAAAGCCCTGCTGGTAACGGCCGCGTTGACGCTGCCGACCCTGGCGTTCGCGGCGGAGCCGGCGATGACCAAAGACGGGATGCTGGTGGATCACAAGGAAATGACGCTCTATACCTTTGCCAAGGATGCCGATGGCAAATCCATGTGCAACGACAAGTGCGCGACTAACTGGCCGCCGTTGATGGCCGAGTCTACCGACAAGCCAATGGGCAAATGGACTGTGATCACCCGTGATGACCAAAAGAGCCAGTGGGCCTACAACGGTAAGCCGCTCTATACCTTCGTCATGGATAAAAAGGCCGGCGACATGACCGGCGACGGCAAAATGGACGGCGCCTGGCAAGTCGCCAAGCCCTGATTCAGGCCACTCTCGGTGAGGGGCCTGGCCCCTCATCGAAACCCGTAATCCGCCACAATCCCAACAAAAATTGCCAACCCGGCCCAGTGGTTGTGCAAAAACGCCTTGAAGCATTTCAGGCGGTCTCGGTCGCGGGTGTACCAGAACTCCCAAGCGAAACACCCCGCCGCAGCTAGCAGCCCCAGATGGAACCATCCGCCCAACTCAAACCGCGTCCCCGCCAGCAACAGGCACACCAGCGCCAGGCTTTGCAGGGTCAGGATGATCACGCGGTCGGCATCGCCAAACAGGATCGCGGTGGATTTCACGCCAATCTTCAGGTCGTCGTCACGGTCGGTCATCGCGTAATACGTGTCGTAGCCTACCGTCCACAGCAGGTTGGCGATGTACAACAGCCACGCAGCAGCGGGCAGGCTGCCGGTCTCGGCGGTGAAGGCCATCGGCATCCCCCAGGAGAACGCCGCGCCCAGCACCACTTGCGGGTAATAGGTGTAGCGCTTCATGAACGGGTAGCTCGCCGCCAGCGCCAATCCACCAAGGGATAACAGGATCGTGGTGGCGTTGGTCAGCAGCACCAGCAGGAAACTGATACCCATCAGCACCGCAAAAAACACCAGCGCCTCTTTGGAGCTGATCTTTCCGCTCACCAGCGGGCGCTGCTCGGTGCGCTTCACATGGCCATCGACCTTGCGGTCAGCCCAGTCATTGATCACACAGCCGCCCGCCCGGGTCAGCACCACGCCCAACACGAAAATCACAATATTGATGAAAGAGGGAGAACCCTTGCCCGCAATCCACAACGCCCAAAGTGTCGGCCACAGCAGCAAGTAAATGCCGATGGGCTTGTCCATTCGGGTCAACTGAATGAAGTCCCAGGCCCTCGGGTTCAGGCGGTTCAGGGATTTGAGCAGACGTTGGTACATCAGCAGTTCTCCGGATGTTCATGCAGCACGTGCCAGAAGTCCGGCAGGAAGATTTCCGCTACCAACACGCTTAGCGATCCACGATCAAAACGTGAGCGGCGTGCCCATAGCCCATCCGCCTGATCGGCTGTCGGCAGCCATTGCCTTGGGTAATGGCACACCTCGATTGCCTGGCGCGTGAAGGCTTGATCGCAGAACAGCAACTCGCCCAGGGAGCGGCTGCCCAGTTCATCCATGTGCAGCCCATCGCCCTGCAAGGCACTGCGCGCCGCCACGCTGCGGGCAAACACCCACGGCTGATCGTGCCCACGTAAATACACCTCGCGCACCCAGCCGACAGTGGCCGGAGCCAAGTCCAGGGCGGCGCACTCGTCGTCTCGCAGCGGCTGCCAGCCTTCGAACAGTGGCGTTACGCTGAAACTGTCGTTGGACAGCCCTGTCAGCCGCCGTGTCAGCGAGCCGTCATCGAACAGCCAATTGAGGGTCAAAGGTGTAGGCAGAGGGCTCAAACGGCTCTGGATCAGCCATTGGCAAGCATCGGGGAGGGCGATTGAGTGCGGCACGGTGAGTCAGTATTGGCAGCAAAAGAGGCGGCGAGCTTACCATGGCACCCTGGGCTTTTGCCGGGCTCAACCGGCACCTTGCGTCGATCGCGCTTGCATCTGCCGGCCCCGATCAGTACAAAACGCCCTGAGCCGCGCGGCAACGCTGGATCCAACGACCGCCGGCCAAGACGCCTGAACCTGAGGAAGCAAGTAATGAAGAAGTGGCAATGTATCGTCTGTGGCCTTATCTACAACGAAGCCGACGGCTGGCCGGATGACGGCATTGCGCCCGGCACTCGTTGGGAAGATGTCCCTGCAGACTGGCTGTGCCCGGATTGCGGCGTGGGCAAAATGGATTTCGAAATGATCGAAATCGCTTAATCCCGAATTTAAGAAACGTACTACAAGGAGAATGGAATGAACGCACCTGTCGTGATCATCGGCACAGGATTGGCCGGTTATAACGTGGCCCGGGAGTTTCGCAAGCTCGACAGCGAAACCCCCTTGCTGCTGATCACCGCAGATGACGGGCGCTCCTACTCCAAGCCCATGCTCTCCACCGGCTTTGGCAAAAACAAGGAGGCCGACGGCCTTAGCATGGCTGAGCCGGGCGCCATGGCCGAGCAACTCAAGGCCGAAGTGCGAACTCACACCCGTGTCAGCGGCATCGACCCGGGCCACAAACGCCTGTGGATCGGCGAGGAAGCGTTGGTTTACCGTGACCTCATCCTGGCCTGGGGTGCAGAAACCGTACGCGTCCCGGTTGAAGGCGACGCGGCGGAACTGATTTTCCCGATCAACGACCTTGAAGACTACGCACGCTTTCGCGCTGCCGCTGCTGGCAAACGCCGCGTGCTGCTGCTCGGCGCCGGCTTGATCGGCTGTGAATTCGCCAATGACCTGATCCTTGGCGGGTATGAAATCGACCTGGTCGCTCCGTGCGAGCAAGTGATGCCAACCCTGCTGCACCCGGCAGCCGCTGCCGCTGTACAAGCTGGCTTGGAAGGCCTGGGGGCGCGTTTCCACCTGGGGCCGGTGCTCAACCGCCTGCAGCGCACGGCGGACGGGCTGGAAGCGCACCTTTCTGACGGTGAAGTGATTCCCTGCGATCTGGTCGTTTCGGCCATCGGCCTGCGCCCACGTATCGACCTGGCTGCCGCCGCGGGCCTGCAAATCAACCGTGGGATCATGGTGGACCGTCACCTCAAGACCTCCCACGCCAACATCTACGCCCTGGGCGACTGCGCTGAGGTCGACGGCCTGAACCTGCTGTACGTCATGCCTCTGATGACCTGCGCCCGCGCTCTGGCCCAAACCCTGGCCGGCAATGCCACCGCCGTCAGCTACGGCCCGATGCCCGTCACCGTGAAAACCCCGGTCTGCCCGCTGGTGGTTTCGCCGCCGCCAAGGGGCACCGAAGGCGTCTGGAGCGTCGAAGGCCAGGGCGCCGACATCAAGGCCCTGTGCCGCGACGCCAGCGGTCGCCTGCTGGGTTATGCGCTGACGGGCACGGCGGTGATGGAAAAACTGGCCCTCAACAAAGAACTTCCGCCTTTACTGGCGTAAATGCCGGTCGTTCTGTCGGAATTAGCACATTCCTACCCTCAGAAAGGTCGCCGCGAGACTGGCGGAGCGTGCGAGGGCATGCCATCCTCACTCCCGTCTGCCGCAGAGTAGAGCCTGCGGCGCTTTGGGCGCTGCTCCAGAAGAGAGCAGCACGGACATAACAACAAAAAACCGTCAAAGAGGCTTCACACATGCGTAAACCAGAACTCGCAGCCGCCATCGCTGAAAAAGCAGATCTCACCAAAGAACAGGCCAACCGCGTCCTCAACGCCGTTCTCGAAGAAATCACCGGCGCCCTGCACCGCAAGGACAGCGTCACCCTGGTTGGCTTCGGCACCTTCCTGCAACGCCATCGTGGCGCCCGCACCGGCAAAAACCCGCAAACCGGTGAGCCTGTGAAAATCAAGGCGAGCAACACCGTTGCGTTCAAGCCGGGTAAATCGCTTAAAGACACCGTCAACGCGTAAGCAGTGCCGTCTCGACAGGGGGCGGGGTGGTAGGAAAAATGGGCACGCCGACTGGGTCGGGTGCCCATTTTTTGTGGGGGTACCATTGAAACTAAGCGCCAAGCATGAACTTTATTTGATCGTCCTGTTTTGGGCTGTAGGCGGGGTAGTCCTGTGACGCAGCATTTGAGACAGGGCTGGTGTTGCCAAATATGTCGACTTTTTTACGGTTTTCTTCTGCACCATAAACGAAATAAAAGTTGTCTACGTCGCCAGGGATAAATTCGGGGCCTGAACCGATGATTCGCCACTCGCCCGATATTTTTTTATCGAACAGACCATAACTGTCCAGCACAACGGGTGGAATTATTCTCTTTGCGGCGCTTATCTGTTGCTCCGAAACAGTGGGTTCAGGCAGAAACAGGTCATAAATTTCTGCTGTGTGTCCGACGCTGACTTTGGCAATTATCCGTCCGAAGCAGTAACGGCCTTTACTCACTTCAAAGCAGAAGACATCCCCAGGCTTGATTGAGCGCAGTACCGTTCTTGGCTTTTTTTCCCAGCCGAATAATTTGAAATTACTCAACGACATTTTCCTCCTCCTCTTTTTCCTGGGCCGGAATTTTTGCTGTTATAGGCATCTGTAAAGTACTTATGGCGACCTCGTTCACGCGTGGTGTTGTCGTGATCGAAGGAGTTGTATTTATTGCCTCGGTTGGTGGCCGATGGGCTTTCGCCGATTATCCCGTTCTTGGTTTGATAGCGTTCGATATAGGCTTGTTCATAACCCCTGGCTTTCCCATAAGTGATGTCCTCATCAATCGGGATCAAACCGGTTTTTCTCGTTCCGGTCAGCCTTCCAGAGTCAACATGTTCTGCCGTTCTTCGATCAAGGTCGTTGGTGATGCCCACGTAATAGGGGTCGCCGACAGGCTTACCATTTATGTCCAGATCATACAGGCCGTATACGTTGTAGCCAGGAGCGTCAACTGGCGTCAGGCCTAGCGGATCGATATATCCGACAGGATTTTTCGCATACTGGTAAAGATTTATTCCTCCCGCCAACCCTATCGGATCAGGCGTGGTGAACCGGCCGATGTCGGGGTCATAAAATCGAAACGTGTTGTAATTCAGTCCCGTTTCTCGATCGAAGTACTGCCCCTGAAACCTCAGGTTCTGTTCTTCGATGTAATAAGGTTCCCGGATTTCTTCTACCGTATTACCCCATACCCGGTAACTGGCCTGCCATAGTGCATGCCCGTTGGACTCGGTCAGCAGTTCGGGCAGGCCATTGAGGTCATTGTGGTAATAACGCACTTTCGACAACGTACCTACACCGTCAACGCGTGCTAACGGTTGGTAGCCACTGCCTTCGTATAAGTACAGGCTGGTCTGCTGGTTACGGTTCTCAAGCAGCAATTGCAAACCGCCCCATGTGAAGCGGGTCTCCCCAAGGACGTAGCCGTTACTGTCATATTCACACTTGGCGACCCGTCGTCCCACCGGGTCGTAAGTCATGCGCACAATGGTTTGGCCGGCGCTGCTTTGATTGACGACTTCAACCAAGCGATGTTCTGCGTCATAGCTGAAGTGCTGTGCGCCTCGGCTAGCGCTACGCTTCTCGATCAGCCTGCCAAACCCGTCATAGCGGTATCGCTTGTCTTGATAGGTGAGCAGTTGGTTATTAACGACCAGCCCGGCACCTGTGGCTGGACCATCGAGTAAATTGGCTGCAGCGTCGTAGGCAAACGTTTCACGTTGTCCACCCAGGCTGTCCTGGCTGGCAATGATGCGGCCGGTGCAGCAGTTGGCGATGCTGCGTGGTGGGTTGCTGGTCGAGTTTGCCGATCAGGTTGTCGGCGGGGTCGTATTCGAAGTGCTTCTGTATCGCCGCCGGTACCAACGCCGGCTGGCTGGTGTGGCGGCGTTGGCGTGAGCGCAGGCGGCCGCTGCGGTCGTACTCGCTGCGGGTGCTGATCTGGCCTTGGGTGCGCAGTACTTCACGGTGCAGGCGGTCGCGCTCAAAGTCACTGATGACGTGGCCGTCGAGGTTGATCTGATGCAGATGACCGCTGCCGTAATGTAGGCGATTGATCCAGCGCCCATCGGGCAGTTTGCTTTGGATCAGGTTCCCCAGTTCGTCGTAGTGATTTTGCAACGAGCCCGCTTGGCTCCGTTCTTCCAGCATTTACCCGAGAGCGTCGTACGAGAACCCCAGTGTCTGTGAATGACCGCTCGTGTCCATGAAGTGGACGCGAGTCAGTTGGTCCAACACATCGTAGGGGTATTGGGTGTGACCATCATCTGTCACCTTGGCGCTCAAGCGCCCCATTGCATCACGCTTGAGTCGATGAATAATGGGTTTTACAGCTATTTCCGGTACCAGCCCAATGGTGCTATGGCCGGCAGGATCCGTGTCAAAGAACAGGCCAACCGCGTCCTCAACGCCGTTCTCGAAGAAATCACCGGCGCCCTGCACCGCAAGGACAGCGTCACCCTGGTTGGCTTCGGCACCTTCCTGCAACGCCATCGTGGCGCCCGCACCGGCAAAAAACCGCAAACCGGTGAGCCTGTGAAAATCAAGGCGAGCAACACCGTTGCATTCAAGCCGGGTAAATCGCTGAAAGACACTGTTAACGCGTAATTGCAGTACCGTCTCGACAGGGGGCGGGGGTGGTAGAAAAAATGGGCACGCCGACTGGGTTGGGTGCCCATTTTTTAATGCTTCAAACCACCTAAACACTGCTTGTCTATCTCAACGGCAAAGGCAGTCGTCGGGTTAAAGGCCTGAGGTTTTCACGATCGTTCCAGAGCCCCGGAAAGACTTCATATTTCAAATCATCCCGGTTAACACCGGTATCGAAGTAGCGACACAGTCTGTCGCTGAGGTCCTCATCTCCCCACATATTGGTCAACTCATACTTTTCGATAATGTCGCGACTGTCCGAAAGTTGCAGATCTTCCTTTAGTGCAGGTACCAGGCTGTAGTCAGCATCGCAGTCGATGCCGAGGTCAACAAGATCAGCATCTCGAAACGGAAAGCCACCCTCAAAGCTGACGTGGGGCCTGAGCCAATAACGCTCATGATCCGAAAGGCTAAATGGCGTGACGGAAATTAGTTTTTCCGTTGCCAATCTCTGGGTCACCACCTTGCCGACAAAACCACTGAACAGGATCATACTCTTGTCCAGCGCAAGATCGGTCCAGACGCCGTCCACGCTTCTCACATCGTAGAAGCGCATGACGGAGTTCTTGATCATCTGGCCTACGGTGTATAAGTCATCTCGCAATTTGAGGCTGACTAGATCGCCTTCCTTCCAGAGGATGCGCTTGGCCATGGGCCCACTCCATTTTCAATAGTCATTGATGATATTCACGAGCAGCGGCCTGCTCGCGCACCTCTGCTTTTGCCGGCGACTTTGACAGGGGCTTTGCCCTTGGTTTTATTCGCGGCTTTTATGCGTTTATCCAGTGCTTTGCCTGAGTCTGTCTGAGACAAATGTTTATCCGCCGCAGCCAGGTATTCTTTCCTTCGGCCATTTCCTTTGCCGACCGGGTTTTGTGCGTTGGCGGTTCCATCTTTTCCTCCCAAGCCTTCATACACTCGTTGTTCCAGCCCTCGTGTAGTGTCCTTGCCATCCTGGCCGTAGGCGGTATGCAGGACTTGAGGTGCTTGGCCGCCAAAGCGATCGAAATTTGACCCGTAGCGATAGTTCAATACGTCTGAACCTACCTGTTTGCCTTGCATGCTGGCATAACCGACATAAGGTTTGCCGGTCGCTTTGTCGACGCCCAGGTAGGTGATATGAGTCGCTGTGGTTGGACTGCCTGCCAGCCCCCACGCATCACACCAGCCCATCGGATTAGGCCCGTACTGATAGAGGTTCAAGCCACCGGCGAGTCCTATGGGGTCCGGCGTGATAAACCGACCTATATCGGGGTCGTAAAACCTGAACGTGTTGTAGTGCAAACCGGTTTCCCGGTCCAAGTATTGCCCCTGAAACCTCAAGTTCTGTTCTTCGATGTAAGAAGACTCTCTGGTTTCCTCGGCAGTATTACCCCAAGCGTAATAACTGGCCTGCCATACGCGGTGCCCATCGTGGTCCGTCAATTCGTGCGGCAGTCCGTTAGGATCGTTGTGGTAGTACCTGATTCTTTGCAGTGGGCCGAGGCCATCAACACGTGCCAGTGCTTCATAGCTCCCATCTTCATAAAGATAAAGGCTGGTCTGGTTATTACGGTGCTCTTGTATCAGTTGCAACCCGTCCCAGACAAAACGAGTGGTACCAAGCGTATTACCGTTGCTGTTTTGTTCGGTTTTTGTAATCCGACGACCTAAAGGGTCGTAGGTCATTGTGATGACAGTTTCATTGGCGGCGTGCTGATTTCGTATTTCGACCACTCTGCTTTCAGCGTCGTACTTGAATAGTTGAACGGCGCGACGAGCACTACGTTTTTCAACCAGGCGACCGAAACTGTCATACCGGTAACGCTTGTCTTGGTAGGTTATTAATTTGTTATGTACCACCAGGCCTACACCCGGCCGGGGACCATCCAGAAGGTTGGCCGCTGCGTCATAAGCAAAGCTTTCCTGCGTCCCATGTATTGGATTCTGGCTGGCAATGATGCGATCAGTGGCGTCGTAGTGAAACGACTTTTGGTGTGCAATTCCTGCTTTTTGTTCGTGGCGGGCGATCAGGTTGTCGCTGGGATCAAAGTCGAAGTATGTCGAGCTCATTCCCGTCAGTGGTCGCGGCAGGGTACTTGGATACCGTACACGAGCGCGCAACCGCCCGCCCCGATCATATTCAGTGCGGGTGCTGATCTGACCTTGTGTGCGAAGTACTTCACGATGCAGGCGGTCCCGCTCGAAGTCACTGATGACTTGGCCATCGAGGTTGATCTGGTGCAAATGACCACTGCCGTAGTACAGACGGTTGATCCAGCGACCATCGGGTAATTGGGTCTGGGTCAGATTGCCCAATTCGTCATAGCGATGTTTCAAACTGCCGGCCGAGCTTTGCTCTTCGAGTGGCTGGCCGAGGGCGTCATAGCGATAACTCAATTTTTGTTCGTTGCCCTGGGCGTCCTTGAACGTGATTGCGATCAATTGATCCAGGAGATCGTATAAATAATCCGTGCGGCCATCGTCGGTGATTTTGACAACCAGGCGCCCGGCAGCGTCACGCTCCAAACAGTGAACAATAGGCTGTTCAGGGAGACCTGGCGCATTGCTGTCGTGAGGTGGTAAAGCAGTGACGCTGGTGATGCTGTTCAATGCATCGTAGTCATAGCGATGGGCGCTGCCATCTAGGTCGCGCTGCTCGACCAGGCGATCATTGGCATTCCACGTGAAACGATAACATTCGCCATTCTCATTGGTCAGTGCTTGCAGCCGTGCGTAGCTGTCATAGCTGAATTGCACTTTGCGGCCGTGCGCATCCGTGCGCTGGCGAATGCGCCCGCGAGGGTTGTACTGATAATGAGTCGAGTGGCCTGACGGGTCGGTATGGACCGTCAATTGTCCACAGGCGTTGCGTTGAAAATACTCGATACGACCATCTGGCAACTGCTGGCTGAGCATCCTGCCCATCGTGTCGTATGTGAAGGTTGTTCGTTCCCCTAGCGGGTCGGTAATGACCTGCAAATAACCGCGCTCGTCATAACTGAAACGCGTCGGGTAACCCGAACAATCAATATGCTCAACCAACTGCCCGAACGGGTTCCAGCGCATCTTCTTGCTTTTGCCGGTGGCGTCGATGATCTCCACGACCTGGCCGTGATCGTCATAGCGGTAGCGGGTGACGTAGCCCAGCGGATCGGTTTCGGCGATGCAGTTGCCGCGCTGATCGTAGCGATACGCCCAGCTATTATCGGCGGCGTCGGTCTCCACCAGCGGCAGTGCCCAGTGCTCAAGCCACAAGGTCGAGTCGCTGCGGCCCAGCGGGTCGGTCTCGCCGATCAGGTTGCCGGCGTCGTCGTAGCTGTATGCAAAGCGCCCGCCCAGCGGGTCGGTGGCGCTGAGCAATTGGCGCTCGTCGTTCCACTCGAACCGCCAGGTTTGCCCGAGGTTATCGCAGTAGCGAACGATCTGGTGCTGGGTGTTCCAGTGGCGGCTACTGACGCGTTGCAAGCCGTCGGTAATCCGCGTGATACCGGCCTGCAAGTCATAGTCGAACTGGTAGGCATCGCCTTCGTCGGTCCAGTGCCGGACCACGCGCCATTCCACGTCTTCAACCAAGGCCCATTCGTAGAAACAGCGCAGACCGGTCGGCAACTGGTGCTCGACCATGCGCTGGCCGGCATCGTAGCTGAAGCGCCGCTGCACCTGGCCGGTGGCGTCGCGTACTTCAGCCAGATTACCGGCGGCATCATAGCTATAGCTGACCAGTACTTCGCGGCGTTGATCGGGGTAAAGACGTTCGAGCCGCATCACGTGGCCTTGATCGCGGATCAACTCCACTTGCACCAAGTCGAACGTATCGCGCAGCCGGATCAGCCGCCCGGCTTCGTCGTAATCAACATGGATGCGGTTGTTGTTGCGGTTGCCGAGCTGGCTGAGGCGCAGCAACGCCGGGTTGGCGGAAGGCTCAAATAAGCGATACAGACCGTCATCGCTTTCAATCAGCAACTGCCCGTTGAGGTGTCGCCGCACGGCCAGCCCTTCACCGGCGCTGAACACCGCGCCGCCCAGGGGAATACTGCCCATGTCGATAGGCCGGCCCTGTTCATCGGTGTAGACCAGCGTTTCGCCGCCCTCGGGATGGGGACGAATTTCGACGCACACCTCATACGGCACGCTCCAACCCGCACCGAACAAACCGCCCGTGCGTTCGTCACGGCTGTTGTAGAAACGCTGCCAATCAATCGGCAGGATGCCAGGCAGTACGAAATCCAGCTCATCATCGCCGCCCAACACCTTGGCGCCGGTGGCCGCATGCACCGGGTTCGACGAGCCCATCGCCGCGTTGGCCATGGCCCCCATCGCACTGCTCACGGCCATCGAGGTCGCGCCGCCGATCAACATGCACGGCAGCTTGCTGAAGAACTTGCCCTTGCCACCCTTGAGCATCAACAACGCCGTCACCGCCAGCCCCACACCCGGGGTCTTGCCGCTGCGAATCTCGCGCACCACCACCGAGCCGCCGCCGATGGTCACGTTCGATGAAATCAACCCGGACGACACCACGGTCGCATCGCACGTACTGCGATCACCACTGCGCACCGCCGGCTGGCCGTTGATCGTGACCTTGTTCGAGCCCTCGGCAAGGAACTGCGGTGGCATAGGAGGGTGCTTCATGCACACCACCAGGTCCAGCGGCTTGGGCACGGCGCCGGGAGCGGGGGTTGCCACTGTAGGACGCCACATCTGCGAGAAGAAACTCTCGGCCATGTCCAGGTAGCTGGCTTCTGGCTCAGGCTCGGGTTCTTCCAGCTCGGTGCCGGCCGGCGCGACGTGGGAGCTGATCGCCCCGGCGGCACGGGCGGCGGGGATGTTGTTGGTGAGGGTGTCGGTGGAGCCCGTGAGAATGTTCGCCTGCACCGTGGGCGGGAACAGCGCATTGCTGAAGCTATCGCATAAATTCGTCAGACCTTTATCTGCCCCCGTCTTGCTCATGGCCAGGCCGACAATCGTGCCCACCACCGCGCCCAGCAGGAAGCAACCCAGCCCGCCAGTGGCGACGGTAATGCCGGTGGCCGCAACCACGGCCGCGGTCGCCACGGCGGTGATCGCGATATTGGCCGCCACCTCCAGCACACCGCCAAGGATGTCGGCCATCATCGAAGTGTGGGAAAGCGCATCCCCCATCCGGGCCGCCCATAGGGCATCAGACATAGGCTGCTCTGCTGGGCCAATCGGTGTTTAGCACGTTACCTTCCATAGTCACAGGATCCTTGTGTTTTAAGGCATACAGGTCAATGCGGTCTTCAGGCGCTTGATCAGGATAGGGTTGCCCAGACAATCCAATGGCCTTGACGGCGTAGCGGCTATAGCGAATATAAAATGTTGTAGAACACGGTTGGGCTATCGTTTATTGAGGAAAGATCGTGATCTGTCAGAATATTCCTGAAGCATTCTTTTTTGACAGACATCCGGCGAGAGATGATTGCTTGCACCACTTTTTCGAACACGGCTTTATCACGGGTATGCTTTTTAAGTCTCAATATTTCTTGAGGTTTATTTTTAATAATATAAAAGGCGTAGTTCATTAGGATGATGTTGGAAACAAAAAGATTGTGTGTGGATTGAAGTGGGTTGACCGTATCAACGATAGCGTCAAATAACGTTTGCCTGTCGTTAGCGTAAGCATGCAGAAATACATCTGGATACATGAATTCGCTGTGGCAATCATTAAATCGGAAACGATAATTCGTGTCGTTGGGTTTTGTCAGTAGTGTAATAATACTTTTTTGGTAGTCTTTTAAGACGCTAAAGATTACATTTTCTTTTCGGTCGTCGGCCTTGATTGCCTGATAAATCAGGTCAATAACGTCCAGTAGTGGGGTTGGCCCTAGAATATCTGCGTTTAGTATCAGTTTATTATTTTTGATGCTGAAACGCTTATAAATTTCGTCTTCAATGCTCAGTTCGAAAAGCAGGGATTTGAGTATGTGGTTTTTGAACTGTTCATTCGCATCGATCTGATTGTTTTTCAAAGTGATCAATTGAATTATATAGAAGAAGATAAAGTAGTCTTTATTGGTCCGTTGACGGTTGTCTATTTCAAGTAAATAACCGAAGCGTGACAGGACTGACAGGAGGGCATAACAGTCCGGTTCTGTGAAGCCGAGCTTCGACATGGCTTTTTCGAAGGTACTGATGGAAAACAGGTCATGCCAGCGGCTCACATAAAGCGTAGTCCCATTGAGCTTTCTGGCGGCGACAGAGAGTAGAGAAGGCTCATCTTCTCGGTAAAAAACATCACCGAACTCTGTCGGACATGGCCGGATGTTCAGGAAATTTTCAAGCTTGTATGAAAGGAGGTTGAACAGGTCCATTTTCCGCTATCCGCATGTCTTCCACTTTCCGTTCGGGCCTTTTTTCTCGACTCGAAAGGAGGTAATGGTTTTGTTAAATTTGTCGAGTAATCGGTTACCGATTCCTTTTGCCTTGGGTTCATTCGTTTTTGACAGCACGCCATCTTTCAACCCTGTCTCTTTATAGTCAACGTCAGAAATGTCCTTATGATTGTTGAGCATGCTGACCCCTTCATTGTTGACTGTGGCCACTACCCGATACTGTTCCTTTCCAGGGTTGAAGCCGGGGTTGCTGTCATGATTGACCCAGATGGCTTTCTCACCCCTAATATTCGGAACCAAGCCCCCCTTACCGCCGTTGGCAGCCTTAGAGGCGACAGTTTCGCTTTTGCCCATGTAGCGAATGATTTCGTCCTCTTTTAGTCCGAGCGGATCGATCCAGGTGAATGGATTCGGTGCATAGCGATAAAGATTGAGGCTTCCTGTCAGACCCAACGGGTCGGGGCTGGTGAAGCGTCCTATGTCTGGGTCATAGAAACGAAAGGTGTTGTAGTGCAAGCCTGTTTCCCGGTCTAGGTACTGCCCCTGGAAACGCAGGTTCTGTTCCTCAATAAAGTAGGGCTCGCGGGTCTCATCGACTGTGTTGCCCCAAACCTGAAACTCTGCATGCCATAGCGGGTGACCGTCACTTTCCGTCAACGCGTGGGGCAGCCCATTGGGATCGTTGTGGTAGTAACGAATTCGTTGACCTTCACCAATACCAT
The DNA here is from genome assembly GCF_002742505.1 of Pseudomonas sp. 2995-1. NCBI lineage: Bacteria > Pseudomonadati > Pseudomonadota > Gammaproteobacteria > Pseudomonadales > Pseudomonadaceae > Pseudomonas > Pseudomonas sp. 2995-1. The sequence continues at coordinate 515,732 of NZ_LJSA01000332.1, read as the reverse complement.
CGACCCTAGCCAGGGGCTCGTGACCATTATTGAGGTAGAGGTACAGGCTGATTTGACTATTTTTATGCTCTTTCAGTAATTGCAGGCCGTCCCAGTCGAAGCGGGTGTGGCCTATGAGCTGCCCTTTGCTGTTATGTTCGGTTTTCTCAATCCGTCGTCCCAGCGGGTCATAGCGCATTCTGACTACGCTTTCTCCCTCTGGTTTTTGCGTTCGGACTTCGATCAGCCGGTGATCAGTGTCATAGCTAAAATGCTGTAAACCGTGTCGTCTGCTGGATTTTTCAATCACTCTCCCGAACCCGTCGTAGCAGTACCGCTTATCCTGATAAGTGATCAGTTGGTTATGCGCTACCTGCTCTGTAGAACCGGATGAGCTGTCGAGAAGATTGGCAGCGGCATCGAAGCAAAATGATTCGTTCTGAGTTTGGCGGCCTCCCTGGGTTGCACGGATCCGCCCTGTCATATCGTAGTGCAGCAGTTGGCGTTGTTGTCCTTGTGGGCCCCGTTCGAGACGACCCACAAGATGGTCGCTGGGATCGAACTCAAAATGTATTTGTTCGGGCGCTGGCATCAAGGCCGCTAGGCTGGCATGCCGATGTTGGCGAGTGCGTAAGCGGCCGCTGCGGTCATATTCGCTTCGCGTACTGATGTGGCCTTGTGTCCGGATGACCTCTCGATACAGTCGATCATGCTCGAAGTCGCTTATTACATGGCCGTCGAGATTTAGCTGATGCAAATGGCCACTGCCATAGTGCAAGCGGTTAATCCGGCGGCCATCAGGCAATTGCGTCTGGATTAGATTGCCGAGTTCATCATAGTGATGCTTCAGGTTCCCGGCGGTGCTCTTTTCTTCGGTGAGATAACCCCGCGCGTCATAAGCGAAGCCCACTCGTTGTTGGTTGCCGTCGTTATCGATAGCGATTGCTTCGACTAACTGGTTCAACGGACTGTAGCGGAAGCAGGACTGTCCATCTGGTGTGATTCGGGTTGTCAGTCGGCCCATCGCATCCCGTTGCAGATGCTGGACGATAGTTTTTTCATTGGTCTGCTGACCTGTTCGCATCGCCGCGATGGTCTCGACTCTGTTTACGTTATCGAGGGCATCGTATGTATAACGTTTCGCGCTGCCATCAAGGTTACGCTGCTCCGTCAACCGATCCCCATCATCCCAGGCAAACCGGTAACGTTCCCCGTTCTCGTTGACCAGCGCTTGCAGCCGACCAAAGTTGTCATACCCGAACTGCACTTGCCGGCCATGGGCATCGGTGCGTTGGCGCACCTGGCCCCGGCGGTTGTGTTGATAGCGCGTGGTGTGGCCGGCCGGGTCGGTATAAGCGGTCAGTTGGCCGCTGATATCTCGTTGGTACTGCTCGCTACGGCCGTCGGGTAATTGGCTGCTGAGCAAGCGGCCTTGGGCGTCGTAGTGGAATTGGGTACGTTCGCCGAGGGCGTCGGTGATGACTTGCAAAAAGCCCTGCTCGTTGTAGCTGAACCGGGTCGGGTACCCCGAGCAATCGATGTGCTCGATCAGTTGCCCGAACGGGTTCCAACGCAGCTTTTTGCTTTTACCCGTGGCGTCGATGATCTCGACGACCTGGCCATGGTCGTCATAGCGATAGCGGGTGACATGGCCCAGCGGGTCAATGGCGGCGGTGCAGTTGCCGCGCTGATCATAGCGGTAGCGCCAACTGTTGCCGGCGGCGTCGGTTTGCGCCAACGGCAGGGCCCAGTGCTCCAGCCATAACGTCGAGTCGCTGCGCCCCAGGGGGTCGGTTTCGCCGATGAGGTTGCCTGCCTCGTCGTAGCTGTATTCATAGCGGCCGCCCTGTGGGTCGGTGGCGTTGAGCAGTTGGCGCTCGTCGTTCCATTCGAACAGCCAGGTCTGGCCGAGGTTGTCGCTGTAGAGGATGATCTGGTGTTGGCTGTTCCAGTGCCGGGTGCTGACACGCTGCAAGCTGTCGGTAATGCGTGTGGTGCCGGCCTGCAAGTCATAGTCGAACCGGTAGGCATCACCTTCATTGGTCCAATGTTTGACCACGCGCCATTCCAGACCATCTATCAGGGCCCACTCATAAAAGCAGTGCAAGCCGCTGGGCAACTGGTGCTCCACCATGCGTTGCCCGGTGTCATAGGCAAAGCGCCTTTGCACTTGGCCGCTGGCATCGCGTACCTCGGCCAAGTTGCCGATGGCGTCGTAATCGTAGCTTGCGAGTACTTCTCGGCGTTGATCGGGGTAGACGCGCTCGATGCGGGTCACGTGGAGTGGGTCGCGAATCAGTTCGACCTGAGTCAGGTCGAAGGTGTCGCGCAGCCGCACCAGGCCGTCGGCCTCGTCATAATCGAGATAGATGCGGTTGTCGTTACGGTCACCCAATTGGCTCAGGCGCAGCAGCGACGGGTTTGTCGGGGTGGGCTCGAACAAGCGGTACGCACCGTCGTCGCTTTCGATCAACAACTGCCCATTGCGGTTGCGCCGTACAGCAAGCCCCTCACCGGCGCTGAACACCGCGCCGCCCAAAGGAATGGTGCCCATATCGATGGGGCGCCCCTGTTCGTCGGTGTAGACCAGGGTGTCGCCGCCTTCGGGATGGGGCCGGATTTCGACGCACACTTCGTAGGCAACGCTCCAGCCCTTGCCGAACAGCGTGTTACGGCGTTCATCGCGGCTGTTGTAGAAGCGCTGCCAGTCAATCGGCAACAGGCCGGGTAGGACGAAATCCAGTTCGTCATCGCCGCCGAGCACCTTGGCCCCAGTGGCCGCATGGACCGGGTTCGACGAGCCCATGGCGGCGTTGGCCGCCGCGCCCATCGCACTGCTCACAGCCATCGACGCCGCCGCGCCGGCCAACATGCACGGCAATTTGCTGAAGAACTTGCCCTTGCCGCCCTTGAGCATCAGCAGCACAGTCACTGCCAACCCGACCCCCGGGGTTTTGCCGCTGCGAATCTCACGCACCACCACCGAGCCGCCGCCGATGGTGACGTCGGGGGAGATCAGGCCGGAGGACACCACTTTCGCATCGCAGGTGCTGCGATCGCCGCTGCGCACCGCGGGCTGGCCGTTGATGGTCACCTTGTCCGAGCCTTCGGCCATGAACTGCGGCGGCATCGGTGGGTGCTTCATGCAAAGCACCAGGTCTTCGGGCTTAGTTTCTGTACCTGGCGCAGGCGAAGCCACGGTGGGGCGCCACATCTGTGAGAAGAACTCGCCGGCCATGTCCAGGTAACTGGCTTCGGCTTCAGGCTCTTCTTCCGGAGCCTGCATTTCCAACTCCGTGCCGGCCGGTGCTACATGGGAAACAACCGCCCCGGCAGCACGGGCAGAGGGGATGTTATTGGTAAAGGTATCGAGGGATCCTGTGAGGATATTGGCCTGTACCGTCGGTGGGAACAGCGCGTTGCCGATGCCCTCGCATAAATTGCTCAGGCCCTTGTCGGCTCCGGTCTTGCTCATCGCGAGGCCCACCACCACGCCGACTACTGCGCCCAGCAGGAAGCACCCCAACCCGCCCGTGACAACGGTGATCCCGGTGGCGGCCACCACCGCCGCCGTGGCCAGTGCGGTAATCGCGATGTTCGCCGCCACCTCCAGCACGCCGCCGAGAATGTCGGCCATCATCGAGGTATGGTCGAGCGCATCGCCCATCCGGGCCGCCCAAAGTGCGTCAGACATGCAGGCCGCTCATCAAAGCGCGTCGAACGACAGCGAGTTCTTGATCAACGCCCAATGCGCCGCCTCGGCATCACCCAGCTTATCCGCCTTCACATAACTCAACGCGAGCATCTTGCGTGTGCCCGGTATCACCAGGGCCAACTGATACTGGAACACCTTGTCATTGCCCTTGTTGAACTGGCTGCGCAGCTCGATGCCTTCGACCTCTTGCGCGGCGCCCAGGCGCACATCGACACCCGGTTGGTAGCGCAAGTCCTGCACCTGTTTTTCCAGGCGCTGGAGTTGGTCGTTGAAGTTGCTGTGCAGGGTTTCGCCTTCGGCCAGCAGGCTGCGGCTGACGATCAGGGACGTGCCCAGTTCGGGGAACTTGAGGATGTTGATCGTCGCGTCCTGCAACTCACTGGCGGGCAGTTGAAACTGGAATTCGTTGATTCGGTACGTCATGGCAAACAGGTCTCGTCAGGAGCTTTTAGGTGCGGGGAACGCTGCCTTGATATTGGCGTCAATGGCGCCTTTCTGGCCTTGGCCATCGGGCGTGGCGCCGGGGCCGCCGCCGTTGTTCAGGTGCAGCACGCCGCCGGTGTTGAACTCGGCATCGCCGCTGGCGTGGAAGCTGATATTGACGCCGCTCAGGTTGATCTGCCCGCTGGCGTTCAACTCCAGAATGCTTTTACCGCAGACCAGGCGTAGGTTTTCGCCCACTTCAATCACGTAGCTCTGGCTGATACTGTCGGTTTTCCTCTTGCCCACAGAAAGGATGTCTTCCTGCTTGACGATGCGCACACGGTTATTCCCAATCGTCACCGTCTCGTCATGCCCAATGCTCTTGTTGCGGTCATGCCCTACCGAGTGACTTTCGTCCACTTCGACGACGATGTCCTGGTTACGCTCGGCATGGATGTACAACTGCTCCAACCCCTTCTTGTCCTCCATGCGGATTTCATTGAAGTTGGCCGGCGTGCCGCCCTTGCTCGAACGGCTTTTCATGCCGCTCTGGGTCGCGTTTTCCGGCAGGTCGTACGGTACGGTCTGCTCAGCGTTGTACACGCGGCCGGTGATGATCGGCCGGTCGGGGTCGCCTTCGAGGAAGCTTACAATCACTTCCTGGCCAATCCGTGGAATCTGCATCGAGCCCCAGTTCTTGCCAGCCCAGGACTGCGATACGCGAATCCAGCACGAGCTGTTTTCGTTGGATTGGTCGTGGCGGTCCCAGTAGAAGTGCACCTTTACGCGGCCGTACTGGTCGGTCCAGATCTCCTCGCCTTTGGGGCCCACAACCAAGGCGGTCTGCGGGCCTTTGACGATGGGGCGGTGGGTGTTGGCCAGCGGGCGGAAGCTTTGTTGGGCGTCGATGCAGGTCAGGCTGCTTTCGAACTGCGCCGAGCCTGAGCCGCCGCCGCTTTCCAGGCTTTCCTGGACGATGTAATAGCGACAGCCGACGATCAGGTATTCGCGGTTCTGGTCCTGGCGGCTGAAGCCGGTGAGGCTGAACAGGTGGCCAGAACCTAGCCCGCGCGCGTTGCCGGCGAACTCGATTTGCTCATGCAGGGTTTGCAGGGCTTCGATGCGGGTGCGCGCGTAGTGTTCGCCGTCGGCGCTTTGCACGTAGGTGCCGGGGTAGTCGTACAGCGGGTAGTCGCCGGCAGTGTGCGGGCGCGGCATGGCCGAGCGCACGTCGATGCTGGCGCTGGGGCGCTGGAAGTCGTAGTCGTTGAGCTCCAGGGAGCCCGGTTGCACTTCCTGCGCCAGGTGCCAGTTGTGCATGTGGTCGCGTTCGCGCTGCTGCTCGTCCTTGGGGTAATACGGGATAGACGCGTAGCCTGGCACCGTGGTGTGGGCGCCATAGGCGTCGGCCAGCACCAGCACGTGACGGTCCTGTTCATGGCGGAAGAAGTAGTAGATACCTTCCTGCTCCATCAAGCGGCTGACGAAATCGAAGCTGGTCTCGCGGTACTGCACGCAGTATTCCCACTCGCGGTACGGCCGGCTCAGGGCGTCTTCGAAGTCGGAAAAACCCAGGTCGCGGAACACCTGCTTGATGATCTGCGGGATGCTCAGGTTCTGGAAGATCCGGCAATCGGAGGTGCGGCTGAGCAGCCAGAACCACGGGCGCAGCGTCACCTGATAACTGGCGAACTGACCCTGATCGATGTTCTGGCTGCAACGCGCGACGATGCCGTGGAAGTGCCGCTCGCCACCGTCCGCCAGTTGCACGCCGACGCTCATCGGCTTGCCCAGCAACTGGTTGAGGTCGATGTTGGCGTCCAGGGACGTCAGTTGCAGCTCATAGTTGAACAGTCGGCCCAGCTCTTCGCCGCCGCCCATTTCATTGAGCAGCAGCACATCCGGCCCGAGGGGGCTGGTGATCTTGGCCAGGCGTGAGGCTTGGTTGAATAGCATCGGGCGTCTCGAAAATGACTAAATAACCGAAGAAACTGAGTTCAAATGTGGGAGGGGGCTTGCCCCCGATAGCAGTGTGTCAGTTGAGGTATCAGGCGACTGATTCACCGCCATCGGGGGCAAGCCCCCTCCCACATTTGCATTGCATTCCAACAGTCGTTATTCGGCGTCGCTGAAGTCGTAGTGCAATTCATTATCCCGGCTGCTGATGCGCACACCCGCCAGCGCCTTGCCCTCAAGCATGCGCGTGAGGAACTCACGGCTCATGTCCGGCAGCAGGCTGTTGGTGAGGATGGTGTCGATCATGCGTCCGCCGCTTTCGGTTTCGGTGCAGCGCGAGACGATCAGGTCGACCACCGCGTCGTCGTAGTCGAAGGCGACCTTGTGGGTATTCTCCACGCGCTTCTTGATGCGGTTGAGTTGCAGGCGGGTGATCGCCTTGAGCATCTCGTCGCTCAGCGGGTAGTAGGGGATCGTCACCAGGCGGCCGAGCAAGGCAGGCGGGAAGATCTCCAGCAATGGCTGACGCAGGGCCTTGGCGATTTCTTCTGGCTCGGGGATGTTCGCCGGGTCTTTGCAGACGCGGGAAATCAGCTCGGTACCGGCGTTGGTGGTCAGCAGGATCAGGGTGTTCTTGAAGTCGATCACCCGGCCTTCGCCATCTTCCATCACGCCTTTGTCGAACACCTGGAAGAAAATTTCATGCACGTCCGGGTGGGCTTTCTCCACCTCGTCCAGCAGGACCACGCTGTAGGGTTTACGCCGCACTGCTTCGGTCAGCACGCCGCCTTCGCCGTAGCCGATATAGCCCGGTGGCGCGCCCTTGAGGGTCGACACCGTGTGAGCTTCCTGGAACTCGCTCATGTTGATGGTGATCACGTTCTGCTCACCGCCGTACATGGCCTCGGCCAAGGCCAGGGCGGTTTCGGTCTTGCCCACGCCGGAGGTGCCGGCGAGCATGAACACGCCAATTGGCTTGCTCGGGTTATCGAGGCCGGCTCGGGAGGTCTGGATGCGCTTGGCGATCATCTGCAGGGCGTGGTCCTGGCCGATGATGCGTTTCTTCAGGTGCTGGTCGAGGTTAAGCACCGTCTCCAGTTCATTGCGAGCCATGCGGCCCACCGGGATACCGGTCCAATCAGCGACCACCGAGGCCACGGCCTGGTAATCCACGGTCGGTAGGATCAGCGGAGTTTCGCCTTGCAGCGCGGTCAGTCGCTGTTGCAGATCGACCAGTTTCGCACGCAACTCATCGCTCTCGTTGTTACCCGCATCGCTGTCCACAACCCCGGCCTTTTCACGCAGGGTGGCACGGGTGGCGAGCAATTCATCCACCAGGGTTTTCTCTTCGGCCCAGCGGCTTTCCAGGGTCGCCAGGCGCTCACGCTCGGCGCTTAACAGGGTTTCGCTGTTGCTCTGGCGCGCACCAATGTCGATGCCGATGGCATGCTCGCGGGCGATGATTTGCAGCTCGGTTTCCAGGGCTTCGATGCGGCGGCGGCTGTCGTCCACTTCGGCCGGTACGGCGTGCAGGCTGATGGCGACGCGGGCGCAGGCGGTGTCCAGCAGGCTTACGGATTTATCGGGCAACTGGCGCGCCGGGATATAGCGGTGAGACAGCTTTACCGAGGCTTCAAGGGCTTCGTCGAGGATCTGCACCTGGTGGTGTTTCTCCATGGTCGATGCCACGCCGCGCATCATCAGCAGAGCTTTGTCTTCCGACGGTTCAGCAACTTGCACGACCTGGAAGCGGCGGGTCAGCGCTGGGTCTTTCTCGATGTGCTTCTTGTACTCGGCCCAGGTGGTGGCTGCCACGGTACGCAAGGTGCCACGGGCGAGGGCAGGCTTGAGCAGGTTGGCTGCATCACCCGTCCCGGCGGCGCCACCGGCACCTACCAGGGTATGGGCTTCGTCGATAAACAGGATGATCGGCTTGGGCGAGGCCTGGACGTCTTCGATGACCTGGCGCAGGCGCTGTTCAAACTCGCCTTTCATGCTGGCGCCGGCTTGCAGCAGGCCGACATCAAGGCTGCGCAGTTCCACGTCTTTCAGTGCAGGCGGCACGTCACCGGCGACGATGCGAAGGGCGAAACCTTCGACCACGGCCGTCTTGCCGACGCCGGCTTCACCGGTGAGGATCGGGTTGTTCTGGCGGCGGCGCATGAGGATGTCCACCAGTTGGCGGATCTCTTCGTCACGGCCGACGATAGGGTCGAGCTTGCCGCTGCGAGCCTGTTCGGTCAGGTCGACGGTGAAACGCTTGAGGGCTTCCTGTTTGCCCATCGCACTCGGTGCCATGGCGCCGCTGGCCTCGCCTGGAACACCGGCGTTAAAGCCGTCGCTGGCGCTCAAGGCGTTTTCCGGCGAGTCGCCAACGTATTCATCAAAACGCTCGCTCAGTGCCTCGGCCTTGATCTTGTCGAATTCCGAAGACAACCCCAGCAGCGCGTGGCGCAAGCTTGGCGTCTTGAGGATGCCTAGCACCAGATAACCGGTGCGCACCTGGCTTTCGCCGAACATCAGGCTGCCGTATACCCAGCCGCGCTCCACGGCTTCTTCCACATGGGACGACAGGTCGGTGATCGACGTCGAGCCACGCGGTAGGCGGTCCAGGGCTTCGGTGAGGTCACGGGCCAGGCGCGCCGGCTCGACGTTGAACTGGCGGATGATGCGGTGCAGGTCCGAGTCCTGCAGTTGCAGCAACTGGTGAAACCAGTGGGCCAGTTCCACATACGGATTGCCCCGCAACTTGCAGAACACGGTGGCGGCTTCGATGGCCTTGTAGGCCACGCTGTTGAGTTTGCCGAACAGTGCGGCGCGACTGATTTCACCCATGCTCTGGATTCCTTGAGGTGGTGGCTTGATCGGCGTAATGCCGGGCCAGGATTAGGTCGTTGGCGTCATGCTCGGGATTGCCGAGCCAGGTGTTAAAGCCCAGGCGGAACTGGCCATTGAGTTGCAGCGCCGGTACTTCGGGTTGTTGCAAAACCAGGTTCAAGTCCCAGTCCAATTCATGGCCCAGGTACTCGGCCACCCACGCCACCAGCTCGTTGAACGGCTGACTGCCGGGCAGCATGCCCATGTAGTCGTCCAGCTTGAGCGGGCCCAGGCGGATACGGAATTTGTGCTGGCGGTCCCACACATGGCTGCCCAGGCAAAAGTCCACACCCAGCCGGTTGGCGCTGACACTCACACGGCTGCGCTCTGGCAGTTCCAGCCATTGGCCGACGTATTCTTCAATCTCCACCGGCAGGCCGAAATACTCGCCGAGGATTGCCTTCAAACCGTCTGGGTAACGGGTTTGCGCTGATAAGTGACCGCTGTAATGCAGCTTCGCCGTGTCGGGAATCAGCCCTTGGTTGAGCAGACTCGGCATGCCTCGACCACTTAAGGCGGCGAGGCGTGCAGACCAGTAGTCATCATCCGGTCGGTCATGGCTGACCGTCGGCCGCGCCTCGGCCCAAGCCCGATAAAACAGGCTTAGCAGGCGGTGGTGGAAGACGTCCAGGAACTGCTTGCTGGTGCTGTCAGCATTGTTGCGCTGGCGCTCGCGTACGTACTCGGTGATGTGCAGCGGCAACGGGCCGTTCGGGCCGCCGAGGCCAAAGAAGAACTGCTCCAGGCGTGCGGGTTTGCCATCGCCGCCGGGGTCGACCGACGCCAGGGTGGCCGGGGCGAACGTGCAATCGGCCTGTTGCCCCAAGCGTAGCGGGTCGTCTGCCAGGCGCAGGGAATGGCCCAGGCGCGGCAGGTCCGGCGATTCGCACTCGATACGCCGCAGCGCCTGGAAGAAATCGTATTCCCAGGGCTCCTGATGCATCGCATCCAAAGTACTCACAGGGTCGGACGACGCCCGGGCTTGGCTTTCCATCGCATGATCTCGCCGCGTTCGGTGGTACGGATCACCGTCTCGGTAAAACTGTTGATCGACACGTAGCGTGCCAGGAAGCGTTCCAGCACCGCACCGAGCAGGAACACGCCGGTACCGCGAAACGCGTTTTCATCGAACTCCAATGTGATCTCAAGACCGCGGCCAAATACGATCGGTCCGGGCATCGGCAGGCGCCGGGTGACGGCCTTGCTGCTGACGTCGCGCAGACCTTCGATCTGCAATTGCAGGGCGGCGTCATTGCTGTCGCCATACAGGCGCAGTAATTCGCGCAAGGCACCCGCGCCCTGGCCTTGTTCGCTCAGGGACAAATAGTTGAGCGACAACTGGCTGATCAGGCGCCAGGCCTTGGCGTCATGGGCATGGCTGGCGCGCGGGCGACTTGGGCCGGCGACGCAACGCACGGATAAAACCGGCGCGCTGTCGGAGAGGGTGAAGTCGGTCTTGCCATTGCCCACGCTCATGAACAACGGCAAATCGCGATTCGTGCACAGCGCCGTCACGCCCAGTTGGCGCAGGTCGTGGCCGTAGGGCGCCTGGCGGCTGTCCACCAGGCTGACGAAGGTTTCGCTGCCCACGTAGGTAGAGCGTGGGCCATTGCGGCGTTGGTCGCTGGATAGCACGCGCGGCTCGCGACGCACCGTGTAGTACGCCTGGTCGCGGCCATAACGGGATGGATCGCGTACCGCATAGAACGGCAAAAATGGCTGCTCTGGCCCAGTACCGTGGCCGGTGATGCCGCTCAGCGAGTGAATCTCGAAATCCATTGGCCGTGTGCGGTCGGCGATCACGTGGTGCTCGTTGACCCGGTCGGACAAGTGGATGCGGTCCACGCGCTTCGGGAACAGGTTGATCGCCGGGGTGCAGAACGGCAGGAATTGCGCCGCGCCGACGCTGCCTTCCAGGCTCGGTTCGTGACGGTCGAACAGCACGATCAGCTCCAGCTCCTGGCCGTCGCAACGTTTGACCGCGCGGCTCAGTTCGGCGAATTCGACGAACAGGAAACGGTGGGGCAGGGCGAAGTATTCCTGCAACAACCGATAGCCCTGGAATGCGCGCGCAACGACCGGCATAGCCGCGTCGGCATCGTCGAAACCCCGGGAGCGCAGTGCGTCCTGGGGCAACCGCTCAACCCAATCGCCACCGGGCTTGCGCGCAAACACCGCGCAGGCGTTGCCCAGCAGTTGTTCGTAAAGGCGGAACGGCTGCTCGTCGGCGCCGCTGAGGTACAGCGGCAGGTTGTCCAGGTCGAGGCTGTTGAACGGCAATTCGGCGCCGGTGCGTAGGGTCAGGCGCAGGCCGGCCTTGGCTTTCGGCTCACTGGCGGCCAGGCGACCGAGTACGGCGGCGGGGTTGCCGAAGTACTCGGCATTGCTGACCTGCAACGGCCACAACGTCACCGGGTGTGCGGTGCGGTACTCGCAGCAGGTCTGGGTTTCGCGGCCCAGGGCGGCACGCAACACGGTGTCGCGCGGCAGCGGGAAGCCGCTGGCCAGGGAGCCTTCGTCGGGGTCGGTCTGCAATTGCACCACGGTCATCGACGGGGTCGGCGCCAGGTAGTGCGGGTAAGCGATTTCCAGCAGGTTGTGGGTGAAGGTCGGGTACTCGGCGTCGAGTTTGAGCTGTACGCGGGCGGTGAGGTAAGCGAAGCCCTCAAGCAAACGTTCGACATACGGGTCGGCGCAGTCCATGCCAGACAACGTCAGCCGACTGGCGATCTTCGGGTATTCCTTGGCGAACTCGGCGGCGCTCTCGCGCACGTGATGCAGTTCTTGGTTGTACAGCTCCAGCAGACGCGGATTCATGGGCGTCTCCGCTGGTCGGCATTGACCACGCGCACGTGGCCGGATTCAAGGTCGAGGTCGGTTTGCAGCAACAGGCGCAACGGCACTGGCTGCGCCCACAGGTCGCCTTCGATCTCGAAACTCAGGGCGTTGTGATTCATCTCGCCATGGCCAACGCGGGCCTTCACCCGCAGGGTATGGCGAAGGATGCGCGGTTCAAAGGTGGCAATCGCCTGGTAGATCAGGGCTTCCAGAGCCTTGATATCGACACTGGAAACGCTGTTGCCCGCCAATGCAGGTAGGCCGTAATTGACCACCGAGGTACCGGCCGGGGTGTGCAGCGTGGCGTCGGCATCGAGCAACGACGTGGTATTGAGCAGCCACGCCAGGTCGCGCAGCACCGAGGCTTTCAATTGGGTCAGGGACAGCACGCGTTTGTCGGCGCTTTCCTTGGGATTGGTTGGGTCGTCGTCAGTCAGCCGGTCCAGCAAGGACGGTTGCAGACGGTCGCGGGAAGCGATTTCAGTTACCACCAAAGCAGCTCCACGGACGGGTTGTGAGAGGGACGGTTGTTCTGAGGGGCAGGGCTAGTGGCCGTGGCATGAGACCACGGCCACCAGGGCTATCAGCGCTTGGTGTTGGAACGGATGTTCCAGCCAAACTTGATTGCGCCGCCGTCTTTGGTGCCGTCAGCTTTCTGCGGCTGGTAGTCAACCATCACTTGGGCGAAGTTCAGGGTAACGTTCTCGGTCAGGCGGTCATCGGAGCCCGAACCGCCGGTGCTCAGGGACGTGACCAGCACTTCTTCCAGGTTGATCACCATGTACTCGACCTGGCTTTCACCACCGGCCTTGCGCACAGTCAGCTTGACCTTGTCGATGTGCTTGCCGCTGGCGCAGTGCATCATCAGGTTCGGCGAAGCTTTGTCGACGTACTTGGTCAGCGACAGGTCCTGGATATTCACCTTGCCTGCACCACCACCACCGCCCACGTGCATGTTGCCGGACTGGGCCATGCCCCAGCTCCAGTTCAGTACGTCGATTTCGTCCTTGTGGGCCTTGTCCATGGACTCGCCCTTGATGTCGCCGATCTTGATGAAAATATCAACAGCCATGTTTTCTCCCTGTGTGGCGCTTGCCACTGAATTTGAGTAACTCCAAATGCGCAGTGCCTTTGTGTGGGAGGGGGCTTGCCCCCGATGCAGGCACCTCGGTGTGTCAGTCACACCCCAGTGATGCTATCGGGGGCAAGCCCCCTCCCACAGAAGAGCCAGCTCATCCGTGGGTTAGGCGCTTTTCGCCGAAGGCAGTTTCGATACCAGGCGCAGCGACACGGTCAGCCCTTCGAGCTGGTAGTGCGGACGCAGGTAGAACTTGGAGTTGTAGTACCCCGGGTTGCCTTCGACGTCTTCCACGATCACTTCGGCGGCAGCCAATGGGTGCTGGGCCTTGGTGGTTTCGGTGGAGTGCGCCGGGTCACCGTCGACGTAGTTGAGGATCCAGTCCTGCAACCAGCGCTGCATCTCGTCCTTCTCTTTGAAGGAACCGATTTTGTCGCGCACGATGCACTTCAAGTAATGCGCGAAACGGCAGGTGGCGAACAGGTACGGCAGGCGCGCGGCCAGGTTGGCGTTGGCGGTGGCGTCCGGGTCGTCGTATTCGGCCGGTTTCTGCAACGACTGGGCGCCGATGAACGCGGCGAAGTCGGTGTTTTTCTTGTGCAGCAGCGGCATGAAACCGTTCTTCGCCAGCTCCGCTTCACGGCGGTCGCTGATGGCGATTTCGGTCGGGCACTTCATGTCCACACCACCGTCATCGGTAGGGAACGTGTGGGCCGGCAGGTTTTCCACTTCACCACCGGACTCCACGCCACGGATGCGCGAGCACCAGCCGTAGTGCTTGAACGAACGGTTGATGTTCACCGCCATCGCGTATGCGGCGTTGGCCCAGGTGTACTTGGAACTGTCGGCGCCGTCGGTGTTTTCTTCGAAGGCGAAAGCTTCCACCGGGTCGGTCTTGGCGCCATACGGCAGACGCGCCAGGAAGCGCGGCATGGTCAGGCCGATGTAGCGCGAATCTTCCGATTCACGCAGCGAGCGCCAGCCGGCGTATTCCGGGGTGGTGAAGATCTTGGTCAGGTCGCGCGGGTTCGACAGTTCCTGCCACGAGCCCATGCCCATCACGGTCGGCGAGGCCGCAGCGATGAACGGGGAGTGCATGGCCGCGCAGACTTTCGACAGCTCGCCCAGCAACTCGACGTCCGGAGGCGACTGATCGAAGTAGTAGTCGCCGACCAGGCAACCATACGGTTCGCCGCCGAACTGGCCGTATTCTTCTTCGTACATTTTCTTGAAGATCGGGCTCTGGTCCCACGCGGTGCCCTTGAATTTCTTCAGGGTCTTGTGCAGGTCCGGCTTGGAGATGTTGAGCACGCGGATCTTGAGCTGCTCATCGCTCTCGGTGTTGTTGACCAGGTAGTGCAAGCCACGCCAGGCGCTTTCCAGCTGCTGGAAGTCCTGATGGTGGATGATCTGATTGACCTGGGCGGTGAGCTTGGCGTCGATGGCGGCGATGATCGATTCGATCGACTTGATCGCGTCGTTGGACACTAGGTCTGTTTGCGCCAGAGCCTGTTCGGCCAATGTACGCACAGCGGTTTCCACGGCTTCGCGGGCACGCTCGGTCTTGGGTTTGAACTCTTGCAGCAGCAGGTTGGCGAACTCGCTGGCTTCTTCGGTGGCACCCAGGATCTGGCTGCCTTCGCGGGCGGTATTGTCAGTCATGATTATTGGTCCCCTGCAGGCTTAGGCGCGCTGGCAAGTGCCTGAAGCAGTGCCGGGTCCTTGATTGCCTTCATGATGATTTCTTCAGCGCCGGTCTTGCCGTCCATGTAGGTCAGCAGGTTGGCCAGCTGGGTGCGGGCTTCGAGCAACTGGTTCAGCGAGTCGACTTTGCGCGCCACGGCGGCCGGGCTGAAGTCGTCCATGCTTTCGAACGTGATATCCAGGCTCAGGTTGCCTTCGCCGGTCAATTCGTTCGGTACGTGGAACGCTACGCGCGGCTGCATGGCCTTGAGGCGTGAGTCGAAGTTGTCGACGTCCACTTCAAGGAACTTGCGATCAGCCACTGGCGCCAGAGGCTCGGCAGGTTTGCCGGCGAGGTCGGCCATCACACCCATCACGAAGGGCAGCTGGACCTTTTTCTCGGCGCCGTAGAGCTCGACGTCGTACTCGATCTGCACCCGAGGCGCGCGGTTGCGCGCGATGAATTTCTGAGAACTTTGCTTCGCCACGTTGCTGCTCCTGGTCGCTTGAGCGACGGTGTTGTTACTGCGCAGTCGGACGGCTTACTCGCCGTCCGGCCCACGCAGGTTTTCAAATTGGGACATGCCATCGGGAATCAGATTGCGCACGATCGCGGCAAAGTCGGCATGCACCAGATTCTTCGCTCGGTTCAACAGCACCGGCAGCGGGCTCGAAGGCTCGTGACGGGTGTAGTACGCAAGGATCTTGTCCAGGCTGCGCAGTACATCATCGCGGCTGGCGATATCGCCGGCCGGGCGCGATGCCGCAGGGGCAGCGGCGTACTCGACCGAGGGGGCATTGTCGTCACTGACGGCCTCGGGTTCGCTGCTGCCTTGGGTGTCTGGAACCGCTTGATTAAGCACTTGCAGCGCCTGCTTGAGCGGTTGTTTCAAGAGGGTCAGGTCCACGCCTTGGGCTGAACCGACCTGGTCGCTGACCTGCTGCTCGATGGCTTCGCAAGCCGCACGCGCGGCGCTCAAGGCGTCGCGGGTGGCTTGCAGGTGTTCGGGGTCGCTGTCGAGGAATGCGGCGTTCAGTTGCTGGGCGCCGAGCTGTTCGTCGGGGAAATTCATCAGGCCGCTGGCATTCAGCGCGGCGCGCAGGCTCACGGGGCCGAAGGTGCGCGAGCGCGTGAGGATGCTTTCGCGCAGCAGGCGAATGGTCGCGTCACTGGTCAGGCCAGACAGGGCGTTGATGCGCACGGTCGGGTCGTTGTCGTCGTCGGCATCCAGGCGCGGGTGCAGGTCGGACCAGTATTCGCGCAACAGGGCGTCGATCAGTTTCAGAACATCGGCCAGCCCGGCCACACCCTGGAGGGCGAGGGAACTTTGCAGGAGGAAATGGGTGATGCGCAGGTCTTTGCTGCGCTGCAGCAGGTCGAGGCTCTGCTGCTGGATGCTGCGCCAGTCCGGCGGCTCGGCGGGCAAGATGGAATCACCCATGCTGCGCTCAGGCTGGCCCTTGGCATCACGCTCCAGTTGGAGAAATTGCGCGTCATATTCCATGTCTTCGCCACAAGGCGAAGTCGCGGAAACGGCGGTGAGCAGCAACGGCACATCCACTGAAATTGATCTCCCTATCAGCCCGTTATATGGCGGGCAATTCATGCATTAGTTGCGCGAGGAACTTTGCATGTTTTCTTGGTCATATAAGCACGGTGCTACTAATGTGCCATCATTGGTGTTCAAGAAGTTGTGCATTTTTGGTGTAGTAGTTAGGGCTTGTCAAGGTAAGCTATTCGCCCTCTGTGACAGATGTGCGGTGCTTAACAACCTGCGCGACTGGTGGGTCGAACGGCGCACCGGGACAGGATTTTTGTCATAGAGCCCAGTTAAGATCAGCGATCATGCTGGCATCGGCCGGTTGTAGACGGTCGGAGGCACGATCTGATGGGGAACTCTCGGGATTCTCTGTCCCGTGAATCGCTCGCGCGCGAAGTATCAGCAAGGAGGCAAGATGTCGCTGTGTTTGACTATCACTAGTTATCACAAGATTACCCCAGGGCAGTGCGCCGAAAAGTCCATGAATCAGGGCTCGATGGCGATCGGCCGCAGTTCGGATAATGACTGGGTATTGCCTGATCCTGAGCGGCTGGTGTCTTCACAACATTGCGTAATTCAATACAAAGATGGCCGTTATTATTTAACCGATAACAGCACAAACGGTGTGGAGTTGGTTAACGCCGGTGTTCGCATGCGCCGGGGTAATAGCGAGCTGCTGCAAAATGGCGAGCTGATCCGCATCGGCGATTACGAGATTCAAGCGCGTATCGACTTCAACGTTCAGGTCGCCGATAGCCAGCCGTTTGCCGGTGAATCGCCGAACAGCTTTGAGGCACTGATGGGGGCCGTGGTGAACGCTCCGGTGGCGACCCCAGTAATTGCGCCGCAGTTTCAGGGCGCCTCGTCGATGGACACCCTGCCGGACCTGTTCGACTTCCTCAGCCCCACCGCCGTGCCGCCGCCGACCGTGCCGGACCACGTGCCCTGCGAACAACACGACTTCCGTCCGCCGACACCTGTGGCTGTACCGGTGGTCGAAGCGCCCCCAGTGTCGGGCTCGGTGATTCCTGAAGACTGGGACTTGTTCGGCGACGCGCCAGCGCCGTTGGTCAGCGCGCCGCCACCCCCACCTCCAACCGCGCCGATCATCCCGCCGCCACCCGTGGTCGAGCCTGTGCTCCCCGTGGCCGACAGCCAACAACCCGACCTCTTGCAAGCCTTCCTGCGCGGCGCTGGCCTCGACCAGTTGCGTCTGGACAAAGCCCAAGCAGAAGCCCAGATGGAAAGCATCGGCCGCAGCTACCGGCTGATGGTCGAAGGCTTGATCGATGTGTTGCGCGCACGCGCCAGCCTCAAGGGCGAATTCCGCATGCAGCAGACGATGATCCAGCCTGCTGAAAACAATCCGTTGAAATTTGCCCCGAATGCCGAGGAAGCGTTACTGCTTTTGCTTCGTCATGGAAACCAAGCGTTTATGGCGCCGGACCTTGCCGTGCGGGACAGTTTCGACGACTTGCGTGCCCATCAGTTGGCCGTGATGGCCGGGGTGGAAGCCGCAATCAAACACCTGCTCACGCGTTTCGAACCGGCCCAGCTGGAGGAACGCATGGGCAAGCCCGGCGGGCTGTCGAGCATTTTCAACGGCTCGCGCCAGGCCCAGTACTGGCAGCAGTTCACCGAGCTCTACAGCAATATTTCCCGCGAGGCCCAGGAAGACTTCCAGGACCTGTTCGGCCGCGAATTCAGCCGAGCCTACGAAGAACACAGCGCACGACAGCGTCGCTAATCGCCGCGCCGCAACAATGGATCAACGGATAGCTAAGTACGTCATTGAGGACGCAGGATGATTCCCAGGTTTTTACTCGCAGTCGCCACCGCGCTGCTGCTGACGGCGTGTGCCAATGACGCCGTCAAACCCGAAGCGGCGGCCGAGGAGCAAGCGGATACCGCTGCGGTCGAGTTTCACTTCCACGCGATTTCCGGGCTTAACCCCGGCCCCAACGGCCAGGCCGCGCCGGTTCGGGTGCGCATTTTCGAGCTGAAAAACGCCGCCACCTTCGGCCGCTCCGACTACTTCGCCCTGGCGGACCGCGCCCAATCTACCCTCGGCCTGGACCTGCTGGACCAAGACGAAGTGATGGTCCAGCCCGGCCAACAACTGAGTATCCAGCGAGATCTCGACCCGTCCACGCGCCAGATCGGCTTGCTGGTGGGTTACCGCGAGTTGGACCGCGCGCAATGGCGCACGGTGATCAACGTGCCGGCGCGCCAGTACACCGAATACCAGATCAGCCTCGATGTGCGCGCCGTGCGCGCCGACGTCGTGGTTTCCCCATCCAGCCCTGCCCAATAACAAGCAATCGGAGCCCCCATGTCCTGGAACAATCGCGTGGTCTGGTCGGAAGGCATGTTCATCGGAACGCAGCACTTTCAGCAGCATGACCGTTACCTGGAAAACCTGATCGACGCCCGCAGCCGCCCGTTGGCCGCTGGTGCCTGGGGCTTTTCCGAGTTGCTGATCGACCAGGGCCTGCTGGCCCAGGGCAAGCTGGCCATCGTCTCGGCGCGTGGCCTTTTGCCCGACGGCACGCCGTTCAATATCCCCCAGGACGACCTGGCACCAAGCCCGCTGAACATCGACGACAACCTGCGCGATGGCCTGGTCTACCTGGCCTTGCCGCTCAAACGCGCGGGTGCGCGGGACACGGTTGACGAAGGTGAAGCGCTGGAAGCCGCACGTTACGTGAGCCAGGTGCGCGAAGTGCGCGACGACAACGCCCCGTTTGAAAACCGCGCGCCTGTGGCCGTGGGTTCCCGTGCCCTGCGCCTGCTCACTGCCCAGGATGGCATCAGCGATTACGCCGCCATCGGCCTGGTGCGTATCAAGGAAAAACGTGCAGACCGCGCCCTGGTGCTCGACGACACCTACATCCCTCCGGTACTGGACGTGGCTGCGAGCAAGCCGCTGACCGCGTTTCGCAGCGAACTGCTGGGCCTGTTGCACCAGCGCGGCGAAGCCCTGGCCGGCCGCGTGGTCGCCTCGGGCGCCGGTGGTGCGTCGGAGATTGCTGACTTCATGCTGCTGCAATTGGTCAACCGCGCGCAGCCGCTTATCCAGCATTTCAGCCAGTTGAGCCCACTGCATCCGGAGCGCTTCTTCAGCGAACTGGTGAGCCTGGCCGGTGAGTTCTCGACCTTTTCCACCTCGGGTCGTCGTCCCCAGGAATACCCGCAGTACCAGCACGATGACTTGGCCCTGAGCTACGCCCCGGTGATGGCGGCTCTGCGTGAAGCGCTGTCGATGTTGATCGATAGCAAAGCCACACCGATCCCGATTGTCGAGAAAGCCTACGGCATCCACGTGGCGATGCTCGCCGACAAAACCCTGCTCGACAACGCCAGTTTCATCCTGGTGGTGCGTGCCGATGTGCCTGGCGAAACCCTGCGCGGCCGCTTCGGCCAGCAGAGCAAGGTCGGCGCGGTGGAGCACATCCGCGACATGGTCAACCTGCAACTGCCGGGCATTGGCCTGGTGCCGTTGCCGGTGGCGCCGCGCCAACTGCCGTACCACGCGGGCAGCACTTATTACGAGCTGGACCGGGGCAGTGAGCATTGGCAGCAACTAAGCAACTCCGGCGGCTTTGCCTTCCATATCGCCGGGCAGTTCCCGGGCTTGAACTTGGCCTTCTGGGCGATCCGAGGATAATCCGCGATGCATCCCAATGATGACGACCGCACCCAGTTCATGCCCCGCCCAGGTGGCCGCGCGCCTGAACCTGTGCGCGCAGAGCCGGCTCCGCTGTCGATGCCGGCAGCACCGATGCTCACCGGCAAAAGCCAGGGCCTCAACCCGCTGGAAAGCGCCGCCGGCCCGCTGCTGGCTTTGCTGACGCGCCTGCGCAACACCATCGCCCACCCCGCGCCAGCCAGCCTGCGTGCGCAGTTGCTGGCCTACCTGCGTCAGTTCGAAGAGCGCGCCGAAGCCGCCGGCGTGGCGCGCAACGAAGTGCTGCTGGCCCGTTATGCGCTGTGTACCGCCCTGGATGAAGCCGTATTGAGCACGCCGTGGGGCAGCACCAGCGATTGGGGTAAGCAAAGCCTGCTGATCACTGTGCACAACGAAGCCTGGGGCGGCGAAAAAGTCTTCCAGTTGCTCGACCACTGCCTGCAAAGCCCACGGGAACGTCTGTACCTGCTGGAGCTGTTGTACCTGTGCATGTGCCTGGGTTTCGAAGGCCGCTACCGCGTGATGAACGACGGTCGCAGCCAGTTGGAAGCCCTGCGCGAGCGCACCGCTGCGGCGATTCGCAGTGCTCGTGGCGAGCATGAGCGCGAGCTGTCGCCGCACTGGCGTGGTGTGACCGTGGCCCGTGATCGCCTGGCGCAATTCATGCCGCCGTGGATCGCCGTAGCCATTGGCGTGGCGCTGTTGTTGGCGTTGCTGTTCACCTTGCGCATGCTCCTGGCGTCGCAGGCGGAGCCGGTGTTCAAGAATATCCATGCCCTGGGCGAGATCCCGGTGCAGGCCATCGACCGTCCGGTGGCGCAGCCTAAAGTCATCGAGCGGCCGCGTTTGGCGGGGTTCCTGGCTGAAGACATCAAGGCCGGTCGCGTTGCCGTTGAAGATAAAGTCGACCGTTCCGTGGTCACCATTCGTGGCGATGAACTGTTCGCATCGGCCAGCTCCAGCATTGTCGATGACTACCAGCCGCTGATGCTGCGCATCGCCGATGCCATTCGCAAAGTGAAGGGCCAGGTGCGCGTGACCGGCCACAGCGACAATCGTCCGATTGCCACGCTGCGCTTCCCGTCCAACTGGGCGCTGTCCGAAGCACGGGCCAAGTCGGTGCTGGAAATCCTCGCGGCCAAGACTGGCCAAGCGGATCGCTTCAGTGCCGAGGGCAGAAGCGACACCGAGCCGTTGGCCACCAACAGCACAGCCGAAGGCCGCGCCCGCAATCGTCGGGTTGAAATCACCGTATTGGCGGAGGGCGTCGAGTGAAGGCGTTTTTCAGTTTTATGATTCGCTGGGTGATCCCGCTGCTGGGCCTGATCGCCTTGAGCCTGATCATCTGGTTTGTCGGGCCGTTGCTCGACGTGCTGATGCCGGAAGGGCGCCGTTGGGCGCTGATTATCCTGGTGTTCGCGGTGTGGATCGCCTACCGCGTGTTCCGCATCATCCAGGCGCGGCGCCAAGCGGCCGAAGTGATGCGCAGCCTGGCTGCCGAAACCCCGGCCGACCCCAACAGCGTGGCCACTGCCGAAGAGCTCACCACCCTGCGCCAGCGCATGGACGAAGCCCTGGCGCTGCTGAAAAAAGCCAAGCTAGGCGGTGACGAGCGCCGCAATCTCTATGAGCTGCCGTGGTACGTGATCATCGGCCCGCCGGGGTCGGGCAAGACCACCGCGCTGGTCAATTCCGGTTTGCACTTCCCGTTGGCTGCGCAGTTGGGCGCCGGTGCGGTGCGTGGCGTCGGCGGTACGCGCAACTGCGATTGGTGGTTCACCGATCAAGCAGTATTGCTCGACACCGCTGGCCGCTACACCACTCAGGACAGCAACTCCACGGTGGATAAAGCCGCGTGGCTGGGCTTCCTTGACCTGCTGAAAAAGCAGCGTTCACGCCGCCCTATCGACGGCGCATTTATCGCCATCAGCCTCTCGGATTTGCTGCTCGGCACTGATGCCGAGCGCGCTGCCCATGCTGCCGCGATTCGCCTGCGCATCCAGGAGCTGTACACCCAATTGGGCGTGCGTTTCCCGATCTACCTGATGCTGACCAAGCTCGACCTGGTGCCGGGTTTCATGGAGTACTTCGACAACCTGAGCAAGGAAGAGCGCGCCCAGGTGTGGGGCATGACCTTTGCCCTGGACGACGGTAAAAACAGCGACAGCCCTCTGGCCCATCTGCAAAGCGAATTCGCGGGTCTGGAGCAACGCCTCAATGAGCGTTTGGTTGAGCGTCTGCAACAGGAGCGCGACCCGGCGCGGCGCGACCTGATCTACGGCTTCCCGCAGCAGTTCGGCGCGTTGAAGGATTGCCTGCAAAGCTTCCTCGAAGGCGTGTTCAAACCCAACGCCTTTGAAGAGCGCGTGTTGCTGCGCGGTGTGTATTTCACCAGCGGTACCCAAGAAGGCAGCCCGATTGACCGCCTGATCGGCGCCATGGCCCAGAGCATGAACCTGGACCGCCAGCACCTGGCACGGCAGAGCGGCACCGGGCGCAGTTACTTCATCGAAAAACTCTTCACCGCGGTGGCGTTTGCCGAGCGTGGCTTGGTGGGGGTGAACCCGAAGGTCGAGCGGCGGCGCAAGTGGATTGCGCGCGGCGTGCTGGCGGCCACCGTGGCGTTGGTGGTGGTGGTCAGCGGCCTGTGGTGGGTGAGTTATCGCGCCAACCAGGCGTATATCGCCCAGGTCGACCAAAAGGTCGCGCCGTTGGGCCAGACCGTGCAGAACCTAAGCCCGGCGCAGCGTGAAGTCCTCGCCGTACTGCCGTTGCTCAACGCGGTGAAGAACCTCGCGGGCGACTCGCCGAGCTGGTCCGAAGGTCTTGGCTTGTATCAGGGCGACATGCTCGAAGCCGAATCCGCCAGCGTGTACCGCAAGTTGTTGATCGCGGTCTTCGCGCCACGCTTGGTGACGCGCATCGAGGAGCAGCTGCACGGCGGTGGCAATTCCGATTTCCTCTACGAAGGCCTCAAGGCCTACCTGATGCTCGCCGACAGCGAGCATTACGACCCGGACTTCATCAAGGCCTGGATCGCCCTCGATTGGGACCGCAACCTGCCGCGCGACCTGCCGGCCGATCAGCGCCAGGCGCTGACCGGGCACTTGCAGGCGCTGTTTGATCGTCACCCTCCGAGCGCACGCCTCGATCCGCGCTTGATTGATGACCTGCGTCGCCAGTTGCAACAGCTGCCGGTGGCCCAGCGCGTCTACGACCGGGTCAAACGCCAGAAACTGCCTGAAGGCATCCCGGACTTCCGTATCAACGAAGCCGCCGGCCGAGATGCCGCGCTGGTGTTCAGCCGTAAAAGCGGCAAGCCGTTGGGCGAGCCGTTGAGTGGTTTTTTCACCGCCAAGGGCTATCGCCAGGCATTCCTGCTGAGCAGCCTGAACCAGACCGGCACCTTGGCTGAAGAGCAGTGGGTGTTGGGCCGCGAGCAGGCCGATCAGCAGAACGTGGTCAGCCTCGCCGCCGATGTGCGTCGCCTGTACTTCCAGGACTACCAGCGCCAGTGGGATGCCTTGCTCGCCGACATCGACTTTGTGCCGATCACCAGCGTGGCCCAGGCGGCCGATGTCCTGCGGGTAATTTCCGGGCCGACTTCACCGCTGAAAAAGCTGCTGGTGGCGGTGGCCAAGGAAACCGATCTGCAAACTGAAGAGCGCCAATTGGCCGCCAAAGGCGTGCCGGTGGAAGGCGGCGTCGACAAGCTCAAGGAGCGCCTCGGCAGCCTGCTCGGCCAGGAGCAACCGACGGCCAATGCGCCGGCGGCAGCGGATGATCCGGTCACCGCGCACTTTGCCGAACTCAACAGCATCGTCAGTAAAAATGAAGGCGAGCCAGCCGCTATTGATGGCTTGTTGTCGGACATGAACGCGCTGTATGTGCAGGTCAGCGCCATGGTCGGTGCCAGTGGCGACGCGTTGCTCGGTGAGGCGAAGAACCAGGCGGCGGCTGCTGCCACGCGGGTCAGTCTGAACGCCGAACGCCAGCCGCCGCTGGTGCAGGGCATGGTCAAGTCGGTGGTCAACTCCACCACCAACAGCATGATGGGCGGGGTGCGTAACCAACTAAACGCGGCATGGGTCAGCGAAGTGGTCAACGTGTATCGCCAGTCCCTGGCGGGGCGTTATCCGATGTCGCCGGGCAGTGCGCGGGACGCCACGCTGGATGACTTCGGGCAGTTCTTTGGTGTGGGCGGGGTGATGGATAACTACTTCCGCAAATACCTGCAGCCGTATGTGGACACGTCTGCGCAGACTTGGCGCTGGCAGCCGGGCGCGGCGCAGAAGCTGGGGATCTCGCCGGGTGTGCTGCAAACCTTCCAGCGCGCCGCGACAATCCGCGATGCGTTTTTCCGCTCCGGGGGCACGCAGCCCATCGTCCGTTTCGAACTCAAACCGGTGTCGATGGACCCGACCATCACCCAGTTCCTGCTCGATCTCGACGGCCAGCAACTGAGCTACGACCACGGTCCAAGCCGCCCGGTGGCGATGCAATGGCCGAACCCCGGCAGCATTGGCGTGGTGCGCATTTCCATCATGCCGCCATCGGCCAGCGGCCGTTCGGGCGTGACACTTGACGGCCCTTGGGCGTGGTTCCGCCTGTTGGAGCAATCTGACCTCACCGCTGGCAACTCGCCGGACCGCTTCAACCTGCGGCTGCGGGTCGACGGCGCGAGCATCGCCTACGAGTTGCGCGCCAACAGTGCTTTCAACCCGTTCAAGAGCCGCGTGCTCAGTGGCTTCAGCCTGCCGGAGCGGCTATGACGACACTGGGTTTCTACGGCAAGTTGGCCAGTCGCGGGGATTTTGTCAGCCGCGCATTGCCCCAGAGTTTTGTCGGTCCGTGGGACAGTTGGCTGGCCGCGGGTTTGCTGGCCAGCCAGAACAGCCTGGGCGGTGATTGGCTCAACGTTTACCTAGTCAGTCCGCTTTGGCGTTTTGTACTGGCGCCGGGCGTGTGCGGGCCGGATGCGGCGGCGGGTGTGGTGATGCCGAGTATCGATCGGGTCGGGCGCTATTTTCCGTTGGCGGTGGTGGCCTTGCTTGATCACGACACCAATCCCGCCTCATTGGTAGGCGGGCCGGACACGTGGTTCGAGCATGCCGAAGAGCTGTTGCTCAGCACGTTGGACACCGGCGCGACCTTTGAAAGCTTCAACGATGGCCTCGATACCCTCGGCTTTCCAGCCAGTGAGCCGCGCGCGGTCGATAGCCGTTTCGCGGGCCTGCAAAGGGTGTCCGCCACCGTGCCCCATGGGCGCATGACCGCGCTCGCCGAACAGGCCTGCGAAGGCGCAAGCCTGTGGTGGGGCCGAGGGTCGGAACGTATTTCCCCTGGTTTATTACGGTGTCAGGGCTTACCTGCCGCCGGTGATTTTGCGCAGTTTTTGCTCGGACAAGAAGGTGTGGTGTAGATGGGGGCGACGTACAAATCCGCGAGCAAAAGCCATGTGGGCATGGTGCGCCAAGTTAACGAAGACGCGTGCCTGGACCTGCCGGAAAACCGCCTGTGGGTGGTGGCCGATGGCATGGGCGGGCATGCGGCAGGGGATTATGTCAGCAGCCTGATCGTCGACAGCCTGCGCAGTGTGCCGTTGGGCCGCTCCCTGGACGAATACTCCGCGGCCCTGCGCAATGACCTGATCCGCATCAACGCCGCCGTGCGCGAAGAAACCGCCAATCGTGGCGTGACCATGATGGGCAGCACCGTGGTCGTACTCGCCACGCGTGGCTTGCGCGGTGTATGCCTGTGGGCTGGTGACAGTCGCCTGTACCGCCTGCGCGATGGCGTGCTCGAAGGTATTTCCCGCGACCACAGCTACGTGCAAGACCTGCAAGACAGCGGCCTGCTCAGCGAAGCCGACGCCCGCGTGCATCCTCGCGCCAATATCGTCACTCGCGCCATTGGCGTGGAAGCCCAGCTTGAAGTGGCGGTAGTCGACCTGTTGATCGCCCCCGGCGACAGCTACCTGCTGTGCAGCGATGGCTTGAACAAGACCGTCGAAGACCATGAAATTCGCGAAGTGCTCAGCCACGACGCGCCGGATGAAATCGTGCGCAGCCTGGTGCACCTGGGGCTCAATCGCGGCGCGCCGGACAACATCACCGCCATCGTTGTGAAGGTATCGGCATGAACATTGTGATTCCTGGCTACGACATCGAAGGCGAGATCGGCGAAGGCGCCATGGCCAGCGTGTACCTGGCGACCCAGCGCTCGCTGGAGCGCAAGGTGGCATTGAAGGTGATGGCGGCGGCATTGGCCGCCGACCCGAGCTTCTGCGAGCGCTTCCTGCGCGAGGGCAAGACCCTGGCGCGCCTGTCGCACCCGCATACGGTGACCATCCATGACATCGGTAATGTCGGTGAGCTGTATTACATGGCCATGGAGTTCCTGCCCAACGGTACGCTCAAGGAGCGTATCGCCGCGGGTATGACGCCGGAGCAGGGCGTGACATTGATCCGCCAGATCGCCTCGGCGCTGGGGTATGCCCACGCTCAAGGATTGGTACACCGGGACGTCAAGCCGGCGAACATCCTGTTCCGCGCTGACGGTACGGCGGTGCTTTCGGACTTTGGCATCGCCAAGTCCCTGGACGACCGCACCCAGTTCACTCAGGCCGGTTTCGCCGTTGGTACGCCGAGCTACATGAGCCCGGAACAGGCGCGGGGCCAGGAGATCGACGGGCGCGCCGACCTGTATGCGTTGGGCGTGGTGCTCTATGAAATTCTCGTCGGCAAGCTGCCGTATAGCGGCACCGACGCGCTCTCCACCGCGCTGGCGCACCTGACCGAACCGTTGCCGGAATTGCCGGTGCACCACGGTCGTTATCAGGGCGTGTTGCGTAAGTTGTTGGCCAAGGATCCGGCCGAGCGGTTCCCGGATGCAGCGGCATTGCTGCTGGCGCTGGACCAACTGCCGGCGGATTCGCCGGAAGCCACGCTGGTGCGACCACTGCCGATCCCGGTGAGTTTTGACCTGGCGGGTATCACGCCGGAGTCCATCGAAATCCCGACAGCCAAACCCGAGCCAGTGCGCCAACCGGTGGTGCCGCCGACGCAGCACAGTGAGCAGCGTCGCGGGCCTGTGTTGGCGCTGGCAGCGGTGGCTGTGGCGGTTGCCCTGGCGATTGGCGGCGCTTCCTATTGGTGGCTGAGTGGCGATGATGAACCGGCCAAACCACCGGCCGCCGTAGTCCCCGCAGCAACACCCCCAGCAACACCCCCAGCAACACCTGCAGCGGCAGTGGTTGAGGCGGATGGCGGTCAACGTCCGCTGTTGATGGCGGGCAAGAAAACCCTGTTCCAGCGCGTCCTCAGCAAGCCGGGCGCGAAGCTTTCGGATGAGGCAGGCAGCGCGGCTGGCAAGGCGCTGCCGGCGTTCTCGGTGCTTTACGTGTACCAACGCAAAGACATTGAGGGTCAACCGTGGGTACGCGTCGGCACCGCCACCGATGGGCGCAGCGACGGTTGGTTGCCGGCCTCGCAAGTCAGCGACTGGAAACAAAGCCTGGTGCTCAAGTTCACCGAGCGCTCGGGCCGTGCGCCGGTGATGTTCCTGCGGCAATCGGGGGAAGTGGAAAAGCTGCTCGCCGACCCGGCCGCCGCCAAGAGCGCGCTGGCCAAAGCGCAGAAAAACAGCGAAGACAACGGGCAAATCCTTGCCCTGGAACCGACGGCCAGCGCCGTGCCGCAGAACCAGTTTTATCTGTTGCCGATCTTTGACTCCAAAGAGAGCTTCGACGAAAACGGTCAGCCGGTGCAGTTGCTCAATGTCGCTTCCATCGACCCCGGCAGCAGCGCCGTGGCCAAGCCCGCCACGCCGGTGATCAACGCCAATGCCGATGCCTTCCGCACTGCGGTGGTGCTGGTAGTGGATACCACCGTGTCGATGCAGCCGTATATCGACCAGATCCGTGACGTGGTTCATGAGCTGCAAACCCGCATCGCCGAACGCGGCGAACTCGATAGCGTCAGCTTCGGCATGGTCGGTTTTCGCAGCAGCATCAAGAAAACCCCTGGCCTGGAATACGTGGCCAAAACCCTGATCAGCCTCGACCAGGGGCGTGATCCACAACGCTTCCTCGACATGGCGCGGCAAGTCAAAGCGTCCAGCGTTTCC
This sequence comes from Pseudomonas sp. 2995-1, assembly GCF_002742505.1. Classification (NCBI taxonomy): domain Bacteria; kingdom Pseudomonadati; phylum Pseudomonadota; class Gammaproteobacteria; order Pseudomonadales; family Pseudomonadaceae; genus Pseudomonas; species Pseudomonas sp. 2995-1. Next base: position 487,827 of record NZ_LJSA01000332.1, on the reverse strand, counting down.
AGCCATTCGTTCAACGAAGACGCGTTTGCCGGGGTGATGCAGGCTGTGGACGGCATGGACTGGTCTGGTTATGGCGGGCGCATCATTCTGCTGGTCACCGATGCTGGCGCGCTGCGCAAGAACGACCCGTTCGCCGCCACCCAGATGAACGAAGCCGAAGTGCGCCAGGCCGCGCTGGGCAAGCAGATCAAGATTTACGCTCTGCACCTGCGCACCGACGCCGGCAAGAAAACCCACGCTGGCGCCGAGAGCCAGTACCGCATCCTCACCGCCGACGCCAACCCGCAGATCGGCGACTTGTACACACCGGTGCCCGGTGGTGATGTGCGCAAGTTGGGTGAGCGTGTCGATGAGATCGGCAGCGTATTCGCCAACCTGGTGCATCAAGTGCGCAGCAACACGCCGCAACCGGTCCCGCTGCTCAGTTCGGCACCGACCTTGGCGGATAAATCTGCCGCCGTTGGTTACGCCATGCACATGGACTTCCTCGGCCGCAAAACCGCGAGCCAGGCGCCGCAGCTGGTTAGCGCCTGGACTGCCGATCGCGACCTGACCAACCCGGCGCTGCCGGCGTTCCAGGTGTGCGTGATGCTGACCAAGTTGCAGCTCAACGATTTGCAGCAGTCGCTGAAACTGATCGTCGACGCGGCGCGCAAGACCCAGACGTCACCCAAGGATTTCTTCCAGGAAATCGCCAGCGCCTCTGCCTACATGAGCCGCGACCCGCAAGCCCTGCGCAAGGGCGGCAACTTGGCCGATGGCGGCATTCTCGGCGAATACCTGGAAGGCCTGCCGTACCGCAGCAAGTCGCTGAACATGACCCAGGACTTGTGGTTGTCGTTGAGCGTGGCCGAGCAGGAAGACTTTATCGACGAGCTGGATTCGAAAATCCGCCTCTACGAAACCTTCCATAACGACGTGGCCAATTGGGTCCGTTTCGGCGATGCCGAGCCGGGCGATGCGTTGTACCGCGTGCCGTTGTCGACGCTGCCGTAATGCTGACCCTGAGCGCGGTGCACAAGAGCCGGGGCGTCGGTAGCCAGCGCTATAGCCTGGTGATCCCGGCGCTGGCGCTGCGCGCGGGTGAGCAAGTGGCGATCGTTGGGCCCAGCGGTTGCGGCAAGAGCACCTTGCTGGATTTGCTGGCGTTGGTCCTGGCGCCGGATCAGGTGGGGCACTTCGAATTTAATGCGATCGACATTGGCAGTCTGTGGCGTGCGGATCAGCAATCGCGGCTGGCGCAGTTGCGCAGCCAGCACTTGGGCTACGTGCTGCAAACCGGTGGCCTGCTTGGCTTTCTCGATGTGCGCGGCAACATCGCCCTGTCCCGGCAACTGCTGGGCTTGAAAGACGATGGCAGTGTGGCGCGCCTGGCCGAGCAGTTGGAAATCAGTGACCAGTTGGCGAAGAAACCCTCGGCGCTGTCGGTGGGCCAGCGCCAGCGCGTGAGCTGCGCCCGAGCCCTGGCCCATGCACCGCAACTGGTGCTGGCGGATGAGCCGACCGCGTCCCTTGACCCGTTGAATGCCGAGCGGGTGATGCACGCCCTGTTGGCCCAGGCCCATGAGCACCGCGCCGCCTGTGTGATCGCCACCCATGACGAACCTCTGGCCCGTGCCAGTGGCTTGCAGATTAGGCGTATCAGTTGCCGCCGCGATGCTGACGGTGGCGTCACCGCCACCCTTGGGGAGGCGTGCTGATGCGCATCCCCTTGATCGCTTCCCTGGCCTGGCAGGATTACCGCAACGACGCGTGGCTGTCGGCCTGTTCGGTGCTGGCATTGGTGGCGGTGATCGCGCCGTTGCTGGTGTTATTCGGCCTGAAATTTGGACTGGTTAGCAGTTTGACCGAACGTTTACAGACCGACCCCGCCACCCGTGAAATTATTCCGTTGGGCGGTGGTCGATTCAGCAGCGCATTGATTGAGCAGCTTGCCCAGCGCCCCGATGTGGCGTTTGCCATACCGCGTACGCGGCAGATTGCGGCGACGGCGCAGGTGGGCGCGCTGACGTTGGAGATGCTGCCGACAGCGCCGGGTGATCCGTTGTTGGGTGCGCTGGTGCTACCGCATGGCCTGAACCAGATCGTGCTGAGCCACACCGCTGCCGAGAAGCTTGCAGCGCGGCCTGGGGATCTATTGGAAACCCGCTTTGCCCGCCAGGTAGCAGGACGTGTCGAGGAGCAGCGCACAAAGGTACAGGTGGTTGCGGTACTGCCGCTGGAAGCCTTCGCGCGGGACGCTTTGTTCGCCGATCTGGCCCTGCTGGAAGCGGCGGAAGATTACCGCGATGGTCGCGCCGTACCGGCGTTGGGATGGACGGGCGAAGAGGTGGCGGTGGGTGAGCAGCGGGTGTACCCGGCGTTTCGCCTGTACGCGCGCAATCTCACTGATGTAGAAACCCTGCGGGTGTATTTCGCTGGGCAGAACGTGTTGGTATCGACCCAGGCGAACACCATCGCCCAGGTGCAGTCGTTGAGCCGCAACCTGTCGATCGTATTCTGGGTTATCGCCGGGCTGGCGTTGGCGGGGGCGTTTGCGGCGATCTTCGCTGGGGCCTTGGCCGCCGTGGCGCGCAAGCGACGGGAATTGTCAGTGCTGCGCCTGTTGGGGTTTTCCACCGGCGGGTTGTTGTTGTTTGTAGTGGTGCAGGCGCTGTATAGCGCAGGGTTTGCGGCCTTGCTCAGCGCCGGGCTGTATGGCTTGGCCGAAGCAGCGTTGAACAAATTATTTGCGCAAGTGCCGGGCGAGTACGCCAGTCATCTGCTGGCGCGTCATTACGGCCTGGCCCTGGTTGCAGTCCTCGGCGTCAGCGCCGTGGCGGCGGCGTGTGGTGGCTGGCGAGTGGCGCGTATCCAGGCTTCTGAAGGAATCAGAGATGTATAAGTTACTGGGCGCCGTCGTGGCGCTGAGCCTGGCCTCGATGGCCTGGGCCGATGAAGCAAGCGATAAACTGGACAACCCCAAACCGTTGCCAGATGACGTGAGCCTGCCGCTGCCATGCGAGGGCAACATGGTGTTCCGCTACGCCTACGTGCTGGCCCAAGGCACGCTGGATGACCGCGAAATCAGCCTCGGCTACCCCTTCGCCGAAGGCGAGGCCGGTTACCAGCAGTCGTTTATTTCCGGCTATCGCCGCGACTTTATCAACGGCCAGTTCACCCTCAAGGATTTGCCGAAAGACTGGAACAAAGTCATCGCGCCGTTGATGCCGAAGACAGACGCCAAGACCCCACTCAAGCCGATGCTGTACTTCATCGGCAAGTACGAAGTGACCGCTCGCCAATACGCCCAAGTGATGGCCCAGGCGCAGTCCCTGGCCAGTGGCGAGCCGGCGCCGGCCTGCGATGCGCCGACCGGTATGGCCGGGCGTTTGCCCAAGGTGAAACTGTCGCGGTTTGAGGCCGAGCGGTTCTCTGCGGTGTACAGCGCCTGGCTGATGAAGTACCACCGCGATTTGCTACCGGTGAGCGGGCGCGGTTCGTCGGCGGAAGACGGCGGCCTTGGCTTTGTGCGCTTGCCCACTGAAGTGGAGTGGGAGTTTGCCGCACGCGGTGGCCAGGCGGTGAGCCGTCAGGATCTGGAGGGGCGTCTGTTTCCTCGTCGCACTGAAGGCAGCGAAAGCGATGGCCCTTTGGGTGATTACGCCGTGTTCAACCAAGTCGCCGGCGGTACTGGCCAGGCGGCGCGCCTGATGCCCATTGGCACCAAATTACCCAACCCAATTGGCATGTTCGACGTGATCGGCAACGCGGCAGAAATGGTCCAGGAGTCTTTCCAATTGGTCCATGCCGGTCGACGCCAGGGCACTTACGGCGGCTTTGTGGTCAAGGGCGGCAACTACCTGGAAGGCGAGGGCACGCTGTTCACTGGCATGCGCCGCGAATACCCGCTTTTCGCCGCCGACGGCACCGAGCAAAGCAATGAAACCACCGGTTTCCGCGTGGCGATTGGTGCGTTGTCGGCCCCGCGTTCACGTTACAAGGAGTTGTTTGCGCAGTGGCAAAAGGAAGGGCGCCTGGCCGCGCTGACCGACGCCATCGATGACGCCCAAGACCCGACCAAACGCCTGGACAGCATCATCGCCGCCAGCGTCGACCCCAAGCTGCAAGCCGAATTGGGGCTGGTTAACGAAGAGCTCAAGCGCAACGTCTCGCTGATCGCCCAGCAACGCGAAGAAGCGGCGGGCAACCTGATTCAGTCGGCCGCATTGGTGGCTGAGACCATCAGCAACTACAACATCCGCCTGGCCAACCTGCAGAAGAGTCGCCAACAGTCTCTGGACAATAAGGATGAGGCCAGCGCGAAGCTGTTTGATATGGCCATTGCCAACGGCCGCAGTGCCCTCGACGGCGCGGTCGCGATTTACATCGACAACTTGGCGACGGGCACGCGCTACACCGATGCGGTGATCCAGGCGCAGTTTCAAAGGATCAAGGAAGAGTTGGATCGCAAGCCAGTGCTCGGCAAGAGCCTGGTGACGCGCGCGACACTGTTCGTCCGCCATGTCGGCAACTACCGCAAACAACAGCGGGCTGACCCGGCGACGATCTTGAAGGAATTGCTCGCAGCGAGCGGTCAGCGGTCTTGATCGTTGGCTGTATAGCGAGCTTGGAAGGGACTCAGGCGGCAGTTGCCGCGCTGGGCAAGTCAAACTTAGAAGAGAACACAACCTATGCTTTTTTCCCGTAAGGCGGTTTCCAAGCGTCACCTGTTGCTGATTGCCGCTGGCTTCAGCACCGTGCTGACAGGCTGCGCCACATCGCCGGCCTCCAAGGTGGCGTCCAGCACCAAGGTCGAGTACTACCCCAACTGCTACGAGCCGGTGCAGCATTTGCGCGCCACCGACTCGAACATGACCAAGTCGGTTGTCACCGGCGCGGCCATCGGCGCGGCCGGCGGTGCACTGCTGGGCGCCCTGACCGGCGACTCCGAAAAGCGCGGCCGTAATGCTGCCATTGGCGCAGCGGGCGGCGCCCTTGCCGGCGGCGCGGCGGGTTACTACACCGAGCGTCAGAAGCAGATCGCCGACGACAACCAGCGCATTGCTTCGTATGCGGCTGACGTAAACAAAAGCGCCTCCGACATCGACCGCAGCACCGCGTATGCCAAAGCGTCGCAACAGTGCTATCAGAGCGCGTTCACCAAGCTGGTGGCTGACCGTAAGGCTAAGACCGTCAACGACACCGAAGGCCGCAAGCGCCTGGCGGAAATCGTCTCGGGCTTGAAGGAATCCAATGACCTGATCGTTGCAGTCAACGGCAAGGCCAGCGAAGACCTGAACAACTACACCCAGGCTTACGAGAAAGACCTGCAGCAGGTTGGCGTACAGCGTGCCGACGTGGTCACCGTGGCCCAGGCCGATTCAAAACCCGTTGTGACACCGGGTAAGAAGAAAGGTACAGGCACTAAACCGCCGAAGAAGCCGCCTCTTCCAACTGTCCCAACAGAAGCAGTGAGCACCGAAAAAACCTTCCAGACTGCCCAGACCAAGCAAGATGAGAGCAAGAAGGTCGCCAGCGCCGGTAAAGCGCAGATCGAAGGCACTTGCCGCGATCCAAACCTGGCCGACTGGGCGCCGGTGCCTTGCCCTAACGTTTAAGTCACAGCCTTAGGTTACGCTGAGCATTGAAAACGGCCGCCTCACTTAACAGTGGTGGCGGCCGGTATTCAGGCTGACTTATTGATGTTGAATTCTGTTTAAACGTCTAAGCCAGTGACTTTGAAAGCCTTACTGGAAAACGTTATCTTTGTTGGGATGGGGTTAGTTCCCGTGGCTTGGAAACTCATATCGCCGGTGAGTGTTTGGGTGCGCTCGTTGTAGTTGAATGTGATTTCACCTGACTCTGCATGATATACATCACCATAAAGTAAGGTTGATAGCGCGGACTTCCCACTTTCGTCCTTATTGATGGGTAGCGTTTGCGTGGTGCCGTCGCCAAGTTTTGCTTTAGGAATATGAACAAACAGACGCTGGTTACCTACCGCTGCATCAAGCGTAAGGAAGCCAGGGTGGTCGGGTGCCTCGACGAACTTCATGGAAAAAATAGTTGGCGTAAAACGGTAGTTGCCAGGTTCAATAGTTCCCTTCAGCTCGCCGGTGGCTGTTATTTTAGCCGACTGATTGAACAGTATTATGCCTTGATTCAATTTAGCCCTGTCTTTAATGTCGGCATTCACATTTACCGCTTTGCAGTTAAAGATAGCGTCTATATTTTCAATAGTGGCTTTTTGGTTAAGTGTTAATAAGCCGCTTTCATTAGTGAAGTTGTCAGTTATGTTTGATCTTGGTGCTACATAAGTCATTACTATATCTTTTTGTTCGGCGTTCAAGTCGTAATTTCCTGCAGTCAGACCTTCAGTGATAATCATGCTAAAAGCATGAAGTCCACCTGCCGGACCGCCGCCTAATACAAAACGGGAACCACTTATTGTTAGCTTTCCATCTTTTATACTTATAGTGGGCGGCATCGAGAGTGTGTGATCTATTGGGCCCAGTATAAGGTGAAAATTTATTTCATTCGGCGGGATGTTTGAGTTCATGATGCGTGTCCTTTATTAATGTGGCTGACAGTATGGAAAATCAGCTTGGTTATAAAAAAGTCACGCGTCGACTGTTGGAATTAACAGTTTTTTATATAATTTTCGAATACTCGTTATTCTGTTATCGAACGTAAGCTATGCGTCAGCTCTACAATGACTAAGCAGTCATTAAATTGCGCACTTGTGGGATTGCCCGCGCCCTCTATGACGAGGTGGCGTTCTTTGAACGAATCGCTAAACTGCGCCAGTCCTTATTATTCCGAGGCTGTGCATTTATGAAATTTCGTCTTCTCCTCTGGGTGCTGGGCCTGATGATGGGCAAAGCCAGCCGGACCAATCCCGCCTTCCAGCAACAGTTGGGTGATAAAGACCTGGCGTTCCAGTTGCAGACTCTCGACGGCAAGGTTGCCCGTCACTTCATCGTCAAAGACCAACGTATTACCAGCCGCTCAGGTGTTCATCCTGCGCCGGCGTTCGCCATTGCGTTTAAAGATGCCGCGTACGGCTTCGCCACGATGCAGGCGAAGAACAAGCAACTGGCGTTCATGACGGGGATTCAGGACAAGTCGATCCAGATCAAGGGCAACCCGGCGCTGGTGATCTGGTTCCAGGGGTTGACCAAGTATTTGAAGCCGAAGAAAAAGAAGTAGGCGTTCAGGGAAACCAAGTTGGATTCATCGGGGGCAAGTCGCACCGCCCCCGATAGCTATCTGAGAGGCGACAGATTCAGTTTTGAGTGAACTGGGACGCCAACTCACGCAACAGCACTTCTGCATCCAGCACCTTGCTCACCACTTCTTCAGCCTTGTCACGGCTCAACCCCAGGCGCTCCAGCAACGCATCCGGGATCGCCTCATCCGGCCCAGAACCAATCCCTCGGCTGCGTAACAGGCGCACAGCCAGGCATACCAGATTCGGGTATTCGGCATATTGGCCGTCGTAGGTTGGGTCGTGCTGAAAGCGCAGGGCGGTGGACAGTTCGTCCGGCATGTCCCAGTAGCGCATCAACCAGGCACCGATCTGCTCGCGACTGATGCCCAGCAAATGTTGCTCCACGTAGCTGTGGCACAGATGCGGGTTGACCTCCAGGTGGCGGCAGATCAGCGAGAAGTGCGGCGGGAACACGTGGGCCAACAGCAGGTAACCGAAGTTATGCAGCAGGCCGGCCAGGTAGGTCAGGCCTGCTTCCGGGCGCTGTGCGCGGGGCATGGCGCGGGTCAGGCCTTCGATCACGGCGGCGGTGTAGATCGACTGGTGCCAGTACGGCGTGGCCTGGTGAGGGTGGTCTTTGGGCAGGCTCAAGGTCTTGCCGAGGGCCAAGCCCAGTGCCAGGTTGATCACCAGATCGAAACCCAGTACGCGCACGATGGCGTCTTCTACTGAACGGATCTTGCCGGGCGACGCGTAGTACGGTGACGCGGCCCAACTGACCACTTGGGCCGCCAAGGCCGGGTCGGTCTCGACCACGCCGGTGATGTCGTCGATGGTGGCGTTAGGGTCGACGCGCAGCTTGATGATCTTCTGCGCGGTGTCAGCCAGTGGTGGAATCTCGATGGTCGCTTCCAGTCGCTGCTGGATACGGCGAGCGGTGAACGCCTGCATCGCCTGGGTGATTTCCTCACGGTCATCATTGGGGCGGTCGAGGTTCGGTCGGATATTACTCAGCGGCTCGCCGAAGTTTGCGGCGCTGGCTTTGGTGAGCATGGTCTTGAACGCATCGCTGGCGATCTCCAGCAGCAGCCCTGGCTCGCCCGAATGCACCAGCAGGCTCGGCTCGTCGAGCAGGCTGCCTTCGTACAGGCACGGCGAGCTGGTGAGTGCCGGCAGGCCTGGCAGCAGGCTCAGCTCATGCTTGTCCAGCATACGCTTGACGCGATCCGGCGACACCGCGATGAGGCGGCGACCGGTGAGTTCGGCGAGACGGTTGAGGTCGAGCAACTGGTTTTGGGGGAACAGCACCATCAGTGCACCCACCGCATCTTCCAGCAGCACAGCCTGCACCTTTTGCGCAGGATTCAGGCCAGGGTGTTCAGCAACTTCCGTGTAGGGGATGGCGAGCTTTGCGAGCAGAGCCCGGATGACCGGTGGGGCGGTCAGCGGGGCTGTGGCGAGGGCAACTTCTGACATGGCCTGATCCAATTTCTTACAGTCATCGGAGTATAACCAGCTTGATACATTTGTAGGTCGCTTAAGTGAGTCAGGCGTCACACTTGGCCGTATTGCTGCCCATGGCGTAGCCAGCGATCCAACAGCGGGCTGACGTGATCCGGCCAGCGCTCCATCAGGGCCTGTGCCGCATCGCGCACGGCGGGCAGCAGGTCGGCGTCGCGCATGAGGTCGGCGACTTTGAATTGCAGCAGGCCGGTCTGGCGGGTGCCGAGCATTTCGCCGGGACCGCGCAGTTCGAGGTCTTTTTCGGCAATGACGAACCCGTCGTTGGTCTCGCGCATGATGCCCAGACGCTGGCGACCGATCTGCGACAGCGGCGGGTGATACAGCAGCACGCAGTGGCTGGCCGCGCTGCCCCGGCCGACGCGGCCGCGCAGTTGGTGCAGTTGCGCCAGGCCCAGGCGCTCGGGGTTTTCGATGATCATCAGGCTGGCGTTGGGCACGTCCACACCGACTTCGATCACCGTGGTGGCCACCAGCAGTTGAAGGTTGCCGGCCTTGAAATCGGCCATCACGGCGGCTTTTTCGGCGGGCTTCATGCGCCCGTGGATCAGCCCGACCTTGAGTTCGCCGAGGGCACTGGTGAGGTCTTCATAGGTGGTCTCGGCGGCCTGGCAGGTCAGTTCTTCAGACTCTTCGATCAGCGTGCACACCCAGTAAGCCTGGCGCCCTTCGGCACAGGCGCCGCGTACCCGTTCGATCACTTCGACACGCCGGGTATCGGTGACCAGCACGGTGTTGACCGGGGTGCGGCCGGGCGGCAGTTCGTCGAGGATCGAGGTGTCGAGGTCGGCGTAGGCACTCATGGCCAGCGTGCGCGGGATCGGCGTGGCGGTCATGATCAACTGGTGCGGGTTCATGCGACCGCCCACGCCTTTCTGGCGCAGTGCCAGGCGCTGCTGCACGCCGAAGCGGTGTTGTTCGTCGATGATCACCAGGGCCAGGTTCTTGAACTTCACCTCCTCCTGGAACAGCGCATGGGTGCCCACCACCATCGGGGCGCCGCCGGCGATCTGCTCCAGTGCCGCTGCGCGGTTCTTGCCCTTGAGCTTGCCCGCCAGCCACGCGACTTCCAGGCCCAAGGGTTCGAGCCAGCGCTTGAAGGTGATGAAGTGCTGCTCGGCGAGAATCTCGGTGGGTGCCATCAGCGCCACTTGGTAACCGGCTTCCAGCGCCTGCAAGGCGGCGAGGGCGGCGACCACTGTCTTGCCTGCACCCACGTCACCCTGAATCAACCGGAGCATGGGCTCTTTTTGGCTGAGGTCGTAGGCGATTTCATTGCCTACACGTTGCTGGGCACCGGTCGGCGCGAAGCCAAGATTGGCCAGGTATTGCGCAGGCAGGCGCGTGGCCTTGGGCATCGCTGGGGCGCGCAGGGAACGCATGCTTTCGCGCAGGCGCTGCTGGGACAGTTGATGAGTGAGCAGTTCTTCGAAGGCCAGGCGGTGCTGGGCCCAGTGGTGACCCAGGGCCAACTCGTCGACGTCGGCGTCGGCCGGCGGGTGATGCAGGTAGCGAATTGCGTCGTCCAGTGGCGCCAGTTGGTAGTCGCGAGCCAGCTCCAGTGGGAGCCAGTCGGGCAGGCTTTTCGGGCCGAGCATGGTCAGGGTCTGCGTGCACAGTTGGCGCAGGCGTTGCTGGGTCAGGCCTTCGGTGAGCGGGTAGATCGGCGTGAGGGTGGTGTCCACCGGAGGCGGTTCGTCGCCGGTGATCGCGCGGTATTCCGGATGGTAAATCTCCAGGCCCGAGGCACCGGGTCGCGCCTCGCCATAGCAGCGCACGCGTGTGCCGCGTTTGAGGCCTTCCTTCTGCGCGTTGCTGAAATGGTAGAAGCGCAGGCTCAGACCGCCGGTGCCGTCCTGCAGGCGCACGACCAGGCTGCGGCGCTTGCCCATGACCACGTCGGCCCCGCTGACGGTGCCTTCCACGACGGCGTCTTGCCCTGGGCGCAACTGGCCGATGGGCACCACGCGGGTGCGGTCCTGATACCGCAAGGGCAGGTGGAACAATACGTCCTGGAGATTTTCCAGCCCGACCTTGGCCAGCTTCTCGGCCATGGCTTCACCGACACCCTTGAGTGCCGTCACCGACACCTGCGACAGCTCAGTCATACGGCTACTTAGCTCGCAGCAGGCGGCTTGGCCACCGAACAGAGGCGGATCGAGTCGGCGAGGATCTCAATGGCTTTAGGCCGTGGGAAGCTGGCACGCCAGGCGATTGCCACGGTGCGGAAGGGCACCGGAGGTGTGAGCGGGCGTACTGCAATAACGCCGGGGGCGTAGTGATGGCTATCCACCGCTGACAGCGGCAGGATCGAAATGCCCAGGCCGGAAGCGACCATATGGCGAATGGTTTCCAGGGAGCTGGATTCCACGGTGGTGTGCTTGGCGCCGTCGTTGCCTTTGGTCAGCGTCGGGCAGGCTTCCAGCACTTGGTCGCGGAAGCAGTGGCCCTCGCCAAGCAGCAGCAGGCTCTTGTCATTGAGCAGGCCGGCGTCGATGGTGTCTTTCTGCGTCCACGGGTGGGAGGCGGGCATCAGCACGTAGAACGGCTCGTCGTAGAGCGGCAGCGTGAGCACGTCGGCCTCATTGAACGGCAGGGCGATGATGATCGCGTCCAGCTCGCCGTTGCGCAGTTTGTCGCGCAGCACGTGGGTGAAGTTTTCTTCGATATACAGCGGCATCTGCGGTGCGACGCGGTGCAGTTGCGGGATCAGGTGCGGGAACAGGTACGGGCCGACGGTGTAGATGGCGCCGACTTTCAGCGGAGCGGTCAGCTGGTTCTTACCGGCCTGGGCCAGCTCGCGAATGCTTTGCGCTTGTTCCAGGACTTTCTGGGCCTGGGCAACAATGCCTTCACCCACAGGGGTAAGGCGCACGGCGCTTTTGCTGCGCTCGAAAATCAGCACACCGAGTTCGTCTTCAAGCTTTTTCACGCCCACCGACAACGTCGGCTGGCTGACGTGGCAACGCTCGGCCGCATGGCCGAAGTGCTGCTCTTGGGCGAGGGTAACGATGTAGCGTAATTCTGTAAGAGTCATAGCAGGCGTCCATGAAGTTGCGGGCCAAGCATACCGGCTGCAATCGATAGACGCACGTTATCAGAAGTTTGTTGGGGATTGAGCGGGGGATGCGGAGGATTTTGCTGTTTGCTGAGAATGGCAAGGGTTGCCCCTTGCCACAGTCATATCAGCGGCGACGCTTTTCGATGTTGTACACGAATGGTGCAACGATCTCGACACTGCCGCTTTTCACCATGTCGGCCGGTGGCTTGGGCAGCGGTTGGGCACGACGGATCATGTCCAGGGTTGCACGGTCCAGGTCAGCGTTGCCGGAACGGCCCACCAACTCGTAGGACAGCACGTTGCCTTCGGCATCGACCACGAAGCGCAAGCGGTTCAGGCCTTCCTTGCCACGGGCCTGGGCACCTGGCGGGTACTTTTTGTACTTCTGCAAATGCGCCAGCAGGGTGCCTTCCCAAGAGGCCTTGGCTGCAAGCTGCTGCGGCGACGGGCCTGGAGCCGGCTGCGCCGATTTTTCGGCCGGCGCTTTGGTCGGCGGAGCATCGCTCGGCGGATCCTCGGAAGGTTTCTCCTTGGGTGGCTCGATCTTTTTCTCTACCGGCTTGGGCGGCTGAGGTTTGGGCTTGGGCTTGACCGGCTTGGGCACCTGGATCGTCGGCTTGGGTGCCTCGGCCAGTTTCGGCAAAGGCAACTCTTCCACCGGTGCGGGCGGTTGCGGTGGCGTGACCACTTTCGGTGGAGCCGGTGGCGGCGGTGCTGGCATCGGCGCCAGGTCAATGACCATGGCGGCCGGCGGCAGCTGCACAGTGCGCGGCGCCGACCAATGGAGCGCGATAGCAATCGCGACGGCGTGCACGCCCAGCACGACGGCAAGGCTGGTGCCATAACGCGTCAGTTTGTGGCGCGTCGTGATCATTTCTTGGCTGCCGTCTCAAGTCCGACCAAGCCTACCTTGAGGTAGCCGGCTGCCCGCAGGGCATCCATCACGCTCATCAGGTCGCCGTAGTCCACGCCCTTGTCGGCCTGGAAGAAGATCGTCGTGTCTTTCTTGCCTTGGGTCTTGGCGTCGAGGACCTGGCCCAAGGTTTCAGCTTTGACTTCTTCTTCGCCCAGGAACAGGCGTTGGTCCGCCTTGACGCTGAGAAACACCGGTTTCTCGGGCCGCGGCGCAGGCTTGGCGCTGGACGCGGGCAGGTCGACCTTGATATCCACGGTGGCCAAGGGAGCGGCCACCATGAAGATGATCAGCAGTACCAGCATTACGTCGATAAACGGCGTGACGTTGATTTCGTGGTTCTCGACGAGTTCATCGTCGCCTTGATTCAAATGCAGGCCCATGGCCGATTACCCCACTTTCACCATGTGCGGTTGCGAGCTGCGCTCGGTAGGCAGGTGATCGAGGTCGCGGCTGACCAGCAGCAGGACTTCTGCCGACGCGTCGGATACCTGGGCTTTATAGCCGGCAATCGAACGGGCGAAGACGTTGTAGATCACCACCGCAGGAATTGCAGCAACCAGGCCCAGGGCGGTTGCCAGCAGGGCTTCGGCGATGCCGGGGGCAACGACGGCGAGGTTGGTGGTCTGGGTTTTGGCGATGCCGATAAAGCTGTTCATGATGCCCCACACGGTACCGAACAGACCGACGAACGGCGCGGTGGAACCGATGGTGGCGAGTACGCCGGTGCCGCTGCTCATGTTACGGCCGCAGGCTGCTACCAGTCGCTCCAGGCGGAACGCCACGCGCTCCTTGATGCCTTCCTTTTCACGGGTGTTGGCCGACAGGCGCATTTCTTCCAGTGCGTCATGCACTAAGGTATTGGCCAGGGTGCCCTTTTTGGTCGCGCTCTCGCTGGCTTCCTTGAGGGTAGTGGCCTTTTTCAGGTGGACGATTTCAGTACGCAGACGGCGCTTGGCACCCAGCAACTCGAAGCCTTTGGCGATCCAGATGGTCCACGTGATGATCGAAGCGATGGCCAGACCGATCATCACGGCCTTCACCACGACGTCTGCGTTCTGGTACATGCCCCACGGCGACAGGTCATGGGCCATGCCCAGGGTGTTGTCTTCTTCCAGCACGACGCCAGTTTCGTCAGTGGCGGCTGGCGCAGCAGCCTGGGCTGGATCGGTGGCGGCTGGAGCGGCCGGGGCAGCAGCGTTTTGCTCGACGGCCGCCGGCGTGGCTGGGGCGTTGGCATCAGCGAATGCGGCGGTCGGCGCCAGCAGCACGCTGAACAGCATCGCAGCAATCGCGCGCCAGGCGCGGGACGGGCTGTGAAGCTTGGTTGGCGAAGCGGGGGTGGTATTACGTGTCATGCTGGCCGGACCTGAGAAGAAAAAATGAGTGATCGTCCTACCAGACCCTAGGCGGCCGAGGACAAATGGGCGGTCATTATTGCAAGTAATTCTTGTTAACAAAAGTAATACAGTAACTTTATTTGTGCTTTTTCTGGCCGCTGGTCAGCCGAGAAGGCTAACCTAGACCTTTGAGAATGGAGTTTTGTGATGTCTGCACCTTCTGTTGTGATTGCCGGATGCGGCGATGTGGGTGGTCGCCTGGCTAGCCAATTGCTGGCCTCAGAATGGGAGGTTTATGGCCTGCGACGCGACATTTCGCGTTTGCCCAACGGCGTGATCGGCATTGCCGGCGACCTCTTCAACAAGGATTGCCCCGACACCTGGCCTATTGGCGGGGGGGGTTACCTGGTGTATTGCGCTGCCGCGACGGATCACGATGAGGCCGGTTATCGCGCGGCCTACGTGCAAGGATTGCAGCATGTGTTGGAGTGGCTAAAAGATTACGGTCAGGAACCCAAGCATTTGTTGTTTGTATCCAGCAGTAGCGTATATGGGCAACTGAATGGCGAGTGGGTCGACGAAACCTCTGAAACCAAGGCGAAGGGCTATTCCGGGCAGGTCATGCTGGAGGCCGAACAGGTCGCACTCAATAGCGGCATTCCTGCGAGCATTGTGCGTCTGACCGGCATTTACGGTCCGGGCCGCGAGTGGCTTCTGACCCAGGTACGCCAGGGTTATCGCGTGGCGATCGATCCACCTTTATATGGCAACCGCATTCACGCGGACGACGCGGCGGGTTTGCTGGCCTTCTTGTTGCGCCATGTGGAGCAGGGCGGTTCGCTGGATAAAATCTATATCGGCGTCGACGATGCGCCGGCTCCCTTGGCCGAGGTGGTGGCCTGGTTGCGTGACTACCTGGGCGTAACGGAGTGGTCCGATGACGCCAGCGTGCGGCGTGCTGGTAGCAAGCAATGCAGCAATGCTCGCATCAAAGCGCTGGGTTGGGTGCCGACGTATCCGAGCTATCGAGAAGGGTATGCGGCCATTCTAAAAGGCTGAAGCCCCTCCCCACCGTTGGATCTGTGTTATTGCTGTTCTAGCAGCCATTGGCGCGGGCCGGGCGTGAACGTGGGTATTTCGTCGCTTTGCGCGCCGTTGATTGCCTGGAGGATTTCCATCTGCTTGCCCTTGCGCACGAAGATCCAGGTATTACCGACGTCTCCATTGGTCAGGAAAAGGGTGTTATTGCCTGCGCCTTGGGAGGCGCAGTCACCGTCCAGGCATAGTTCGTATCTGTCCGTTTTTGCAAGCCCTGAGACCTGGCCATCCGCGGTGAACGTTACAGTTTCACCTGTTCCTGGCCCCTCGATGATGCGCCATTTTCCACCCATGTAAGCTGCGTTCAGGGCCCTCCTGAAAGTGCTGCCCCACCTTTCTTCGGTTTTAGCGGTGTCGATAGGGCGGCTGAACACCTGTTCCTTCATATGCTCTTTGCCCAGTTGGATGAGCTGTTTGCCGTCGAGGCGCAGTGCGTCACTGCTATAGCCGCCATAGTCGACGGTCCAGGCGTCAGGGGATGTTTGCAACAGGTTGCCTTCGGCCATTTCGAAGCCGCTGCTCACCTGCGCCTTGCCGGCGTGGATATCGATATTCCATTCCAGATTTGAGCCCTGAGTGTTCAGCGATTGGCTCAACGCAGCGGCATCAAGGATTGTCTGGTTGATCCAGATGCCGCTGATATCCGTTTTCGGCGACGTATGGGTGCATCCGCCAAGCAGTAGCAGGCCGAAGGTAAGCAATGCGCGCATGGAGCCATCTCTGAGGGTAAGAAACCGTGGCGCAGGCTAAAGAAAAAGGAGCCTTTGGGCTCCTTTGTTCTGTATCACTATTTTTCCAGCAACCACTGACGTGGCCCAGGCGTAAACGAAGGCACCTCATCGGTCTGTGCAGTGTTGATCGCCTGGAAAATTTCCAGCTGTTTGCCTTTGCGGGCAAAAATCCATGGGTTACCCACGCCGTTGAGTTGCAGCCACATGCTGTCGTAGCCGCCGCTCATGGATGCGCAATCACCTGCCAGGCACAGTGAGTACCGATCGACGCCAGGTAAGCCGGCGACTTTGCCGTCAGACTGGAATTGCACCGTGGCCCCGCTGCCGAAGCCGTCGGTGATCTTCCAGTCGCCGCCCATATAGGCCGCATACAGCGCGCGTTCGAAGTTCGCGCCCAGTGGCGCGCCTTCCGGGGCTGGATCTTTGGCGCGAGCAAACAGCTGTTCGGGCTCATTGTCGTTCGCCACTTGCAGCAGTTGTTTGCCTTTGCGCTTGAGCTCAGTGGCGGAGCTGCCGTAGAAATCCACGCTCCAGGCGCCGGATTGCTCGCCGAGCAGCTTGCCTTCGGCAACCTCAAAACCGTTGTAGTAGCGCGCCTGCGCCGCCTTGGAGTTGACCTCCCACTCGAGGTTCGGGCCAAAGCTCTGCAGTGCTTCGCGCAAAGGGCCGCCTTTGGCTGCCGCATCGATGGCGACCTGGTTGATCCAGGTGCCGCTCACATCCAGGTCGGCCGGGTTGCTGGCGCAGCCGCCGAGCATCAGGGCGAGCAACGAAGTGGCTACAAGCGCTTTGCGCATCATGAAATCCTTTTAAAACGAAGTCGGCGCGGCCTGTGAGGGCTGCGCCGGGTGTTTTACTCGATGACCAGAATCGCGTCCATCTCAACCTGCGCGCCCTTTGGCAGGGCAGCAACGCCGATGGCGGCGCGGGCTGGGTAAGGCTGTTCGAAGTACTTGCCCATGATCTCGTTGACCTTGGCGAAATGGCTCAGGTCGGTAAGAAAGATGTTCAGCTTGACGATGTCCTTGAACGAACCGCCGGCAGCTTCGGCGACGGACTTGAGGTTCTCGAAAACTTGCACGGTCTGTGCTTCGAAGCCTTCCACCAGTTCCATGGTCTTCGGGTCCAGAGGGATCTGGCCGGACATGTAGACAGTGTTGCCCGCCTTGATTGCCTGGGAGTAAGTACCGATGGCGGCCGGGGCCTTGTCGCTGGTGATAACAGTCTTGGTCATGAATGACTCCTTGTAATGGGGCGATGACTTATCTGAACAGCTATGCGCGCATACGGGTGATGCGGATCACGCCGGTCAAGGCACGCAGCTTCTTGATCACGCGGGCCAGGTGCACGCGGTCGTGCACGCTGACCACCAGTTGGACAACGCTGATGCGACCATCGCGTTCGTCCATGCTGATTTTCTCGATATTGCCGTCGGCCGCGTTGACGCTGCTGGCCAGCAAGGCGATCAGGCCGCGCTGGTGTTCCAGCTCCACCCGCAGCTCAACGTTGAATTCGCCGGTGACATCCTTGGCCCACGAGAGCTGGATGCATTTTTCCGGGTTGTGGCGTATTTCGGTGATGTTGCGGCAGTTGTCCAGGTGCACGACCATGCCTTTGCCTGCGGACAGGTGGCCGACAATAGGGTCGCCCGGGATCGGCGTGCAGCACTTGGCGTAGCTGAGTACCAGACCCTCGGTGCCGCGAATTGCCAGTGGGCCTTCGGGGCTTGGCAACTGCTCGCCTTCGCCAAGCAGGCGGCGGGCCACCACGTAAGCCATGCGGTTGCCCAGGCCGATATCTTCCAGTAAGTCTTCGACGGTTTCCTGGCGATACTCGTGGAGCATCGCTTGCACACGCTCCTGCGGGATCTTATCCAGAGCACTGTCGAAACCGTTGAGCACCTTGTTCAGTAGGCGTTCGCCGAGGCTGATGGACTCGGAGCGGCGCTGCAGTTTGAGGGCGTGACGGATGTGCGTACGCGCCTTGCCGGTGACCACGAAGTTGAGCCACGCCGGGTTCGGGCGTGCGCCAGGCGCGCTGACAATCTCCACGGTTGAGCCGCTTTGCAGCGGCTCGGACAGTGGGGCAAGGCGACGGTTGATCCGGCAGGCGATGCAGCTGTTGCCCACGTCGGTATGCACCGCGTAAGCGAAGTCGACCGCCGTGGAGCCTTTGGGCAGCTCCATGATCCGGCCTTTGGGCGTGAACACGTAGACCTCGTCCGGGAACAGGTCAATCTTCACGCTTTCAATGAATTCCAGGGAGTTGCCAGCACGTTGCTGCATTTCCAGCACGCCTTTGACCCATTGGCGGGCGCGGGCATGGGTGCCTTTTGGCTGCTCGTCGCCACTGGACTTGTACAGCCAGTGGGCGGCGATGCCGTTGTTGGCCATCTCTTCCATTTCGCGGGTGCGGATCTGAATTTCTATCGGCACGCCGTGCATACCGAACAGCGTGGTATGCAGTGACTGATAGCCGTTGGCCTTGGGAATCGCAATGTAGTCCTTGAAGCGGCCCGGCAAGGGTTTGTACAAATTATGTACAGCGCCCAAAACGCGGTAACAGGTGTCAACCTTGTCGACGATGATCCGGAACGCGTACACGTCCATTATCTCGTTAAAGGCCCGACGCTTGCCGCGCATCTTCTTGTAGATGCCGTAGATGTGCTTCTGCCGCCCGCTGACTTCGCCCTCGATTTCGTCGATCGCCAGGCAATGGCTTAGCGACTCTTCGATCTTGTTGACGATTTCCTTGCGATTGCCACGGGCACGCTTGACCGCTTGGTAGATGCGCGCCGAACGCATCGGGTGCATGGCCTTGAAGCCGAGGTCTTCGAACTCGATACGAATGGCGTGCATGCCCAGCCGGTTGGCGATGGGCGCATAGATTTCCAGGGTTTCCTTGGCGATGCGCCGACGTTTTTCGCCGGACAGCACTTCCAGCGTGCGCATGTTGTGCAGCCGGTCGGCCAGCTTGACCAAGATCACCCGGATGTCCCGGGCCATGGCCATGGCCATCTTCTGGAAGTTTTCCGCCTGGGCTTCAGCCTTGGTTTCGAAGTTCATCTGGGTCAGTTTGCTGACCCCGTCGACCAGTTCGGCCACGGTTTCGCCAAATTGCGCGCTGAGCGCTTCCTTGGCAATACCGGTGTCTTCGATCACGTCATGCAGCATCGCGGCCATCAGGCTCTGATGGTCCATGTGCATGTCGGCCAGGATATTCGCCACCGCAAGAGGATGGGTGACGTACGCCTCACCGCTTCGGCGGCGTTGGCCGTCGTGGGCTTGTTCGGCGTAGAAATACGCTCGGCGGACTAGGTTAACCTGGTCGGGGCCGAGGTAGGTCGATAAGCGATCGGCGAGGGCGTCTATGCTCGGCAAAGTGTGAACTCCTGCCGAAGGCTGTGACTCCGCGCCGTGCTACGTCGACCAGGCATAGGCTTAGACGGCCTCGTTGGACTCGTCCTCGAACGCTGCAAACAGCGGTTCGTCTTCAACGATCTCAGCGTTGGCGATGAACTCGTAGCTCATCAGGCCTTCAGCGATTTCACGCAGGGCTACAACGGTAGGTTTGTCGTTTTCCCACTGGACCAGGGGCTCTTTGCCGCCAGTGGCCAGTTGACGGGCACGCTTGGTAGAGAGCATGACCAGCTCAAAGCGGTTTGCCACGTGGTCTAGGCAGTCTTCAACGGTTACGCGGGCCATGATATTCCTCGGAGCGAATGCAAGATGCGCGCTGCCCGGTTGGGCGAGCGGACTGAGCAGTTTAAAAAATCACCAGCGTTTAGGGAAGCGCTGATTTTTCGCAGGCCCTCGCAAAACCGCTACAAGGGCCAATGTAAAGCCCTTACAGCCGTTTTGGGAAGACCCAATCAGCCAAGCAGTTCGGCCAGTAATTTGCCGAAACGCTGCTGTTGACGCTTTTGCTGGAGCTGATTCGTGCGGAAAATCGCCTTCAGGTCGTCCAGTGCGTGGGAAAAATCGTCGTTAATGATCAGGTAGTCGTAGTCGACGTAGTGACTCATTTCACTGACGGCTTCACGCATGCGGCCTTCGATGATCTCGTCACTGTCCTGACCACGATTGGTCAGGCGCTGATGCAAGGCTTCGAGCGACGGCGGCAGGATGAAGATCGAGCGTGCCTTGGGCATCAGCTGGCGAACTTGCTCGGCGCCCTGCCAGTCGATTTCCAGGATCAGGTCGTGGCCTTCGTCCAAGGTCTGCTGCAGATGGCTCTGCGAAGTGCCATAGAGGTTGCCGAACACTTCGGCACGCTCCAGGAAGTCGCCGTGCTCAATCATTTTGACGAACTCGGTACGCTCGACGAAGTGGTAGTGCACGCCGTTCACCTCGCCCGGGCGCATGGCACGGGTGGTGTGGGAGACCGAGATGCGAATCTGCTCGTCAGCGTCGGTCAGGGCCTTGACCAGGCTGCTCTTGCCCGCGCCCGAAGGGGCGGAAATGATGTAAAGGGTGCCGGTGCTGTGGGTCATGTAGGTTGCCTTACTCAATATTCTGTACTTGTTCGCGCATTTGCTCGATCAACACTTTGAGGTTGACGGCAGCCGTGGTGCTGCGCGGGTCAAATGCCTTGGAGCCGAGTGTATTGGCTTCGCGGTTGAGTTCCTGCATCAGGAAGTCCAGGCGCCGACCGGCGGCGCCGCCGGATTTGAGCACGCGACGCACTTCGAGGATGTGGGTGCTCAAGCGGTCCAGCTCTTCGGCGACGTCGCTCTTTTGGGCCAGCAGGACCATTTCCTGCTCCAGGCGCGTCGGGTCGAGGTCGGCCTTCATGTCTGTGAAGCGGTCGAGAACCTTCTGACGTTGGGTGGCGAGCATCTGCGGCACCAGCTCTCGCAAGATGACCACGTCTGCTTCGATCGACGTCAGGCGCTCGTTGATCAGGCGTGCCAGTTCGGCACCTTCGCGTTCGCGGCCGGCCTTGAGCTCCTTCAAGCCCTGATTAAACAGGGCGAGGGCTTCGGCATTGAGGGCTTGCGGATCGGAGGCGTCGGCCACCAGCACGCCGGGCCAAGCCAGCACTTCCAGAGGGTTCAGCGCTGCGGGCTGCTTGATCAGGCCGGCGATGGTTTCGGCGGCAGCGACCAGTTGCGCGGCGCGCTCGCGGTCTACCTGCAGCGGCTTGCCGGTGGTTTCTTCGGTAAAGCGCAGGGTGCATTCCAGCTTGCCGCGGGAGATGCCCTGGCGCAGTGCCTCACGCACGGCGCCTTCGAGGTCGCGGAAGGATTCCGGCAGGCGCAGGTGCGGCTCCAGGTAGCGGCTGTTGACCGAGCGCAGTTCCCAGCTCAGGGTGCCTTGGGCGCCTGCTTTTTCGACGCGGGCGAAGGCGGTCATGCTGTGCACCATGGAGGTACCTCGCGATGCAGTCCCGCAAACACGGGCTGATGGGTAAATTGAAGCCGACAGGCTGCGAAGGCGCAGGATTGTAGCGCAGTGGGGCGAGTGCGCCCAAACAATGGGCGATAGGCTGACCATTCGTAACCAGATTTTTAGAAGTGCCCCGAATCGGCTCGCGGCTCTATAATGCTCGGCAGTTTTTCGTCCTCAGTACAGGTATCCCCTATGAAACGTCCAAGTGGTCGCGTTGCCGATCAGCTCCGCTCGATCCGCATCACCCGCAACTACACCAAACACGCCGAGGGATCTGTACTGGTCGAGTTTGGCGATACCAAGGTTATCTGCACCGTCAGCGTTGAAAATGGCGTGCCGCGTTTCCTTAAAGGCCAGGGCCAGGGTTGGTTGACCGCCGAATACGGCATGCTGCCGCGCGCCACCGGTGAACGTAACCAGCGTGAAGCCAGCCGTGGCAAGCAAGGCGGCCGCACCCTGGAAATCCAGCGCCTGATCGGTCGCTCCCTGCGTGCAGCCCTGGACATGTCCAAGCTGGGCGACGTGACCCTTTACGTCGACTGCGACGTGATCCAGGCCGATGGCGGCACCCGCACTGCATCCATCACTGGCGCGATGGTGGCCTTGGTCGACGCACTGAAAGTGATCAAGAAACGTGGCGGCCTGAAAGGCGGCGACCCGCTCAAGCAAATGATTGCCGCTGTATCGGTGGGTATGTACCAGGGCGAGCCTGTGCTGGACCTGGACTATCTGGAAGATTCGGCTGCCGAGACTGACCTGAACGTCGTGATGACCAGCACCGGTGGTTTCATCGAAGTGCAGGGCACCGCTGAAGGCGCGCCATTCCAGCCGGCCGAGCTGAACGCCATGCTGGCCCTAGCCCAGAAAGGCATGACCGAGATCTTCGAACTGCAGAACGCCGCACTGGCTGACTAAGCCGACTTCAAGGAGAAGCGCCATGAGTGACAGTCAATTGCCGGTTCCGGCACCGACCAAGGAAGTTCGCCAATGGGCGATGTTGTGTCACTTCGCGGCGTTTCTGGGGTTGGTATTCCCCTTTGGCAGCCTGTTGGGGCCGTTGATCGTGTGGCAGATCAAGAAGGATATGGACCCGCTTATCGATGATCAGGGCAAGGAAGCCCTGAATTTCCAGATCACAGTGGCCATCGCCTGGCTGGTCTGCATGGTGCTGGGGTTTGTGGTGATCGGCTTTGTGTTGATGTTGGTGCTCGTGGTTGCGGCGCTGGTGCTGACGATCATTGGCGGCGTTAAAGCCAACAACGGCACAGCCTACCGATACCCATGGACCTGGCGTTTGGTCAAATAGTGATCGCCCACAAAAAAACCGACAGCGATGTCGGTTTTTTTGTGCCTGGAGAAAGACCTTAGATGGTCAGTGTCCAGTCGTAGTCCACGATCAGCGGCGCGTGCTGCGAGAAACGCGGCTGGCGCGGCAAACGTGCACTGCGTACGAACCGGCGCAGACCTGGGGTCAGCAACTGGTAGTCGAAGCGCCAGCCCAGGTTGAGCATTTCAGCCTGTTCATTGTCTGGCCACCAGCTGTACTGGTCGCCTTCGCGGCTGACTTCACGAAGGGCATCCACATAGCCCATGTTGCCGACAATCTCGTCCATCCAGGCCCGTTCCGGCGCCAGGAAACCTGGGGATTGCTGGCTGTCGCGCCAGTTCTTGATATCCAGCTTTTGTTGCGCCACGTACAGCGAGCCACAGTAAATGTACTCGCGACGTTTACGCCGCTGTTTATCCAGATAACGGGCGAAATCGTCCATTAGCTTGAACTTCTGGTTCAAGTCTTCATCGCCGTTCTGCCCCGAAGGAAGCAGCAAGGTCGCGATGCTGACCTTGTCGAAATCGGCTTGCAGGTAGCGCCCGTAGCGGTCGGCTGTCTCGAAGCCGAGGCCGCTGATGACCGCCTTGGGTTGCAACCGCGAGTACAAAGCCACGCCACCTTGGGTGGGCACTTCGGCATCGCAGGCATAAAGGAAGTAGCCATCCAGTTGGAAGGCTGGGTCGTCCAGTTCAAAGGCGGAGGCGCGGGTGTCCTGCAGGCAGATGACGTCGGCATTCTGAGCTTGCAGCCAACTGAGCAAACCACGCTCGACTGCAGCCTGAATACCATTAACGTTCACACTGATGATCCGCATAAATGGCCCCAAAAATCGCGTGCGTGTATGATACACGCCGTCTACCTAATTAGCTAAATCCGTGGTATCTGAGGCTTTTTTCATGCAGGCGTATCAACGCGATTTCATTCGTTTTGCCATCGATCGCGGGGTTTTGCGCTTCGGTGAGTTCACCCTCAAGTCCGGGCGCACCAGTCCGTACTTCTTCAATGCGGGCTTGTTCAACTCGGGTTCGGCCCTGGCTCAGTTGGGGCGTTTCTACGCGGCAGCCATTGTTGAAAGCGATATTTCCTTCGACGTGCTGTTTGGCCCGGCCTACAAGGGTATCCCCCTGGCAGCTGCAACAGCCGTGGCCCTGGCGGAACACCATGGGCGCGATCTGCCATGGTGCTTCAACCGCAAGGAAGCCAAGGCTCATGGCGAAGGCGGCAGCCTGGTGGGCGCGCCGCTGACCGGCGACGTGCTGATCATTGACGACGTAATCACCGCCGGCACCGCCATCCGTGAAGTGATGCAGATTATCGCTTCCCAAGACGGCGCCAAGGCTGCTGGCGTGCTGATCGCGCTGAACCGCCAGGAGCGCGGCAACGGTGAGTTGTCGGCGATCCAGGAAGTGGAGCGTGATTTCGGTATTCCGGTGGTAAGCATCGTTTCGTTGAACCAGGTGTTGCAGTTCCTGGAAGATGATCCGCAGCTCAAGCAGCACTTGCCGGCAGTTAAGGCGTATCGCGAGCAGTTCGGCGTTCAGTAATCGCCGAACCATAAAAAAGCCCCGCTCAACCAAGTTGAGCGGGGCTTTTTGTTTTCAGCGTTTTAAGGGCGCTTGCGGTTGCTGATCAGCGTACCCACACCTGTATCGGTAAAGATTTCCAGCAGGATTGCATTCGGTACACGGCCATCAAGGATCAGCGAGCTGCCAACGCCGCCTTGCACTGCTTCCAGCGCGCAACGGATCTTCGGCAGCATGCCGCCGTAGATGGTGCCGTCGGCGATCAGTTCGTCCACCTGTTGAGTGGTCAAGCCGGTCAGCACCTTGCCTTCCTTGTCCATCAGGCCGGCGATGTTGGTCAGCAGCATCAGCTTTTCAGCCTTCAGCGCCTCGGCGACCTTGCCGGCGACGAGGTCGGCGTTGATGTTGTAGGACTCACCGTTCGCACCCACGCCGATCGGCGCGATCACCGGGATGAAGTCACCCTTGACCAGCAGGTTCAGCAGGTCGGTGTTGATGCCGATCACTTCGCCTACCTGGCCGATATCGATGATTTCCGGCTGGGTCATTTCCGGCGTCTGACGGGTAACGGTCAGTTTTTTCGCGCGGATCAGCTCGGCGTCCTTGCCGGTCAGGCCGATGGCGCTGCCGCCGTGGCGGTTGATCAGGTTGACGATGTCTTTGTTCACCTGGCCGCCGAGGACCATCTCCACCACGTCCATGGTCTGCGCGTCAGTGACACGCATGCCATCGATGAAGTGACTCTCGATCGACAAGCGCTTGAGCAGGTCGCCGATTTGCGGGCCGCCACCGTGCACCACCACAGGGTTGATCCCCACGGCTTTCATCAACACGATGTCGCGGGCAAAGCCGGTTTTCAGCTCTTCGCTTTCCATGGCATTGCCGCCGTACTTGATCACCAGCGTCTTGCCGACGTAGCGTCGAATGTAAGGCAACGCTTCGGACAGGACCTTGGCGGTGTTGGCAGCGGCTTCGCGTTCGAGGGTCATTCAGGGCTCCGGTAAAAAATCAGAACGGTAATTGGAGATCAGGGGCAACACGTTTCAACTGGGCGTGGAACACGTCCTTGATGCGCTGCAACTCAGCCTCGGTATCCGCCTCGAAACGCAGCACCAGCACCGGTGTGGTGTTGGACGCGCGAACCAGGCCCCAGCCTTTGGCGTAATCGACTCGCACACCATCAATGGTGGTCAGGTTGGCGCCTTCGCCCCATTGCGCGTCGTGCAGTGCGTCAATGATGCTGAATTTGCTCTCCTCGGTCACATGGATATTGATCTCTGGCGTAGAAATATCATTCGGGAAGGTCTGAAACAGCTCTTCGGCAGTGGATTTTTCCTTGCTGAGGATCTCCAGCAGACGAGCGGCGCTGTAGATACCGTCGTCAAAACCGAACCAGCGCTCTTTGAAGAACACGTGACCGCTCATTTCACCGGCCAACAGCGCGCCGGTTTCCTTCATTTTCTTTTTGATCAACGAGTGACCGGTCTTCCACATTAGCGGGCGGCCGCCGTATTCCTTGATCAGCGGCGTGAGGCGGCGGGTGCACTTCACGTCGAAGATGATTTCGGCGTTGGGATTGCGCGCCACTACGTCACGTGCGAACAGCATCAGCAGGCGGTCGGGGAATACGATCTCGCCGGTCTCGGTCACCACACCTACGCGGTCGCCGTCACCATCGAAGGCCAGGCCGACATCGGCGCCGGTTTCCTTGACCTTGGCGATCAGGTCCACCAGATTTTCTGGCTTGCCTGGATCCGGGTGGTGGTTGGGGAAGTTGCCGTCAACCTCGCAGAACAACGGGATTACTTCGCAGTTCAAGGCTTCGAGCAGTTGCGGCGCGATCACACCGGCCGCGCCGTTGCCGCAGTCCACTACCACTTTGAGGCGGCGGGCGAGCTTGACGTCGCGGGTGATTTCGTCGGAGTAGCGCTGCAGGATGTCGACTTTGGTGATGCTGCCTTTGCCGCTGGTCAGGTCGTTGGTTTTCAGGCGGGTATGCAAGGCCTGGATCTGTTCGTTAGCCAGGGTGTCGCCAGCGATGACGATCTTGAAACCGTTGTAATCCGATGGGTTATGGCTGCCAGTGAGCATCACCCCGGACTTGCCGGCCAGGACGTTGGCGGCGTAGTACAGAGCTGGCGTTGGTACCAGGCCGACGTCGCTGACATGGCAGCCGGCGTCGGCCAGGCCCTGGATCAGTTGCTCCACCAACTCCGGGCCGGACAAACGACCGTCACGGCCGACCGATACGTTGGGCTCATCCTGAGCCAGGCTCTGGGCGCCGATGGCGCGGCCGATCCAGTAGGCCGTTTCGGCAGTCAGGGTCTTGGGCACCACGCCACGGATGTCATAGGCGCGAAAGATGCTGTCGGGGAATGTCGGGGCTACTCGGGCTGCGGTACTCATCGCGGGGGGAAACTCCATCTGAAGGGGGCAAGGCTGGCCTTAAAGTGGCTGACCGGCAGGCTCAAACTGAAGGGTATGACGGTGTTTTCGGCAGAGAGTTCGTGGTGCAAAAATGCCATCGGCGTTTGGAAGTCAGGCTTATTTCTGCGTAATACGTTGATTTAGCTAGGGAAATCTCGCTGATAAATTCCGCGCATTCTTCATCCTGAAAAGACATGCGGTGGCGTCTGGCCGGGCAAAAGCACCCGGCCACGTTCAGCTTAGTCAGAGACTGCCTGAATGCCCAAAGCCGCCTGCACCACGTTGGGTTTCGTCGAATTCCTGCACCAGTTCGAAGTGCGCCTGTACCACCGGCACAAGAACAAGCTGGGCAATGCGCTCGCCGACCACGATGTTGAATGCGGTTTGGCCGCGGTTCCAGCACGACACCATCAACTCGCCTTGGTAGTCCGAGTCGATCAGGCCTACCAGGTTGCCCAGCACGATGCCGTGTTTGTGGCCCAGGCCGGAGCGCGGCAGGATCAGCGCAGCCAGACCAGGGTCGCCCACGTAGATCGACAGGCCGGTAGGGATCAGGACGGTCTGTCCCGGCTCAAGCAGGGTGTCTTGCTTGAGCATGGCACGCAGGTCCAGGCCGGCAGAGCCTGGGGTGGCGTAGGCCGGCAGTGGGAATTCGGTGCCGATGCGTGGGTCGAGGATCTTGGCTTGCAAAGCGTGCATGGAAATTAAACCTGGTTCAGCCGTTGGGCGATAAAAGAGATCAGTTGGCGGGCAATCTTGCCCTTGCTGGTCTGGGCGAAAAGGGTCGCGTGCAGGTCGCGGTCAATCACGCTGCAGGCGTTTTCCTCGCTGTTGAAGCCGATGCTCGGGTTGGCGACATCATTGGCAACGATCAGGTCGAGGTTTTTGTCTTTCAATTTGCGTGCGGCGTAGTCCAGCAGATGCTCGGTCTCGGCGGCGAAGCCGACGCTGAACGGGCGGTCAGGACGTGTGGCGATGGTGGCCAGGATGTCCGGGTTGCGCACCATTTGCAGGAGCAGGCCGTCGCCGCTTGTAGGGTCTTTCTTGAGCTTTTGCGGGGCGACGACTTCCGGGCGGTAGTCCGCAACCGCTGCCGAGGCGATAAAAAGGTCGCAGGGAATAGCCGCTTCGCAGGCCGCGAGCATGTCTCGGGCGCTGACTACATCGATTCGCGTGACGCGATCAGGGGTCGGTAGATGTACCGGTCCGGTGATCAGCGTGACGCGGGCGCCTGCCTCGACCGCGGCTTCTGCCAGCGCAAAGCCCATTTTTCCTGAGCTATGGTTGGTGATGTAACGCACCGGGTCGATGTTTTCCTGGGTCGGGCCGGCGGTGATCAACACATGCTTGCCGGTCAGGGCCAAGTGCTGGAAGCACTCGGCGGCACACAGGGCCAGGTCGGTGGCTTCGAGCATGCGGCCCATGCCCACGTCGCCACATGCCTGGCTGCCCGATGCCGGGCCGAACACCTTGAGGCCACGGCTTTGCAGGAGTTGGGTATTGGCCTGAGTGGCCGGATCGCGCCACATGGCCTGGTTCATCGCGGGGGCAATGGCAACGGTGGCGTCGGTGGCCAGTACCAAGGTAGTCAGCAGGTCATCGGCGATACCTTGGGCCAGGCGTGCGATCAGGTCGGCAGTGGCCGGGGCGATCAGCACCAGGTCGGCCCATTTGGCCAGTTCGATGTGGCCCATGGCGGCTTCGGCCGCCGGGTCCAGCAGGTCCAGATGAACCGGGTGGCCGGACAGGGCCTGCATGGTCAGGGGTGTGATGAACTCGCTCCCGCCACGGGTCATGACCACGCGCACTTCGGCACCTTGGTCCAGGAGCCTGCGAACCAACTCTGCGCTCTTGTAGGCGGCAATGCCGCCGCCGACGCCGAGAACGATGCGTTTCCGATACAGACGCTGCATTGGTTTGCCTTTCCAGTTCAGTGAAGCCAGTTCAGTGGTGCGTGCGATCCCCCCTCCCCAGGTGAAATCGCACGCAAAAAAGAGGGCCTACGATAACACAGCGTCTGCCCCGCAACAGCGGCGCACATGTACAGGGAGGTGGGATGAGTATTCGTGATTGGCCGGCGGCAGAGCGGCCCAGGGAGAAGCTTTTGGCGTGGGGCGCGGCGAGTCTGTCGGATGCTGAACTGCTGGCAATCTTCCTACGCACCGGTGTCGCAGGTCGGAGCGCGGTGGACCTGGCGCGCCATCTGCTGGCGCAATTTGGCGGCTTACGCCCGCTGCTGGAAGCAAGCCAGGCGCTGTTCAATCAGCAACTGGGCTTGGGGCCGGCGAAGTTTGCCCAGTTGCAGGCGGTACTAGAGATGTCCCGGCGGCATATGGCCGAACAGTTGCGCAATGAATCGGCACTGGAAAGTCCGGAAGTCGTGCGGGGATACCTCAAGGCGCTGTTGCGTCATGAGCCCCACGAGATCTTTGGCTGCCTGTTTCTCGATTCAAAGCATCGGGTGTTGGGCTTCGAGGCGTTATCCGAGGGCACCATCGACGCCGCTGTGGTGTACCCCCGGCAAGTGGTCAAGCGCGCGTTGGCTTACAACGCGGCGGCGTTGATCCTTTGTCATAACCATCCTTCGGGAAGCGTGGAGCCGAGTGCCGCTGATCGAAAATTGACCAAAGTCCTGCAAAAAGCGCTGGAGATGGTGGACGTGCGGGTGCTGGATCACATCATCGTGGGAGATGGTGATCCGTTATCGATGGCGGAATACGGATGGATGTAACCCCACCCTTTCAGGTGGGGTTACGGTTCAGGGCTTGACGCTGACCTTCGAGAAATCCTGGCGCCCGAACGGACTTACTTGATAGCCGTCGACACTCTTGCGCGCGAGGGCGAACGCCGTCGGATGCGCCAGTGGCAGCCACAGCGCCTGCTGCTGGATTTGCGCCTGGGCCTGTTGATACAGCTTGCTGCGCACCCCTTGCTCGCTGGTGGTTTTGCCAGCACTGATCAGTTTGTCCAGCGCCGGGTCGCAGTAGCGAGCGAAGTTGGTGCCTGACTTCACTGCTGCGCAGGAAAACTGCGGGGTCAGGAAGTTATCCGGGTCACCGTTGTCGCCGGCCCAGCCCATGAACAGCAGGTCATGCTCGCCGGCTTTGGCGCGGCGAATCAGTTCGCCCCATTCGATCACTCGGATCTCGGCCTGGATGCCGACTTTGGCCAGGTCGGCTTGCAGCAATTGCGCGCCGAGGTTTGGGTTAGGGTTCAGCAGGCTGCCAGTGGGACGTGTCCAGATGGTGGTCTTGAAGCCGTCCTTGAGCCCTGCGCGATTCAGCAGGGCCTTGGCCTTGGCGAGGTCCTGTGGATAACCCGGCAAGTCCTTGGCGTAGCTCCAGGTGTTGGGCGGATAAGGGCCGTTGGCGGCTTCGGCGGTGCCTTCAAATACGGCTTTGAGGTAGCTGGCCTTATCGAAGGCCAGATTGATCGCTTGACGTACTTCGGGTTTATCCAGGGGAGGGTGCTGGCTGTTGATCGCCACGAATGCAGTCATGAATGCAGCGGTCTTTTCCACCTTGAGGGCTGGGTCTTTCTCTGCCTCGCCTACATCCAGGGGCTTGGGCGACAGGGCGATCTGGCACTCATCGCGGTGCAGCTTCTGCAGGCGCACGTTGGCATCCGGCGTGATGGCGAAGATCAAGTTATCCACAGCCGGTTTGCCGCCGAAGTAGTCCGGGTTGGCTTTGTAACGAACCACAGCGTCTTTCTGGAAACGGCTGAAAATGAACGGGCCGGTACCAATCGGTTGGCTGTTGAGTTTCTCCGGCGTGCCGGCCTTGAGCAACTTGTCGGCGTATTCGGCCGGGTAAATCGAGGCGAAGCCCATGCTCAGGGCTGCGAGGAAGGTGGAGTCGGCATGATCCAGAGTGAAGCGCACCGTCAGCGGGTCGAGGGCATCGATCTTCTTGACCAGTGTTGGCAGTTGCAGAGACTGGGCGTGAGGGAAGCCGCTTTGGGCGATCTTGTGCCACGGGTTGGCCGGGTCGAGCATGCGTTCGAAGCTGAAGCGCACGTCTTCGGCGGTCAGGCTGCGGCTTGGGGTGAAATACTCGGTGCGGTGGAACTTCACATCCGGGTGCAGCTTGAAGGTGTAGGTCAGGCCGTCCGGCGACACTTCCCAG
Source organism: Pseudomonas sp. 2995-1 (assembly GCF_002742505.1). Taxonomy (NCBI): domain Bacteria; kingdom Pseudomonadati; phylum Pseudomonadota; class Gammaproteobacteria; order Pseudomonadales; family Pseudomonadaceae; genus Pseudomonas; species Pseudomonas sp. 2995-1. The sequence continues at coordinate 457,174 of NZ_LJSA01000332.1, read as the reverse complement.
CTGTCCGCCAGACTTGGCACCAGCTTGCCGCTGGCGGCATCGAAGTCCACCAGGCGGTTCATCAGTACGTCGGCGGAGGCGTTGGTGGTGGTCAGCGAGTTGTATTGCACCACATCAAACCCTTCAGGGCTGGCCTCGGTGCACACGCTCAGGTTGGTGGCGGCAGAGGCCAGCGGCGCGATAAAGAGAGGGGCAAGCAACAGCGGTAGGGCAGCGAGGCGCATATTCGGTTTCCTTTGCAGATCGAAGGCCCATCTGCGAGTGCAGTCTGGAAAAGTCCTACCGTAGTGCTCTGATTGATAAATGACTAGCCCATTTTTGCCTGTGCTTTTGGCTCAAATGCTGTTTTGATGGCGCCTCAGATTGTTTCGCCGTGCACTTTACGGTGCGTGCGGGCGCTGAAAATCATTCTGTGCGACGAGCGGTCGGCTGTTGTATCGGCCCCTCCTGGCAACGGTTCAGGCGGCAATGGTCGAGATTTACTCCGGTAAAAACACACTCGCTGTTGTTGCACCAAGGTCTTTCTGGTATAAAGCAGCGCTCTTTTCTAGGGGCCCGGTTCCTTCGCTTGTAGGTGTAGCCGGTAAGACCCTAAAGAAACGCGGCGCCTGGCGCCAAATGACTGAGAGATTAAGCGGCCAACCCATGCCGGGTTGGGCATGTGGTTTTAGAGGGCTGAGGCATGTCGAGAGTCTGTCAAGTTACCGGTAAGGGTCCGGTGACTGGGAATAACATTTCCCACGCAAATAACAAAACCCGTCGTCGTTTCCTGCCGAACCTGCAGCATCACCGCTTCTGGGTTGAAGAAGAGAAACGTTTTGTTCGCCTGCGTGTATCTGCTAAAGGCATGCGTATCATCGACAAGCGTGGCATCACTGTCGTGCTGGCCGAAATCCGTGCCGCTGGCAAGATCTAAGGAGCTCTATCATGCGTGAATTGATTCGAATGATCTCTAGCGCCGGTACTGGTCACTTCTACACTACCGACAAGAACAAGCGTACTACCCCGGACAAGCTCGAAAAGAAAATGTTCGACCCGCGCGTTCGCAAGCACGTGATCTACAAAGAAGGCAAAATCAAGTAATTGATTTTCTTCCTTGTGAAAAAAAGCCCGTCTCTCACGAGTCGGGCTTTTTTTTGCGTGGAATTTGGTTGATCAGGTCTTCTGTTCAAACACCACGTAGATCTTGCGGCATGGTTCCAGTACTTCCCAGGTGCCGCTGAAGCCAGCAGGAATCACAAAGCGGTCGCCGGCGCGCAAGGTCTTGGCATTTCCCTCGGCGTCGCGCAGCACGGACACACCCTGCACGATTTCGCAGTACTCATGCTCGGTGTAGCTGACCGTCCACTGCCCGACATCACCTTCCCAGACCCCGGCGCTCATCTGGCCGCATGGGCTGTTGTAGTGGTTGTAGACCGTTTGTTCGGGATCGCCCTTGAGGATTTTTTCGGCGGCAGGGCGATAGCGGTCGGGGGCGGTGGTGGCTTGGCTGAAGTCGACGATGTCCTGGATGCTCATGTGCGTGTCCCGTCTGGCCTGGGGTTGAAGTGCCCAAAGTCTATGTTTATTAAAATGAACATCGCAAGGGCGTTTACCCGCGTTATGTCAAATATATTGAAACATCCCCAGCCGCTGGTTTAGGGTGGCAGCTGCCTTTGAGCCGAACAGCTGGTTGGCGGGCAAGCATTCTTTGAGGCTGCCGGGGGACATCGCCTGGCCCTTGTATTCAATAAGAGGAGGACACTCGCATGACCACCCTGACCCGTGCCGATTGGGAACAACGCGCCAAGGATCTGAAGATCGAAGGCCGCGCCTACATCAATGGCGAGTACACCGACGCTGCTTCCGGCGACACCTTCGAATGCATCAGCCCGGTCGATGGCCGTCTGTTGGCCACTGTCGCCAGCTGTGACGCCGCCGACGCCCAGAGCGCAGTGGAAAATGCCCGCGCCACCTTCAATTCCGGTGTCTGGTCGCGCCTTGCGCCGGCCAAACGCAAAGCCACCATGATCCGTTTCGCTGCGCTGCTCAAGGCCAATGCCGAAGAGCTGGCACTGCTTGAAACCCTGGACATGGGCAAGCCAATCAGCGATTCCCTGAACATTGACGTACCCGGCGCGGCGAATGCCCTGAGCTGGAGCGGCGAGGCCATCGACAAGATCTATGACGAAGTCGCCGCCACGCCGCACGATCAACTGGGCCTGGTGACCCGCGAGCCGGTCGGCGTGGTTGGCGCCATTGTGCCGTGGAACTTTCCGCTGATGATGGCGTGCTGGAAACTCGGCCCGGCGCTGTCCACCGGTAACTCGGTGATCCTCAAGCCTTCCGAAAAATCTCCCCTGACGGCCATCCGCATCGCGGCCCTGGCTGTTGAGGCCGGTATTCCGAAAGGCGTTTTCAACGTGCTGCCGGGCTACGGCCACACCGTCGGAAATGCCCTGGCGCTGCACATGGACGTCGACACGCTGGTATTCACCGGTTCGACCAAGATCGCCAAGCAACTGTTGATCCGCTCCGGCGAGTCGAACATGAAGCGCGTATGGCTGGAAGCTGGCGGCAAGAGCCCTAATATCGTGTTCGCCGATGCACCGGACCTGCAAGCTGCCGCCAACTCCGCCGCCAGCGCCATTGCCTTCAACCAGGGCGAAGTCTGCACCGCGGGTTCGCGCTTGCTGGTTGAGCGCTCGATCAAAGATACATTTCTGCCGCTGGTTATCGAGGCCCTCAAGGCCTGGAAACCTGGCAACCCGCTGGACCCGGCGACTACCGTCGGCGCGGTGGTGGATACCCAGCAGATGAACACCGTGCTGTCTTACATCGAAGCGGGTCACACCGATGGCGCCAAACTGGTGGCCGGTGGTAAGCGCATCCTGGAGGAAACCGGCGGTACCTACGTGGAGCCAACGATTTTCGATGGTGTGACCAACGCCATGAAGATCGCCCAGGAAGAGATCTTCGGCCCAGTCCTGTCGGTAATTACGTTCGACAGCGCCGAAGAGGCTATCAAGATCGCCAACGACACGGTGTATGGTCTGGCCGCAGCCGTGTGGACTGCTGATATTTCCAAAGCGCACCTGACCGCCAAGGCCCTGCGCGCCGGCAGCGTGTGGGTCAACCAATACGACGGCGGTGATATGACCGCGCCGTTCGGTGGCTTCAAGCAGTCGGGTAATGGTCGCGACAAGTCGCTGCACGCGTTCGACAAATACACCGAGCTGAAGTCGACCTGGATCAAGCTCTAAGCAACACCGCAGGCCAAATGTGGGAGGGGGGTTGCCCCCCGATAGCCGTGTGTCAGGCACTAAAAGTGCCCAATGATTCACCGCGATCGGGGGCAATCCCCCTCCCACACTGCTTTGTGTGTCCTCAAGAATTATCCACAGGAGTGTGGCAATGCGTTGGGCGACCTATTTCGCCGTGTTGGCCTCGGTACTCAGTGTCGGTCTGGCCCTGGGGGTGAGCATGCCGCTGGTGTCCCTGCGCCTGGAAGGCTGGGGTTACGGCAGTTTCGCCATTGGCGTGATGGCCGCCATGCCGGCCTTCGGCGTATTGCTCGGTGCCAAGGTCTCCAGTCGGCTGGCCTCCTGGCTCGGCACTGCCAACCTGATGCGCCTGTGCCTGTGGGCCGGGGCTGTGTCCATCGGTTTGCTGGCGATTCTGCCCAGTTACCCCGTATGGCTGGTGCTGCGGCTGATGATCGGGGTGATTCTGACCATTGTGTTTATCCTCGGCGAAAGCTGGATCAACCAACTGGTGGTGGAGCAGTGGCGCGGCCGCCTGGTGGCGTTATATGGCTGCAGTTATGCCCTGAGCCAGCTCTCGGGCCCACTGCTGCTGGGCCTGATTGGCACCGACCATGACTACGGCTTCTGGGTCGGCGTTGGCCTGTTGCTGGTGGCGCCGCTGTTGCTGCTGGGACGCTCAGGTGCGCCCACCGCTGACTCGTTCAGCGTGACCTTCGCTGACCTGTGGCGCTTCTGTAAGAGCCTGCCGGCGATCGCCTGGGCGGTGGCGCTGTTCGCCGCGTTCGAGGCAATGATCCTGACGCTGCTGCCGGTGTATTGCCTGCAACAGGGTTTTACTGCCGAGATCGCCTTGGCGATGGTCAGCACGGTGGTGGTCGGCGATGCGCTGCTGCAATTGCCCATCGGTGCGCTGGCCGACTACCTGCCTCGACGTACGCTGTTTCTGAGTTGCGCGGTGCTGTTACTGGCGTCCAGCCTGGCGATTCCGTTGACGTTGCACACGCTGTTGATCTGGCCGATATGGGTAGTGTTCGGCGCCAGTGCTGGCGGGTTGTTTACCCTCTCGTTGATCCTGATTGGCGAGCGCTATCGTGACGATGCGCTGGTGCGCGCCAATGCCCATATCGCTCAGTTGTGGGGCATCGGGTGCCTGGTCGGCCCGCTGGTGGCCGGTGCGGGCAGCCAGTGGATCAACGGGCATGCGCTGCCGCTGTTAATGGCAGCCGGGGCGTTGGGGTTGGTGGTGCTGTTGCTGCGCCAGGGCGCATTCGGTACCGCACAGCCAGCCTGATTTGAAAGGCGATCAAATGTGGGAGGGGGGGCAAGCCCTCTCCCGCATTGGATCTTCATTGTGCTTAGAGCATGCGTTCCAGGCCGACCGAAGTGGCAAACCAGGCATTGAAGCGCCGCCACCAACTGCCAGGTTCGCGTGTCAGGGTGTGCAGTTGACCGTTATCTTCGGTCACCCACACCACGTTGCCGTCCTGCAGTTTCGCCTCATAACTCAAGGCGGGCGCCATGCCTTGCAGCGCCAGTTTGCGCACGTGTTCCGCCAGTTCGGGGCTGTCCACCAGGACACCGACTTCGGTGTTCCACAGCACAGAGCGTGGGTCGAAGTTGAACGAGCCGATAAACGATTTCGTCCGATCAAAGATCATTGCCTTGCTGTGCAGGCTGGAATCCGAGCCTCGGAAGGTGCCCCGGCGAAACAAGTGCGGGCCGCTGCCACCCCCGTCGCCCGGTTGGCGGCGCAGTTCATAGAGTTTGACTCCGTGCTCCAGCAGCGCCTTGCGATACGGCGCATAGCCACCGTGCACCGCCGGCACGTCGGTGGCTTCAAGGGAGTTGGTCAGCAGGCTCACGGACACACCCGCGTCGGCGCGCCCCGTTAGGTACACCAGTCCTGGCTGCCCCGGTACGAAGTACGCCGAGATCATTATCAGCTCTTGGTTGACACCCTCCAGCTCCGGCGCCAGCTGGGTGGTCAGCAGCAGGCGTGGGTCTGGGTCGGCCTTGGACAGGACCTTGCTCGGCGCGTCCCACAACGCCTGATTCCAGGCCCAGATCAACTCGCGACGCCAGATGTCCATGCGCGGTTGGGTCTGGTAGGCGCGCAGGCGGTTGTACAGCGCGTGATTCTGCTGGCGCGACTCGGCCAACGACGCCTCCAGGCGCACGCGCGCGACGGCCAGGTCGCCTTTGGAGGGGCTGTTTGAGACGAAGTCGTCGATGGGTTTGCTCAGGGCGCTGTTCCAGTACTGATCGAAACTGTGCCCGAGCTGCTCGGCCACCGGCCCGACGCTGAGCATGTCGATATCGGTGAAGTTCAGATTGGGCTCGGCGTCGAAATACTCATCCCCCAGATTTCGCCCGCCGACAATGGCCACGCTGTTGTCCGCCAGCCACAACTTGTTGTGCATGCGCCGGTGTTGCAGCGACAGGTCGAACAGGCGACCCATGGCCCGCGTCACACCCGTGCTGCGCCCCAGGTGCAGGGGGTTGAACAGGCGAATTTCGATCTTGGGGTGGGCGGCGAGGGTGGCGATGATTTGGTCGAGGCCGTCGCTGGTGGTGTCGTCCAGCAGGATGCGCACGCGCACGCCACGGTCGGCGGCTTTGAGCAGTTCATCTACCAGCATGCGCGTACTGATGCCGTCGTGGACGATGTAGTACTGCAGATCGAGGCTGGTCTGGGCGTTACGGATCAGCTCGGCGCGGGCCATGAAGGCTTCGCTGCTGTTGGGCAGCAGGCGGAAACCGGAGCGCCCTTGGTAAGGCGCGGCCTGGGCCTGGATCGAGCGGCCGAACGACGACTGTGCAGCCGGCAGTGCGTCGCTGGGGATGCGCTCAGTGCTCACCGTGGCGCAGCCACCCAGGCTCAGTGCTCCCAGCAGGAAAAGCGGTAAAAGCCGTCGAATCATCAAGGGAGGCGCTTCCAGATCAGGGCAGTTGTCGGCATATGACGGCAATTTCCCGCGAAAGGTCAGTCGGTCGACTCGGCCAACATCTTTATCGCGGCGGCACCGACCTTGCGTACCGCTTCTTCAATCTGCGGGGTTGGTTTAGCACCGTAGTTCATGCGCAGGCAGTTGCGGTACTTGCCCGACGCAGAAAAGATACTCCCTACCGCAATCTGCACACCCTGTTCCACCAGCACCCGGTTGAGCTTGAGGGTATCGAAGCCTTCCGGCAATTCCACCCAGAGCATGAAGCTGCCTTGGGGACGGCTGGCGCGGGTGCCCGCCGGGAAATAGCGGCTGACCCAATCGAGCATCAAGTCGCGATTACGCTGGTATTGAGTGCGCATTCGTCGCAAATGCGGTTCGAAATGCCCGCCTTTGAGAAATTCGGCAATCGCGATCTGCGGTTGGGTCGCGGTGGAGCCGGTGCTGATGTATTTCATGTGCAGTACCCGCTCAAGGTAGCGCCCCGGTGCTACCCAGCCAATACGCAGGCCCGGCGCGAGGGTTTTCGAGAAGGAGCTGCAGAGCAGCACTCGGCCGTCTTCGTCGAAGGATTTGATAGTGCGCGGGCGCGGGTAGCTGTAGGCCAATTCGCCATAGACGTCGTCTTCGATGATTGCCACGTCAAAGCGTTGGGTCAGGGTCAGCAGTGCGCGTTTGCGTGCCTCCGGCATGATGTAGCCCAAGGGGTTATTGCAGTTGGGGGTCAACTGGATGACCTTGATCGGCCACTGCTCCAAGGCTAGTTCCAGTGCTTCAAGGCTGATGCCGGTGATGGGGTCGGTGGGAATCTCCAAGGCTTTCATGCCCAGCCCCTTGAGGGTCTGCATGGCGCCGTGAAAGCTCGGCGAGTCCACCGCGACGATATCGCCAGGATCACAGATAGCGTGGATGCTGGCGGACAGCGCCTCATGGCAGCCAGTGGTGATTACGATGTCTTCAGCGGTCAGTTGGCAGCCGGAATCCAATGACAGCCGTGCGATTTGCTCACGTAATTCCATACAGCCGAGGATGTTGTCGTAGTACAGCCCGGGCAGATCCTGACGCCGGCTTACGCGGGCGAGGCTGCGCAACAAGGGCTTCAGGGTGGGCGACAATACATCCGGCATGCCGCGGCCCATCTGTATGACGTCTTTGCGTGGCACGGCGCGAATCAGTTCCAGCACTTGGTCCCACTGGGAGATTTCCACCGGCCGCTGCGCTGGCCGGCCCACCTCCGGCAATGCCGGCAGCTCGCGGCCGACGGGTACAAAGTAGCCGGACTTGGGCTTGGGCATCGCCAGACCGTTGTCTTCCAGCACGCGATAAGCCTGTTGCACGGTGCTCAGGCTGACCCCGTGTTCCACGCTTAAGGCCCGTACAGATGGCAATCGATCACCGGGGCGATAGAAGCCCTGTTCGATACGAGTGCCCAGCAATTCGGCGAGGTTGACATAGAGGGTCATGACGGTCGCTCCCAATGGACCAGTACAGATAGGGGGAAAATACAGGATTCAGCCGCTCAGAGGCAGTGTCTGTATGGATTTAATAAAGGTGGGTTGAATCTGTAATGGTTTTTGCCGATCGCCCATTCTTGTCACTCAAGGCAACACGCCACTGAGGGGCAACAAAATGAACGGCATGAGCGATGTGAGGCTGGCGTTACACAGTCAGGAATTGGAAGCGGGGCAGCAGCGGGCACTGTCTGCGCTGACGGGTAACCGCTGGAGCCTGTTCTGGCATCGTCGCCATACCCGCAAGGCCCTGCTGACGCTGACCTGCGAGCAATTGCAAGATATCGGGCTTACTGTCGAACAGGCACGCCAGGAAGGCTTGAAGCCTTTCTGGCGCAGTTGATCACACCAGCTCTTTGAGGCGGTGCCAGAGCATCCCCAGCGCCAGCAGCGGCGAGCGCAGGTGCTTGCCGCCGGGGAAGGTGATGTGCGGCACCTTTGCGAACAGATCGAAACGCCCTTGCTGTTGGCCGCTGATGGCTTCGGCCAGCAGCTTGCCTGCCAGGTGCGTGGCGTTTAGGCCATGGCCCGCGTAGGCCTGGGCGTAATACACGTTGGGTTGATCCGCCAACCGGCCGATCTGCGGCAAGCGATTGGCGCCGATGCCGATCATGCCGCCCCACTGATAGTCGATTTTTGCGTCGGCCAACTGTGGGAACACCTGTAGCATTTTCGGCCGCATGTAGGCGCTGATGTCCTGGGGATCACGACCGGAGTAGTGGCACGCCCCCCCGAACAGCAGGCGACGGTCGGCGGACAGGCGGAAGTAGTCCACCGTCACTCGTTGGTCGCACACCGCCATGTTTTGCGGCAACAGGCTGGCGGCCTGAGCTTCGCTCAAAGGTTCGGTGGCGATGATGTAGCTTCCGGCGGGCAGCACTTTGCCGCTCAGGTGCGGGTTGAGGCCGTTGAGGTAGGCGTTGCAGGCCAGCACCAGAGTCTTGGCACGCACATGGCCGTTGGCGGTATACACCTTGACCTCGGGGCCGTAGTCGATGCGCGTCACTTCGGACTGCTCAAACAACTGCACGCCCAACCCCTGTGCGGCGGCCGCTTCGCCGAGCGCCAGGTTCAGCGGGTGCAGGTGGCCTGAACCCATGTCGATCATGCCGCCCACATAGCGGTCGGAACCGATCACACTGCCCATCTCGGCGGCTTGCAGCAGGCGCACTTCATGGCGATAGCCCAGGCTGCGCAGTTCTTCGGCGTCTTCGGCCAGGCCGTGCAGGTCACGAGGCCTGTTGGCGAGGTCGCAGTAGCCCCACGTCAGGTCGCAGGGGATCTGGTAGCGCTCGACACGCTCGCGCACGATCTCCACAGCCTCCAAGCCCATCAACTTCATCTCGCGCACGCCATCGGCGCCGATCACGTTGGTGAACTGGTCCAGGCCGTGGCCGACGCCGCGAATCAGTTGCCCGCCATTACGTCCGCTGGCGCCCCAGGCGATCTTGCGCGCTTCTAGCAACACCACGCGCAAGCCGCGCTCGGCCAGTTCCAGGGCGGTGTTAAGCCCGGAAAACCCCCCACCGATAACACACACGTCGGCAGTCACTTCGCCTGTCAACGCCGGGTAATCGGGTTGCGGCACGCTGCTGGCGGCGTAGTAGGAAGCGGTGTGCCGGGCGCTGGCGATCATGGGCAGAATCCCTGTTTGGAAAATTTGACGCAGGATACAACGGTCGGACGAAGCTGTCTGCGCAGGGCGTTTTGCGTCAGAATCCACGCCTATTTGCCGTTCGGTACGTGTTTCGATGAGTTGCAACAGTCAGAAAGTCAGCGCATTGCGCCGTCAGATTCCTTCGTTCGAGTGCGTCCCCGGTTGTCACGACTGCTGTGGGCCGGTGACCACATCGCCCGAGGAAATGTCGCGCCTACCGCGTAAGACCGCCGCCGAGCAGGACGCGGCCATGGACGAACTGAACTGCGTGCACCTAGGGCCCAACGGCTGCACGGTGTATGACGAACGGCCGCTGATCTGCCGGTTGTTCGGTACCACCTCGACCTTGCCGTGCCCTAATGGGCGGCGGCCGGTGGAGCTGATTCATCCTCGGGTGGAGAAGCAAATCCATGAGTACATGGCGAGCACCCGGCAAGTACTCGTCTAGCGGGTGTACTCGATCAAAATGCGCGAGGGCGTTGCGTCGGTTAGTCAGGAATCGGCAGGTTCAGGCTCTCTTTCACCTCTTCCATCACGATATAGCTCTTGGACTCCCGCACATGGGGCAGCTTGAGCAGAATGTCCCCCAGCAATTTGCGGTACGACGCCATCTCGGAAATCCGAGCTTTCACTAGGTAATCGAAGTCGCCGGACACCAGGTGGCATTCCAGCACATGGGGCAGTTTCAGTACGGCGCGGCGGAACTCTTCAAAGGTGTCGCCGGATTTGTAATCGAGGCTGATCTCGACAAATACCAGCAAACTGCCCTTCAAATGCTGGGGATTGAGCCGCGCGTTATAGCCCATGATGATCCCTTCACGCTCCAGCCGGCGGACCCGTTCGGTGCATGGCGTGGTCGACAACCCGACCTTTTCCCCCAGCTCTGTGAACGAGATACGCCCGTCGGTCTGCAGGATGCGCAGAATGTTGCGGTCGATCTTGTCCAGTTCCCGTTTGGTCTGGGTGTTGGTACGCATAGGGGATACGCCTCTGTGAAAAGGGTTTTTGCCGAGAATTGTCGCCAAATATAGGCATTTATATAGTGAAATGCACTGGTGATTGCTTTTTATACTGCGCCCATCATTGCTCGAATAACACACGTCAGCGGCTAAGCCCGCGATGAGGATATAAAAATGCGCGTTCTGGTCTTGGGTAGCGGCGTCATTGGTGTGACCAGTGCCTACTATTTGGCTCGGGCTGGCTTTGAAGTCGTTGTGGTCGACCGTCAGCCCGCTGCTGCCATGGAAACCAGTTTCGCCAACGCCGGCCAAGTGTCCCCAGGCTACGCTTCGCCATGGGCCGCGCCAGGTGTGCCGCTCAAGGCCATCAAATGGCTGCTGCAACGCCACGCACCGCTGGCGATCAAGGCCACGGCCGATATCGATCAATACCTGTGGATGGCGCAGATGCTGCGCAACTGCACCGCCAGCCGTTATGCGGTGAACAAGGAGCGGATGGTGCGCTTGTCCGAGTACAGCCGTGACTGCCTCGACGAGTTGCGCGCCGAGACCGGCATTGCCTACGAAGGTCGCAGCCTGGGGACTACTCAACTGTTCCGCACTCAGGCCCAGTTGGATGGCGCCGCCAAAGACATCGCTGTATTGAAAGAATCCGGCGTGCCCTTCGAACTGCTCGACCGCGCCGGCATTGCCCGCGTTGAGCCGGCCCTGGCCAATGTCACCGATATCCTCGCAGGTGCCTTGCGCCTGCCGAACGACCAGACTGGCGACTGCCAGATGTTCACCACCCGCCTGGCCGAGATGTGCAAGCAGTTGGGCGTGGAGTTTCGTTTTGAACAGGACATCCAGCGCCTCGACCGCGCCGGTGACCGCATCAACGGCGTGTGGATCGACGGCAAGCTGGAAACCGCCGACCGCTATGTGCTCGCGCTCGGCAGCTACTCGCCGAAGCTGCTCAAACCGCTGGGAATCAAGGCGCCGGTTTACCCGCTCAAGGGCTACTCGCTGACAGTGCCGATCACTAATCCTGCGATGGCGCCGACTTCGACCATTCTCGACGAGACCTACAAGGTCGCGATCACCCGTTTCGACAACCGCATTCGCGTCGGAGGCATGGCTGAAATAGCCGGTTTTGACCTGTCGCTTAACCCGCGTCGGCGTGAAACCCTGGAGATGATCGTCAACGACCTTTATCCTCAGGGCGGCGATCTGGCAACCGCCGAGTTCTGGACCGGCCTGCGCCCGACTACACCCGACGGCACACCAATTGTCGGTGCCACCCCGTTCAAGAATCTGTTCCTGAACACCGGCCACGGCACCCTCGGTTGGACCATGGCCTGCGGCTCCGGTCGTTTGCTGGCTGATCTGATGGCTAAGAAAACCCCGCAGATCAGCGCCGCAGGCCTCGATATTTCCCGTTACGGCAACCACCAGGAGTCCGCACAACATGTCAATCCAGCGCCAGCTCACCAATGAGCGCATGAGCCAGATCGTAGTCCACAGCGGTACCGTGTATCTGGCCGGGCAAGTCGGCGACGACATGAACGCCGGGATTGAACAGCAGACCCGTGAAACCCTCGCCAATATCGAGCGTTTGCTGGATTTGGCCGGCACCGACAAGACCAAGCTGCTGTCGGTGACGATCTACCTGAAAGACATCGACGCCGATTTCGCCGGCATGAACGCGGTGTGGGACAAGTGGCTGCCAAAAGGCGTCGCTCCGGCCCGCGCCACTGTCGAGGCCAAATTGTGCGAACCAGAAATCCTGGTAGAGCTGTCCGTCGTGGCCGCGCTGCCTTAAACAACGATCCCTCTCCCGGTGCCGAAGCTGTTGGTCGGTACCGGTTTTTTCTTCACTTAGCCGCCTAGAAGCCTGCCGCCATGCGTCCTGCCCGTGCCCTGATCGACCTCCAAGCCCTGCGCCACAACTACCAACTGGCCCGTGAAATTACGGGGGCCAAGGCCCTTGCCGTGGTCAAGGCCGACGCCTACGGCCATGGTGCCGTGTGTGTGGCCCAGGCGCTGGAAGCCGAGGCGGATGGGTTTGCCGTGGCATGCATCGAGGAAGCCCTGGAGCTACGTGCCGCCGGTATTCGGGCGCCGGTGCTGCTGCTGGAAGGTTTCTTCGAAGCCGACGAGTTGCCGCTGATCATCGAGCATGATTTGTGGTGCGTAGTGCATTCTTTGTGGCAACTGGAGGCGATCGAACAGGCCAAACTGAGCAAACCCCTGACCATCTGGCTCAAACTGGATTCGGGTATGCATCGCGTCGGCCTGCATCCAAAGGATTATCACGAGGCCTACCAGCGCCTGCTGGCCAGCGGCAAAGTCGCGAAAATCGTATTGATGAGCCACTTTGCTCGCGCCGATGAACTCGATTGCGTCAGCAGCAACGAGCAAGTCGCGGTGTTTGAGGCGGCGCGCCAAGGCCTGGCGGCCGAGGTCAGCCTGCGCAATTCGCCGTCGGTGCTGGGCTGGCCGAGCATGACCAGCGACTGGGTGCGCCCCGGCATCATGCTTTATGGCGCGACGCCGTTTGGCGAAGACCACACCATCGCCGCACGTCTGCAGCCGGTGATGACCCTGGAATCGAAAGTGATCTGCGTACGCGAACTGCCGGCCGGCGAGCCAGTGGGCTACGGCGCCCGGTTTATCACGCCTAAACCGATGCGTATCGGCGTGGTTGCCATGGGTTATGCCGACGGCTACCCGCGCCACGCGCCTACCGGCACGCCTGTGTTGGTGACTGGGCAGCGCAGCCAATTGCTGGGGCGCGTGTCCATGGACATGCTGTGCATCGATCTGACCGACGTCCCTGAGGCAGGTCTTGGCTCTACGGTGGAGCTGTGGGGCAAGAACATCCTCGCCAGTGACGTCGCGGTTGCCGCTGAGACCATTCCCTACCAGATCTTCTGCAACCTGCGTCGTGTGCCAAGGCTCTATTCCGGCGCTTGACCGTCAGGTACGAACACAGCTCCCTGGGATTTAGGCCCAAGTGTTGTAAATACTGAACGCTGTCGCCATGATAACGCTCAATTACAACAAAGCCTGAATCCTAGGAGGCTCCCGCATTGGACGTCGGCGAACGACTGCAATCCATCCGCAAGCTGAAGGGTCTTTCCCAGCGTGAACTCGCCAAGCGCGCGGGCGTCACCAACAGCACCATTTCGATGATCGAAAAAAATAGTGTCAGCCCCTCGATCAGCTCCTTGCGCAAGGTGCTGGGCGGCATCCCCATGTCCATGGTCGAGTTCTTTTCCGAAGAGATCCTCCAGGAAATACCGACACAGATCGTCTATAAAGCCAATGAGCTGATCGACATCTCTGACGGCGCCGTCACCATGAAACTGGTGGGTCGAGCGCACCCGAGCCGGGCCATCGCGTTTCTCAACGAGATCTACCCACCGGGCGCCGACACTGGCGAAGAAATGCTCACCCACGAAGGCGAAGAAACCGGGATTCTGGTGGAAGGTCGCCTTGAATTGGTGGTCGGTCTTGAAACTTTTGTGCTCGAAGCTGGCGATAGCTACTACTTTGAAAGTACCAAGCCCCATCGTTTTCGTAATCCGTTCGACGTACCGGCGCGACTAATCAGCGCAGCCACACCCGCGAACTTTTAAGAATAGAGGCGTCCTGCCAGCGTTGCAGAGACACCCGAGCTGTATTCCGCGAGGCTGAATCTCCCTTTATTTAATAGGGTTGTTTCGGCCCGGCGGGCTAACCGTTATACTTTCGCCGCCTGCGAAACCGTGGCCGCAGGCGTGAATAGCCACCATTGAGGGTGAACGCGTGAACCTAATTATGAAAATGCTGGCTGCACCAGCAACCGTATTGGCCCTATGGGCTGTGAGCGCACAAGCTGCGACCAATGATGATATTGCCAAGCGTCTGGAGCCGGTGGGCCAGGTCTGCGTCCAGGGCGAGGAATGCAAAGGCATGGAAGTCGCCGTGGCAGCGGGCGGCGGCGGCGGCGCGAAAACGCCGGATGACATCATCGCCAAACACTGCAACGCGTGCCACGGTACCGGCCTGCTGAACGCGCCGAAAATCGGCGACACCGCCGCCTGGAAAGAACGCGCCGACCACCAGGGCGGTCTCGACGGCATCCTGGCCAAGGCGATCACCGGCATCAACGCCATGCCACCTAAAGGCACCTGTGCTGATTGCTCGGATGAAGAGCTTAAAGGCGCGATCAAGAAGATGTCCGGCCTGTAACCTGCCGATCTTCGCCAAAAAAGCCGCTTACGAGCGGCTTTTTTGTGGCTGTGATTTACCCGTCGAGGCTGTTCTTTGCAGCAAAGACCCGGCAAGCTCGGTCCAACCCCTAATCATGGAATGTTCAGGAGGGTCGGATGGTGCAGTTGTGTTCAATCGAGCAAGCAGTTGACGACGTATTGGCGCGTTTGCCAGCGCATATTCACATGGGCATGCCGCTGGGCCTGGGCAAGCCCAATCTGTTCGTTAATGCGCTGTACCGGCGTATCGCCAAGCTGCCGGAGCGGGCGCTGACGATCTATACCGCGTTGAGCCTGGGCCGTCCGACAATGGGTGATGGCTTGCAGAAGCGCTTTCTTGAACCCTTTATCGAGCGAGTGTTTGGGGATTACCCGGAGTTGGAGTTTCTCGCCGCGCTGCACTCAGACAGCTTGCCGAAGAATATCCACGTGCAGCAGTTCTTCATGCAGCCCGGTAGTCTGCTGCACAGCACGTCGGCCCAGCAGGATTACGTCAGCAGCAACTACAGCCACGCCGCCCGCGATATCAACGCCGCTGGCCTGAACCTGGTGGCACAACTGGTCGCGAGCAGCGCGGAACACCCGGACCGCCTGAGCCTGAGCTGCAACCCCGACATCACCCTCGACCTGCTGCCCATGATCGCCAAGCGCCGTGAAGCGGGCGAAACCGTTTTGATCGTTGGGCAGGTTCACACCGATTTGCCCTACATGCCCGGCGATTCCGAGTTGGGCATGGACGTGTTCGACTACCTGATCGATGCTAAGGACAGCACCACACTGTTCTCCACGCCGAACATGCCGGTGGGGTTTCAGGACCATTTCATCGGCCTGCATGCCAGCACTTTGGTGCGCGATGGCGGCACCTTGCAGATCGGTATTGGCTCCATGGGCGATGCGTTGACCGCCGCCTTGCTGGCGCGCCAAGCCGATAACGAAGCTTACCGCCTGCTGCTGACGGATCTGGATGTGTATCAGTGGGCACCGCTGATCAGCCATGAAGGAGGTGTCGATCCCTTCGCCCGTGGCCTTTACGGTTGCAGCGAAATGTTCGTCAACGGCCTGCTGGTGCTGGCGGATGCGGGGATTATCCGGCGCAAGGTCTACCCGGATGTGGCCACTCAGGAACAAGCCAACGCCGGTTTGCTGGATGATGCGGCGCAGCCCGATGGGGTATCGATCCACGGTGGCTTCTTCCTCGGGCCACGCAGTTTTTACCAGCGTTTGCAGGAAATGACCCACGCCAAACGCCTTGAATTCAACATGACCCGCATCAGCTATATCAACGAGCTGTACGGCCAGGAAGAACTCAAGCGTTTGCAGCGCCAGGATGCACGGTTTATCAACAGCGCGATCACGGTGACGTTGCTGGGCGCAGGCGTGGCCGACCAGTTGGAGGACGGCCGCGTGCTCAGCGGCGTGGGCGGGCAATACAACTTTGTGGCTCAGGGGCATGCGCTGGAAGGCGCGCGCTCCATCCTGATCCTGCGCAGTTGGCGTGAGTCGGCGGGGGAGGTCAGTTCCAATATCGTCTGGGAGTACGGACACTGCACCATTCCCCGGCACCTGCGGGACATCGTCATCACCGAGTACGGCATTGCCGACCTGCGCGGGCAGACGGATGCCAAGGTCATTGAGGCGTTGCTCAACATCACTGACTCACGCTTCCAGGCCGACTTGATTGAGCAGGCGCAAAAGGCTGGCAAGTTGCCCAAGGATTTCCAGATGGATCCGCGCTTCACCGACAACACGCCGGAGCGGCTCCAGGGTATCCAGGCGCGGCATCGGCGTTTGTTCCCGGAGTATCCGCTGGGCAGCGATTTCACGGACGAAGAGCGGGATCTGTTGCGCGCATTGAACTGGCTCAAGAGCAAATTCAAGCTGACGGAAATTCTGGAGTTGGGCAAGGCGGCGCTGGATGCACCGGAGCCGGAGGCGTTTCCCGAGCACCTGAAACGGATGTGCCTGGATAAGCCGGAGGGGTTGAAGGAGGATCTGTATCAGCGCTTGTTACTCGCCGGCCTGCAGGCCACCGCGCACTAACAGACAATAGAGCGCAAATGTGGGAGGGGGCTTGCCCCCGATTGCCGTGTATCAGTCACCGAAAATATTGGCTGACCCACTGCTATCGGGAGCAAGCTCCCTCCCACATGTTAAGCGGTGTTGGCTTCAGATGAAGGTAACCACGCCACCGGCCAGCGATTTCACCCGCGCCAGCGACTCAACCCGATAACCCTGCGCATCCAGCTCTGCACGACCACCCTGGAACGACTTCTCAATCACAATCCCCAAACCGGCAACGGTCGCACCGGCCTGCTTGATGATCGAAATCAGCGCCTGGGACGCTTTGCCGTTGGCCAGGAAGTCATCGATCACCAGTACACGGTCGCTGCTGGTCAGGTGACGCGGCGAGATGGCCACGGTGCTCTCGGTTTTCTTGGTGAAGGAATACACCGTTGCCGACAGCAGGTTTTCGGTCAGGGTCAGGGACTGCTGCTTGCGGGCGAAGATCACCGGCACGCCCAGGTTCAGGCCGGTCATGATCGCCGGCGCAATGCCCGAGGCCTCGATAGTGACGATCTTGGTGATGCCCGAGTCCTTGAACAGTGCGGCGAATTCATCACCAATCAGCTTCATCAGCGCCGGGTCGATCTGGTGGTTCAAAAAGGCGTCGACTTTGAGTACCTGATCGGAAAGCACGATGCCTTCTTCGCGAATTTTCTTGTGCAGTGCTTCCACGGAAAGCTTCCTCTAATGGCGCGGTCTGCGCCGAAAGTAGATTAAAAAGTAGTCGATTCTAGCGCTTTAACATCGCGCGTATGTCCGCCAGGGCGGTGTTGCCGCGTACGGCTTTCACCTCGGTCGGGGTGTCGTCATTGCCTTCCCAGGCCAGGTCATCCGGCGGCAGTTCATCCAGGAACCGGCTGGGGGCACAATCGATGATCTCGCCGTATTGCTTGCGCTTGGCGGCAAAGGTGAAGGCCAGGGTCTGACGCGCGCGGGTAATGCCCACGTAGGCCAGGCGCCGTTCTTCCTCGATGGTGTCGGCTTCAATGCTGGAGCGGTGCGGGAGGATTTCTTCTTCCATCCCCATGATGAACACGTAGGGGAATTCCAAGCCCTTTGAGGCATGCAAGGTCATCATCTGCACACCTTCGGCGCCGTCTTCCTCTTCCTGCTGACGTTCGAGCATGTCGCGCAGTACCAGCTTGCCGATGGCGTCTTCAACGGTCATCTCGCCGTCTTCGTCTTTTTCCAGGGTGTTCTTCAGCGCTTCGATCAGGAACCAGACGTTGCCCATGCGGTAATCCGCAGCTTTGTCGCTGGAGCTGTTGGTGCGCAGCCAGTTTTCGTAGTCGATGTCCATGACCATGCTGCGCAGGGCGCTGATCGGGTCTTCGCCGGCGCACTGCTCGCGAACCTTGTCCATGAAGCGCTTGAAGCGCGCCAGGCGATCGGTGAAGCGCGTGTCCAAGTGCTCGCCCAGGCCGATCTCGTCGGTGGCGGCGTACATCGAAATCTTGCGTTCGGTCGCGTAGTTGCCGAGTTTTTCCAGGGTCGTCGAGCCGATTTCCCGGCGCGGCACGTTGATCACGCGCAGGAAGGCGTTGTCGTCGTCTGGGTTAACGATCAACCGGAAGTAGGCCATCAGGTCTTTCACTTCCTGGCGTCCGAAAAAGCTGTTGCCCCCCGACAGACGATATGGAATCTGGTGGTGCTGCAACTTCAGCTCGATCAGCTTGGCCTGGTAGTTACCGCGATACAGGATCGCAAAGTCGCTGTAGGGCCGATCGGTACGCAGGTGCAATGTGAGCAGCTCGACGGCCACGCGCTCGGCTTCGGCGTCTTCGTTGCGGCAGCGGATTACGCGGATCTCATCGCCGTGGCCCATCTCACTCCACAGCTGTTTTTCAAACTCGTGGGGGTTGTTCGAGATCAGCACGTTGGCGCAGCGCAGGATGCGGCTGGTGGAGCGGTAGTTCTGCTCCAACATCACCACTTTCAAGGACGGGTAGTCGACCTTGAGCAGCATCAGGTTTTCCGGGCGGGCGCCGCGCCAGGCGTAGATCGACTGGTCATCGTCGCCCACCACGGTGAACTGGTTGCGCTTACCGATCAGCAACTTCACCAGCAAGTACTGGCTGGCGTTGGTGTCCTGGTATTCGTCCACCAGCAGGTAGCGCACCTTGTTCTGCCACTTTTCGAGGATGTCGGCGTGTTCCTGGAACAGCTTGACCGGCTGCAGGATCAGGTCGTCGAAGTCCACCGCGTTGAACGCCTTGAGCGTGCGCTGGTAGTGGGTGTAGACGATGGCCGCGGTCTGTTCCTTGGGGTTGCGCGCGTTTTCCAGGGCCTCGGGGGGGAGGATCAGGTCGTTTTTCCAGGCGCCGATCATGTTTTTGATCTCGTCGACGCCGTCGTCGCCTGCGTATTCCTTCTGCATGATGTCGGTCATCAGGGCCTTGACGTCGGTCTCGTCAAAGATCGAGAAGCCCGGTTTGTAGCCCAGCCGAGCATGCTCCTTGCGGATGATGTTCAGCCCCAGGTTGTGGAAGGTACACACCGTGAGGCCACGGCCTTCGCCACCCTTGAGCAGGCTGCCGACGCGTTCTTTCATCTCGCGCGCGGCCTTGTTGGTAAAGGTCATGGCGACGATGTACTGGGCGCGGATGCCACAGCTCTGGATCAGGTGCGCGATCTTGCGGGTGATCACGCTGGTCTTGCCGGAGCCTGCACCGGCGAGCACCAATAGAGGGCCGCCGACGTAGTTCACGGCTTCTTGCTGCCGGGGATTGAGTCGGGACATACAGAATTCAGGGAGTCGTTGTTCAAAAGGGCGGGCATTTTAACAGGCTGGCAAGATTCTGCTGCTCTGGATCGACGGTGTGACGTACCACTCGATCTAAATTTGCCGGTTTTGCTACTTTGCCGCAGGATGTCGAGGCTTTTTGCGGTTAAAACAGCGACAAATGCTTACACCTGCGTATTTGATAACCCCTATCATTGGTCATTATCAGGCCGCACGTCATAATGCCCGCCGCCAACGAAACTTTGCAGAGTCTAGGGAGCTAGCTTGTCTACGCCTGTCGAACCCTTGCGTTTGCTGCTACTGGCCGATACGCCTGAGTGGGCAGCGTTGTTGCGCGAGTGCCTGGCGCCGATGGGCGATGGGGCTGTGCTGATCAGCGCGCCAAACTGGGACTCGGTGAGTCGTCTGTTCGAAGATGACACCGGCGCCGTGCTGTTGACCACGCCCAGCCTGCAACCTGGCCCTGGCCGTTGCAGCTTGTCGTGCGTGGTGTTGTTGGAGCAGGAACCGTTGGTTTCTCCGCTTGGCGTGAGTGATTGGCTGATCCGTGATGCATTGGACGCCGACACACTGCGCCGCTGCCTGCGCCATGTCCGTGAGCGCGGCTTGCTGGAAAACACCCTGCAACGCCTGGCCGAACAAGATCCGCTCACCGGTATCGCCAACCGCCAGGGCTTCCAGACCCTGCTGGCGGCGCGGCTCGCCGAGAACGAGGGTCGTGGCCTGGCCCTCGGTCACCTGGACCTCGACAACTTTCGCCACGCCAACGATGCCCTCGGCCACCAGGCTGGCGACCGTTTGATCCTGCAAGTGGTCTCGCGGCTCAAGAGCCAGCTCGAAATCGGCGACCAACTGGCACGCCTGGGCAGCGACGAGTTCGCTTTGCTGATTGACACCCGCCGCGCACCCCAGCGTGCAGAGTGGATGGCCGAGCGCATCACCGAAGCCATGGCCGAACCGTATTGGGTGGATGGCGAAAGCCTGCTGATCGGTTGCAGCCTGGGCGTGGCCCATGCCCGCGCCCGCGCTGGCGCCGACCCATTGATGTGGCACGCCCATATCGCCATGCAGCAAGCCAAGAGCACTCAAGGCTGCACCTTCCATATCTTCAACGAGCGCATCAACCGCAACGCGCGCAGCCTGGCCGACCTGGAAAGTGAACTGCGCCGCGCCTTGCGCCGGGATGAGTTGGAGCTGCACTACCAGCCGCGCCTGGACCTGGATGACGGCCACATTGTCGGCCTCGAAGCCCTGGTGCGCTGGCGCCACGGCGAGCGCGGCCTATTGCCGCCCAGCGAATTCGTCCCCCTGGCCGAACAGAGCGGTCTGATCGTGCCGTTGGGCTACTGGGTGATCTCCCGCGCCCTACGCGATATGCAGGACCTACGCGAGCGCGGCCTGCCGCCGTTGCACATGGCGGTCAACCTGTCATTCCGCCAGTTTCAGGACAGTCAGTTGCTCTCTACCCTCAGCCGGCTGATTGCCGAGCGCGGTGTGGAAGCGCAATGGCTGGAGTTCGAGCTGACCGAAACTGCCGTGATGCGCCGCAGCGATCTGGTCAAACAGACCATGGATGCCCTAGGGCGGCTGGGTGTGCGGTTTTCTTTGGATGACTTCGGCACCGGTTTCTCGTCGTTCGTGCACCTCAACAGCTTGCCGATTGCCTTGTTGAAAATCGATAAGAGCTTTGTCGGTGGCATGGAAGAGCGCGAAGAGAATCGCAAGCTGGTGCACGCGATGATCAACCTGGCGCACAACCTGAATCTGGAAGTGGTGGCTGAGGGCGTGGAGACTCCGGAGCAGTTGGCGCTGCTGAGGCTGTTTGGCTGCGATCAGGCTCAGGGTTACTTGATCAGCAAGCCGCTGCCGTTGCCGGAGTTGGTGGAATACCTGACATTCGGCAAGGGCCAGCAGACGCTCGCTGGCGAAGTGTTCTAATCCGGCTGAGTGGCCCGGAACCCTTGGCGGGTTTCGGGTACTGCACCTTCCAGACCAATCATGCGCTTCATCTTCGCTTCAAACGCCCAAGTCAGGCTTACAGCCGCACACGCCAGCCCCAGCGCCAATCCCCACCACACCCCGGTCGGCCCCCAGCCTAGGGTGAAAGCCATCAACCACGCCGAAGGCGCGCCGATTAACCAGTAGCAACCCAGGCCCACCAGGAAGGTGGTCTTGGCATCCTTGAGCCCACGGATGCAGCCCATGGCGATGGTCTGGACGCCATCAAACAGCTCGAACCAGGCCGCGACGGCCAGCAGGCTGACGGCAAGCACGATCACCTCGTGGAATGCCGGGTCGTCATGGTCGAGGAACAGGCCGATCAGCGGGTCGGAAAACAGCCACAACACCACGGCAAATCCCAACATCACCGCCGCGCCAAAACTGATGCCGACACGACCGGCCATGCGCGCTTGCAGCAACTGCCCGGCGCCATAGTGCTGGCCGATGCGCATGGTCACCGCATAGGACATGCCCGCTGGCACCATGAACGCCACCGAGACGATTTGCAGGGCAATCTGATGCGCCGCCAATTGCGTACTCCCCATGGTGCCCATGCACAGCGCGGCAAAGGCAAACAGCCCGACTTCTACTGCATAGGTGCCGCCAATCGGCAGGCCCAGACGCCACAACTCGCGCAAGTACTGGGTGTTGAGGCGCAGCAGGCCCGCGCTCAGCGGGTAAGCGGCGTAAGCGCGGTTGCTGCGGATGTACCACATCAGCGTCAGGGCCATGCCATTGGCGACGATGGCAGTGACCAGGCCAATGCCCATCAAGCCGAGCTTCGGCAGGCCGAACATACCTTCGATCAAGGCGTGGTTGAGCAGGTAGTTCAGCACCGTGCCGCCGAGGCTGATCACCATCACCGGAGTGGCCTTGCCAATGGCGCTGGTGAAGCCGCGCAAGGCCATGAAACTCAGGTAGCCGGGCAGGGCGAACGGCAGCATGGTCAGGAATTGCCCCGCCGACTGCACATTGGTATCGGTCTGGCCGAACATCAGCAGCACCGGCTTCAAGTTCCATAACAGCAGTGCCGCCGCCAAGGCCATCAGCCAGGCGAGCCAGAGCCCGGCCTGGGTCAGGCGAGTGGCACCTTCGATGTCGCCAGCGCCGTGACGGATTGCCACCAAGGTGCCCACGGCGGCAATCACTCCGATGCAGAAGATCGACACGAACGAATAGCTCGCTGCACCCAGGCCACCACCGGCCAGCGCTTCAGGGCTCAGGCGAGCCATCATCAAAGTGTCGGTCAGCACCATCAGCATGTGCGCCAACTGTGAGGCAATCAACGGCCCAGACAGCCGCAGAATGGCCCAGAGTTCGTTACGCGCTGGATGCTGCATGATCATCACACTCAGAAAGTCAGAGGGTTGGAGAGGGTTGGATTCTCGGCCCTCTCAGCTCATTGCACAAAGGGATAAAAGCGATCATCTACATGATTAAAACTCATGCCTGACTGATTCTGGTACGGTTTCGGCATCCTGCTGTCGGAGCTTTCCTCATGTCTCGTCGTCTTCCTCCTCTTTATGCCTTGCGTGCATTTGAAGCGGCCTCCCGGCATAACTCCTTTACCCGCGCCGCCGAGGAACTGTCGATTACCCAAAGTGCGGTGAGCCGACATATCCGCACGCTGGAAGAGCATTTCGCCTGTCGCCTCTTCCAGCGCAGCGGCCGTAACCTACAGCTCACGGAAGCGGCGCGCCTGCTGTTGCCCGGTGTGCGCGAGGGGTTCGCGGCGCTGGAGCGGGCCTGCCATACCCTGAACGCCGAAGATGACATCCTGCGCATGAAAGCGCCGTCGACCCTGACTATGCGGTGGTTGTTGGCGCGCCTCAGTCGCTTCCGCGCATTACAGCCAGGCAATGAAGTGCAATTGACCAGCGCCTGGATGAATGTGGATGAAGTGGATTTCAACCAGGAGCCTTTCGACTGTGCGGTGCTGTTGAGCTACGGGCACTTTCCGGCGGATTGGGAGGCCAGCTATTTGTTTCCTGAGCTGTTGATACCGGTGGGCGCGCCGAATCTGTTGGACGATGGCCCATGGGATGTAAATCGACTCGCCGGTGCCGAGTTGCTGCACCCCACGCCCGACCGCAGGGACTGGCGCAATTGGCTGGAGCGCATGGGGCTTTCGAATCAGGTTTCGCTCAAGGGTGGGCAGGTGTTCGATACCCTGGAGCTGGGCATGATCGCCGCCGCTCGCGGTTATGGCGTCTCCATGGGCGATCTGCTGATGGTGGCCGAGGATGTGGCGCAGGGACGTTTAAGCTTGCCGTTGCCGACGGCGGTAGCGAGCAGGGAAAATTACTATTTGGTGTGGCCGAAAACCCGTCCGGGCGGCGAGCGCTTGCGACGCTTGGCGGATTTCCTCCAGAGCGAAGTGCAGGCCATGGTTTTGCCCGATGTCGAACGGCTTGATTGAATAATTCTGGCTCTATCACGCAACCGTTTGCGTGATACCCCTGCGATTCGCTCAAGTATTGCAAAGCGCCGCCGAAGTAGGGGTGTTGGAACCATCGTGCACCAACGTTTCCCACCAGATAATTTGCCGAGCAGCGCTATGAGATCAGGATGATCCTGGCCTCGGCCAGGAGCTTTCATGTCTCAACCTCGCGCCCGGATCGCCTCGCAGTTAGGTCTTGCATTAGCCGTGATTTTGGCTGTCGTCATCAGCGGCAGTACTGTTTTCGCCTTGCGTTCCCTTGACTCCGCCAACCTCGATACCCGCGAGGAACACTTGGCCAGCGAGGCACGACTGCTGGCCGACCAACTCAATACCTTCCACAGCACGCTGCGCGAGAGCACCCAGCGTCTGACCGGATTGTTTGAAAAGCGCTTCAGCGCCGGGTTGCGTGTGCAGGCTGATCAAATGGTCGCGGTGGCTGGGGTCCAGACGCCGAGCCTGTTGCTGGGCAGCGAAGTGCTCAATAACAACTTCACTGAAGTCGATGAGTTCAAGCAGATGTCCGGCGGCGTGGCCACGGTGTTCGTGCGCAGCGGCGACGACTTTGTGCGCGTCAGCACTTCCCTGACCAAGCAGGACGGCAGCCGCGCCATCGGCACCGTGCTTGACCGCCAGGGTCCGGCTTACCAGCGCGTGCTCGGTGGTCAGGCGTATATCGGCCGCGCGGTGTTGTTCGATCGCTCCTACATGACCCAATACAGTCCCGTACGAGACAGCAGCGGCAAAGTGATCGCTGTGTTGTTCATCGGCTTTGACTACACCGACGCCCAGGCCGCGCAGTTTGAGAACCTCAAGCGCTTCCGCATCGGTCAGACCGGCTCCCTGGCGTTGCTCGACGAGCAGAAGCGTTGGCTGGTACCGCCCGCGGGTGTGCAGGCCTTGGATCAGTCGGTTGCGGTGATGCTGGACCTGGCCAAGACCCCAGGCAAAGGCCGCTTCTGGAGCGATAAGAACGAAGACTTCTACAGTGTTTCGGTACCGTTCGACGGCGGTCCTTGGGCCGTCGTCGCGAGCATGCCGAAAGCTGAAATCCGTGCAGTGACCTGGGCGGTCGGTATTCGCCTGGTGATCGGCAGCATACTGGCGATGTTGCTGGCGGTAGGCGCCACGGTCTGGTTGCTGCGCAGCAAACTGCAGCCGCTGAGTGATCTGGTGCGCCAGGCCGAAGCCTTGGGCGCGGGGGACTTGAGTGCGCGCCTCAACGTGTCCAGCCATGATGAAATCGGCCAACTGGCCCGCAGCTTCAACCAGATGGGTGAAGCGCTCTCGACCATGGTTTCCCATATCCGCAAGGCGGCCGAAGAGGTCAACAGCCGTGCACAGGCACTGTCCGGGTTATCCGGCGGGGCCTATGACGGGATGGAGCAGCAGTCTGGCGAAATCACCAGCATGGCTGGTGCGGTGGAAGAGTTCAGCGCCACTTCGCTGAATATCGCCGACAACATGGGCAACACCGAGCGTCTGGCTCAAGAGAATGCCCAGCAAACCCGCATCGGCCGCACCTCGATGCAGGAGGCGTCGTCGTCGCTGGAACATATCGCGACCGCGCTGAATAGCACGGCCACGGTGATCAATACCCTGGGCCAGCGCTCCCAGGAAATCGGCGGCATCGTCGGTGTGATCACCTCCATCGCCGAACAGACCAACCTGCTGGCGCTGAACGCCGCCATCGAGGCTGCTCGCGCAGGTGAACAGGGCCGTGGGTTTGCCGTGGTTGCTGACGAAGTGCGTAACCTGGCCTCGCGTACCCGCGAAGCCACCGATGAAATTTCCGGGATGATCCAGAGCATTCAGCGGGAAACCGGCAATGCCATCAGCACCATGGAGCACGGCAACACGCTGATGCAGGAAGGCCTGTCGCGCAACGCCGACGTGGCGTCGGCCCTGGCACGTATCGACGAGCAGAGCCGTTCGGCCGGTCAGCAGTTCGCGGCGATTACCACGGCGACTCAGGAGCAGAGCAGCACCGCGACATTGCTCAGCAGCAATTTGCAGAGCATCGCACTGGCCAACAGCGAGCAGCGGGAAGTGGTGTCGAACCTGGCGATTACGGCCAAGGAGCTCGAGACGTTGGCGGCGGGCTTGCGTCATGAGGTGGATCGCTTTCGCTGAGGCTCAATTGAGGGAGGCCGGGCGGTACTGCAAGGCCTCCTTCAAATGGTCCCGCGTGATGGCATCCACCTGATCCAGGTCCGCCAACGTGCGTGACACTTTGAGCAGCCGATGAGCCGCACGCAGCGACAACGTCAGTCGCTCGCAGGCGCTTTCCAGCCAGCCTTCATCGGCTTTCAAAAGTTGGCAGTGCTCACGCAACCTCGGTAGATCAAGGAAGGCGTTGGCACAGCCTTGGCGCTGTTGCTGACGCTCCCGAGCATCTGCCACCTGGGCTGAGGCCGTTGCCGTCGTATCTCCAACCTGCTGGGTTGGATTCAGCGCAGTTGTTTCCCGCGCCACGGTGAGGTGCAAGTCAATCCGATCCAGTAACGGTCCAGACAGCTTATTGCGATACCGCTGGACCTGCTCCGGTGTACAGCGACAACGCCCAGTGGGTTCGCCCATATACCCGCAAGGGCAGGGGTTCATCGTTGCCACCAGTTGAAAACGCGCTGGGAAACTCACGCGGTCGCGGGCACGGGAAATCACGATATGCCCTGACTCCAATGGCTCACGCAAAACCTCCAGCACCTTGCGATCAAACTCCGGTAACTCATCCAGGAAAAGCACGCCATGATGCGCCATGGTGATTTCCCCAGGCTGCGGTTTCGATCCACCGCCCACCAGTGCGGGCCCTGACGCAGAGTGGTGCGGCTGGCGAAACGGCCGGTGCGGCCAATGGCTCAGCGGTGCGAGGCTGACCACCGACTGAATTGCCGCCACTTCCAGGGCCTCCTGCTCGCTCAGCGGAGGCAGCAAACCGGGCAAGCGGCTGGCAAGCAAGGTCTTGCCGGTGCCCGGTGGCCCGCTGAACAGAAGGTTATGTGCGCCCGCTGCTGCAATCAACAACGCCCGCTTGGCGGAGAGTTGGCCTTGCACTTCGCTCAAATCCGGGTAGGGCTTGTTCAGGTACAACAAACCATCGGATTTATAGGGCTCAATCGGCACTTGTCCATTGAGGTGCGCCACCACCTGCAGCAAGTGATCCACGGCAATCACCTTCAGCCCCGACGCCAGGCAAGCTTCCTCTGCATTCGCCCGCGGCACTATCACGGTGCGCCCAGCCTTGCGCGCCGCCAAAGCGGCTGGCAACACACCTTTGACCGCACGCACTTCGCCGGACAACGCCAACTCACCCAGGCATTCAATGTCATCGAGCATCAACGCTGGCACCTGCACACTGGCGGCGAGGATCCCCAGTGCAATCGCCAAATCAAAACGCCCGCCGTCCTTGGGCAGGTCGGCGGGCGCGAGGTTGAGCGTGATGCGGCGCGAGGGGTATTGCAGGGCGGAGTTGAGGATGGCGCTGCGTACTCGGTCCTTGCTTTCCTTGACGGCGGTTTCGGGAAGGCCCACCAGCGTGAGGGACGGGAGACCGTTGGCCATGTGCACTTCGACGGTGACGGCTGGGGCTTCTACGCCGATCTGGGCGCGGCTGTGGACGATGGCGAGGGACATGCTCGTTCCTTGAGTGGGAGGGCCGCTTCCTGCGGGTTTTTCAAGGGTAGACGAGGGGTGAGGCTAGCGAGGGAGGGAGGTTTTACAGAACGTATCCAGAGAACGGCGCAGAACAAATGTGGGAGGGGGCTTGCCCCCGATAGCAGTGGGTCAGTTGATAAATATGTCACTGACCCATCGCCATCGGGAGCAAGCCCCCTCCCACATTTTGGCCTCGTTGCGTCAGTTACTCGGCCGTTGGGATTAGCCGCGCTTCCAGTTCAGCCACCTTCGCCTCCAGGCTCTCCAGCCGCGCACGCGTGCGGGCCAGCACCACCATTTGGCTATCAAACTCTTCCCGGCTCACCAGGTCGAGCTTGCTGAAACCGCTTTGCAGCAAGGCCTTGAACTGGCTTTCGATTTCATTGCGGGGCAGAGGGGTTTCGCCGCTGAACAGGCGAGAGGCGTGGCCGCTCAGGGCGTCGAGTAGGTCTTTGGGCGCGAGCATGGGAAATATTCCGGAAACTGTTGGCGGGCAGTGTATCACGCAGCGTCTATAGTCTTTTTCGCGGCCTGCAGCGCACGCTTTTCGCGCATCGGGCTGTGCGACGGCGCACTGTTTTCGTGCGCATTGCAGCTGCCAAATAGTCCTGTGGGTGAGGTTAAGTGGGCAAAGGACTGATTTCAGTGATTTTTACGGAGCTGGCAAGGTTTCTGCTTAGACGATCATGACCCATGCACTGATGCAGTCGCTGTGACGAATGCAGTGCGCCGACGGATCAGGGGTACAGGTTTCGTCACCAGTGGTTCGCTGGCGTCGCAAAGGCAACTGCCCTTGCGACGATGCGTTACAAAGCCAGGCACTGCGCTTAGACTTGAGACGGGTTTGTTTTCCTGGGGCAAGTCCACCAATTCGGGAGAGAGTTTTCATGAAGCTAGTCACTGCCATCATCAAGCCGTTCAAGTTGGACGATGTACGCGAGTCGCTGTCCGAGATCGGCGTGCAGGGCATTACCGTTACTGAGGTCAAGGGCTTCGGTCGGCAGAAGGGTCACACCGAGCTGTATCGCGGCGCGGAATACGTAGTCGATTTCCTGCCGAAGGTGAAGATTGATGTCGCCATTGACGACAAGGATCTTGACCGGGTTATCGAAGCGATAACCAAGGCCGCCAACACCGGCAAGATCGGTGACGGCAAGATCTTCGTGGTCAATCTGGAACAGGCTATTCGCATCCGTACCGGCGAAACCGATACCGACGCAATCTAAGCCGCCAAACCCCAACGCCCCAGGAGAAAACAATATGACTCTGCGTAAATTCGCAGGGCTCGGAGCCCTGTTGTCCATCGTAATGCCAAGCCTGGCCATGGCGGCAGACGAAGTGGCTGCTCCAGTCCTCAACTCTGGCGACACCGCCTGGATGCTGACCGCCACCGCACTGGTGCTGTTCATGACCATTCCCGGCCTGGCGCTGTTCTACGGCGGCATGGTCCGCTCCAAAAATATTCTGTCGGTGATGATGCAGTGCTTCGCCATCACTGGCCTGATCAGCATCCTGTGGGTCGTCTACGGCTACAGCATTGCGTTCGATACCACCGGTATGGAACAGGGTGTGGTCAACTTCAATTCCTTCTTCGGCGGCATGGGCAAGGCGTTCCTGGCGGGTGTGACCCCAGCCAGCATCACCGGGCCTGCGGCGTTGTTCCCGGAAGCGGTGTTCATCACCTTCCAGATGACCTTCGCCATCATCACCCCGGCGCTGATCGTCGGTGCCTTCGCTGAGCGTATGAAGTTCTCTGCGATGCTGATCTTCATGGGCATCTGGTTCACCCTGGTTTATGCGCCAATCGCGCACATGGTCTGGAGCGGCAACGGCGGCCTGATGTGGGACTGGGGCGTGCTGGACTTTGCCGGCGGCACCGTGGTGCACATCAACGCCGGTGTGGCTGGGCTGGTGGCGTGCATCGTGCTCGGCAAGCGTAAAGGCTTCCCTACCACTCCGATGGCACCGCACAACCTGGGTTACACCCTGGTGGGCGCGGCAATGCTGTGGATCGGTTGGTTCGGCTTCAACGCCGGCTCCGCTGCTGCGGCCAACGGCACTGCTGGCATGGCGATGCTGGTCACTCAGATCGCTACCGCTGCTGCGGCGTTGGGCTGGATGTTCGCCGAGTGGATCACTCACGGCAAGCCAAGTGCACTGGGCATCGCCTCGGGCGTAGTCGCTGGCCTGGTAGCTGTTACACCAGCCGCCGGTACCGTTGGCCCGATGGGCGCTCTGGTAATCGGCCTGGTGGCCGGTGTGGTCTGCTTCTTCTGCGCGACCAGCCTCAAGCGTAAGCTGGGCTACGACGACTCCCTGGACGCATTCGGCGTGCACGGTATCGGCGGCATCGTCGGTGCGATCCTCACAGGTGTATTCGCAGCCCCTGCTTTGGGCGGCTTCGGCACCGTCACTGACATCGCGGCTCAAGTCTGGATCCAGTGCAAGGGTGTTGGCTTCACCGTGATCTACACGGCGATCGTCACCTACGTCATCCTCAAGGTGCTCGATATGGTCATTGGCCTGCGTGTTACCGAAGAGGAAGAGGCTGTCGGCCTCGACCTGGCGCAACACAACGAACGCGGCTACAACTTGTAAGTGCGCGTAAAAAAAATGCCCGGCTTGCCGGGCATTTTTTTGCCTGGTGTTTGTCAGTCGTAAGACGCTGTGCCGGTTTTTGCGCAAAGTTTGTGATCGGCCGCACACGGCACTTTTCAGTGTGCGAATGTCTTACAGGCACGTAGGCGTATTCGGCACTTTGTTTTTTCCCAGAGCGCGCTAGAATGCGCGCCGATGGGCGGAGAACTCTATGTGGCAACAGACCCTGATTACCCTGCGGGCCAAGCCCCGGGGCTTTCACTTGGTGACCGATGAGTTGCTTGCCGGCTTGCCTGAATTGAAGGCGTGTCGTGTGGGCCTGTTACACCTGTGGTTGCAGCACACCTCGGCTTCTCTGACCGTCAACGAGAATGCCGATCCGGCGGTTCGCCGTGACTTCGAACGTTTTTTCAACTTGCTGGTGCCGCAAGGCCGTGCCGGGTTCGAACACAATGACGAAGGTCCGGATGATCTGCCGGCGCACTTCAAGGCCAGTCTCCTGGGCTGCCAGCTGAGTTTGCCGGTCAAGGCCGGCCGCTTGGCGATGGGTACCTGGCAAGGTGTTTATCTGGGCGAGCACCGTGATCATGGCGGTGCTCGTAAAGTCCTCGCCACCTTGCACGGTGACGGGGCGTAAGCCACTGGTTATCCAGTGGATGTTGATTTTTCCCTGGCGGCCTCGACAGAGGGCGAAGCTGGGCTATAACTAATCTGCTTTTCGCAAGTCATGAGGTAGAACATGAGCGACGATGATCTGGAAAACGACGAACTCGAAGTAGGTGACGAAGACGACACCGAAGAAGGTCTTGAAGCAGCAGCGGAAGACGTTGCGGACGACGATGGTGGCGATGATGCGCCTGCCCCTGCGGCCAAAGGCAAAGCCAAGGCAGCTGTTTCGGTAGATGAATTGCCGAGCGTTGAGGCCAAGAACAAAGAGCGCGATGCTCTGGCCCGTGCGATGGAAGAATTCCTCGCTAAAGGCGGCAGAGTGCAGGAAGTCGAGGCTAACGTGGTGGCAGACCCACCCAAGAAGCCGGATAACAAGTACGGCAGCCGACCTATCTGAGGTCAGTCACCTGCTTGTAAGAAAAAGCCCGCCGTCGCTGCGGGCTTTTTCATGCTTGCTGATTTATTTGAGCTTCGTGGTGATCCCCATATTGGGATCTCTAGTACTACTGCCACTTGCGGAGTAATTCCGGCAGCTCCGTAAGGCTACGAATCTCCGCGTCGGGGCGTTTATCCCCCTCCCACACCTTGGCGCTGGGGTTAAACCACACGGCCCGCAGCCCCGCCTGCTGCGCCCCCGCAATGTCGTCCCCGGGATGGTCGCCAACATGCACCGCTGCGCTGGCATCCACTCCGCCGCGTTGCAGCGCTTCCTGGAACAGCCGCGCATCCGGCTTGGCAATACCAATATCTTCAGCGCGCAGCGCAAAGTGAAAGTAGTCAGCCAGGCCCACACGCTGCACATCGGCATTGCCATTGGTGATCACACCCAGCAGAAAGTGCTGGCGCAGCGCTTGCAACATCGGCTCGGCTTCAGGGAAGGGAGTGAGCTGATGACGGGCGTGAATGAACGCCTCGAAGCACACGTCTGCCATTTCCGTGGCTTGCGGCTGTGGATATCCGGCCTCCTCGAAGGCGTGCATCAGCACCCGGTGGCGCAACACGCTGATGCGGTGTTTGAGCTCCGGATGACGCTGCAGCACCTGTTGGCGCAGGCTGGCGAAATGCTCCAGTGGCAGGTCGCCGACGTTGGGGGCATGCACGACCAGCCATTCGCGCATCGACGCCTCGGCGCTGATGATGACGGGTACGTTGTCCCAGAGTGTGTCGTCCAGGTCGAAGGTGATCAGCTTGATACTCATGAGTCGCCGCCCTTGATGCGTTTGGCCCGTGGATGGGCGCTGTCGTACACCGTTGCCAGGTGTTGGAAGTCCAGATGGGTGTAGATCTGCGTGGTCTTGATATCGGAGTGGCCCAGCAACTCCTGCACGGCGCGCAGATCCTGGGACGATTCCAGCATATGGCTGGCAAAGGAGTGCCGCAGCATATGCGGGTGCAGGTTTTGACCCAGTTCGCGCTCCCCGGCGGCTTTGACCCGCACCTGAATAGCCCGCGGCCCCAGTCGCCGGCCTTGCTGGCTGATAAACACGGCGTCGTCCGCCGGGTTGGCCAACGCCCGCAGTGGAAGCCAGAGTTGCAGGGCTTCGCGGGCCTTCCTACCCACCGGCAGGACGCGGGTTTTGCTGCCCTTGCCGAGTACTTGCACCAGGCCGTCTGCCAGGTCCAATTGGTCTAGGTTCAGGCCAGTGAGTTCCGACAGGCGCAGGCCCGAGGAATAGAAAAGCTCCAGGATCGCCTGGTCGCGGTGGGCCAGGAAGTCATCCTCTACGGCGCCATCAAGCAATTGCAAAGCGCGGTCGGTATCCAGGGTCTTGGGCAGGCGCCGTTCGCCCTTGGGCGGAGACAGGCCGTTGGCCGGGTCGTGGTCGCACAGGCCTTCGCGGTTGAGGTAGTGATAGAGCCCGCGCACAGCCGACAGCAGGCGAGCGAGGCTGCGCGAGGATTGGCCCGTCTGGTGCAAGCGCGCGATCAGGCTGCGCAGGCTTTGGATATCCAAGGCCTTCCAACTGCTGACCTGCTGTTTTTCGCAGTAGGCCAGGACCTTGTTCAAGTCCCGCCGGTAGGCTTCCAGTGTGTGGGGCGACACCTGGCGCTCGTTGCGCAGGTGAGCGCAGTAAGCGTCCAGTTGCCGTTCCATGGCTAGCGCACCGCGCGCAGGGCGGTGGTGAAGCGCGGCAGGACGCGGCCCAACACTTCGGCGATATAGGTCAGGAACAGCGTGCCCACCGAGCTTTTGTAGTGCGCAGGATCACGGCTGGCGATAGCCAGCACGCCATGCAAGCCTTGATGGCTGAGGGCGACCACAGCTGTGGAGCCGATCTCCTTGAGCTGTTCGGGACCAAACAGGAAGTCCAGCTCATGCTCGCGCAAGGTGCCGCTGATGGTCTTGCCTTCGGACAACAGGCCGCCAATCGCGGTCTGTGCGTCGCTGCCGCTGACCCAGCGGCCTACAGGCATCGGGTTGTCGCTGAATAGGATCAGGCTGACAAATGGCACTTGGAAGTCCTGGCGCAGGCTGTCTTCCACGGCGATCACGGTTTCTTCCAGGCTGGTGGCGTCCATCAGCGCAAGGATCAGGCGACGGGTTTTGTCGAAAAGGCGGTCGTTGTCGCGGGCGACGTCCATCAAGTGCGAGAGCTTATGACGCATCTCGATATTGCGCTCGCGCAGGATCTTCATCTGTCGCTCCACCAGCGACACGGTGTCGCCGCGCTGGTGGGGGATGCGCAGTGCCGGCAGCAGTTCTTCGTGCTCGACGAAGAAATCCGGATTCGCCTCAAGGTACGCCGCGACAGCAGCGGCCTCCAGACTTTCGCTCGGGGTTGCGGGTGCGGGTACTTGAGGCTTATCGGTCATTAGCTTGGCTCACTCATAGACGGACCTGTCCTTCGTATACACGCGAGGCCGGCCCGGTCATCAGCACCGGGTGGCCAGGGCCTGCCCATTCGATGGACAGGCGTCCACCGGGCAGGTCGATCAGCAGCGGCGAATCCATCCACCCCTGGCTAATCGCGGCCACGGCAGCGGCGCAAGCACCGGTGCCGCAGGCCTGGGTTTCGCCGGCGCCGCGTTCCCACACACGCAATTGCGCGCGGGAACGGTCGATCACCTGCAGGAAACCCACGTTGACCCGTGCCGGAAAGCGCGGGTGGTGTTCGATCTTCGGCCCCAGTTCATGTACGGGGGCATTGTTGATGTCGTTGACCCGCAACACAGCATGGGGGTTGCCCATGGAGACGGCCGCCAAGTCGACGATCTTGCCGTCGACATCGACTGCGTAGCTGGTGGCCTGCTCGCTGGCCTGGAAGGGAATATCCGCTGGCACCAAGCGCGGCGCGCCCATGTTGACGCTGATTTGGCCGTCGCTGCGAATATCCAGCTCGATCACGCCGCTCTTGGTCTCGACGCGGATCTGGCGCTTAGCGGTCAGGCGCTTATCCAGCACGAAACGCGCGAAACAGCGCGCACCGTTGCCGCACTGTTCCACTTCGGAACCGTCGGAGTTGAAGATCCGATAACGGAAATCCACCTCCGGGTTGCTTGGCGCCTCGACGATCAGCAATTGGTCGAAGCCAATCCCTGTATGCCGGTCGCCCCACTGTTTAGCGTGCTTGGGCAGGATGTGCGCGTGCTGGCTGACCAGGTCGAGGACCATGAAATCATTGCCGAGCCCGTGCATCTTGGTAAAACGCAGCAGCATGGCTTACTCCGGCAGCAGGCTTTCGCCAGCATACAACTCGGCTACCGTCTCGCGGCGACGCACTTCAAACGCTTGATCACCGTCCACCAGTACCTCGGCGGTACGGCCGCGGGTGTTGTAGTTGGAACTCATGACAAACCCGTAGGCACCGGCCGAATGCACGGCCAGCAGATCGCCTTCCTCCAGCGCAAGCTGACGATCCTTGGCGAGGAAGTCGCCGGTTTCGCAGATCGGGCCGACGATGTCATAGGCGCGAGCTTCGCTGTCGCGAGGCGTCACAGCGGTGACATTCATCCAGGCCTGGTACAGCGCCGGGCGGATCAGGTCGTTCATCGCCGCGTCGACGATGGCGAAATCCTTGTGCTCGGTGTGCTTGAGGTACTCGACCTGGGTCAGCAGCACGCCGGCGTTGGCGACGATGTAGCGGCCCGGCTCGAACATCAGCGTCAGGTCGCGGCCTTCGATGCGCTCGCGCACGGCCTGGATATAGTCGGCAATCAGCGGCGGCTCTTCATCGCGATACCGCACGCCCACGCCGCCACCGAGGTCGATGTGGTGCAGGTAGATGCCGCATTCGCCCAGGCGATCAATCAGCGCCAGCAGGCGGTCGAGGGCATCTAGGAACGGCGGCAGAGTGGTCAGTTGCGAACCGATGTGGCAGTCGACGCCCAGCACTTCCAGGTTCGGCAACTGCGCGGCGCGGATATACACGTCCTCGGCGTCAGCAATGGCGATGCCGAACTTGTTCTCTTTGAGACCGGTGGAAATGTACGGGTGGGTGCCAGCATCGACGTCCGGGTTGACGCGCAGGGAGATCGGCGCGCGTACGCCCATTTCGGCGGCTACGACCTGCAGGCGCTCCAGCTCGTCGGTGGATTCGATGTTGAAGCAATGCACACCGACTTCCAGGGCACGGCGCATGTCTTCGCGGCTCTTGCCGACGCCGGAGAACACGATCTTGTCAGCCTGGCCACCAGCTGCCAGTACCCGCTCCAGCTCGCCACGGGAGACGATGTCAAAACCAGCGCCCATACGCGCCAGGACATTCAGTACACCCAGATTGGAGTTTGCCTTGACCGCGTAGCACACCAAGTGCGGTACGCCGTCCAGTGCGTCGGTGAAGGAGCGGTATTGAGCTTCGATGTGAGCGCGTGAGTACACGTACGTCGGGGTACCAAAGCGCTGGGCAATCGCGGACAGCGCCACGCCTTCCGCGAACAGCTCGCCGTCCCGGTAGTTAAAAGCGTCCATGGAGCTCCCTTATTCGTAGGTGTCGTGCTTATGCGCTTTGGATGGCTTTTGAGACGATTGCGCCTGTTCATTCGGGTCTTTGCTGTCATCGGGCAGGTACAGCGGGCCTTTTTGACCACAGGCACTAACGAGGCAAGCGACCGCGACGAGCGCAGCAAGGGAAGAGATCAGGCGCTTCATGGCGAAATCCTTGAATATGCATTAATTGCGCCCGAGTATACCGACCACCCGCCAGCTTGCCTATGCGCCGAAATACCCGTCCGGCGGGGGTTTGCCGACATGAAGGTGAAGCGGGCTACGCTGGCAGAGGATATTTCATACCGTCATCGGTAATGAAATCGGTATCCTTTGCAATCGGCGAGGCTCGCCCGTATCGTGCGGCGCTTGAGCAAAACCAGACACTTTTGAGGTTGCCACAATGAGTTTGACCGAAGCCCGTTTTCACGACCTGGTGGATGCGACCCAGCAGGCGCTGGAAGATATTTTTGACGACAGCGGCCTGGATGTGGACCTGGAAAACTCGGCCGGCGTGCTGACCGTCAAGTTCGAGAGTGGCCAGCAACTGATCTTCAGTCGCCAGGAACCCCTGCGTCAGCTGTGGCTGGCGGCGCGCTCCGGTGGCGTTCACTTTGACTACGACGAAGAAAGCGGCAAATGGCAGTGCGATAAGAGTGAAGAGTTGTTGGGCGAGATGCTCACGCGCCTGGTCCACGAATATACCGGCGCCGAGCTGGATTTCGACGAGATTTGACCGTGACTGAGCCTGCACCCGTACGTCCGCCAAAGCCGCTGTTCAGTAATGTCAGCCCGGCGGTGCCGTCACCTTGTATCAGTTTGTGTCGTCTGGACGAGCAAAAAGTCTGCCTCGGCTGCTTTCGTCACGTTGAAGACATCCGCGAATGGCGCTCCGCCGACGATGCCCGGCGCAGGGTGATCTGCGCCGAGGCCGAGCAGCGCAGGGCGCACGCCTGAGGCTGTCTTGTTTATTTGTGACGCTGTGGTAGTGTCCGGGTACGCCTCAACTCATCGAGGCCCGCGAGAACCCCGCCTTTTTTTGGCGGGGTTTTGCTTTTTTGTGCAGAAAAAAGGAGTCTGCCTGAATCATGACCACCGCACCGTCCATCATCCTCACCCGTCTTGACGTGCAGCGTCTGGAGCAACTGATCGACCGCTTGGGCGACGAAACTCCCGGCGTCGAAGCGTTGCAAGCCGAACTCGATCGCGCCGAAGAAGTGGTTGGCCACGATGAAGTGCCTGCGGGTGTCGTGACCATGAACTCCAGCGTACATTGCCGTGAGCAAGGCAGCGGCAAGGACTACCACCTGACGCTGGTCTATCCGAAAGATGCCAATGCAGACGCCGGCAAGATCTCGATCCTTGCACCCGTGGGCAGCGCGTTGTTAGGCCTGAAAGTGGGCCAGCATATCGACTGGCCGGCACCTGGCGGCAAGACCCTCAAGCTTGAATTGCTCAGTGTTGAAGGCCAGCCAAAAGACGGCGGCGCCTTCACTCTCTAAATCTGGCTCAGCGCCTCGTTGAGCGACAGCTCCAGCTCGGCCTTGTAGCGCAGGTAAAGGTTGCTCGGGCTCTGCACATCACCGAGCAGGCCCGATAGATCCAGGTCGGTGATGTAGCAACGGTAGCGCTCGGTTTCCCGGCGCTGTCCAACGATCTCCTGGGCGACCACGGCAAATAGCTGGTCGCCGAATTCCAATTCGGAAAACTCCCGCTGATTGCAGTACAGGGTAATGCCCACCTTGCCGTGTGCTGCTTTGCCGATAATCGCCTGCACGTCGTAAAACGGTTTGTTCGTTGGATTGTGCGGCGCCGGCCGAGGTTCGATCCCGCGGGCGCGTCCGCTTCCTGTCGGCAATAGTTGGTAATACAAGGTCTGCACCGCGCCCAGGGGTTGTTGCGTGTCCAGCGGCGACAACGCATCCCGCCGATAGATGATGGATTGCAGAAAGCGCTGCAAAGGCGCCAGCAGGCTCTGCTCATCATGAAACGGCAGGCGCTGCTGCCAGAGCGCGTTGAACTCATCCAGCACATACAGCTCGGCGAAATCCTCATTGACCCGGTAGAACACTTGCACGCAATCAGCCATGCCCATGGGCAGCAGCAGCGCCAGGTCGTGGTCTTCCAGGGCCATCGTGTCCAGATGCAGCGGGCTGTAGCTGGCCAGCTCCTCGCTGAGGTAGGCGATCAGCGCGTCCTGGGTTGCCAGTGACACATGGGTGGCTTGGCCCGGCATCAACTCCATTACGTGGTAGTGCTGCTGAACTTGCAGCAAGTAGCGGTGGTTGGACTGACCCAGCAGCAGGTTCTGCGCGGTGTCGAAGATTTCCTCCACGCGCTGGGCAATGAACTGCGCACGGTTATGACAGAAGCAGCGCACCCGCAGACGCGGCAGGCGGTCTGATGGCAGTTGGTTTAGGTAGTCGCGCAGGCAATCGAGCAAAGCGTGCGGGCCGTCGTAACGGCTGACCATCACTTCGTTCCAGCTGTTGAGCGTGACTTGGTCCAGGGTCAGCACCAGGTTATCGCGAACACCGGCATAACTCAGGGAGTCGGTGCGCTCGGTGGTCATCAGTATGTTCAGGTCGCGGTGATGCTTGAGCGGGTCGACGCCGACGTTGATCAGCAGCAACACTTCCTCGGGCACCGCCGATCGCAGCAGGCTTATTTCATCGACGCTGGTCAGGGGCAGGGCGACCGTTTGTTGCAGGCTGCCCAGCAGGTTGAACAACTCGAATTCGGTCATGTCGCTGGTGCCGGGGTGCAGCGCTAGGCGCGTGCTGCTGTCGATTACACCGTTGCGATGGCACCACGTCAGCATTTCCAGCAGGTCGCGGCTGCGCTTGATCGGCGCAAAGTGTTCCCACTCCAGGGCCGTGAGGTTGCCGTTGTACAACCCCCAGTGATGCTGGCCGGGTTCCTTGCGGTTGGGCGACTGCACCAGGGTCAAGGTGTCTTCAGCCAGGTCCGGTGCGATGCCGGGGTTGATGAATTCGACCTTGCCGGCTTTGCGCTCAAAAGCGGCATACAGGCGCCGGCCCAGCACGTTAAGGTCGCGCTTGTTGATCAGGCTGACGGTCTGTTCGGTCCGGGCAAACTGGGTCAGGAAGCGATAGCTGTAGTTCAGCTCGCTGACCAGGGCGCGGCGTTCCGAGGCCACCTGACGCACTTTCCACTGGCTGCGGCTGTCCAGCAGGGCGAGTTGACGCTGGTCCCAGCTCCATTCGCGGGCCAGGCGCTCCAGCAACAGTCGCTGCCAACTGCTGGTGCGTTGGCCGGCGGTGAGCTTGCGATTGACCTTCAGGTACAGCGCGCGGCGTACCAATTCCAGGCGTTCGGGCTCGTTGCGTGCCTTGAGGTATTCCTCGATGCGGCGGTACACCACGATGTACGGGTCCAGCTCATCCAGGTCCATCTGGTTCGCGAACACCGCGCGCTTGAAGCGCAGGCTCAGGCAATGCACGTTGGGGTGTTCGCTGGCGTAGACCTCAGTCAGCAGCAGTTTGAGCACCGATTTGTAAGGTGACTCGATGCCTTTGAACAACTGCCATAGACCGGCTCCGATGAATTCGCCGGGTGGAATATGTGCCAGGTGGCCGAGGTCAAGGGTTTCATCGGCGCGGATAAACCGCTTGGAGAGCAGTGTGTGGGTGAATTCGGCGTAACGGGTCTCTTCGTATACCGGCACCAGCCACCAAATCGGCGTGCGCCCGGCCAACCAGATGGTTGTGCGGTAGAACTCGTCCAGTAGCAGGTAATGCTGGGTGGTACCGCAGTCGTCGGAGCTCAGTTGGGTGTCGCGCTCGCCGAGTACGAAGCGCGTTGGCTCGATCAGGAAGAAGTGTGCCTCGGCACCCATGGTGAGGGCCCAGGCTTCTAGCAATTGGCATTTCTTGCGCAGTTCGCCCAGCTCGTTTTCGCCCAGGTCGGGGGCGTGGCACACCCATACGTCCATATCGCTCTGATCCGCTTGGGCGAGGGTGCCAAGGCTGCCCATCAGGAATAGGCCATGGATAGGCTTGGGCTGATTGACCGGGCGCGGCTTGTAAGAGAACGAGCGGGTCAGGCGTTGGGCTTCGGTCAAGGCCTGAGCGTCGGGCTCGAAATTCGAAAGCCCGGCTGGCGTGCTGCCCGAAACATAACCGGGCAACAGCGGATGATTAACGTGAAAAAACAGTGGCAGGAGGGTCAGCACGCTTTGCTGGCGCGGCGTCAGCCCCTCGACGGCACGCGCCATGCGCCCCTCATTGAGGGCCATGAAGCGCGAGCGCAATTGGGCCAGCACCTTGCG
This sequence comes from Pseudomonas sp. 2995-1, assembly GCF_002742505.1. Lineage (NCBI taxonomy): Bacteria > Pseudomonadati > Pseudomonadota > Gammaproteobacteria > Pseudomonadales > Pseudomonadaceae > Pseudomonas > Pseudomonas sp. 2995-1. The sequence continues at coordinate 417,238 of NZ_LJSA01000332.1, read as the reverse complement.
GTCGATGCCTTCGTCCAAGTCAGGGCGGATTTCATGGGTGCGGGTCATGTCGAACTCGGTGGCTCGCAGGGCCCGACGTGGGCGGCCGTGTAGGAGTTTACAGCCAGTGACGTAGGAGGTTTAGGGGGAAATGGTCTTTGACGCCAGAATTTTAACTGGCCCACAGCAACGCCCTTGGAATCCGCAGTGAGCGGACTCCATGGGCGGTATCGGGTATCAGGCTGCTTCTTTGGTGTTGGCAGTGGTCAGAATAGTCAGCAGGGTTTGGGCCTGCTCTGCGGCGTCCCGACCGAGGCTGGTCAGATAGCCCCCGTCTGGCTGGTCGATAAGTCCTTTGGCATGGAGGCGCTTGGCAGCGGCGATGGCAGTAGGAGCGGCGGTCTGATGGACTTTCAGACCTTCCTTGGTGCTGTCCAAGGGGAAGAGTACAAGGATTTCCAGTTCGGCAACCAATTCAGGGGTATACGACATAAGGACTCCAGACTTTCTAAAATTTATTAGAGGCTAGCAGGCCATAAGGTGAACGCACTTTGCCGAACTGTCCAGCGTGTTGCTGCGTGCCGGGATTATTCCTTTTCAGGCGGCAACTCAGGCAACGCCCGCAGCGCGGTTTCATACCATTCGGTATTGAAGGCGCGGTCCTCGTCCAGCATCGCGTCGATCTCGAACGCCAGCACGTGGGCCATAAGATTCAGGATGTCTTCGCGTTCATAACCCACCAGGGTCAGTTTGTTGAAGGTCGCCTTGGCGGCGGGGGGATTGTCGCTTTCGATCTGGTTCTCGATCGCTTCGATCAGGGTGTTTTCGGTGAATTCTTCTTCGTCACTGTCGATATCGGTCGGCTCGCTCATGGCAGGCTCCTCAAGGAAAGGGCGCCAGTCTACCTCCATTCAGGCAGGTGATGCTGCTGGTCAGGCTGGGCGTCAAGATCTATAACTCTTGCAGCCAACCCCGCACACGGCCTGGAGGCTTTGCGATGCTCAAGCTCTACGGATTTTCGGTCAGCAACTACTACAACATGGTGAAACTGGCGCTGTTGGAGAAAGGGCTCCTGTTTGAAGAGGTACCTTTCTATGCCGGTCAAACCCCGGAAGCCCTGGCAATCAGTCCGCGCGGCAAGGTACCGGCGCTTGGCGTAAAGCAGGGGTTTATCAACGAAACCAGCGTGATACTCGAATACATCGAGCAAACCCAGGAAGGTCCTTCGCTGTTGCCGGCAGACCCATTCCAGCGTGCCCAAGTGCTGGCGCTGTGCCGGGAAATCGAGCTGTACATCGAATTGCCCGCCCGCGCGTGTTTTGCCGAGGCGTTTTTCGGTATGCCGGTGCCGGAGGCGATCAAGGAAAAATCCAAGGCTGAGTTGCTGCTGGGGATCGGTTCTTTAGGTCGGCACGGCAAGTTCGCGCCTTACGTGGCGGGGGAGAGTTTTACGATTGCGGATCTGTATTTCATGTACAGCGTGAACCTCGCCTGTGGCGTGGGCGAGAAGCTGTTTGGATTGGATTTGCTGGCTGAGTTGCCAAAGGCGAAAGCGTTGTTGGAGCGATTGCATGCCATGCCCAACGCCCAAAAGGTGGCAGCGGACCGGGAGGCGGCGATGCCTGCGTTTATGGCGATGATTGCGGCCAAAAAGTGATCAAGTGTGGGAGGGGGCAAGCCCCTCCCACATTTTTAGCGGCTGGCGAGCAACGCCTGGCCGCGTACGACCGCTGCCTTCACCTGCGCGGGCGCAGTGCCGCCGATGTGATTACGCGCATTCACCGAACCTTCCAGGGTCAGTACGGCGAACACATCCTGCTCGATCTGGTCGCTGAACTGGCGCAGTTCTTCCAGGCTCATTTCTGCCAGGTCTTTGCCGGTTTCCACGCCGTATTTCACTGCGTGGCCGACTATTTCGTGGCAGTCACGGAACGGCAGGCCACGGCGCACCAGGTAGTCCGCCAGGTCCGTTGCCGTGGAGAAACCGCGCAAGGCCGCTTCACGCATGATCGCGTGTTTTGGCTTGATCGCCGGGATCATGTCGGCAAAGGCACGCAGCGAGTCGCGCAGGGTGTCGGCGGCGTCGAACAGCGGTTCCTTGTCTTCCTGATTGTCCTTGTTGTAGGCCAACGGCTGGCCTTTCATCAGGGTCAGCAGGCCCATCAGTGCGCCGAATACGCGGCCGCTCTTGCCGCGGACCAGCTCCGGCACGTCGGGGTTTTTCTTTTGCGGCATGATCGAGCTGCCGGTGCAGAAGCGATCCGGGAGGTCGATGAACTGGAATTGCGCGCTGGTCCACAGCACCAACTCTTCGGAGAAGCGTGACAGGTGCATCATCGCAATGCTGGCGGCGGCGCAGAATTCGATGGCGAAGTCACGGTCCGAGACGCCGTCCAGGGAGTTGCCGCCCACAGCGTCGAAGCCCAGCAGTTGCGCGGTGTACTCGCGGTCGATTGGGTAAGTGGTGCCAGCCAGCGCGGCGCTGCCCAGTGGCATGCGGTTGGCGCGCTTGCGGCAATCGACCAGGCGCTCGTAGTCGCGGCTGAGCATTTCGAACCAGGCCAGCAGGTGGTGACCGAACGTCACAGGCTGGGCGGTTTGCAGGTGAGTGAAGCCGGGCATGATGGTGTCCGATTCGCGTTCGGCCTGCTCCAGCAGGCCTTTTTGCAGGCGCGTTATTTCGGACAGGATCAGGTCGATTTCATCGCGCAGCCACAGGCGGATATCGGTGGCCACCTGGTCGTTACGGCTACGACCGGTGTGCAGTTTCTTGCCGGTCACACCGATACGGTCGGTGAGGCGGGCCTCGATATTCATGTGCACGTCTTCCAGGTCGACGCGCCAGTCGAACGTACCGGCTTCGATCTCACCGCGGATGGTGGTCAGGCCGTCAATGATGCTGTCGCGCTCGGCGTCGGTCAGCACGCCGACTTTGGCCAGCATCGTCGCGTGGGCGATGGAGCCCATGATGTCGTGGCGGTACAGGCGCTGGTCGAAGGTGACGGAGGCGGTGAAGCGGGCGACGAAGGCGTCGACGGGTTCACTGAAGCGGCCGCCCCAGGACTGGTTGGTCTTGTCGGTGCTCATGGATTCGCTCGTGGTCTGCTTAATAAAGAGGCGTGGAAGTCTGCCGGCGATAATAACAGGGTTGCCCGTGGAGGCGGTGCTGCGGGTCGTCGGCATTTTTATTTGTGCAAAGGATGGCTAAGTGCCTTGCCGCCGAACGCGTCCGGGAAGAGACTGGAGGTAGATGTTTATCGAAACGATATTTGACGATTGCGCAATATCGTTCCGGTGAGCGTCTACAGTTGGACTGATAGTGTGTGAATGCACCAAAGTCGGGTATTGCGGTCAGAGCCTGACTATCCATTTAAAAGGGGGGTATTCGGATTGTGTATCAGCAAACCCTACGACGATGCCCGATGGCAGCAGGTCTTGGGCGCTATTGAACAGGTCCGGGTAAATATGGGTGCCGCTGTCAGGGCACTTTTTGCCGCTCGCGCTAGTCTTAGCGTGGATCGCTGTGACGCAAGTCACCGCACCTGTCTACGCTATCCTTGTGCGAGACTCACGCAGGAATCCAGCGCTATATGAATGTCCTGATCGTTGATGACGAACCCCAAGCCCGCGAGCGACTGACCCGCTTGGTCAGTGAACTTGAGGGTTATACAGTCCTTGAGCCGAGTGCCACCAACGGGGAGGAGGCGTTGACGCTGATCGACAGCCTCAAGCCCGACCTGGTGTTGCTCGATATCCGCATGCCGGGCCTTGATGGCCTGCAAGTCGCCGCCCGGCTGAGCGAGCGAGAATCGCCACCCGCCGTGGTGTTATGCGCCGCGCAAGAAGAGTTTGCTGAGCAGACGCTGGAAGCCAGTGGCGTCAGCTTTGTGATTAAACCAGTGACTGCCGAAGCCTTGCTCAAGGCCATGAAGAAAGCCGAGCGCCCCAACCGCGCCCAACTGGCAGCCTTGACCCAGCCTGCCGCCCAAAGTGGTAACGGGCCGCGCAGCCACATCAGCGCTCGGACACGCAAAGGGATTGAGCTGATCCCACTGAGCCAGGTTGTTTATTTTATTGCCGATCACAAGTACGTGACCCTGCGACATGAGGCTGGCGAAGTGTTGCTCGATGAGCCGCTCAAGGCCCTTGAGGATGAGTTCGGCGAACGCTTCGTGCGTATCCACCGCAATGCGCTGGTGGCCCGCGAGCGGATCGAACGTCTTCAACGCACACCTCTGGGGCACTTCCAGTTGTTCCTTAAAGGGCTTAACGGCGATGCGTTGATCGTCAGTCGACGCCATGTCGCGGGCGTGCGCAAAATGATGCAGCAGCTTTAGTTCGAGGGCTGTAGCGAGGCCTGCATTCCTTATCCCGGTGCGACGTGGCCAGGGAGGCCCCGCACTTGCTGATTCAAATCAAAGCGCATTTGCCTGAGCTGTTATTATCTGCCGTATCTATTCAGTACGGATTGATCCATGTCCTCTCGCGAAATCCGCATCGCCACCCGTAAAAGTGCTCTGGCCTTATGGCAGGCCGAATACGTCAAAGCACGCCTTGAACAGGCCCATCCCGGCCTCACGGTGTCCCTGGTGCCCATGGTCAGTCGCGGCGACAAGCTGCTTGACTCGCCACTGTCGAAAATCGGGGGCAAGGGCCTGTTCGTCAAGGAACTGGAAACTGCGCTGCTGGAAAACGAAGCCGACATCGCCGTGCATTCGATGAAAGACGTGCCCATGGACTTTCCCGAAGGCCTGGGCCTTTTTTGCATCTGCGAGCGCGAAGACCCGCGTGATGCCTTCGTTTCCAACACCTATGCATCCCTGGATGAGCTGCCGCTGGGCAGCATCGTCGGCACCTCCAGCTTACGTCGTCAGGCCCAGCTGCTGACCCGCCGTCCAGACCTGCAGATCCGCTTTCTACGTGGCAACGTCAACACTCGCCTGGCTAAGCTGGATGCTGGCGAATATGACGCGATCATCCTGGCTGCCGCTGGTTTGATCCGTCTGGGTTTCGAAGATCGCATCACCTCCGCCATCAGCGTCGAAGACAGCTTGCCAGCGGGTGGGCAGGGCGCCGTGGGCATCGAATGTCGCACCGCCGACAGCCAAATCCACGAACTTCTCAAGCCGCTCGATCACCACGATACCGAAGTGCGTGTCACAGCCGAGCGAGCTCTGAACAAGCACCTCAATGGCGGCTGCCAAGTGCCGATTGCTTGCTACGCCGTGCTCGAAGGTGAAGACCTGTGGCTGCGTGGCCTGGTCGGCGACCCTGACGGCGGCACCTTGTTGACGGCAGAAGTGCGCGGGCCGCAGCGTGATGCCACGGCGTTGGGTATCCAGGTCGCTGAAGAGCTACTGGATAAAGGCGCTGGTGCCATTCTGCAAAAAGTCTACGGTGAGGCCGGTCCGCAGTGAGTGGGTGGCGAGTGCTGCTGACGCGGCCTGCAGAGGAATCGACCGCCCTGGCGGCGTCGTTATCTGAAGCCGGCATTTTCAGCAGCAGTTTGCCCCTGCTGGACACTGAGCCTTTACCCATCACGCCCGAGCAACAGGCTGTCTTCCGTGACCTGCATCGCTATTGCGCGGTGATCGTGGTGAGCAAGCCCGCTGCGCGCCTTGCCCTGCAGCAGTTGGCTCATCATCCCAAACCACAAATGCCTTGGTTCAGCGTCGGCGCGGCAACAGCGCAGGTACTGTCCGATCAGGGCCTGAACGTTCACTATCCCCAAAGCGGCGACGACAGCGAGGCCTTGCTTCAATTACCGGCGTTGCGCGAGGCTATCGCGTGCCGCGATTCACGGGTTTTGATTCTGCGTGGCGAGGGCGGTCGAGAGTTGCTGGCGGAGCGTTTGCGCGAGCAAGGTGCTAGTGTCGACTATCTGGAGTTGTACCGCCGTTTCCTGCCGACCTATGACGCCGGTGTGCTGGTGCAACGCATCCAGTTGGAACGCTTGAACGGCCTGGTGGTCAGCAGTGGGCAGGGTTTTTTGCACCTGCAAGCCTTGGCCGGCCCCGATTGGCCACAAGTGGCACAGCTGCCGTTGTTCGTGCCCAGCCCACGAGTCGCCGAGATGGCACGGGCTGCTGGCGCAGAAAAAGTTGTGGATTGTCGCGGCGCGAGTGCCGCGGCTTTGTTAGTGGCGTTACGGAGTCATCCCGTTCCCACTCTCTGATACGCAAAGGACGGATACGTGAGCGAAACAGCCTTGCCTAAAGATGAAACCCAACCCGCACTCGATGCGCCGGTTGAGTCACCGGTCACCACGCCGCGCCGTGGCAATGGCCTGGCAGTTGTCGCCTTGCTGCTTGGCGCCGTGGGTGTTGCTGCCGGGGGTTGGGGGATCTGGCAGGTCCGCGCCCTGCAAGCCAGCAGCCAGCAGCAGCTGGGTCAGGTGCAGACCTTGGATGACCAATCCCAGTCCCTCAAGCAAAGTCAGCAGCAACTGGCTGCGCGCTTGGCCCAGTTGCCGGGCGCTGACGAGTTGGAAGAGCGCCGCCGTCTGGTCGCCCAGTTGCAAGGTGATCAGCAGCGCCTTAACCAGCGTCTGGAAACCGTGCTGGGGGCCAGCCGTAAAGACTGGCGCCTGGCCGAGGCCGAGCACCTGATCCGTCTGGCGAGTTTGCGGCTGTCCGCCCTGCAAGATATCAACAGTGCCCAGGCGCTGGTGCAGGGTGCCGACGAGATTCTTCGCGAGCAGAGCGATCCAGGTTCCTACGCTGCGCGAGAACAATTGGCCAAGAGCCTGGCCGCGTTGCGCAGTACCGAGCAGCCGGACCGTACCGGGCTCTACCTGCAATTGGCAGCCTTGCGTGACCAGGTTGTGCAGTTGGCAGCCATTGCCCCTGAATATCAACTCACCGAGCCCTCTGGGCAGGGGCGTCCAAGCACTGATACGGATAGCCGCTGGAGACAGTGGTGGGAGCAGATTTCCCGTTACTTCCGCATCGACTTCAATCCCGACGATAACATTCGACCACTGCTCGCCGGTCAGGGGCTGAACCAAGTTCGCCTGGCCCTGAGCCTGGCGCTGGAGCAGGCGCAATGGGCGGCGCTCAATGGAGAGTCGGCGGTGTACAGCCGTTCGCTGGGCGAGGCGCGCAGCGTGTTGCAGGACAACTTCAACCAGGACAATCCGCAGAGCAAGGCGATGCTGGCGCGTATCGCCGAGCTTGAGCCAAAAGCCGTGTCGGTAGTGACACCGGACCTGGCGGCGAGTCTGGCTGCGGTGCAGGCGTACCTAGAACGTCGTCATGTGTCTGCTGACGAAGCTAAGGCGGCGGCTGGCAAGCCGGCGATCCAGGAGTAGAGCCGATGAAGCGTTTCTATGTGATCCTGGTGCTGGTGGTTGCGATCGCCCTGGCACTCGCTGTGGGCATTTCGAAACACACCGGCTATGTGCTGATTACCTATCCTCATGTGCTGCATTACGAGTCAAGCCTATGGGCGACCGTGGTGGCAGTGTTTGCCATCGGCCTCGCCATTTACCTGATTCGCGTGTTGCTGAGCCTGGTGACCACCTCCGGTGGCGTGGTCAACCCGTGGTCTCGGCGTAACCGCAGTCGCCGTGTGCAGATCGCCATCGAACAGGGCCAGATGGACCTCGCTGAAGGCCGCTGGGCCAGCGCTGAGCGTCATCTGCATCGGGCAGCTGAAGCTGAGCGCCAGCCTTTGTTGTACTACCTGGGTGCGGCCCGTGCGGCGAATGAGCAGGGCCGTTATGAGGAGTCCGACGGTTTGCTGGCGCGTGCGCTGGAGCGTCAGCCCCAAGCGGAGTTGGCGGTCGCGTTGAGCCATGCGCAATTGCAGTTGGACCGTGGCGATACTGACGGCGCGCTGACGACCTTGCAGGTCATGCACGAGCGTCATCCCCATAACGCCCAGGTATTGCGCCAATTGCAGCGTTTGCACCAGCAGCGAGGCGACTGGTCTTCGGTCATTCGACTGCTGCCGGAGCTGCGCAAGGATAAAGTGCTGCCTGCCAGCGAACTGGCCGAGTTGGAGCGCCGTGCCTGGGGCGAGAACCTGAGCCTGGCTGCTCAGCGCGAAGAGCAGGGCGAAGCAGGTTTGCAGTCCCTTGAGCGGGCCTGGCAGCAACTCACTTCGGCTCAGCGTCAGGAGCCTCAGTTGGTGCTGGCTTACGCCGAGCAACTGCGCCAGCTGGGCGCCGATGCCAAGGCGGAGGAGGCGTTGCGCGGTGCTATCAAGCGCGGCTATGACAGCCACCTGATTCGTCTGTACGGCCTGCTGCGCGGCGGTGACCAGGCCCGGCAATTGAAGTTTGCCGAGGGGTGGCTCAAGGATCATCCGGGTGATGCCAGCCTGCTGCTGACGTCGGGTCGTCTGTGCTTGCAAAACAGCCTATGGGGCAAGGCACGGGATTATCTGGAAAGTAGCCTTCAAGTGCAGCGTAATCCTGAGGCGTGTGCCGAGCTGGCGCGGTTATTGGCCCAGTTGGGTGATACCGAGCGCAGCAACCAACTGTTCCAAGAAGGTTTGGGTCTGCTGGATAACCGCTTACTGGCCTCTCCGCTGCCAGTTCCTACCCGGTCTTGATGTAGGAAAGGAATGGAGGGTTTGCTCAGATACGTCTGAGAGTTAGCCCTTCAATGCCCAGCAGATGCTGGGTTTTAAGCGTTCTACTGCAAACTCCTACACTGGGATGCTCGAAGTCTTTCATGCTTATGCGGGATATCCCTGCGATCTCACAGAACTGTCTGCTCTGTCGCGTATTGAAAGGGGTCGGGCCTTTCCTCTACCGTAACGACCTATCTCTCGCTGTGCGGATAAAGCATGTCTTTGGCCCCTTCACGCTCCTTGTTTTTTCTTGCGTTCATGGCGGGTGCGCTGACGTTGGGCGCGTCCTTCTATCTTGAGTTCGGTGCATCGTTACGCCCGTGCTTCCTGTGCCAGATACAACGGGCCTTTCTGGCCGCATTCACGCTCATCAATCTGGTTGCCGCTATCCATTCATCCAGTCGATCCACTTACTACCTGTACGGGCTGACGAGCATGGGATGTGCATTGTTGGGTGCCGTTACCGCTGTGCGTCAGGTGCTGCTGCAAAATGCCGCACCGGATCAGGCCGCCGATTGCTGGCCCAGCCTGAGCCACATGATCGATAACCTCTCGGTGTGGCAGGCCTTACGATTGGTGGTCGAGGGTACCGTCGATTGTGTGGAAATAAGCTGGACGCTGTTCGACTTGAGCCTTCCCGAATGGAGCCTGTTGTTCTTCCTGGGCATGCTAGTCCTCGGTGTCATACAGTTTTCACGGCTGTATTTGAGCCGTCCCCTGCGTCCGGTAGGGCGCTGAACGAAGGTCGCGGTTTGTAGGATGGGATTAAACACTTGTATGAACTTTCTCTCCTGCGTACCTTGAAGCCATAGTCGTGCGGGCATAATCTGGCCCGCACGCGTTATTAAAACCGTTTGCTTGTCAGATGCGGCCTTGTCCCGCTGCGGCTTACTCCTTGAAGTGTTGCGCGGGCATCAGGCGGCAGCGCCCCTATAGGGAAGAGAGATCATCATGCTGGAAAGTTGTCAGAATGCTCAGGAACGCTGGGGTGGGGTGCACAAGCTGATCGACAGCTGGTTGAAGGCACGTCACGAACTGGTTCGGGCCTTTGATGCTCTCGGCGCCAAGCCTGAGGCACTGGGTGAGAATCGCGAGCCGTTGCAGGATTTCTGTGGTGTCTTGGTGGACTACGTGTCGGCCGGCCACTTCGGCGTCTACGAGCAGCTGACCAAGGAGGCCGAAGCCTTCGACGATCAACGTGGTCTCGACTTGGCCGAAACCATTTACCCACGCATTGATGTCATCACCGAGAAGCTGCTGGCGTTCACCGACCTGTGTGATGCCGGAAACTGCGTTGCCGAAAAATTCAAGGAGTTGGGCGCGCTGTTGCATGAGCGCTTCGAACTGGAAGATTGCTTGATCGAAGTGCTGCACAATGCTCACAAGGAAGAGCCAGCCACTCAGGCTTGATCCTCAACGGTGATTTAAAAAAACGGTGCGCATGACGCACCGTTTTTATTGGATCATTGGCGAGTGCCGAGTAACTCGATCTCGAATACCAATGGCGTGTAAGGCGGGATCAACTCTCCCGCGCCGTCGGCACCGTAGGCTTGGGCTGATGGAATCACCAGGCGCCATTTCGCTCCCACCGGCATCTGTTGTAATGCACTGCTCCAGCCGCTGATCACACTGTCCAGGCGAAACCACTGGGGCTGTGTGCTCTGATCGAAGACTGTGCCATCGGGTAACCGTCCAACGTATTTCACTTGAACCTGATCATTAGCTCCAGGTTTGCTGCCGCTGCCGGGTGTCAGTTCCGTGAGCAGGATTCCGTCAGCTAATTCGCGCACCCCTTTTGCAGTTTTTTCCTTGGCTAGAAACTGCTGTTCAGCTGCGAGCGACTTTTCACTTTTGGGTGCTTGGGCGTCGGCTTCGGCCTGCGCTTCATGCTGGGCAAGAATCTGTTCGATGCGCTTGTTATCCAACGCCAGCGGCTTGCCTTGATAGGCTTGATTGAGGCCCTCGATCAACGCCTGGATCTGCAGGTCCGGCACTTCCTGGCGCAGGCGTTCACCGAGGCTGGCGCCCAGGCTGTAGGCGAGGTCGTGCTGCTCTTGGTCTGCCGTTTTGGAGGGTGATTGCTCGCCCGCATTGGCTACGGAAATTGCCAAGCCCAGAACAAGAAAAAGGTAACGCGACATGGGCATTCTCCCGCCGAAAGTGCGACGGATTATGCCAGTGTGAAAGGGTAAAAAGTGTCGCGTGTTTTCGATATATCGATAAGAATTTTCGTACCGTGCAACGCAAGGCAAACGATACTGTCAACATGCCCTAGCGGCGGTAAGAGCAGAGGGCTAGTATGAGCCGCACCCACGTCAGCCAGGAGGTAAACCATGTCGGCCAAACAGAAGCCTGTTAATACCCCGTTGCACTTACTCCAACAACTGTCGAGCAGCCTGCTCGAACATCTGGAAAGCGCGTGTTCCCAAGCGTTGGCCGATGCAGAAAAACTGCTCGCCAAGTTGGAAAAACAACGCGGTAAGGCGCAAGAAAAGCTGCATAAATCCCGTACCAAACTGCAAGACGCCGCCACCGCCGGCAAGGCCAAGGCACAAGCCAAAGCCAAAGACGCTGTCAAAGAACTTGAGGACCTGCTGGACGCCCTCAAGGATCGCCAAGCTGAAACGCGCGCGTACATTTCCCAACTCAAGAAAGATGCTCAGGAAAGCCTGAAATTGGCCCAGGGCGTTGGTCGTGTTAAAGAAGCCGTGGCGAAAGTGCTGGGCGCTCGTACACCTGCAAAAGCAGTTGCAGCGAAGGCACCCGCCAAAGCCGCCGCCAAGCCAGCTGCTAAGGCTGCTGCTGCAAAACCAGCCGCCAAGCCAGCTGCTAAGACTGCTGCTGCAAAACCCGCCGCCAAGCCAGCTGCTAAGACCGCTGCTGCAAAACCAGCCGCCAAGCCAGCTGCTAAGACTGCTGCTGCAAAACCCGCCGCCAAGCCAGTTGCTAAGACTGCTGCTGCAAAACCCGCCGCCAAGCCAGCTGCTAAGACTGCTGCTGCAAAACCAGCCGCCAAGCCAGCTGCTAAGACTGCTGCTGCAAAACCAGCCGCCAAGCCAGTTGCTAAGACTGCTGCTGCAAAACCAGCCGCCAAGCCAGCTGCTAAGACCGCTGCTGCAAAACCAGCCGCCAAGCCAGTTGCTAAGACTGCTGCTGCAAAACCAGCCGCCAAGCCAGTTGCCAAGACTGCTGCTGCAAAACCAGCCGCCAAGCCAGCTGCCAAGACTGCTGCTGCAAAGCCAGCCGCCAAGCCAGCGGCTAAGCCTGCCGCTGCAAAACCAGCTGCAAAACCAGCTGTTAAGCCTGCTGCTGCAAAACCAGCAACAACTGCAACCGCCCCGACAGCCTCCACCGCTCCAACAGCACCGGCCAGCAGCACTCCTGCACCGGCAGCATCGAACACCACCCCAACCAGCGCTTCCTAAGTGCCGGTTGCCACGGCGCGCAAGTGTTGCAGCGCGTCGTGGTCAAGGTTGTTGGCCGCCTCAGCCCCCAGTCCTTCAAGCCATTTCTGACCCCCGCTCACCTCTGCGCTCATCCAGTTCTGTGCCAGCGCCTCCAGGCGTGTCAGTAGCCCGCGCTCCGCCTCCAACTCCAGGGCTTTGACCCGCTCCCGTAACGCCGCCAGTTGTTCGTCCTGCTGCGCCAACGCCCGCCATTGCACGCGCACTTGTCGCAAGGGCTCGATGACTTGCTTCTGCCACGGCCCGGCTATCTGTGTTAACGCTTGAATGCGCTCATAGGTCAGCGCCACGCCACGATGTTCCAGCCATGCCCCACACAGCAGCAGGCACACATCCGCTCCTTGTTCCTGCAAGCGCAGACAAGCGGCTTCCACGCCCGGACGGGCGTAAGTCGAGAGGGCAAAGCTCCACAGGTCAGCGCACATATTCACACCCAAGCCAGCGGGCAACGAAGCTGGTAGACTCCGCCGCCATTATGATCCGACTTCAAAGCCTAACATTACAGCGTGGCCCGCAACGTCTTCTCGAAGACGCCGAGCTGACCCTGCACGCCGGTCACAAAGCCGGCCTGATCGGTGCCAACGGCGCCGGCAAATCCACGTTGTTTGCCCTGTTGCTGGGTGAGCTGACCCCGGATTCCGGGGACTGCTTGCTGCCCGCCGACTGGCGCATCGCCCATATGCGCCAGGAGATCGACACCCTGGACCGCATCGCGATCGACTACGTGCTCGATGGCGACCTGCGTCTGCGCCAGGTGCAACACGACCTGGCCGAGGCCGAGAAAGCCCAGGATGGCGCCGCACAGGCCCGCCTGCACGCGGAACTCGACAGCGCCGACGGCTACACCGCCGACGCCCGCGCCCGCAAGATGCTTGCCGGCCTTGGCTTCACCAACGAGCAGATGGACCGGCCGGTCGCCGACTTTTCCGGTGGCTGGCGCATGCGCCTTAACTTGGCCCAGGCGCTGATGTGCCCCTCGGACCTGTTGCTGCTCGACGAACCAACCAACCACTTGGACCTCGATGCGATCCTGTGGCTGGAAGACTTCCTCAAGAGCTACCAGGGCACCTTGCTGCTGATTTCCCACGACCGGGATTTCCTCGATGCTGTGGTCGACAACATCGCCCACGTCGAACAGAAGAAGATCACCCTCTACCGTGGCGGCTACACCGCGTTCGAACGTGCGCGTGCCGAGCGCCTGGCCCAGCAGCAGCAGGCGTTCGAGAAACAGCAGGCGCAGCGTGCGCACATGGAAAGCTACATCGCACGGTTCAAGGCCCAGGCCACCAAGGCCCGTCAGGCCCAAAGCCGGATCAAGGCGTTGGAGCGTATGGAAGAACTGTCGGCGGCCCACGTCGACTCGCCATTCGACTTTGTGTTCCGCGAGTCGGTGAAGATCTCCAGTCCCTTGTTGGACCTCTCGGATGCTCGCCTGGGTTATGGCGAAAAAACCATCCTGGAAAAGGTCAAACTGCAGCTCACGCCAGGCGCGCGCATCGGTTTGCTCGGCCCCAACGGCGCGGGCAAGTCGACCCTGATCAAGAACCTCTCGGGCGAACTGCAACCTTTGGCCGGCCGCCTGACTCGTGGTGAGAACCTAGTGGTGGGCTACTTCGCCCAGCATCAGTTGGACTCTCTCGATTCCAAGGCAAGTCCGTTGCTGCACCTGCAACGCCTGGCGCCGACCGAGCGCGAGCAAACCCTGCGTGATTTCCTAGGTGGTTTCGACTTCCGTGGCGCGCGTATCGATGAGCCGGTGCTGAACTTCTCCGGTGGCGAAAAAGCCCGCCTGGCCTTGGCGCTGATCGCCTGGGACCGCCCAAACCTGCTGCTGCTCGATGAACCCACCAACCACCTGGACCTGGAAATGCGCCTGGCGCTGACCATGGCCCTGCAGGAGTTCAGCGGTGCGGTGCTGGTGGTGTCTCACGATCGCCACTTGCTCAAGAGCACCACCGATAACTTCCTGCTGGTCGCAGATGGCAAAGTCGAAGAGTTCGACGGCGACCTTGATGACTACGCACGCTGGCTGACGGATTACCGTCTGCGCAACGCGCCGGTCAGCAACACACCGGTTAACCCGGATAAGACTGACAAGAAGGCTCAACGTCAGGCTGCTGCTGCATTGCGCCAACAGTTGGCGCCGCATAAGCGCGAAGCCGACAAGCTCGAAGCCGAGCTGGGCAAGGTTCACGAGCGCCTGGCCAAGATCGAAGCCAGTTTGGGCGACAGCGCTGTATACGAGGCGGCCCGCAAGGACGAGCTGCGTGACCTGCTGGCCGAGCAGGCCAAGCTCAAGGTGCGTGAAGGGCAGTTGGAGGAAACCTGGATGGAAGCCCTCGAACTGCTTGAAACCCTGCAAGCGGAGCTGGAGGCGCTGTCCTGATGGAGGCGTTGCAGTTGCCGATACCCACGCAATGGGTCGAGCCCGCGTGGATCGGCGTACAAATCCTGCTGATCCTGCTGGGCGCATACCTCGCCCAGCGTTTCGTTGCCAAAGGCCTGACTCGTTTGGGTGAGCGCTACCCGTTTCCGCCGCAACTGTTGATGCCGCTGCGCGGTGGCTTGCGCTGGCTGATCATGGGCAGTGCGCTGATCTTCGTGCTGGGTCGCCTGGGCGTGTCCGCCACGGTGTTGTGGACGGCGCTGTCGGGGTTTGTTGCGGTTGCCGCCGTAGCGTTCTTCGCGATGTGGTCGGTGCTGTCGAACCTGCTGTGCGCGATCTTAATCTTCACCGTTGGGCCGTTCCGCATTGGTGACATCGTCGAGCTGGTGGATACGGTCGACAAGCCGGGGGTGAAAGGCCGTGTGGTGGCAATCAATCTGCTCTACACCACGCTGATCGAAGTGGCGGAAGCCGGCACCGACAGCGCGATGGTGCAGGTCCCAAACAGCCTATTCTTCCAACGCTCCGTACGCCGCTGGCCAGGCACCCATGTGTTTCCTGGTGACCGCTAGCATTCACCGCGCGTAAAAATCTATAGCCAGCCTCTGGTCGGCGGAGTTAGCTTTAGGCACAACAATCGCTGACTCTCTCCCGAGGTGTGCAATGGCACTCGATACGTGGCTGGCCTTTTTCCTGGCCAGTTGGATCATCTCCCTTTCCCCTGGCGCCGGTGCCATCGCTTCGATGTCCAGCGGCCTCCAATATGGTTTCGTGCGCGGTTATTGGAACGCCATTGGCCTGCAATTGGGCCTGGCGATGCAGATTGCTGTGGTGGCGGGCGGCTTGGGTGCCATTCTGGCGGCGTCGTCGACCGCGTTCTATGCGATCAAATGGTTTGGTGTGGCGTACCTGGTGTACCTGGCTATCAAGCAATGGCGCGCCTTGCCCATGGACATGACCGATGACGCGGCGCCACGTCCGATCGGCAAGCCGATGGCGATGATGTTCCGTGGCTTTCTGGTCAACGCCAGCAATCCAAAAGCCCTAGTGTTCATGTTGGCGGTACTGCCGCAGTTCGTGAACCCGCAGGCGCCTTTGCTGATCCAGTATCTGATCCTGGGTGCGACGATGATCAGCGTCGATATGATCGTGATGGCGGGATATACGGGATTGGCGTCAAAAGTGCTGCGGCTGTTGCGTACGCCTAAGCAGCAAAAACGTGTTAACCGCACGTTTGCCGGATTGTTCGTTGGGGCTGCGGGTTTCCTGGCCAGCTTGCACCGCGCCACGGCATAACTGAAGAAACGGGGTCAAAAGTGTGGGAGGGGGCTTGCTCTCGATGGCGGTGTCTCAGCTACAGCTAAACTGACTGAGACACTGCTATCGGGAGCAAGCCCCCTCTCACATTGGGTTTGTGTCGCCCAGAGGATCACCGCTCTGCGCAAAGTCTTCGGCGCTTCATTCCTAGGCACGTTATTACGCAACTCCGGTAGGTTGGGCGCTTGATGCCCGCCACCCAATTGCTCCATATCCTCACCGAATGCCTTCGACACCTCTTTCATCCCATTCGGGCGGTTCAGGCTAACGCGCACATTGCGGCTGTTCACCAGTTTGGTGTCCTGGCCTTCACCGTGGTGGTAAATGCTGAGGTGATCTCAAAGGTGCGTGTGTTAACCGGCTGAAATCCTCCACCAGCGTCAGGCCCAGTACGGTTGAGTGGCTGTGGGAGTTCTCCAGAGCATGGCCAGATCCTCGCGAAATCGTCCCTACCGGTTAATAGCTGTTACCTGTTTGAGTGAACCGATTTGGAGCTCATATGGGTAAGCCATGCCGAAGTGCCACTATTCGACTGCAAAAATCCAGGGTCCTTATCCGCACCCCATCACTTACACCTTGAGTCAAACCGGATAAGCCTTAACAATGTGTTACTTCGTATTTCCCTTTGAGATTCGTTCATGACTGCCCCCTTCCGTTTTCTCGCCTGGCTGATGTTGCCGGCGTTGATGTCGTGCAGCTCCAACCTGTTGGCGGCAACTGCCGAAGGCGCGCCACAAGCCCTGCATTTGCTGGACTACATTGGTGCTGACTATCCGCCGACGGTGGAGGCGGGCAAGGTGGTGGATGATTCGGAATTTCGCGAGCAGGTGGAGTTTCTCGGGGTGTTGCAGGGGTTGGTGGCGGACTTGCCGCAAAGACCCGAGCGCGCCGAGCTGGTAAAGGGCGTTGATGAATTACTGTCAGCTGTCAACGCGCATGAGGACGGCGCGACCGTCGCCCGGCAGGCCCGTCAGTTGGGCGCCAAGTTGGCCGTCGCGTATGAAGTCAGTCAGGCCCCGGCCATCACGCCCGACCCGACGCGCGGTGCACCGCTCTATGCCCAGCATTGCTCGGTGTGCCACGGCACTGCCGGCGCGGGTGATGGCCCGGCGGGCGTGGGCCTCACACCGCCGCCTGCCAACCTGCGGGATGCCGCGCGCCTGGATCGTCTGAGCCTCTACGCGATCTATAACACTCTGGGCCTGGGCGTCGAAGGCACCGATATGCCGTCCTTTGCCGATCAGTTGGACGACCGTCAGCGCTGGGACCTGGCGACCTACATCGCTGGCTTCACCGCTGACCCGGCTGCGGCAAAAAGTGAGCAGCCCTTCAACCTCGCCGATCTGGCTCGCCGAACCCCCAACGAAGTGTTGGCCGCAGAAGGCCCGGCCGCTGCCGCAACCTTCCGCGCCCAGCGTGCGCAACCACCGCAGGTCAAGCGTGGCCCGGCCCAGTTGCTCGACTACACCGCAACGACCTTGGACAAAAGCCTCGCCGCGTTCCGTAATGGCGACCACGAACAAGCCTACGACCTGTCTGTAGCGGCTTATCTGGAAGGTTTCGAGCTGGTAGAAAGCTCCCTGGATAACGTCGACGCTAACGTGCGCAAAGATACCGAGAAGGCCCTGATGGCCTACCGTCAGTCGTTGCAGGATGGTTTGCCGATTGAGCAGGTGCAGCAGCGCCTGGACGTGGCCAAGGGCAAGCTCACCGAATCCGCCGGTTTGCTGGGCAGCGACGGTTTGAGTTGGTCGTTGAGCTACATCTCAGGCCTGCTGATCCTGCTGCGCGAAGGCCTGGAAGCAATTTTGGTGCTGGCAGCGATCCTTGCCTTCCTGCGTAACACCGGCCAGCAATCGGCGGTGCGTAGCGTTAACGTCGGCTGGGGCCTGGCGTTGCTGGCGGGCTTGGCCACCTGGGCATTGGCGGCGTATGTCATTGATGTCAGTGGGGCCCAGCGCGAATTGCTTGAAGGCTGCACGGCCCTGTTCGCCAGTGTCATGGTGCTGTGGCTGGGCGTCTGGATGCATGATCGCCGCCATGCAGCGGCGTGGCAGGACTACATCAAGAGCAGCTTGGTGGGCGGCGGTGGGCGTTTTGGTTTCGCGGTGCTGGCGTTCTTCTCGGTATACCGCGAGTTGTTCGAAGTAATCCTGTTCTACGAAACCCTGTGGCTTCAAGCCGGCCCGGCCGGGCACAACGCTGTGCTGGCGGGCGGTGCAACGGCGCTGGTGCTGCTGGTGGGCCTGGCTTGGGTAATCCTGCGCGGTTCGGCGAGGTTGCCGCTGGCGCTGTTCTTCGGCATCAACGCGGCGCTACTGTGCGCGCTGTCGGTGGTGTTCGCCGGACATGGCGTCAAGGCGTTGCAGGAAGCCGGCATCTTCGGCACGCGGCCAGTGGCATTCTTTGATTTCGACTGGCTGGGTATCCACGCCGACGCGTATTCGTTGAGCGCCCAGGCCTTAGCGATCCTGGCGATTGTGGTGCTGTATGGTCGCAGTCGTTTGGCCGAAAAACGCCGCGTGACGGCTTGACTATGCGGGTATGGATTGACGCCGATGCCTGCCCTCGGGCGGCCAAGGACCAAGTGGTGAAGTTTGCCCTCAAACGCCAGTTCGAGGTGGTGCTGGTGGCTGGGCAGAGCCAGATCAAGCCGAGCTTTGCCTGCGTGAAGCTGATCGTGGTGCCCAGCGGTCCTGACGCGGCGGATGATTACTTGGTAGAGCACGCCGTGCCCGGCGAACTGGTGATCTGCAGCGATGTGCCGTTGGCTGACCGCCTTGTGAAAAAGGGTGTCACGGCGCTCGACCCGCGGGGCAAGGAGTTCAGCCCCGCGAACATGAGTGAGCGGTTGGCGGTGCGTAACCTGTTTACCGATCTGCGTGAGCAAGGCCAGATGGGCGGTGGGCCGCCGCCCCATAGCGAGAAGGATAAGCAGGCGTTCGCCAACTCGCTCGACCGCATCCTCACCCAGTTGATGCGCCCCGCCTGACTTCCGTACCTCGCCCGGGGCAAGCCCGCTCACCACAATCTAGTGTTGTGTGAGCGGATCAGTCGTTTTCGTGGGTCAGTTCCAACACCCGGTCCACCAGCTTGTTGATGCCTGAAGCCACCTCGCTGATGTTCTTGCCGAGCATATAGGCCGGCGTACTCACGAGCTTGCGCGCCGTGTCTTCGGCGATATCTTCAACCGCGCACTCCTGATGGGAGGCGCCCATTTTGTCCAGGGCTGCGACGGTGTCGGTGTCGTTGCCGATGGTGCAGGTCACGCCTGGGCCGTAGATTTTTGCGGCCAGGGCCGGTGAGATGCAGATCAGCCCGACCGGCTTTCCGGCTTCGGCAAAGGCTTCAGCCAGTGCCAATACTTGTGGATTAACGCTGCACTCTGCGCCTTTCACAGCAAAGTCCGACAGGTTCTTCGCCGCACCAAACCCGCCGGGCACGATCAACGCATCGAACTCTTCGGCATTGGCCTCTTTGATGTCCTTCACCTCGCCTCGGGCAATGCGCGCCGACTCCACCAGCACATTACGTGACTCGGGCATCTCTTCACCGGTGAGATGGTTGACTACGTGCAGCTGTGGAATGTCGGGGGCAAAGCATTGGACCTGAGCGCCGCGCTGGTCCAGGCGCAGCAGGGTGATCACGCTTTCTTGGATCTCTGCGCCGTCATACACGCCGCAGCCGGAAAGGATCACTGCAATCTTTTTGCTCATGGGCATTTCTCCTGGGGTCTTGGCGTTAAATGTCTACTAATTTGTAACCTGTTGCCAATGGGATCTCGCGTCGCTGCACCTAATCTTGATGCCACAACAATAGACCGGACTAGCTCATGGACTTCGTGCCTTACGCGGTACCGTTTTTCATCGCCTTGATCGTGGTGGAATTGCTCGCTGACCGTTGGCGCGGCCAGCGCAACTACCGGGTCGCGGACGCCATCAACAGCCTCAGCACCGGTGTGCTGTCCACCACCACGGGGTTGTTGACCAAGGGCGTCGGGCTGCTGACCTACGCATTCGCCCTCAAGCACTTGGCGCTGATCGAACTGCCTGCCCAAAGTGTCTGGACCTGGGTCTTCGCCTTTGTGCTCTACGACTTCTGCTACTACTGGCTGCACCGGATGGGGCACGAGCGCAATATCCTGTGGGCCGCGCACTCGGTGCATCATCAGAGCGAGGACTACAACCTCAGCACCGCCCTGCGCCAGACCAGCACCGGGTTTCTGCTGAGCTGGATTTTCTACCTGCCCCTGGCCGTGCTCGGCGTGCCGTTGGTGGTATTCATCAGCGTCGCCTCGCTCAACCTGCTCTATCAATTCTGGGTGCACACCCGTCATGTGCCCAAGCTCGGCTGGTTCGAGTGGTTCTTCGTCACGCCATCCAATCATCGGGCCCACCATGCACAGAACGCTCTTTACATGGATCGCAACTACGGCGGGGGGTTCATTCTTTGGGACCGGCTGCTCGGCACCTTCCAGGAAGAAGACGACAACGAACCGGTGGTTTTTGGTGTGACGACCCCTTTGGCGAGTTGGAACCCGCTGTGGGCCAACTTGCAGTTTTATGCGCAGCTTTGGAGCGATGCACGGCGTACCGAGAGTAAGTGGGACAAGCTGCGCATCTGGTTCATGCGCACCGGCTGGCGCCCTGCGGACGTGAAGGCCAAATACCCCCTGGCCAAGCCTGACTTGAGCCAGTTCCGCAAATTCGACGTGCCGCTGGACGCGCGCCAACAGGTGTACATCGCCCTGCAGTTTGCCGCGTATGTGGGGTTTGGCAGCTATTTGATGAATTTCGGCGAGGGTTTGCCCGCCACCGCGCTGATTGTGGGCTGGGGTGCGATGGCGTTTGGGTTGTTTACGTTGGGCGTGGCTCTGGAGAATCGCCCGTGGACCTTGAAGGCTGAGCTGGTACGGCTGGCATTGAATGTACCGCTGGTGTGGCTGGCACCGCAGGTGGGGCTGTGGCCGGCCAGCCACTTGGGCTGGCTTGGGCTGCTGAGTTATAGCCTGCTCAGCGTGATCGGCCTCTACTGCTGTAGAAGCCGGCTTACTCGACTGGTGTCTTAGGCGCTTCGATCGAGGCAGGCTCGGCCGCGAGCCGGGCCTTGGCATCTGCACAGGCCTGGCGGGCGATTCGAGCGTTCTTGAAGCGGCGCCGCAGCCACAGGCCAAAGCCTAGTAACAACAACGCGCCGAGCACCCACAATTCGTACTTTTTGACGCTGCCGAGCATGCCTTCCAGTACTGCGCCGAAGTGATAAGCCGCCGCACCCAAAGCCGCGGCCCAGATGGCAGCACCAATCCCGTTGAGGATCAGGTAGCGCAGTGGCGGGTAGCCCGACAGACCAATCGCGACCGGCATCACCGTGCGCAATCCGTAGACGAAGCGGAAACTCAGCACCCAGATATCCGGGTGTTTGCGGATATGTTCCAGTGCTTTGTCGCCCATCAGTTGCCAGCGCGGCTTGCGTGCCAGCAGTTTGCGGCCGTGCTTGCGCCCCATGTAATACCAAAGCTGGTCGCCGGCGTAGCTGCCGAAGAAGGCAACGACCACCACCAGGTTGATATCCATATAGCCACGGAACGCCAGGAAGCCTGCGAGCACCAGAATGGTCTCGCCTTCAAAGAACGTCCCGAGGAAGAGGGCAAAGTAGCCGAAGTCATGCAGAAATTGTTGAAGCATGGTCTGGGTGCTGGCGAAATGAACGCGCAGCCTACGCCTTCGTGAACATTCATGAAAGTATCGAGATGTGTCACGAAGTGAACAATTCCTACATAAACGACGAATGCGACTACAGGTCGCATCGATAAGCACAACTGTCATACCTTCGTCATAATGGCCGCTTATAACTGCAACGCTCGCCCGTAAACCCGGGCTCAGGAGTCTGTCGTGAGCTTTACCCCTGCCAATCGCCTGTTCCCAGCCACTCGTCTGCGTCGCAATCGCCGTGATGATTTTTCTCGCCGTCTGGTTCGTGAAAACGTACTGACGACGAATGATCTGATCCTGCCGGTGTTTGTGCTCGATGGCGAAAATCGTCGGGAAGCCGTTGCGTCGATGCCGGGGGTGGAGCGTCTGACCATTGATCTGCTGCTGGAAGAGGCGGCGGGTTGGGTCGAACTGGGGATTCCGGCGTTGGCGCTGTTCCCGGTCACGCCGGCTGAACTCAAGTCCCTCGATGCGGCCGAAGCCTGGAACCCGCAAGGGATCGCCCAGCGCGCAACACGTGCTCTGCGCGAGCGTTTCCCTGAGTTGGGGGTGATCACCGACGTGGCGTTGGACCCGTTCACCACCCACGGTCAGGATGGCATCCTGGACGAAGACGGCTATGTTCAGAACGACATCACCGTCGATGCGTTGGTCAGGCAGGCCTTGTCCCACGCTGCGGCAGGCGCCCAGGTGGTCGCACCTTCGGACATGATGGACGGCCGCATCCAGGCGATTCGCGAAGCCCTGGAGCTGGCCGGCCACGTCAATGTGCGAATCATGGCCTATTCAGCGAAGTACGCCAGCGCCTACTACGGCCCGTTCCGGGACGCGGTGGGCTCGGCACTGAATTTGGGCAAGGCCAACAAGGCCTCTTACCAGATGGATCCTGCCAATAGCCATGAAGCCTTGCACGAAGTGGCGGCCGATCTGGCCGAAGGCGCTGACATGGTGATGGTCAAGCCGGGGATGCCGTACCTGGACATCCTTTGGCGGGTCAAAGATGAATTCAAGGTGCCGACCTTTGTCTATCAGGTCAGCGGCGAATACGCCATGCACATGGCTGCAATACAGAATGGATGGTTGAGTGAAGGGGTGATTCTGGAATCCCTGACGGCCTTTAAACGTGCCGGAGCTGATGGCATTCTGACCTACTTTGCCGCCCGCGCCGCCCAATTGCTTAGAGAGCAACAATAGCCCTCACAGGAACACTCGATGAATACCGAAGGACTCTCCGAAGTTGCAGTAAAAGACGCTCACCCGGTGGTTGAACAAGTCGCCGAGACCCCGCCGGAGCTGGAACCGGCTCCGCCTGCCGTGGTGGCCGAAGTACCAGCGCCGGCGCCAGTGCCGATGGTGACCAACCTGGATGACAGCAGCCTTTACATCCACCGCGAGCTGTCGCAACTGCAATTCAACATCCGCGTGCTGGAACAGGCGCTGGATGAGTCCTACCCGTTGCTGGAGCGGCTGAAATTTCTGCTGATTTTCTCCAGCAACCTGGACGAGTTCTTCGAGATCCGTGTTGCCGGCCTCAAAAAGCAGATCACCTTCGCCCGCGAACAAGCCGGCGCCGACGGCCTGCAACCGCACCAGGCGTTGGCGCGCATCAGCGAGCTGGTGCACGGCCATGTGGACCGCCAATACGCGATCCTCAACGACATCCTGCTGCCGGAGCTGGAAAAACATCAGGTCCGCTTCATCCGTCGCCGTCACTGGACCACCAAGATCAAAACGTGGGTGCGTCGCTATTTCCGTGACGAGATCGCGCCAATCATCACGCCGATCGGCCTCGACCCGACGCACCCGTTCCCGTTGCTGGTGAACAAGAGCCTCAACTTCATCGTTGAGCTGGAAGGTATCGACGCCTTCGGTCGCGATTCCGGCCTGGCGATCATCCCGGCGCCGCGTTTGCTGCCACGGATCATCAAGGTGCCGGAAGAGGTGGGGGGCGCTGGCGACAACTATGTATTCCTGTCCTCGATGATCCACGCCCACGCCGATGATCTGTTCCAAGGCATGAAGGTCAAGGGCTGCTACCAGTTCCGCCTGACCCGTAACGCCGACCTGGCGCTCGACTCTGAAGACGTCGAAGACTTGGCCCGTGCCCTGCGCGGCGAGCTGTTCTCGCGGCGCTACGGCGATGCGGTTCGCCTGGAAGTGGCCGACACCTGCCCGAAACACCTGTCGGACTACCTGCTCAAGCAGTTCAACCTGGGCGAGACCGAGTTGTATCAGGTCAACGGTCCGGTGAACCTGACGCGTCTGTTCAGCATCACCGGCCTGGACAGCCACCCGGAGCTGCAATACACGCCGTTCACGCCGCAGATCCCGAAACTGCTGCAAAACAGCGAGAACATCTTCAGCGTTGTAAGCAAGCAGGACATCCTGCTGCTGCACCCGTTCGAGTCCTTCACTCCGGTGGTCGACCTGCTGCGCCAGGCCGCCAAGGACCCGCACGTGTTGGCCGTACGCCAGACCCTGTACCGCAGCGGCGCCAACTCGGAAATCGTCGATGCCCTGGTGGACGCTGCGCGCAACGGCAAGGAAGTCACCGCGGTAATCGAGTTGCGTGCGCGGTTCGACGAAGAATCCAACCTGCAACTGGCCAGCCGTCTGCAAGCGGCCGGCGCGGTGGTGATCTACGGCGTGGTTGGCTTCAAGACACACGCCAAGATGATGCTGATCCTGCGCCGCGAAGCGGGTGAGATCGTGCGCTACGCCCACTTGGGTACCGGCAACTACCACGCTGGCAACGCCAAGCTCTATACCGACTACAGCCTGCTGACTTCCGACGACGCCTTGTGTGAAGACGTCGGCAAGTTGTTCAGCCAGTTAATCGGCATGGGCAAGACCTTGCGCATGAAGAAGCTGCTGCACGCGCCGTTCACCCTGAAGAAGGGCATGCTCGACATGATTGCCCGCGAAACCCAGTTCGCCCTCGACGGCAAACCGGCGCACATCATTGCCAAGTTCAACTCGCTGACCGATCCGAAGATCATCCGCGCGCTGTACAAGGCCAGCCAGTCCGGCGTGCGTATCGACTTGGTGGTGCGTGGCATGTGCTGCCTGCGTCCGGGCATTGTTGGCGTGTCGCACAATATCCATGTGCGTTCGATCATCGGCCGCTTCCTGGAGCACACGCGGGTGTTCTACTTCCTCAACGGCGGCGAAGAGCAGATGTTCCTGTCCAGTGCCGACTGGATGGAGCGCAACCTGGATAAGCGTGTGGAGACCTGCTTCCCTGTAGAGGGCAAGAAGCTGATCATGCGGGTCAAGAAAGAGCTGGAAAGCTACCTGACCGACAACACCCACAGCTGGAGCCTGCAATCCGACGGCCGTTACGTGCGCAACACGCCGACCGGCAACCAGAACCCACGCAGTGCGCAGGCGACGTTGCTGGAGAAGTTGGGCAGTCCGATTCTGTCGGTGAACTAAGCACCGACGCGGTCTGAAAATGTGGGAGGGGGCTTGCTCCCGATGAGGGAGTGTCAGTCAACAGATTCATTGACTGGTCTACCGCCATCGGGAGCAAGCCCCCTCCCACAGTTGTTTCCGGTCTTCTCTAGCGCAGGTTCAGGCTGAACCCCACTCGTGTCAGCCACTCCGCTTCCTGGGCGAAGTCCGCCTGGGTCAGTTGGTTCTCATCCAACCAGCCTTTCGGGAACACGACATCCAGGCTCTCGCCATTGGCGCGCAGGCTCACCTGGGGCATTTCCTGGGTGCCGCGAATGTGGTGGAACAGGATCGCGAAGCGCAGCAGTACGCACAGGCGGATCAGCTTGATGCCTTCATCACCGAACTCGGCAAACTTATCCTTGGGAATATTGCGACGATGGCCGCGCACCAGCAGTGCGAGCATCTGCTGGTCTTCCCGGGAGAAACCGGCCAGGTCGGAGTGCTCGATCAGGTAGGCGCCGTGCTTGTGGTAATGGTAGTGGGCGATATCCAGGCCTACCTCATGCACCTTGGCGGCCCAGCCCAGCAGCTCTCGCCATACGCCGTCTTCCAGGTCCCAGTCCTCGGCCACTTGGTCGAACGCGTGCAAGGCTTTGCGTTCCACACGGGCGGCTTGTTCCAGGTCGACGTGATAACGCTCCATCAGCGAGCTGAGCGTGCGCTCACGTACGTCCTCGTGGTGATGGCGGCCCAGCAGGTCGTAGAGCACACCTTCGCGCAGGGCGCCGTCACAGTGGTCCATGCGTTGCAGTTCGAGGGCGTCGAAGATGGCTTCGAGAATCGCCAGGCCGGCCGGGAAAATGGTGCGACGGTCGGGCTTGATGCCGTCGAAGTCGATTTTCTCGGCGTCCCCCAGTTTGAATAGCTTGCGCTTGAGCCACGCCAGGCCTTCGGCGTTGACCTCACCCGTGCCATGGCCGCCGGCCTTGAGTGCCAGGCCGATAGCACGGATGGTGCCAGACGAGCCGATGGCCTCATCCCAGGTCAGGCGGTGCAGGGCGTGTTCGATACTCATGATTTCCAGCCGCGCTGCGGTGTAGGCCTGGGCGTAGCGCGCCGGAGTGATCTTGCCGTCCTTAAAGTAACGTTGGGTATAGCTGACGCAACCCATCTGCAGGCTTTCGCGCAGCAGCGGTTCGAAACGCTGGCCGATGATGAACTCGGTACTGCCGCCGCCGATGTCCGCCACCAGACGCTTGCCGGGGGTGTCGGCCAAGGTGTGGGACACGCCTAGATAGATCAGGCGCGCTTCTTCACGGCCGGAGATGACTTCTACCGGGTGGCCGAGGATTTCCTCGGCGCGGCGGATGAATTCGCCGCGATTGCGCGCTTCGCGCAGGGCATTGGTGCCGACAATCCGCACCGCGCCCAGGGGCATACCGTTAATCAGCTGCGCAAAACGCTTGAGGCAATCGAGCCCGCGCTGCATGGATTCTTCATTGAGCTGGCGGGCGTCGTCGATCCCGGCAGCCAGTTGCACTTTCTCGCCGAGCCGTTCAAGGATGCGGATTTCGCCGTTCTGGGCCTTGGCCACGACCATGTGAAAGCTATTGGAACCCAGGTCTATGGCGGCGATCAGGGACAGATTCTTGGCTTGGGATTGCGGCATGGTTTGGGGGTCTCGGTCGATAACCTGACCATCGTGCCACGATCGACCGCTGGCGCCAACGCGTAGCGCCATAGGATTTCCAATCAGGGCTTCAGCGGAAATTGCCGATGCGGGTTGTAGGAGATTTTCATGACGATTGCATTACAAAGTTAACAGATGCCGTAGTCCTTGATTTCCGGGGCTTTATTTATGGGATTGGTAACTAATTCCTACATGCTTCTGTATTAGTCCTCCAAGTTGTTGTTTTGATTCGCACAACGAATATTCCAGTGTGGAATGGCTGCCGCTGAGTACTCTTACAATCATTGATATTTTTTCCGGTTTAATTGAAGGGGTGGAGTGTTAATACTTCGGTCCGGCGATTTTGCCTAGGTGTTATTTATTTATAGTTGAGCGTTCGGTGTGGGCTGCTTTTAAATGTGGGCTTGTAAGATTGGCTTTTAGATAGTTTGAGTTTTTAGTTGTACGCGGATAAATGATCTTTGATAGTAAGGTGGACTGTATATGAAAAATAAAAGTGCTTTGTTTGGGGGCGTGTTCCTTGCAGTTGCTTGCCTGAGCGTTCAAGCTGCGGACTTACGTGTCAAAGGCTCCATTGCACCTTCCAGTTGCAGTTTTACACTCACAAATTCGACCATTGATTATGGCAAAATCAATCCGAGCTCTTTAAGCGCCACCCAATATAATCCGTTACCAAACAAAAGCACTCCGTTCGTCATAAAGTGTGCTGCACAAGCTCGGGTCGCTATAAGTGCAACGGATAATCGTGCGGCAAGTAAAGTGGGTGGCATAACACTTCAATATGGCTCGCAGTACAATGATAACTATAACTACGGGCTTGGTAATACCGGTAATGGTGAACATGTCGGCGGTTATATTTTATACATGAGAAGTTCGGTAGCTGATGGCAAGGCTGTCAATATTATGCAGTCATTCGACAATGGTGGCGTTTGGCGCGGTATCGCCGGTGCCATGGCGCAAACTCCTGTCTTGACCAGCTGGTGGTCGGGTGACCTTACACCGCTAAAGTTTTCCACGCTGTCCGGTACGCTAAACGTTCGGGCCATTCTTAATAAGACATCCGCTCTCAGCCTCAGTAATGAAATCAAGCTGGACGGTCACGCCACGCTGGAACTGAAGTACATCTGAACATAACTACCCTAATGGTCAACTGGGGCTGATTGCTTTTCGGCGGGGCGACGGCGCTCTGCAGTAAATTTTTTCAGTGCCAGGCCTATGGGCGAGTTTTATCTGTGGCTATCCATTTTTTTGTTAAAGGTGATAAGTTTGAAAAATAAAATTATTGTAATGATGGGTGTATGTTTGGCTGCGACGGGGCTCAATGCCCAAGCAGCGGATGTCCGTGTTAAAGGAACCATCGCGCCCGCAAGCTGCAGCTTTACGATAGTCAACTCGGTATTTGATTACGGTATGATTCGACCGAGTTCGCTAAGTGCCACCCATTACACAAAGTTGGATAAAAAAAGCACGCCCTTTACCGTCAAATGCGATGCACCTACTTTGGTAAGCATCAAGACACAGGACAATCGTGCAAGCAGTAAAGTGCCTGGTATGATGCGAAGTGCATTTAATCAGACCTATGTTGACACCTTTAACTATGGGCTAGGCACGTCATCCAAAGGTGAGAAAGTTGGCGGTTACGTTATGTTCATGGCCAATACCGTTGCTGACGGTAAAACGGTCAGGGTTAATGGTTCGAACAATAACGGCGTTACTTGGTCCGTCGGCGACGGGGCCCTGGCACAGCCTCCGCATTTGACAAGCTGGGCGTCTGGGACCACTACGCCGATTAAGCTTTCAGTGGTTTCCGGAAACTTGCAAGTGCAAGGGGTTATCAACAAGACCTCTGCTTTCTCCGTCGGTGAGGGTATCAATCTGGATGGCCATGCCACCTTAGAGTTACGTTACTTGTAAGCAATGTTGAGTCGGTCAGCACACGTTGAAACTTTAGGTGTTTGAAGTTTTAACGTGTTCTGACTGTTTTGCTGTGTTCGAAGTAAAGGAAACGTCGGATGTGTATCGTCTCCAAGTCGAAGTTATTTTTAGCGTTTAGCGTTTGCGTTAACTTTCTTTTATGCGGTGTGGCGTACGCCGATGGCATGGAGCCTGAAACCACTGTCATTGTGCTAAATGAGTCCGATGGCGAGGCCAGTATTAACGTCAAAAATACTGACGTCGGTCCTGCGCTACTCCATTCGGCTATTGAAGATGTTCCGGAAGACCTGGAACCCTTGGTGGTTGTCACTCCCCCGGTTGCAAGGGTGGATGGTGGCCAACTGCAAATGGTGAGGTTCATGTTGATTGGCAAGGAACCGCTCAAGACTCAGCGTTTGAAGCGTGTCACCTTCGAGGGTATCCCACAAACCCAGCCAGGCTCGGGTGCGACGATCGGTATCAGCCTGCGACAAAACCTGCCGCTGATTCTCCATCCCAAGGGACTGCCACAGCACAATGCGCCTTGGGAGTTACTGACCTGGCGCCTGCAGGGCAAAACGTTGAGCGTGCATAACGACAGTCCCTATGTCGTTCGTTTGGCCGCCGAGGCGCAACTGAACCCGCAAAAAGCCAAAGCCTATCTTTCACGCACCTATATCTTGCCGGGTGAGGTGCTGAGCGCTGAATTTTCAAGCGCCCACCCTGATGCCACGTCAGTCACCATCATGCCTGCCACTGTTTATGGATTTACCGTAGACAACTACGATGCCTTGCTCCTAGCCAACATGCCTTGACCTTGTATGGGAAAAATAAACGAGGTTACCGGCGCTGTTGGTAAAAAACGGTGTGGGGGTAAAAAGGCCGCAGCGCCTTTTAAGTTCAACCGAGTCAGTCTCTCAGCCTGCGTAGCGATGTTTTCTGGCGCCGCAGTACACGTTTACGCCGGGCCCGGGGCGCACCCGCTGGAATTCGATCTGACTATCTTGCAGCATCGCGGACTCGATCCTTCGGTTGCCCACTATTTTCGAGACGCGCCACGATTCACTGAAGGTGTTCGGGTTGTTGATCTGACGGTCAATGGTGATCGCGTTGGATTGACCGATGCGCGGTTCAACCATGAAGGGGCGTTGTGCTTTACCCGTGGCTTGCTGGACCGAGCAGGGCTGCGTGTACCTGCTTCAGTGATAGATAAACAGGTTTCTGCTGACCAGGCCTGTCATGACTTCCTTACCGAGTTTCCCAGCACGGAATTGAACCTGCGTCCGGGCAACGAGGAGGTAGCGATCGTCGTTCCCACCCAGGCGATCCGTGAGCCGCAACGAGCCACTGGCTATTTCGCTCGAGGTGGAGCGGCGGGCTTGCTCAACTATGACGTGCAAGGCATCAACAGTCATTCGCGCGATGCCAGGGGCCGTTTTCTATCGGCGTCCACGGAGGTGGGGTTTAACGTAGGCGATTGGATTGCGCGCAGTCGTCAGCTCTATATCTCTACCGATGGTCGGTCTGGGGCCGAGCACCTGTACGCCTATGCGCAACGGGATATTGCGCGGTTGGCGTCGACCCTCCAGGTGGGGCAGATATCCGGTAACAGCCCGGTGTTCGGCGGGGTGCAACTGACCGGTTTCCAACTGTCTCCAGACGGTGTCGACGGCGGTGCCGGCGGTAATGGAGTAGTGGTCGAAGGCCAGGCCCTTAGTCAGTCTCGGATAGAGGTACGCCAGTCGGGCGCACTGATCTACACAACAGTCGTGCCGGAAGGGCCGTTTGCATTGAGCAACCTGCCGTTGCTCAACGGCACGAGTGATCTTGATGTACGGGTCATTGAGACCCGTGGCGGACAGCGTAGCTTTGTAGTGCCGGCCGCTTCGTTTCGCGATGCGATGCCGGTGAAGTCTGGGTATACCGCGGCCGTCGGCAAGATACGGGATGTGGAACGTAGCGGTGCCGATGAGCCTATGCTGGCCGTGGCAAGCGGGACCTGGGCGCTCACCCCCGCCACGGCCCTCAGTTCGGGTGTGCAGGTTACCGATCATTACAATTCGGTGGGGCTTGCGCTGGACAGCAGTTTCGCGCAGCGATTCTCTGTTGGCCTGCGTAACAACCTCTCACGGGACGACAAGAACAACGTACGGGGTGTGCGTAATAGCGTTTCGTTGGGCAGCGTGCTGCCGGGTGACGTGCAGATGACCCTGAGCGCTACGACCCAGACACCTGGCTATCGTGATGTGCTCGATAGTGTGCGCGCTGACAGTGGTGAGTTGGCGAACTCGCGGTTCAAAAACCAATACACGGCAGGTCTCAGCTGGGCGGACCCGCAATTGGGTGTGTTCACGATTGGATACACCCGTGCTGCAAACTTCAACAGTAGCGCCTCTCAGTATGTGCATGGGGCCTGGAACAAGCAGTTCAGGTACGCCAATGTCGGGTTGAGCGTGGATTCGCAAGTAGGCACTTCTGGCACTAACAAGAACAACAACGATGGGCTAGGCGTGCGTTTGCAAGTCAGTGTTCCCTTGGGGGGTGATCGTTCGCTCACTTCTACCGCCAGGCACCAGGGGCGTCGATCGAGTATTGGCGCAGCCTTCAACGAACGCGTCGACGACACACTCAATTATGAACTGCGCGCTGACAGCGACCTTGGTACGGCCGCCCGGCATGCGCAGGGCGGTTTGCTGAACATGACGTCCCGTTATGCTCAGTTGGGCCTGGGCATCAACCGGGACTCTACCAACACCAGCTATAGCGGTCAGTTGCAAGGCGCGGTCGTGGCTCATGAGCGGGGGCTGACGCTGTCTCCGTACAGGGTCGAGGATACGTTTGGGGTTGCATCGGTCGGCGATGTGTCGGGCGCGCGTATCACTACACCCCAGGGGCCTGTATGGACCGATCGGTGGGGAATGGCGGTGATACCGGGATTGCCCGCTTATCAGAGCAGCCTTGTCGAGGTGGAAGGCAAATCCCTGCCACGGCAGGTAGATATCAAGAACGGCACCCAATCCCTGGAAGTTGGACGAGGCTCATTCAGCAAGGTCGACTTTGAAGTGGTTAAGGTCAGGAGGGTGCTGTTGCGTGCCGTCGATCAGAGTGGCCAAGCGTTACCCAAAGGTGCTTCGGTGCTTACGGCAGACAATTCATTCCTGACCTCCGTCGTCGGAGACGGCCTGATTTTCCTGAATAACATCGACGCGCCACAAACCTTGACCGTGTCATCGCCGAACGCGACCTCCTGCAAACTGCAACTCGAACTGTCGGAACAAATCGATGAAGGCCAACTTTATGAAAACACAGCGGCGGTCTGCAGCTAAAAGTGCTCTGACGTCAGGGATGCTCGCGGCGGTGGTGAGCCTATTGACGGTTTTTGAGGCGTCGGCTTCTGAGTGCCACCTGTCAGTGAGCCAACCGCAAATTGATTACGGGCTTCTGCGCCCCGTTTCAAAGCCTGATGCTCGCGGGGTTTTCCTGGGTAAACGCATGGTGCGTGTGAGTGTGGTGTGCGCCGACGCTAGGGTTATAGCCCTGCGTTTTATGGGCGTGCCGGCCGATGGTCAAGGTTTCAGGTTTGGCGGGGAGGGGCGGTTTGACCTGACGCTGCAGCAGCCAGTGCTCGATGGCCAGGCGATAGAGTTGGCGCCGATGCACAACAGGGCGGAGCGCGGTGGTCACCTGAGGCCGGACCAAGCGCTGGTGCTGTTGAAGGCAGGGCAGCCTGTCAGCGGGCGGGTGTTTTCAGCGCAGGTGCAGATTGACACCTATCTCTCGAATGCCGCCGCCTCAGTACGCGATAAAACGTTATTGGAGGGCGGCGGGCGCTTCGAGTTGGTACCTGGCGGCTAATCGATCAGGCGTGGGCTTCTGTTGTACCGATGAAGTTTGCCAACTCAGCGGTCTGGGGATTGGCAAACAGCAGTTTTGGATCGCCGACTTCATGCACCTTGCCCTGGTGCATAAATACCAGCTTGTCACCGACTTCCCGGGCGAAGCGCATTTCATGCGTCACCATGATCAAGGTCATACCGTCCTTGGCCAGCTGGCGCACCACGCTGAGCACTTCGTTGACCAGCTCCGGGTCCAGGGCTGAGGTGATTTCATCGCACAGCAGCACTTTGGGTGACATAGCCAGGGCCCGGGCAATGGCGACGCGCTGTTGCTGGCCGCCGGACAAGCGATCTGGGAAAGCGTCGAATTTCTCTCCCAGCCCAACGCGTTCCAGCATCTGCTTGGCCAACTGTGCCGCTTTGGCCTTGGGTACTTTCTGCACCACTTGTGGCGCGAGCATGACGTTTTCACCCACCGTCAGGTGCGGGAACAGGTTGAACTGTTGGAACACCATGCCGACTTTCTGCCGCAGGCTGCGCAAGTCAGCGCGGGCGGCATCAAGGTATTCGCCGTCGACCTCGATCACTCCATCGTTAATCGACTCCAGGCCATTGAGGGTGCGCAGCAGGGTGGATTTACCCGAGCCGCTGCGGCCGATGATCGCCACCACCTGGCCTTCTTCAACCGTCAGGTCGATGCCCTTGAGGACGTGGTGATCGCCGTAATACTTATGCAGGGCGGAAATTCTAAGCAGAGGCATGCAGTCTCCTTTCCAGGTAGCGAGCACTGAGGGACAAGGGGTAGCAAAGCAGGAAGTAACCGAGGGCCACCAGGCCGTAGACCATGAAGGGCTCGAAGGTTGCGTTGGCGAGCATGCCGCCGGTCTTGGTCAATTCGGTGAAGCCGATGATGGAGGTCACGGCGGTGCCTTTGACCACCTGCACCGAGAACCCCACCGTTGGCGCCACGGCGATCCGCAGGGCCTGGGGCAGGATCACGTAGCGCAGTTGTTCAAGCGGATTCAGCGCCAGGCTGGCCGAGGCTTCCCACTGCCCGTGGGCGATGGAGTCGACACAACCGCGCCAGATCTCAGCGAGGTAGGCGCTGGTAAACAATGTCAGGGCAATCGCCGCTGCCAGCCACGGTGAAATATCCACCCCCAGCAGCGCGATGCCGAAGAACACCAGAAACAGCTGCATCAACAACGGCGTGCCCTGGAACAGCTCGATGTAGGTGCGCGCAAGATTGCGCGCGAACGCCTTGCTGCTGATGCGCATGGTCATCACCAGCAAGCCGATCAGGCCACCGCCGATAAACGCCACCAGTGACAGCAACAGCGTCCACTGCAGGCCCGTAAGCAGATTGCGTACGATGTCCCAGAAGGAAAAATCACTCATCGGCTATTCCTCATCACAAAGCGGCGGCCGATCCAGTTGAGCAACTGGCGAATCATCAACGCCATGCACAGGTACACCAGGGTGGTCAGGGCATAGGTTTCAAACGCGCGAAAATTACGCGACTGAATAAAGTTGGCGGCGAAGCTCAGCTCTTCGGTGGCGATCTGTGAACACACCGCCGAACCGAGCATCACGATGATGATCTGGCTGCTCAGTGCCGGCCACACTTTGCCCAGCGCCGGCAGCAACACCACATGGCGGAACGCTTCGAAACGCGTCATTGCCAAGGCTGCCGCAGCCTCCAGTTGCCCGCGCGGGATGGCCTGGATGCCGGCGCGAATGATCTCCGTGGAGTAGGCCCCCAGGTTGATCACCATCGCCAATACGGCGGCTTGCCACTCGGTAATCTTTAGCCCCAGGGACGGCAGGCCAAAGAAGATGAAGAACAGTTGCACCAGGAACGGCGTGTTGCGGATCAACTCGACATAGACGCCGAAGAACCAGGCAAACGGCTGGATCTTCCACGCCCGCACCACCGCGCCGACGGTGCCCAGGGCCACCCCCAGGATCGCACCGATGGCCGTCAGCTCAAGGGTGAACAACGCGCCGCGCAACAGCAGATCGGTATTGGCCAGCACCGGCACAAAGTCAAATTGATACGCCATGAGTCAGCTCCGTCGTATCAAAGATCGGCGGGCAGCGGCTCTTTCAGCCATTGCATCGCGTTCTTTTCCAGGCTGCCATCGGCCTTGGCCGCGACCAGGATCTGGTTGACCTTCTCCAGCAGCGCCGGCTCGTTTTTGTTCACGCCAACGTACACCGGCGAATCTTTGAGTTTCACTTTCAGCGCTGGCACGCGTTTCGGGTTGCGCTCGCTGATCGCCACCATCACCACGTTGCCGCTGGCGATCAGGTCGACCTGGCCTGCCAGGTAGGCGGCGATGGTGGAGTTATTGTCTTCGAAGCGCTTGATGGTCGCTTCCTTGGGCGCTACTGCGGTCAGCTCGATGTCTTCGATGGCGCCACGGGTCACGCTGATGGTCTTGCCCTTAAGGTCGTCGGTGCTGCTGATGGCGGCATCAGGTGGGCCGAATACGGCCAGGTAGAACGGCGCGTAAGCCTTGGAGAAATCGATGACTTTTTCCCGCTCCGGGTTTTTGCCCAGGCTGGAGATCACCAGATCAACCTTGCCGGTGGTGAGGAACGGGATGCGGTTGGTGCTGTTGACCGGGGTCAGCTCCAGCTTGACCTTGAGTTGGTCGGCCAGCAGCTTGGCAGTATCGATGTCCAGGCCGCGCGGCTTCATGTCGGGGCCGACCGAGCCAAACGGCGGGAAGTCCTGGGGCACGGCTACCTTAAGGGTGCCACGGGCGACGATATCGTCCAGCCCATTGGCCTGGGCGGGTGCCTGGCTCAGCATCAGGCTGGCAAACAGGGCAGTGAGCAGGGCGCTGTAGCGCTTAGTCATGGCAACTCTCCGAAAAGGGCGAAAGGATTTTCTGGATTTGGCTTGCTTGCGTGATTGCACAGCCCATGCCAGTAGGCTCGAAATCGTCTGTAAGGCTGGGATTTGTTGAGCTTCATTGGTCTTACTGGTCTGAACAGTGGCATAGCCTTTCGCACCCTTTTCGAGCGCCGGCAAAAACCTGCGAGCCCCTTTGGGGCGTGGCTTGCCGCCGGCCGCGAATAGCTTTACAACTAGCCGCTCTGCTGACTGAAACCTTGAGTTTTTTATGAATTCCATCGCCCAAGCCGTACCGGAAGCGGCCCTGCAGGCCATTCGCAAACTGATCAAGGAGCAGGGCTTCGGGCCAGGCGACGCGTTGCCGTCCCAACGCGACCTGGCGGTGCAGTTGGGCGTGAGCCGAGCGTCGTTGCGTGAGGCGTTATCGTCCCTGAGTGCGTTGGGCGTGGTCAGCGTGCTGCCGGGCAAAGGCGTATTCGTGCAGGCGGCGGAGGACGCGCCGGGCTTTGCCTGGCCTTTCGCGGCCCAGGCCACGCCGTTGGATATCTTCCAATTGCGCTATGCGCTGGAGGGGTTTGCGGCGGGGCTGGCGGCGGTCACGCTGACCATCGATGAGCTGGACAGTCTTGAGGACAACGTTGAGGCGATGCGCAAGGTGCTCAAGGCCGGCGACTTCGACGCCGCGGCGCGGCTGGACTTCGAGTTTCACCAACGCATCCTGTTGGCCAGCGGCAACCAAGCGATGGTGAGTATTCTCAGTGCCAGCGCCGAGGTGTTCCTGGAAAGTCAGAAATTACCGTTCATCCGGCCAGAGCGGGCCATGGAAACCTGGCAGGAACATCGCAAAATTTTGCGTGCCTTGGCCCGGCGTGCGAGTGCGACAGCGCAGAAAACCATGCAGGAACACGTACGTAATGCAGCGCTACGCACGGGCATTACCTTTGTGAGTCCCGTCGCGTCTTGAATTGGGCTATACCCAAACTCATGCATCACCATAGCAAGACTCAATCAGAGGCGGCTTCCTGAACGGGGGAAGGGCGGCTATGATGGGCAACGTTTTTTTTGCTTACAATCCGGAGACATCCATGAGCAACGATCTTATCAAGCACGTCACCGACGCGACCTTTGAGGCCGAAGTACTCAAGGCTGCTGGCCCGGTGCTGGTTGACTACTGGGCTGAATGGTGCGGCCCTTGCAAAATGATCGCTCCGGTCCTGGACGACATTGCAACTACTTACGAAGGCAAGCTGACCATTGCCAAGCTGAACATCGACGACAATCAGGAAACCCCGGCCAAGCACGGTGTGCGCGGTATTCCTACGCTGATGCTGTTCAAGAACGGCAACGTTGAAGCCACCAAAGTAGGTGCGCTGTCGAAGTCCCAGCTGCAAGCTTTCCTCGACGCCAACATCTAAGCGTCGTCAAAAAGGCCCCGCAAATTGCGGGGCTTTTTCGTTAAACAGGGCTAGACGCTCCGAAATTCAGGTGGTACATTCGGCCCCGCACTGGTTTCTCCACTGCCCCCTGCAAGCCGTCGCCGACGCATTCCTTTTCGATTAGTACGCGATCCTGTCGCCTTCTCTGCGGCGCGGCCTCATTAAGCCAAAAGCTTAATTTCCCCCCCTCCATAAATGATTACGTCATTCCTATATGAATCTGACTGAACTCAAGCAAAAGCCGATTACCGACCTGCTCCAATTGGCCGAAGAAATGGGCATAGAAAATATGGCCCGTTCGCGCAAGCAGGACGTGATTTTCTCCCTGCTCAAGAAGCACGCGAAAAGCGGCGAGGAAATCTCCGGTGATGGCGTGCTGGAGATTCTCCAGGACGGCTTCGGCTTCCTCCGCTCTGCAGACGCTTCCTATCTCGCCGGCCCAGACGATATCTACGTCTCGCCGAGCCAGATCCGTCGCTTCAACTTGCGCACCGGTGACACCATCGTTGGCAAGATCCGTCCACCGAAGGAAGGCGAGCGTTACTTCGCCCTGCTCAAGGTCGACACGATCAACTTCGATCGTCCAGAGAACGCGAAAAACAAGATTCTCTTCGAGAACCTGACCCCGCTGTTCCCGACTGTGCGCATGAAGATGGAAGCCGGTAACGGTTCCACCGAAGACTTGACCGGTCGTGTGATCGACCTGTGCGCTCCGATTGGCAAAGGCCAGCGTGGCCTGATCGTCGCACCGCCGAAAGCCGGTAAGACCATCATGCTGCAGAACATTGCAGCGAACATCGCGCGTAACAACCCTGAAGTTCACCTGATCGTATTGCTGATCGATGAACGTCCGGAAGAAGTGACCGAAATGCAGCGCACCGTGCGCGGCGAAGTGGTTGCCTCGACGTTCGATGAGCCGCCAACCCGCCACGTGCAGGTTGCTGAAATGGTGATCGAGAAGGCCAAGCGCCTGGTCGAACACAAGAAGGACGTGGTGATCCTGCTCGACTCCATCACCCGTCTGGCCCGTGCTTACAACACAGTGATCCCGAGCTCCGGCAAGGTATTGACCGGTGGTGTCGATGCCCACGCCCTGGAGAAGCCGAAGCGTTTCTTCGGCGCCGCGCGGAACATCGAAGAAGGCGGCTCGCTGACCATTATCGCCACCGCGCTGGTTGAAACCGGCTCGAAGATGGACGAAGTGATCTACGAAGAGTTCAAGGGTACCGGCAACATGGAACTGCCTTTGGACCGTCGCATCGCGGAAAAACGCGTGTTCCCGGCAATCAACATCAACCGTTCCGGCACCCGCCGCGAAGAGTTGCTGACTGCCGACGACGAACTGCAGCGTATGTGGATCCTTCGCAAGCTGCTGCACCCGATGGACGAAGTTGCAGCCATCGAGTTCCTTATCGACAAGCTGAAAACCACCAAGACCAACGACGAGTTCTTCCTGTCGATGAAGCGTAAGTAATACGACGTTTCAGGTCCGAAAGAATGGCGCCCCCAGGGGCGCCATTTTTTTTGCGCGTTTTTTAAGCGCATTCGGCAGTCAAATGCACCGCGATAAGCTGCCAGCCAGCCTCAGAGCAGGTAGGATGTACGCCTATTTTACGGGTGGCATGGTTAATGAAATTCAAGGATCTTCGGGATTTCGTGCAGCAACTTGAGCAGCGCGGAGAGTTGAAACGTATCCAGGTGCCGGTTTCCCCAGTGCTGGAAATGACTGAGATTTGCGACCGTACCCTGCGTAGCAAGGGCCCGGCGCTGCTGTTCGAAAACCCGACCGGCTTTGATATTCCGGTGCTCGGCAACCTGTTCGGCACGCCCGATCGCGTGGCGTTCGGCATGGGCGCCGAGTCGGTCAGCGAACTGCGCGAGATCGGCAAACTACTGGCCTTCCTCAAGGAGCCCGAGCCCCCCAAGGGTCTGAAGGACGCCTGGTCGAAGCTGCCGATCTTCCGCAAAATCATTGCCATGGCCCCCAAAGTGGTCAAGGACGCGGTGTGCCAGGAAGTGGTCATCGAAGGCGATGACGTCGACCTGGCCATGCTCCCGGTGCAAACCTGCTGGCCCGGCGACGTCGGCCCGCTGATCACCTGGGGCCTGACCGTCACCAAAGGCCCGAACAAAGACCGTCAGAACCTCGGTAT
This sequence comes from Pseudomonas sp. 2995-1, assembly GCF_002742505.1. Lineage (NCBI taxonomy): Bacteria > Pseudomonadati > Pseudomonadota > Gammaproteobacteria > Pseudomonadales > Pseudomonadaceae > Pseudomonas > Pseudomonas sp. 2995-1. The sequence goes on along the minus strand of NZ_LJSA01000332.1, from coordinate 378,516 downwards.
CTACCGTCAGCAAGTGATCGGCCGCAACAAGGTGATCATGCGTTGGCTGAGTCACCGTGGCGGCGCGCTGGACTTCCGTGAGTGGTGCGAAAAACACCCTGGCCAGCCGTTCCCGGTTTCCGTGGCCTTGGGTGCAGACCCCGCCACCATCCTGGGCGCTGTGACCCCTGTGCCGGACAGCCTGTCCGAATACGCCTTCGCGGGCCTGTTGCGTGGCAACCGTACCGAGCTGGTCAAATGCCGTGGCAACGACCTGCAAGTGCCCGCCACTGCTGAAATCATCCTCGAAGGCGTGATCCACCCTGGCGAGATGGCCGACGAAGGTCCTTACGGCGACCACACCGGCTATTACAACGAAGTCGACAGCTTCCCGGTATTCACCGTCGAACGCATCACCCACCGGATCAAGCCGATCTACCACAGCACTTACACCGGCCGTCCGCCGGATGAGCCGGCCATTCTCGGCGTGGCGCTCAACGAAGTGTTCGTGCCTATCCTGCAAAAGCAATTCCCGGAAATCACCGACTTCTACCTGCCGCCGGAAGGCTGTTCGTACCGCATGGCCATCGTGACCATGAAGAAGTCGTACCCTGGCCATGCCAAGCGCGTCATGTTGGGAGTGTGGTCGTTTTTGCGACAGTTCATGTACACCAAGTTCGTTATTGTCACCGACGACGACATCAACGCCCGCGACTGGAACGACGTGATCTGGGCCATCACCACGCGCATGGACCCCAAGCGCGACACGGTGATGATCGACAATACGCCGATCGACTACCTCGACTTCGCGTCGCCGGTATCGGGCCTGGGCTCTAAGATGGGCCTGGATGCTACCCACAAATGGCCGGGTGAAACTACCCGCGAGTGGGGTCGGGTGATCGTCAAGGATGAAGCCGTGACCGCGCGCGTCGATGCGATGTGGAAAGAATTGGGAATAGATTGATGCGTGTAACCCTGCAACCTTCCGGCGCCGTGCTGGAGCTGGTCCCCGGCGAGCGAATCCTCGAAGGGGCGCGCCGCCTGGGCTACGAATGCCCGCAGGCCTGTCGCAATGGCGTCTGCCACGTGTGTGCCGCGCTGCTGGTGGAAGGCCGGGTGCAGCAAGCAGGTGAGGTGCGCGACCACGGTGAGTTCTACACCTGCATCGCCGAACCGTTGGAAGATTGCATTGTGTTGTGGGATGGCGTGTTGGCGCCGGGAGAGTTGCCGTTGCGCAAGTTGTCGTGCCAATTGAGTGAATGCGTAGAGGTCGGTGGTGATGTGTGGCGCGTGCGCCTGCTGGCCCCGGCCGGCAAGGCGGTGCGCTACCACGCCGGGCAATACCTGATGATCGAACGGGAAAATGGCGAAAAATCCGCATTCTCCCTAGCGTCGGCGCCTCACTCCGGGCGCGAGCTGGAACTGCATGTGCTGGCCCGCGAGGACAGCGCGCGCGCCCTGCTGGAACAGCTGCAACGCAATCAGATGGCCCGTGTGGAGTTGCCGTTTGGCGATACCCATCTGGCTGAACTGCCGGACGGTCCGCTGGTGTTGATCGCCGCCGGCACCGGTATGGCACAGATGCATAGCCTGATCGAACATTGCCGCGCCTCCGGCTTCAAGCACCCGGTGCACCTGTACTGGGGCGTGCGACGCCCGGAAGACTTCTACCAGATCGAACACTGGGACCAATGGCTGCAACTGCCAAACTTGTTCCTGCACAAAGTCGTCAGTGATCTGTGCGGTTGGGAAGGACGCTGCGGTTTGCTCCATGAAGCGGTGTGCGAGGACATCGCCGACCTCAAGGCCGTGCACGTCTACGCCAGCGGCTCACCGGCGATGATCTACGGCACGCTGGATGCGCTGGTCGACGCCGGCATGGATGCGCATCAGATGCGCGCCGACGTATTCGCCTACGCGCCGCGCTGATCCATTCCAAGAGCCGCCGGCTTTTTGTGGTGAGCGGGCAAGCCTGCTCATCACAAAAGCCCCGCTCAGTGCTCGCTTAGAAGCGCACGCCGGTCGTCACCATCGCCGCATTGAACCCCAACAACACCAACTCCGCCGCCACCGGCCCGTAATGGGTGCCTACCGACGGAATAATCACCGGCGCCACACCGAAACGGTTCAATGGGATCTTGTCGCGGTACTTGCCGCGATAGCCCTGGATCGCCCCGCCCGTGACCTTCAGGTACACCGGATAGTCGGTCATGTCATAGCGCTTGCCCGCGTAGGCGTAGTACGAGCGCTGGCGGAACGAGTTGCGAAAGGTTGCCCCGCCATACACCAACCCTGAGGCTTCATTGCGCTCCAGGCCAATCAGGTCTTGGTTGTTGTTGTGGTCCTTGTCCGGCGCGAAGTGCCGAGTGTAGACGCTGGTCTGCGCGTACCAGAAGCCCTTGTCGTCTTCGGTGAAGGGCGATTCGCCAGCTAGCGCGGTGGTGGCCTGGGCCAGCAATAACAGGCCAGGCAGTCGAAAATTCTTCATGGGTGCGACCTCGGTAGTCGGTTTGATGGGCGGCTAAGTGGGTCGTGATGTGCACCCTATTTTGACGGCTTGGCGCGTGCCCAGGCTGAACCGGGGCTGAAAGTAACGGGATCGCTGCGGATAATCCTGACGGAGGGGACCCTGGGCTTATGCACTCTCTTATTCCTTAAAGGTATTTAATTTGTTACATGAATATCTTTAAGCTATATCGCAACGGACTACCGATTTTCTGCCAATCACCAACAACTGACCGCCACCGCCCGCCAGCCGGATCGATCGTATGAGCTCAGAGCACTGACGTTCTGATGTTTGATTACTGATTCATAAGGGAAAGGGGAGCGGTATGGGGAGCTACAAGAAACACGCGCTGTACTCGGCGATTTTGTCGGCCAATTTGCTGACCGCTGTGAGCTTCAATCCAGTCTTTGCGGCCGAAACGTCCGCCACCGATGCACCCAAACTCGACACCGTGATTGTCACCGGCACCCGCGCTCAGGAGCGTACGGCGAGTGCTTCACTGTCACCCATCGATGTGATTTCCGGTGACAGTCTGCGCAGCACCGGCTCCGATGAGCTAGGCGCAGTGCTGGCGCGCCTTATTCCATCAATCAATTTCCCACGCCCAAGCCTGGTGGACGGCGCCGAATTGGTGCGGCCTGCACAGTTGCGCGGCCTGTCACCTGATCAGGTGCTGGTGCTGGTCAACGGCAAGCGCCGCCACACCAGTGCCTTCGTCAACCTGGGCGGCGCAGTGGGCCGTGGGTCGGCACCGGCGGACCTGAATGCGATCCCGCTGTCGGCGGTGGACCATATCGAAGTGCTGCGAGACGGTGCTTCCGCGCGCTACGGCTCGGATGCGATTGCCGGGGTGATCAACGTGATCCTCAAGCACGCTGACCATGGCGGCTCGATCTCCACCAAGTTCGGCGAATACAAGAAGGGCGACGGCATCCAGCGTAATGTCAGCGGCAACACCGGCCTGGCATTGGGCGACAACGGCTTTATCAACCTGTCGGCCGAAGGGGCTGACAACGACTACACCAACCGCGCCGGTGATGACTACCGCACCGGAAGCGTCGGCTCTACCACCTATGGCCAGCGCGTGTTCCGCCAAGGTGAGCCGGCCACCAATGAAGGCAAGTTCCAGTTCAACTCCGAATATTCCTTCAACGACGCGGCCGAGTTCTACACCTTCGGCGGTTACAGCAAGCGGCGTGGCGAGACGGCGGCGTTCTACCGCGCGAGCAATGCGTCCAACAACATCCCGGCGCTCAACCCCAACGGTTACCTGCCGCTGATCAAGGGCAACCTTGAAGACACGTCGTTGGTGGTAGGCCTGCGTGGCTTGCTGGCGTACGACTGGCATTACGACCTGTCGGCCAACTACGGCAAGAACCAGTACGCACTCAGCACTGAAACCATCAACACCTCCCTGGGCCTGGCGACACCGCGCAAGTTCGACAACGGCACCCTGAGCAACGACCAGAAGCAAGTCAGCCTGGACCTGTCCCGCGAGTTCGACGTGGGCTGGCTGCCTTACCCGGTGTCCGTGGCGTTCGGCGGTGAATACCTGCATCAGGGTTATGAAATCGAGGCGGGCGAGCCAGCGTCCTACTTCCAGACCGGCAGCTCTGGGCTGGGCGGCTTCCGGGATGCCGACGCGGGCACCAGCTCTCGTCACAATTGGGCGCAGTATCTGGACCTGGAAACCAACTTCACCGAAAAACTCAGCGCCTCGGCCGCCGTGCGCCATGAGGACTACAGTGACTTTGGCTCCAACGTCAGCGGCTCGCTGTCAGCCCGTTATGACTTCACCCCGCAAGTGGCCTTGCGCGGCAGTGTGTCCAACGGTTTCCGCGCGCCGTCCCTGGCCCAGCAGAACTTTGCCTACACCTCATCGCAGCTGATCGGCAGCACCATCCAGGAAGCCGGTACCTTCCCGGCCAACAGCCAGGTTGCGCGCTTGCTCGGTGCTGAAGACCTCAAGGCCGAGAAGTCGCGCAACTACAGCCTTGGTCTGGTACTGGAGCCGGCCGATGACCTGACGGTGACGGTGGATGTGTACCGTATCGACATTCGCGACCGTATCAGCCTGTCCTCCAACCTCGGCATAAACGCGGCGACGCGTGCCTACCTGCAGGCCAACGGCGTGGGCAACATTGATTACACCACCGCCCGCTACTTCACCAACGCCACCGACACCAGCACCGACGGCGTCGATCTGGTAGCCAACTATCGCTACCAATTCGATAGCGGTATCCGCTGGAACAGCACCGTGGGCTACAACTACAACCATACCAAAGTGACCGATGTGAAACCCAACCCGGCCATCCTCGATAGCCTTGGGGCGAACCTGGTGAGGGTGGACCGTCGCGAGCGCATCGGTTTGCTCGGCGATACCACGCCCCAGCACAAGCTGAGCTTGGGTAACGACTTCACCTACGGCAATTGGGCACTGCACAGCAATTTGGTGCGCTATGGTGAGTTCACCAGCTACCAGGCGGACAAGGTCAACGACCAGACTTTCAAGGCCGCCTGGGTACTGGATTTATCGGCTGACTACAAGCTGAAGAACTGGACCTTCACCTTGGGCGGCGACAACGTCACCGATAAATACCCAGAGAAGGTCAACGCCTTCGCCAGCAGTGGTGGCAATTTGGCCTATAGCACTTTTTCGCCGTACGGTTACAGCGGCGCGTTTTATTACGGTAAAGTTGCTTACAACTGGTAACACACAGGAGGCGTACCGCTTTTCGCCATGACCGCCATAGAAACCGATCTTCAGCAGTTGGCTTACCCTCCGCGGCTCGATCTGGGGCCGCAACTCACTCACGAACAGTTAATGAGCTCGATGCAGGCCACCATGGGCCGGCATAAAGGTGGGCCGGTCTGGCTATTTGCGTACGGTTCGCTGATCTGGCGTCCTGAATGCTCGTCTTCCGAGCGGATGCGGGCGCGGGTCCACGGCTATCACCGCGGCCTGTACCTGTGGTCCCACGAGCATCGGGGCACGCCGGAAACGCCAGGGTTGGTGTTTGGGTTGGATCGCGGTGGCTCTTGCAGCGGGTTCGCTTACCGCTTGCCCGAAGATCAGTTGGAGGCCTCGCTTTACGCCTTGTGGCAGCGCGAGATGCCTTACCCGTCCTACCGGCCGCACTGGCTCAGCTGCCGTCTTGAGGATGGCAGTCAGGTGCAGGCGTTGGGGTTTGTCCTGGAGCGGCACTTGCCCAGCTATGCTGGCAACTTGCCGGATATCGTGCTCAACCATGTGCTGCAAAGCGCTTGCGGGCGTTACGGCACTACTCGCGATTATGTCGAGCAGACCGTAAACGCCCTGCGTAGCCACGCCATGCCAGATAAGAATCTGGAGGCGCGGCTCAAGCGTTGTGCAAAGGGTTGCTCTGGCGATTAACGCGCCGAGCTGACGCTGTTGGTGTGCCACAGCGTTGGGATCAGGAACGCGATAGCCAGCAGGCACGCACCGATCAGCAGTACGAAACCACCGTCCCAGCCGAAGTGGTCCACGGTGTAGCCCATTGCCGCACTGGCTGCCACCGAACCGCCCAGATAACCGAACAGACCGGTGAAGCCCGCGGCCGTACCGGCGGCTTTCTTGGGTGCCAACTCCAGGGCCTGCAGGCCGATCAGCATCACCGGGCCGTAGATCAGGAAACCGATGGAGAACAGCGCAATCATGTCGACCATCGGGTTGCCCGGCGGATTGAGCCAGTACACCAGGGTTGCCACGGTCACCAGCGCCATGAACACCACGCCCGTCAGGCCACGGTTGCCACGGAAGATCTTGTCCGACATCCAGCCGCACAGCAGCGTGCCTGGAATGCCTGCCCACTCGTAGAAGAAATACGCCCAAGACGTTTTATCCACGTCGAAGTGCTTGGCTTCCTTCAGATAAGTTGGCGCCCAGTCCAGCACGCCGTAGCGCAACAGGTAGACGAACACGTTGGCGAAGGCGATGTACCAAAGCATTTTGTTGCGCAGCACGTATTTGACGAAGATTTCCTTGGCGCTGAATTCTTCCTCATGGCTGGCGTCGTAGCCTTCGGGATAGTCGTTCTTGTATTTCTCGATGGGCGGCAGGCCAACCGATTGCGGTGTGTCGCGCATGGTGATGAAGGCAAAGGCTGCTACCGCCAAGGCCACAGTGGCCGGCACATAGAAAGCTGCGTGCCAGTCGTTGAACCACGCCATGCCCAGCAGGAACAGCGGACCGATCAGGCCGCCACCGACGTTGTGCGCCACGTTCCACACCGACACTACACCGCCGCGTTCTTTCTGCGACCACCAGTGCACCATCGTCCGCCCACTTGGCGGCCAGCCCATGCCCTGGGCCCAGCCGTTGATGAACAGCAGAATGAACATCATGGTCACGCTGGACGTTGCCCAAGGTGCGAACCCGAAAATGAACATCACACCCGCCGATATCAGCAGGCCGAAAGGCAGGAAGTAGCGTGGGTTGGAACGGTCGGACACCAGGCCCATGAGGAACTTGGACAGGCCGTAGGCAATGGCGATGGCCGACATCGCCAAGCCCAGTTGACCACGGGTGTAACCCTCGTCGATCAGGTAGGGCATGGCCAGGGAGAAGTTTTTACGCAGCAGGTAATAACCGGCGTAACCGAAGAAAATACCGGCGAAGATCTGCCAGCGCAGTCGTCGGTAGGTACTGTCTATTTTTTCTTCAGGCAGGGGCGCCTGATGCGCGGCAGGACGAAAGAAAGCAAACATTCAAGAGCTCCAAATTTCTTGTTTTGACTGCGGATGCGAATGTTACAGTTTCGTTACCGAAAATAGCATCGCTTCTCATGCACAAACACAGGAAATGGGAGCAATTGCATGTTCTTTTACGAACATGTCGTAAATGGATAAGTGTGGGTCGTTATCGATTTTAAGATCGCAGGAGATCAAATGTGAGAGGGGGCTTGCCCCCGATAGCGGTAGGTCAGCCAGCTTATCTGTAGCTGACCCACTGCCATCGGGGGCAAGCCCCCTCCCACATTTGATTGCATTTCAGGTCGGTTAGCGGGTCTGGACGACGACCTTGCCGACAGCCTTGCGCTGGCTGAGGTCATTGATCGCCTGGGCGGCTTGGTCCAGTGGATACACCTGCGAGACCAACGGCTTGAGCTTGCCCTCACCGTACCAAGTGAACAGTTGCTGGAAGTTCGCCGCATTGTCCTGCGGCTGGCGCTGGGCAAACGAGCCCCAGAACACCCCGAGCACCCCTGCGCCCTTGAGCAAAGCCAGGTTCACCGGCAGCTCTGGAATACGCCCGCTGGCGAACCCAACCACCAGCAAACGCCCGTTCCAGGCGATGGCGCGGATGGCCTGGTCAAACAGGTCACCGCCCACCGGGTCGTAGATCACATCGGCGCCGTTGCCGTCGGTGAGGCGCTTGATCTCTTCTTTGAGGCTGGTTTCGCTGTAGTTGATCAGTTCATCGGCACCCGCGGCCTTGGCCACGGCGAGCTTTTCGGCGCTGCTGGCTGCGGCGATCACACGGGCGCCCATGGCCTTGCCGATTTCCACCGCGGCCAGGCCTACGCCGCCGGACGCACCGAGCACCAGCAAGGTTTCGCCCGGTTGCAGGTTGGCGCGTTGTTTGAGCGCATGCATCGAGGTGCCGTAGGTCATGCTGAAGGCGGCAGCGGTGTTGAAGTCCATACTCGGCGGGATCGGTAGCACGTTATAGCCCGGCACCGCGACCTGCTCGGCAAAGCTGCCCCAGCCGGTGAGTGCCATGACCCGGTCGCCGACTTTCAAATGGCTGATCTTCTCACCCACTTCGCTGACCACGCCCGACGCCTCGCCACCCGGCGAAAACGGAAAGGGCGGCTTGAACTGGTACTTGCCCTCGATGATCAGGGTGTCCGGGAAGTTCACCCCCGCCGCGTGTACGTCCAGCAGGATTTCGTTCTTCTTGATCGCCGGGCTGGCGATTTCTTCCAGCACCAGGGTTTCGGCGGGGCCGAAGGCTTTGCACAGCACAGCTTTCATCGGGCTATTCCTTTTGGTGTCGTGGCCGATAAGTGTAGGAGGGTAGGCCCGTGGGTCAACGAGCATGCCCGGCCCTGATAAGCCGCCATAAGCTTGTGCTCTGCCTTGCTAGCGTTATGCTACCCGGCAACCGAATGTGAGGAATGAACTGTGAAAGCGTGGATCCTGTTGATGCTGGCCCTGACCTTGCCCATGGCTGCCCAGGCCGAAGAAGCCAAAGAAGGCGAGGCGCCGAAGGTCAGCTATATCAGCCTGAGCCCGCCGTTCGTGGGTAACTACGGCCTGGACGGCACGGCGAAACTCAAGGTGTTCAAGGCTGACATCGCCCTGCGCGTGACCGGTACCGAAGCCGCTGCTGCTGTCAAAGCCAACGATGCGTTGATTCGTAACCAGTTGGTGGCGCTGTTTACCCAGCAAACCAACGAGGCCATGAGCACCGTCGAAGGCAAGGAAAAACTGCGCCAGGAAGCCCTCAAGCAAACCCAGCAAGTGATGAACGACGAGACTGGCAAGCCGGTGGTGGAAGACCTGTTGTTCAACAACCTGATCATTCAGTAATCAGCCTGGCTGGCGGTTCAGGAAGCCAAACTCTTCCTGAACCGCACCAACGCCACCGCAAAAAACAACAATCCAATTGCCGCCAGCGCCAGCAAGTCCGGCCATACCACACTGACGCCCGCGTCCCGAAACAGGATCGCTGCACTCAGGCTCACAAAGTGCGTCGACGGCGAGCCCTGCATCACCCACTGCAACCACTCGGGCATGCTGTCCAGTGGCGTACTGCCGCCGGATAGCAACAGCATTGGGATAATCACCGGGATTGCCAGCAAGCCGAACTGCGGCGTCGAGCGGGCAAGGGTGGCGAGGAAGATCCCCAGTGCGGTGCTGGCAAACAGGTACAGCGCGGTCACGAATAGAAACAGGCCCATCGATCCCGCCAGGGGCACGTCGAGCAAGCCTTTGACCACCACCTCCAGCGACACCCAAGTACACACCACCACCACCAACATGTTGCTCCAGATTTTTGCCAGCATGATTTCCAGCGCGGTCAGCGGCAGCACCAGCAGATGGTCGAGGGTGCCGTGCTCTCGCTCACGCAACAGCGCGGTGCCGGTCAATACGATGGCGAGAATGGTGATGTTGTTGACGATCTGGATTACCGCCAGGAACCAGCCACCTTCCAGGTTGGTATTGAACAGCGCTCGTGTGGTCAGCAGCGCCGGGGCTTTGCTGGCGGTATCGGTTTGGCCGCTGTAGCTCAGCAACTCCCGTTGGAAAATCCTGCCGATATAGCCCGCGCCCATGAACGCCTGGCTCATTGCTGTGGCATCGACGTTCACCTGCACGCCGGGCTGGCGACCCGCGAGCAGATCAGCCTGGAAGTTGGCCGGCACGTTGATCACGAAGGTGTATTGGCCGCTGTCCATCACCTTGTCCAATTGGTCGTAGGCCAGCGGCGCAGGCGCCTGGAATTCCGGCGGTTGCAGCGCCTCTGCCATCTGCCTGGAGAGCGCGCTGTGATCCTCGTCCACAAAGGCGACGCTGGCGTTGTGTACGCCAATTACAGATCCGGCGGCAGGCATATAGATGGCGACAGTGAAGGCGTAGAACAGGAACAGCAGCAATACGCTGTCGTGGCGCAGGCTGGTGAGTTCCTTGATGCCCAGGCGCAGGATATGAGTGAGCGTGTGCATCAGGCCTCCTGCTTCTTGAGCATGATCAGGCTTAGCCCGGTGAATCCGATGAAGAACCCGAACAGCGCCAGGCATTGCGGCCACAACTGGCGTAGGTCCAAAGCTTTGGTGAACGTGCCGACTGCGATATCCAGGAAGTGCCCGGCTGGAAACAGCGTGCCCATCAGTGCCGCCGCGCCTTCCAGAGAGGAGCGCGGCACGATCAGCCCGGAAAACTGGATGGTCGGCAGGCTGGTGATGATCATGGTGCCGAGGATCGCCGCGATTTGAGTACGGGTGAACGCGGAAATCAGCAGGCCCATGCTGGTGGTGGCCAGCACGTAAAGCAGTCCGCCAAAGGCCAACGTCAGGCCGCTGCCCTTGAACGGTACGCTAAACAGCCAGCGATTCATGGCCACCAGCAGCGCCAGGTTGATCAGGCTCACGGCGATGTAGGGTGCCTGCTTGCCCAGCAGGAACTCCAGGCGCGTCAGTGGTGTGGCATAGAAGTTGGTGATCGAGCCCAGTTCTTTCTCGCGCACGATTCCCAGAGCCGTGAGCATCGCTGGGATAAACGCCAGGATCAGCGCCATCACCCCTGGGCCGATGGCATTCACGCTGACCACGTCCTGGTTATAGCGAAAGCGGGTTTCCAACTTGGCGGCGGCCTGGGTGGTCTGCGGCAGGCTGCTCAGTTCGGCCAGTTGTTGCAGGTTGCCCTGGTGTACCGCTTCTACATAGTTGCGGCTGGTTTCCGCGCGAAACGGCATGCCGCCGTCGAGCCAGGCGGCGACTGTGGGTTGGCGGCCAGCGTAGAGGTCACGGCCAAACCCTGGCGGGATCTCCAGGGCCAGTTTGATTTCCGAGCGCTGCAGGCGCCGGTGCAACTCACTGGAATCCTGGATGGGCGCCTGTTCGGCGAAGTAGCGCGAGCTGCGGAAGGCTTCCAGATAGGCTCGGCTTTGGGGGCTTTGGTCCTGGTCGTAGACGGCAAAGGCGAGGTTTTCCACGTCCAGGGAAATGCCGTAGCCGAAGATCACCATCATGAACATCGCGCCGAGGAGGGCGAAGGCCATGCGCACTTTGTCGCGCAGTAGTTCTTTGCCTTCACGGCTGGCCACGGCCAACAGGCGAGAAAGGCTGAAGCCGCGTTTGCTCACGGGCGGCGCACTGATTTCGCTGACGGTTTTGGCCGGTGCAGCGGGTTCGGGTTCGCCTTGGGCCTGTTCCAGGCAGGTGACGAACGCGGCTTCCAGGGTGTCGCCGTGGAACTGCTGTTGCAGTGCCTCCGGTGTGTCGCAGGCCAGCACTTTGCCGGCGTGCATCAAGGAAATGCGGTCGCAGCGCTGGGCTTCGTTCATGAAGTGGGTGGACAGGAAGATGGTCACGCCTTGCTCCCGAGACAACTCGACCAGCAGCCGCCAGAAATCATCCCGAGCTGCCGGGTCGACGCCGGAAGTGGGTTCATCGAGGATCAGCACTTCCGGGCGATGCAGCACGGCCACGGCCAAAGACAAGCGCTGGCGCAGACCGAGGGGTAATTCGCCGGAGGGTTGCTCGGCTATCTTGCTCAGGTCAAAGCGTTGGATCAATTCATCGATACGCGGCCCACTGTCTGCTTTGGGCAGGTCGAACAGTTGCGCGTGCAGCACCAGGTTCTGGCGCACGCTGAGCTCACCGTACAGCGAGAAACTCTGGGACATGAAGCCCACGCGCTTGCGGGTGGCCAGGTCCTTGGCGTTCACAGGGTTGCCCAGCAGTGTCGCGCTGCCTTCGGTGGCCGGCATCAGCCCGGTGAGGACCTTCATGGTGGTGGTCTTGCCGCAACCGTTGGAACCAAGGAAGCCGAAAATCTCGCCGCGACCAATGGCAAAGCTAACCTTGTTCACCGCTGTGAAATCACCGAAACGCAGGGTCAACTCGTGCGCTTCGATGGCGATATCGGCGTTGGCGTTTTCCCTTGGCGGGATCACCAGCGGCTGGTTGTCATGGGCGCCATCGCCCTGGAAGTGGGTGAAGGCCTCATCCAGTTTGCCGCTCGGCGTCGCTGCCGCCAGTTCGCGACTGAGACCGTCGGCGATCAGTTTGCCGCGGTCGAGCATCATGCAATGTTCGAACTGCTCGGCTTCCTCCATGTAGGCCGTGGCTACCAGCAGCGTCAGTTGCGGGCGTTCGCTGCGTACGGTTTCTACCAGCTCCCAGAAGCGTCGACGGGACAGCGGATCGACGCCGGTGGTGGGCTCATCAAGGATAAGCAGGTCCGGGTCGTGGATCAGCGCGCAGCACAGGCCGAGCTTCTGCTTCATGCCGCCGGAGAGTTTGCCGGCTGGGCGCTCGGCGAAGCGAGCCAGGTCGGTGGCCAGCAGCAGGTTGTGCATGCGCTGGTCGCAGTCGGCTTTGGACAGGCCGAACAGGGTGGCGAAGAAGCGGATGTTCTCGCTGATGGACAGCTCGGGGTACAGGTTGCCACCCAAACCCTGAGGCATGAAGGCGATGCGCGGATACAGGCTGTTGCGGTGACGGCGATCCTGAATGGAGCCGCCGAGCACCTCCAATTGGCCGGCCTGGAGTTTCTTAACGCCGGCGATCAACCCCAACAAACTCGACTTGCCCGCACCATCCGGGCCGATCAGCCCGCAGCGTGTACCGGCGGGCAGGCTGAAGGCGATGTCGATCAGCGCCTGTTGTTTGCCGTAATGGTGGTTGATGCCTTTGGCGTGCAGCGCCAGGCCGGTCATTGCAGGTTGGCCGGCCAGTCGATATCAGCTGTGCGCACATAGCCGGAGCCGGGCATACCCGGTTTGGCTTGGGGCACGGCGCTCGGTTGAGTCAGGTGCAATTTGACGCGGAATACCAGTTTCTGGCGTTCGTCGCGGGTCTCCACTTCCTTGGGGGTGAACTGCGACTTGGCGGCGACAAAACTGATCTTGGCCGGCAACGGCTGCTGGGGCAGGGCGTCGAGCAGAATCCGCGCGTCACTGCCGACGGTCAGGCGTCCGGTCACGGAGGCGGGCAGATAGAGGTTCATGTACTGATCATTGGGGTCGATCAGCAGCAACACGCGCCCGCCCGCGCCAAGCACTTCACCCGGTTCGGCCAGGCGCAGTTGGATAATGCCGTCGATAGGCGCGCGCAGGCTGCTGTCGTCGATTTCACTGGTGAGCTGCGCGACCTGGGCTTGTGCGGCACCGATGGTGGCTTTTGCCGAATTGACCTGAGCCTGGGCGGCGGTCACGGCGGCGTTGCCGGTGTTCTGGCGGGCTTGCTGCTGGTCGATCAACTGGCCGCTGGCGAAGCCGCGTTTGTACAGCTCCTGGGTACGCTTGAGTTCCTGGTTGGCCAGCAGTTGTTCGCTCTGGCGCAGTTGCACGTTGGCCTCGGCGGCGGCGAAGTTCTCCTTGGCCCGCAGCACTTCGGCTTCGGCCTGGGCGCGCTGGGCTTCCAGCGTGCGGGTGTCCATGCGCGCCAGCAGTTGGCCCTTGAGGACCTTGTCGCCTTCGTCGACCCGCACTTCGGCCAGGCGCCCCGGGATCTTGGCGGCTATCTGCACTTCGGTGGATTCCAGGCGGCCATTGCCCATGCCCAGACCTTCGGGCAGGCGGTCCTGGGTGGAGCGCCAGTAACCGAAGCCGCCGGCACCGAGCAACAACGCGATCAAGAGAACGGCAAATAGGTGGGAAGAGCGAGGTGTGGTCGACATGGGTGCATCCTGCGGCTTTAGCATCCTAGTTTGATCGGTGCTGCCCAAGGGGCGTTGATACCGATCAAATGAAGCGCAAGCCTAACCCGGTTAAGGGGCAGATGCATGCGTCGAGCGCGTGACCGCAGGGTTCTCGTCAGCGCAGCGCCAGCACCGTCGCCCATTGCTCGGCGGTGACCGGCATCACCGACAGGCGGCTGCCTTTCTGCACCAGGGGCAATTCGGCGAGGGCGGTTTGCTGTTTCAGGTAGCCGAGCCCCAGCACCTTGGGGAAGGTTTGGACGTGCGCGACGTTGATCGCAGTCCACGGGTTTTTCTCCGGGGTGGCTTTGGCGTCGAAATAGTGGCTGTTCGGTTCCAGTGCGGTCGGATCCGGGTAGGCTGCTTCGACAATTTTGCCGATACCCGCAATGCCTGGCTCTGGGCAACTGGAGTGATAGAAGAAAAACTCATCGCCCACGGCCATGGCGCGTAGGAAGTTGCGCGCCTGGTAGTTGCGTACGCCGTCCCAGCGCGCTTCGCCAAGCTTTTCCAGGCCGTTGATGGACAGTTCGTCGGGCTCGGATTTCATCAGCCAGTAGGCCATTTTTGGGCTCCTGAAAAAGGCAGTGGGCAAGTTGTCAGGCAATTTGATGACAAACCGACAGTCGGTTGGCGCCAAGGTTTGCGTGTTGGTTCACGTTACCGCAAAATGCCGGCCTTTAAGCTTGACGCAGCTGCAACGGACTACTTTGGAACGTTGTTGTCATCGTGTACGAGATGCCTGAAGGGGGGCAATCGATGCAACGTAAACCGGATTTACTATGGATTTTGGTGATTTTGTTTGGTCTGGGCGTCGTGACCACCGGGTATGCCCAAAGCTTGTGGTCGAACAAGACCGATGCTCCCGTTGAACTGGCTCAACAGCAGCCGCAACCGTTCAAGCGTTAACCCTTCTTCAAGACGCCGCTGCTTCAAGCGGCGTTTTTGCGACATACCACTGCTTATCAGTGACAGTGCCAGCCAATGGCACATCCCAACTGGCTTGTGCCAATCGATCGACCTTCTGACATTCATGGGCCAGGCCTAGCAGCGTCGGCTTGCGCCAGCTTTGACGGCGTGCCAGATACGCCAGGCTGCGGTCGTAGAAACCGCCGCCCATGCCCAGGCGGCCACCTGCGTCATCGAACCCCACCAACGGCAGCAACACCAGGTCCAGCGCCCACACCTTGCGCTGGCGCTTGGCATTGACCCTTGGTTCCAGAATCCGAAAGCGGTTGGGCAGCAGCTTGTCCCCAGGCTTCACGCGCTGGAACACCATCTTGGTACGCGGCCAAGCGCTGAGCACCGGCAGATAGGTGGCCTTGCCCCGGCGCTGAGCGGCGCGCAGCAGCAGGCGCGGATCGATTTCACCGTCCGTCGGTAGATATAAGGAAATATGTTTGGCCCGGCGAAACAGCGGGTGCTGTGCCAGTTGCCGATACAGGCCGTGGGCGGCTTGGCGCTGCTCGCTCGGCGTAAGGGCGCGGCGGGCGTTGCGTAACATGCGTCGAAGTTGCGGACGGGAAAGCGGCGCAGGTTCGGTCATGGTTTTTCGGCTCATAAAACAATGCCAGTCCTTAAGACTGGCATTGAGTTTGGAATTCAGGCTCCCCGACAGAACCGCTGTCGACTAAGCCCTTGAACCCGAAAGTTCAAGGTGGAAGAAGCAGTAGGCTTTAAGGCTTTCCGTCTAGCGGACATGCACACCAGCCCAACGTGCAACTTCCAGGGTAGTGCGAATCGGCTCCGGGACATCGCCGACTGGCAAGCACGCCAGGGAGTGGGGCGAGTATACCTTAAACAGTCGCGGGGATCAGCCCTTGGGTTGCTCTGTGTCGCTGGAAAGCACCAGATCAACACGTTCGAGCAGATCGCGAACCTGCTCGCGGGTCGAGCCGCTGGCCTGCACGTCAGGGCGTTCCTGCTTATGCAGCAGATCGTGGGTGATGTTCAGCGCGGCCATCACGGCGATACGGTCGGCGCCGATCACTTTGCCGCTGCTGCGGATTTCACGCATTTTGCCATCCAGGTAACGGGCGGCGCTCACCAGGTTGTTGCGCTCTTCCTGGGGACAGATGATCGAATATTCTTTGTCGAGGATCTGCACGGTGACGCTATTGCTTGAACTCATGAGTCTTGCTCCAGGGCCTTCAGGCGCGAAATCATCGATTCGACCTTACGCCGGGCGATTTCGTTTTTTTCAATGAGGTGAGCGCGTTCCTCGCGCCAGGTCTTTTCCTGAGCTAATAGGAGTCCGTTTTGACTCTTAAGTTGCTCGACCCGAGTAATTAGCAATTCGAGTCTGGCCATCAGCGCTTGCAGGTCGGTGTCTTCCATTGGGTTCCACTGGATTTTGTCTGATGAATGGCAACTGCAGGATAAACGATCTGACGCCCTTGATAGTCTTGGTACGTCTGCCGGTGCTAGGATACAGCGCTCCATTCTAGACATTGCGCCGTCTGGCGCCTAGCTCACCATGCCCATTCAGAACTCCCCGTACGATGCTTTTTCCAAACTGCTGAGCACCAGCGGCCACCCATGCTCGCCTGCCGAACTGCACGGCGTGCTGTTGGGTCGCAGCTGCACCGGTGTTGGCTTTGATGCCGACAACTGGTTGGCTGATGTCGCCGAGCTGTTGGAAACCGAACCGACCGACAACGTGCGTAACGCGCTGATCGGCCTGCAAGAGATGGTCAAGGGCGAACTGACCGGTGATGACGTCACCGTAGTCCTGTTGCTACCGACCGACGACGCTCCGCTCACCGAACGCGCCGCCGCATTGGGCCAATGGTGCCAGGGTTTCCTCCACGGTTTCGGCGTGAACGCCGGCGGCCTGGAGCTGAGCACCGACGCCAAGGAAGTGCTGCAGGACCTCGCCGCGATCTCCCAAGTGCAAGATGCGCTGGAAGAGTCCGAAGACGGCGAAGGCGACTACATGGAAGTCATGGAATACCTGCGCGTCGCGCCGTTGCTGCTGTTCACCGAGACCAAGAAGTCCGCTGAGCCTGCTGCACCCAAGCCGTCGCTGCACTAAGAAAGGAAGCCCATCTGCCCATGATCCATATCCCCAAAGCGGAATACACCCGCCGCCGCAAGGCGCTCATGGCGCAGATGGAACCCAACAGCATCGCGATTCTGCCGGCCGCCGCCGTGGCCATCCGCAATCGCGATGTCGAGCACGTTTACCGCCAGGACAGCGACTTCCAGTACCTGAGCGGTTTCCCCGAACCCGAAGCAGTGATCGTGCTGATGCCCGGTCGCCAGCATGGCGAGTACGTGCTGTTCTGCCGCGAACGCAATGCCGAGCGTGAACTGTGGGACGGCCTGCGTGCCGGTACCGAAGGCGCAATCCGTGAGTTTGGTGCCGACGATGCCTTCCCCATCACCGATATCGACGACATCCTGCCCGGCCTGATCGAAGGCCGTGACCGGGTGTATTCGGCCATGGGCAGCAACGCTGAATTTGACCGGCACGTGATGGAGTGGATCAACGTGATCCGCTCTAAAGCGCACCTCGGCGCCCAGCCCCCGAACGAATTTGTTGCCTTGGATCATCTGCTCCACGACATGCGCCTGTATAAATCGGCGGCAGAAGTGAGGGTGATGCGCGAGGCCGCGCGGATTTCCTGCGCTGCCCACGTCAAGGCGATGCAGGCCAGCCGCGCTGGGTTGCATGAGTTCAGCCTGGAAGCCGAGCTGGATTACGAGTTCCGCAAAGGCGGCGCGAAGATGCCGGCTTACGGCTCCATCGTCGCCGCCGGGCGCAACAGCTGCATCCTGCATTACCAGCAGAATGACGCGCTGCTCAAGGATGGGGACCTGGTGCTGATCGACGCCGGTTGCGAGATCGACTGCTACGCCAGCGACATTACCCGCACCTGGCCGGTCAACGGAAAGTTTTCACCTGAGCAAAAAGCGATCTACGAGATTGTGCTGGCCTCCCAGGAAGCCGCCTTTGCCGAGATCGCGCCGAATAAACATTGGAACCAGGCCCATGAGGCGACCGTGCAGGTCATCACCGCTGGGCTGGTTAAGTTGGGACTGCTGCAAGGTGACGTTGACGAACTGATCGCCAGCGAAGCCTATAAACCTTTCTATATGCACCGCGCCGGCCATTGGCTGGGCATGGATGTGCACGATGTGGGCGAGTACAAGGTGGGCGGTGAATGGCGGGTGCTGGAAGTCGGCATGGCGTTGACCGTGGAGCCGGGGATCTATATTTCGCCGGACAACCAGAACGTGGCGAAGAAATGGCGTGGCATTGGCGTACGCATCGAGGACGACGTGGTAGTGACCAAGCAAGGCTGTGAAATCCTGACCGTCGGCGTTCCCAAGACCGTCGTCGAGATCGAAGCGCTGATGGCGGCCTCCCGATGAGCCGGGTCAATCTCGCGATTATCGGCGGTGGCCTGGTGGGCGCCAGCCTGGCGCTGGCGTTGCAGGCCGGGGCCAAGGCGCGGGGCTGGAAGATCATGCTGATCGAACCCTTCGCTCCGGGCGACAGCTACCAGCCGAGCTACGATGCACGATCGTCGGCACTGTCGTTTGGCGCGCGCCAGATTTATCAGCGGCTGGGTATCTGGCAGGAGGTTTCCCGCCGAGCCGAGCCGATCAAGCAGATTCACGTGTCGGACCGTGGGCGATTCTCCACCGCACGTTTGTCCGCCATGGAGGAGGGCGTGCCGGCACTCGGCTACGTAGTGGAAAACGCCTGGCTCGGCCAATGCCTGTGGCAAGGCCTGGACAAAGACGTGGTCAGCTGGCGCTGCCCGGCGGAAGTCACCCGCATGGAGCCGCTGCCCGACGGCTATCGCCTGACGCTCAACGATGAAACCGTGTTGGAATGCGACCTCGCCGTGCTCGCCGATGGCGGCCGATCCGGCTTGCGCGAGCAATTGGGCATTGGCGTGAAGACCCGTCCGTACAACCAGAGCGCGCTGATTGCCAACATCACTCCCAGCGAAGCCCATAACGGCGAAGCCTTCGAGCGCTTCACCGACGAAGGCCCGATGGCCTTGCTGCCGCTGCCAGACAACCGCTGCGCGCTGGTTTGGACACGCATCGGCATGGACGCCCAGCGCCTGGCCGCCCTCGACGAACGCAGTTTCCTCAGCGAATTACAGAGCGTGTTCGGCTACCGCCTGGGCACCTTGAAGCAAGTCGGCGCGCGCCATTTGTATCCGCTGACCCTGGTGGAGGCCGAAGAGCAGGTACGTTCCCACCTGGTGATCCTTGGCAACGCCGCCCACAGCCTGCACCCAATTGCAGGGCAGGGCTTCAACCTTTCCCTGCGCGATGCGAGTGCCTTGGCCGAGGCTCTGCTAGCCGGGCCAGCGGTGCCCGGAGACCTGGCGACGTTACAGGCGTACCGCGAGCGCCAGCGTATGGACCAGAAGTTGACTGTCGGTTTCTCCGATCAGGTCACGCGCCTGTTTGGCAGTGCACAACCGCTGGTAGCGCTGGGCCGCAATATGGGTCTGCTGGGCCTGGATTTGTTGCCGCCGGCCAAACGCTGGTTCGCCCGTCAAGCCATGGGCTTGGGGACACGTCCCGATGCGTAGGTGGCTGGTGGCGCGGTTGGGCAAGGCGCGCTTGCTGCGTTGGATCATGACCCTGTACCCGCCATACCTGGGCGCTGGCGTCAGCGTGCAGCATATGAGCGCGGATTTTCGTCACGTCAAAGTGCGCATGGGGCTGGGTTGGTACAACCGTAATTACGTCGGCACGCAGTTCGGCGGTAGCCTGTATTCGATGGTCGACCCGTTCTACATGCTGATGCTGATGGAAAATCTGGGCCGCGACTACATTGTCTGGGACAAGGCCGCGAGCATCGACTTTATCTCGCCGGGCAAAGGCCCGGTGTACGCCGAATTTTTCATCGACGAGGCCTTGCTTGACGAGGTGCGCCGACAGACCGAAGGCGGCGAGAAATACCTGCCTCACCTCACGGTCCAGATTCATGACGGCTCCGGCACCCTGGTGGCGCGGGTCGACAAAACCCTTTACGTGCGGCGCAAGCCGCAAGCGAGACAGGCTTAAACCATGGACATGCGCGCAGATGTGCTGATTGTCGGGGCCGGAATGGTCGGAAGCGCGCTGGCGCTGGCGTTGCAGGGCAGTGGCCTGCAAGTGCTGCTGCTCGATGGCAGCCCGCTGAGCGTCAAACCGTTCGACCGTGACGCGGCCTTCGAACCCCGCGTGAGCGCCTTATCGGCCGCCAGCCAGCGCATCCTGGAGCGCTTGGGCGTGTGGGACGGCATTGTGTCGCGCCGGGCCAGCCCTTACGGCGAGATGCAGGTGTGGGATGGCAGCGGCACTGGGCAGATCCACTTTTCGGCGGCCAGCGTGCACGCCGAGGTGCTCGGGCATATCGTCGAAAACCGTGTGGTGCAGGATGCTTTGCTTGATCGCCTGCACGACTGCGACTTGGGCCTGCTGGCCAACGCGCGGTTGGAGCAGATGCGCCGCTCCGGCGATGACTGGCTGCTGACCCTGGCCGATGGCCGCACCTTGCGCGCGCCGTTGGTGGTCGCCGCCGATGGCGCCAACTCCGCCGTGCGTCGCCTGACCGGCACCGCCACCCGTGAATGGGATTACTTGCATAACGCCATCGTCACCAGCGTACGTAGCAGTCAGCCGCACCAGCGTACGGCGTGGCAACGCTTTACCGACACCGGCCCGTTGGCGTTTTTGCCGTTGGTACGCGATGGGCAGGAAGATTGGTGTTCGATCGTATGGTCCACCACACCGGCTGAGTCCGAGCGCCTGATGGCCTTGGATGATGAGAGTTTTTGCCGTGAGCTGGAGCGCGCCTTTGAAGGGCGGCTTGGCACTGTGGTCAGTGCTGATCCACGGGTTTGCGTACCGTTGCGCCAGCGTCACGCCAAACGCTACGTGGCCGAGGGCCTGGCGTTGATCGGCGATGCGGCTCATGTGATCCACCCGTTGGCCGGGCAGGGCGTCAACCTGGGTTTCCTCGATGCGGCGGTGCTGGCCGAAGTGTTGCTGTCGGCTACTGAACGCGGCGAGCGTCTGGCGGATGTGAAAGTGCTGAGCCGTTACGAACGTCGTCGGATGCCCCACAACTTGGCGCTGATGGCCGCAATGGAAGGTTTTGAGCGGTTGTTCCAGGCCGATCAACTGCCGTTACGTTGGTTGCGTAACGCCGGGCTGAAAATGGTCGACCAGATGCCCGAAGCCAAAGCGGTATTTGTGCGCCAGGCCTTGGGCTTGACGGGCGATCTGCCAACACTCGCGAAACCCTGAGGCATCTGTGCAACATCTGGTAACGCCTCCACCGAGCGTTACCAAATGTGAGTCCCTATCATTTGCGCTCACTTTGCAAATGAGAGACCGCACCCATGTTGGCACCCAAGCGCCTACTGACTGCCCTGGCACTCACCCTGATCGGCAGCACGACTGTGCAGGCAGCCGACGAAGTGGTGGTCTACTCCTCGCGCATCGACGAACTGATCAAACCAGTGTTCGATGCCTACACCAAAAAGACGGGCGTCCAGGTGAAGTTCATCACCGACAAGGAAGCCCCGCTGATGCAGCGCATCAAGGCCGAGGGCGAAAACGCTACCGCCGACCTGTTGCTCACCGTGGATGCCGGCAACCTCTGGCAGGCCGAGCAAATGGGCATCCTGCAACCCTTCACCTCGCCCGTGATCGACAAGAACATTCCTCTGCAATACCGCTCATCCGCCCACGCTTGGACTGGCTTGAGCCTGCGTGCGCGGACCATCGCCTATTCCACTGACCGGGTAAAACCGGGTGACTTGACTACCTACGAAGCCCTGGCCGACAAACAGTGGGAAGGTCGTCTGTGCCTGCGCACGGCGAAAAAGGTCTACAACCAGTCGCTCACCGCGACCCTGATCGAAACCCACGGCGCGGCCAAGACCGAAGAAATCGTCAAGGGCTGGGTGAATAACCTCTCTACTGACGTGTTCTCTGATGACATCGCCGTGCTGGAGGCGATCAACGCCGGGCAGTGCGACGTGGGTATCGTCAACACCTACTACTACGGCCGCCTGCACAAGCAGAAGCCGGACCTGGCTGTGAAGCTGTTCTGGCCGAACCAGGGCGACCGTGGTGTGCATGTGAACCTGTCGGGTATCGGCTTGACCAAGCACGCGCCACACCCGGAAGCCGCCAAGGCTCTGGTGGAATGGATGACCACACCTGAAGCGCAGAAGATCTTTGCCGATGTGAATCAGGAGTTCCCGGCCAACCCGGCTGTACCGCCGTCGGCCGAAGTGGCGACCTGGGGCAAGTTCGTTGCGGACACCTTGCCGGTGGAAGTGGCGGGTAAGCGCCAGGCTGAAGCCATTCGCTTGATGGATCGCGCCGGCTGGAACTAAGTACAATTTGTAGGACGCCGCAGATCCAAATGTGGGAGGGGGCTTGCCCCCGATGGCGGAGGATCAGTCACCGATGAGTCGACTGACATTCCGACATCGGGGGCAAGCCCCCTTCCACATTGGGTTGTGGTGATTTCAAGATCTTCATTATCGAGAACCCACCTTTGGCCCACCCCGCCCAACGCCGCTGGTACCTGCCGGTTTTCACCGTCGCCGCCCTGGTGCTGCTGCCGCTGAGCGTGCTGTTGCTGTCCTGGCAAAGCATCGATGCGCAAATCTGGTCCCATCTGTGGGAAACCCAGATGCCCCGGCTGCTGGGCAATACCCTGACCCTTGTGGTTGGGGTGGGTTTGGGCGTGACCCTCTTGGGCGTAAGCCTGGCCTGGCTCACTAGCCTCTGCGAATTCCCCGGCCGGCGCTGGCTTGACTGGGCGTTGATGCTCCCCTTCGCCATCCCCGCCTACGTGCTTGCCTTCGTCTTTGTTGGCCTGCTGGATTTCGCAGGCCCAGTGCAGACCCTGCTGCGAGAGTGGTTCGGCACCGGTCTGCGCCTGCCTCGCGTGCGTTCCACCAGTGGCGTGATCATCGTGTTGGTGCTGGTGTTCTACCCCTACGTCTACCTGCTGGCGCGCACTGCATTCGTGGCCCAGGGCAAAGGCCTGATGGAAGCCGCGCGAGTGTTGGGGCAATCGCCGTGGCAAGCGTTCTGGCGCGTGGCGCTACCCATGGCGCGGCCGGCGATTGGCGCCGGGGTCGCCCTGGCGTTGATGGAAACCCTGGCGGATTTCGGTGCGGTCTCGGTGTTCAACTTCGATACCTTTACCACCGCGATCTATAAAACCTGGTACGGCTTTTTCAGTCTTTCCAGCGCAGCCCAACTGGCCAGCCTGTTATTGCTGGTGGTGATGCTGGTGCTGTACGGCGAACGGCGTGCCCGTGGCGCGAGCCGTCCCAGCAATGAGCGGCCTCGGGGCAAGGCGCTCTACCACCTGCGTGGGTTCAAAGCGTTAGCCGCCAGTGCCTGGTGTGGGCTGGTGTTTGCGTGCGCCTTTGTCATTCCGGTGCTGCAGTTGATCGCGTGGTTCTGGCAGCGCGGCCGGTTCGACCTGGATGAGCGCTATTCGGGCCTGATCGTCCATACCCTCTATCTCGGTGGTATCGCGGCATTGATCACGGTCAGCGTGGCGTTGGTACTTGCCTTCGCCAACCGCCTGTCGCCGACCCGGGCGATTCGCTCCGGTATCAGCCTGGCCAATGTTGGCTATGCGTTGCCGGGTTCGGTGCTGGCGGTGTCGATCATGTTGGCGTTCAGTTATCTGGACCGCGAACTGGTGGTGCCGCTGTCCGGCTGGCTCGGTGGTGCGGGCAAACCGCTGTTGCTGGGCAGCCTGTCGGCGCTGGTGCTGGCGTATCTGGTGCGTTTTCTAGCGGTGGCCTACGGGCCGCTGGAAAATAGCCTGGCGCGCATCCGGCCTTCGTTGCCGGAAGCGGCGCGTAGTTTGGGCGTGAGTGGGCCGCGACTGTTTTGCAAAGTGTATCTTCCGCTGTTGCTACCCGGCACCCTCAGCGCAGCGCTGCTGGTGTTCGTGGATGTGCTCAAGGAAATGCCCGCAACCTTGCTGATGCGCCCGTTCGGCTGGGACACCCTGGCGGTGCGGATCTTTGAAATGACCAGCGAGGGCGAGTGGGCACGGGCTTCGCTGCCGGCACTGACACTGGTACTGGTGGGCCTGCTGCCGGTGATCGGCCTGATCCGACGCTCTGCCCGACCAATCGGTTAGGTGTCAGTCCTACGGCTTGAGGCTACAATGCGCGGCATTCGGTGCGCTCCGCCTTTCGGATCGGGTCGCTGTACGTGGCTGCAGCCCTTGTAATTCAAGGTCTTCAGCACGAACAGCAACGCTGCGCACCTTCGCCAAGCCCGGAAGGAGAAACCCATGGGACAGCGTACGCCTCTGTATGACCTGCATCTCGCCCTCGGCGCGAAAATGGTCGATTTTGGCGGTTGGGATATGCCTTTGCATTACGGCTCGCAAGTTGAAGAGCACCATCAGGTGCGACGCGACTGCGGGGTGTTCGATGTATCTCATATGACCGTGATCGATATCAGCGGCCCCCAGGCCAAGGAATGGCTCCAGCACCTGCTGGCCAATGATGTCGAACGTTTGCATGGCTGTGGCCGTGCGTTGTACAGCGCCATGCTCAACGAGCAGGGCGGCGTGGTGGACGACATGATTGTCTATCGCACTGATGCCGGGTACCGGTTGGTGGTCAACGCCGCCACTCGTGACCAGGACATCGCCTGGATGCAGGCGCAACTCGGCAGCTATCAAGTGCAACTGCACGAGCGGCCCGAGTTGGCCATGCTCGCCATTCAAGGCCCCCATGCTCGGCAGAAGATCGCCGAGTTGGTCACCCAGTCTCGCGGCACCCTGATCCACCAGCTCAAGCCATTTGAAGGCGAGGCCGACGGCGATTGGTTTATCGCCCGCACGGGTTACACCGGCGAAGACGGCCTGGAAATTGTGTTGCCTGCCGATCAGGCACCGGGATTTTTCAACGATCTGGTGGGTGCAGGCATCTCACCTATCGGCCTCGGCGCGCGGGACACCCTGCGCCTGGAAGCCGGCATGAACCTGTACGGCCAGGATATCCACCAGAACGTTTCGCCCCTGGCGGCCAACATGGCGTGGAGTATTGCCTGGGAACCAGCCGAACGCGATTTCATCGGGCGTGCGGCGCTGGAAGCAGAGCTGGCCGCCGGTGTGCAGTTCAAACTGGTCGGGCTGGTACTGGAAGAACGTGGGGTTTTACGCGCTCATCAGGTAGTTCGCATCGCCAATGTTGGCGAAGGTGAGATCACCAGTGGTAGTTTCTCTCCTACGCTGAGCAAATCCATTGCCTTGGCGCGTGTACCGACGGCAACTGCCGACCGGGCCGAAGTGGAAATCCGCGGCAAGTGGTACCCGGTTCGAGTGGTCAAACCGACCTTCGTGCGCCATGGCAAAACCTTGATCTAACTATTTCCGGCAGGCCGATGGCCGCTGACACTACTTCTGAGGACACAGACTATGAGCAATATCCCGGCCGACCTGCGTTTTGCCGAGAGTCATGAATGGGCCCGTCTGGAAGCTGACGGTACCGTGACCGTCGGGATCTCCGACCACGCCCAGGAAGCGTTGGGTGATGTGGTGTTTGTTGAGTTGGCCGAAGTCGGCGCCCAGTTTGGCGCGACTGATCAGGCAGGTGTGGTGGAGTCGGTCAAGGCCGCTTCGGATATCTACGCCCCGGTTGCAGGCGAAGTGATTGCAGTCAACGAGGAACTGAGTGGTAGCCCCGAGTTGCTGAACTCCAACCCGTATGGCGCCTGGATCTTCAAGCTCAAGCCAAGCAACCCGGCTGACCTGGAAAAACTGCTGGATGCTGCTGGTTACAAAGCCGCCATCGGCGAGTAACACCGCACATAACCCTATAGGGGCCGGCAAACCGGCCCCTATAGGGTTAGCGTTTGAGCACCGCTTTCACTGCCGCCACCGACCGCTCCACATCCGCCTCAGTCATCGCCGTGAACATCGGCAATGAAACAATCAAGCGCCCAACCTTTTCCGCCACCGGGAACATGCCTTCCTTGAAACCCTGTGCCCGATAAAGGCTTAGCAGGTGGATCGGTGGGTAGTGATAACCAATGCCCACGCCATGAGCCTGCATCTGTTCCATGAACGTTGCGCGGGCCGGCAGGCCGTCCTGACGCTCCGGCAGCACTAGCTGGAACAGGTGCCAGTTGTTGTTTTCGAAGTCGGCGGGTGGCAGTTGTGCGCCGTACTTCTCTTCAAAGTCACTGCCGAAACACTTGAAGTAGTGCCTCGCCAGGTTCTGGCGGTGGGCGGTGATTTTCTCGATATGGGCAAACTGCCCCAGGCCAATGGCCGCAGCGATATCGGTCATATTGAACTTGCCACCCAGCACATCAACATCCAGGCCGTCGAAGCCGGTACGGGTGACGCCCTGCAGGCGGTATTTTTCTGCCAGGCGTGCCTCTTCGGCGCTATTCAAAACCAGGCAACCACCCTCGGACGAGGTGATGTTCTTGTTGGCCTGGAAGCTGAACGAAACGAAGTCCCCGGTGGCGCCAATGCGTTCGCCATCCCAACTGGAGCCAAGGGCCTGGGCCGCGTCTTCGACGATACGCAGTTTGTACTTGTTGGCCAGCGCGTAAAGCATTGGCATATCCAACGGCAGCCCGGCCAGGTAAACGGGGATGATGGCCTTGGTGCGCGGTGTGATCGCGGCTTCCACCTGGGACAGGTCGATATTGCGGGTGATTGGGTCGATATCGGCGAACACAGGTGTGGCGCCGACTTCCAGAATCACGTTGGCCGTTGCCACCCAGGAAATCGGTGTGGTGATGACTTCATCCCCAGGCCCGATACCGGCGATGCGCAAGGCAATCTCCATGGTGCAGGTGCCCGAGTTGAAGGTGCGAACGTGGCGCCCGCCAAAGTATTCCGACAGCTGCGCCTCGAACGCCTGCACCTTCGGCCCGCTGGTGATCCAGCCCGAACGCAATACATCGCCCACCGCCGAGATGGTGGCTTCATCGATGGTGGGTTTGGAGAACGGCAGAAAGGGCAGTTGGCTCATAACGACGAATGCATCCGTTTCAGGTTGGCGATGAGTACGGGAGGTATCAGTGCCGGCATGGTTGCACGGCTTGACTGAATATAGCCTGTCACCTGTGAATGAATCGTCATGTTACGGGCAAAAAAAATGCCGCTTCAAAAGCGGCATTCTTCAGAGTGCGGAAATCACTCGGTGACGGCGTTTTTCGCGAGGATAGCGTTAGCCAGCTCCATATCCGTGGCCTGCAGGCCAGGATTGTCGGCGCGGACTTTCTGCATGGCGGCTTCCAGGTATGGGCCACGGATGCCGCCGTCGCTGGCAACAAAGCTGCCTGCGTCGTCTTGTGCGGCAACGACCAGCTTGTGGTCCTTGAAGGTCAGGTACGTCGAGCCGGTGGTGGCGCCCGACGAGATGACATTGCGCCAGAAACTGTCGGCCATGGCTGAACCGACAGGAAGGGAAAGCACAGCAAGGGTAGCGACAGCATATTTGAGACGCATGATGGGTGACTCCGGGTGGGTGATCTGTACCGTTTGATTGTAGTTAGCCCAACCGAGTTCCATCACTGACTAAACAGTTTCTACCTTCAAAATCACGCCATCCAGGCCAACCACCCGTACTTGAGCGCCTGCAGGGCTGTCAGGACCGGTCACCATCCATACGCCATCACCGACTTTTACCTTACCCCGACCGCCCGCAATCGCCTGATGCACTACAAATGTGCGGCCGATCAGCTCCGAGCCGCGCTCGTTGAGCCCCGGTTGGTCGCTGGCCTTTGCGCTGCTTCGCTGGCGTTTCCACCAGTAGACCGCTGTCAATATCGACAACACGGCGAACAGCAGCAGTTGCCATTCCGGTCCCAGGGGCGGCACCAGGAACTTGATAACGCCTACGGCTGCTGCTGCGATACCCATCCATAGCAGGTAACCACCGGCGCCGAACACTTCAAGAATCAACAGCACTGTACCCAGCGCCAGCCAATCCCAGAATGAAAGATGCTGCAGGAAATCCCACATGGCGACGGCCTCAACCTTTCTTGTTATCGAACGTTGCCTTGACGATCTCGCCGATGCCGCCCACCGCACCGATCACCTGGCTGGCTTCAAGCGGCATCAGGATGACCTTGCTGTTGTTGGCCGAGGCAAGTTTGCCCAGGGCGTCGATGTATTTTTGCGCAACGAAGTAGTTGATGGCCTGCACGTTACCGGTGGCGATGGCCTCGGAGACCACCTGGGTTGCACGGGCTTCAGCCTCTGCTTGACGCTCACGGGCTTCAGACTCCAGGAATGCGGCTTGGCGTCCACCTTCAGCTTCAAGAATCTGTGCCTGCTTCTTGCCTTCGGCAGTCAGGATTGCCGATGCTCGCAGGCCTTCGGCCTCAAGGATTTGCGCACGCTTGATCCGCTCGGCTTTCATCTGGCCGGACATGGCGGCCATCAGGTCGGCGGGCGGGCTGATGTCTTTGATCTCGATACGGGTGATCTTGATGCCCCACGGAGCAGTGGCTTCATCCACGGTGCGCAGCAGTTTTTCGTTGATGCCGTCACGCTGGCTGAGCATGGCATCCAGCTCCATGGAGCCGAGCACGGTGCGGATATTGGTTTGCAGCAAATTGCGGATGGCGTGTTCGAGGTTGTTGACCTCGTAGGCGGCCTGGGCGGTATTGACCACCTGGAAAAAACACACGGCGTCGATCTGTACGGTGGCGTTGTCGGCGGTGATGACTTCCTGGGGTGGAATATCCAGCACGCTCTCCATCACGTTGATCTTGCGACCGATGCGATCCATGACCGGGATGATGATGTTCAGGCCAGGCTTGAGGGTGTTGGTATAACGGCCGAAACGCTCGACGGTCCACTGGTAGCCTTGAGGCACCACCTTGAAGCCCATGAATAATATGGCGGCGGCCAAGCCCACGAAAAGAAGCAGTACGGTTCCGATCTGCATAGCGATTCCCTATCTGATGGTGTCAGTTAAACGACGGTTGGCCGAGTGTAACGGTGTTGTCACAGATAAGAACGATTTCAGCGCGCCGTAACCAAAGGATTTGTTACCGAATCCCCAGGCGTTACTCGCAACACTTCGGCCATCGTGGTCAGCCCCGCTTGCGTCTTCCTCAATCCGGCCATGCGCAGGCTGCACATGCCTTGCGCAATGGCTGCCTGGCGTAGGGTTTGCACGTCGGCGCAGGGCGTGATCAGTGCTTTGATCGACTCATTCAACACCATGATTTCGTAGACCCCTGCGCGTCCCCGGTACCCGCTGTTCCGACATTCCGCACATCCGACGGCCTCATGGACATCGCCCGTCGAGCGCTTGCAATGGGGGCACAGCACTCGTACCAAGCGCTGCGCCATAACACCCAACAAGGTGGCCTTGATCAAATAATGAGCGATGCCCAGTTCCTGCAAGCGGCTAATGGCGCTGGGCGCATCGTTGGTGTGCAGCGTCGAGAGGACCAAGTGCCCGGTCAGTGCGGCCTGGATAGCCATTTCTGCGGTTTCCTGGTCGCGAATCTCGCCGATCATGATGATGTCCGGATCTTGGCGCAGCAGAGCGCGGATGCCGCTGGCGAAGGTCAGGTCGATGTTGTGCTGCACCTGCATCTGGTTAAAGGCCGGCTCGACCATCTCGATCGGATCTTCCACCGTGCACAGGTTGACCTCCTGGGTCGCCAGTTGCTTGAGCGTGGTGTAAAGAGTGCTGGTCTTGCCTGAGCCGGTAGGACCGGTGACGAGGATGATGCCGTTGGTCTGGCGCGTCATCGCGTGCCAGCGGTGCTGGTCCTCGGTGGATAAACCCAACTGGTCAAAATCCTTGAGCAGCACCTGGGGGTCGAAAATCCGCATCACCAGTTTCTCGCCGAAGGCTGTGGGCAAGGTCGACAGACGCAACTCAACTTCTGCGCCCGTCGGGCTTTTGGTCTTGACCCGGCCATCCTGGGGCTTGCGCTTTTCTGCCACGTTCATCCGCCCCAGGCTTTTCAGGCGGCTGACCACCGCCATCGTCACCTGGGGTGGAAATTGATAGACGTCGTGCAGCAACCCATCAATGCGAAAACGTACCCGACCCTGCTCACTGCCAGGCTCGATATGAATATCGCTGGCCCGCTGTGCGAAGGCGTACTGCAACAGCCAGTCGACGATATTAACGATATGTGCGTCATTGGCGTCCGGCTCTTGGTCGCTGGCGCCAAGGTTCAGCAACTCGAAGTTACCCGGCACCGCGACCTTTTGATCGGCCCCGCTGACGGACTTCGCCAGCCGGTAAAACTCGCTGATACACCGCTGGATGTCCTGGGGGTTTGCAACCACTCGCTTGATCGAACGCTTGAGTACTTGCGCCAGTCCGGATTCCCAACTGCTGACGTGGGGCTGGGCGCTGGCGACGGTAACGGTATGCGCATCCACGGCCACGGCAAGAATGGCGTGGCGCTGGGCGAACGCGTGGGACATCAGTGGCACCACTGTTGCGACATCTATTTTCAACGGGTCGATACGCAGATAAGGTTGCCGGGCACGCTGGGCAAGCCATTGGGTCAGGGTTTCCAGGGAAGGCCCATGGGCGGCGATACGCTCCAATGGGTGTTGAGCGTTGTCGGGGTGCGCCGCCGATAACCGCTGCGCGGCGTCGGGAGTGATCAAACCTTCCTCCACCAAGGCCGGCAGCAACGCATGCAGTTCCAATCGCTGATCAACAGACATGAAGGTGTTCCTGGGTAGCCTTGGACGAAATTTCAGGCTAGTCAGCTCCCGAGTTTCATCCTCCCAGTGTGTGTTGCAGGTCTTTACTGAGCGGCTGCAACCACCGCTATAGGCCCCACGGAATCAGCTGACCACATGTCCAGCGCGCACACGCTGATCAGGTTTCGAATCTTTTCACCGATGACTTGGGCCCGATGCCAGCTCAGGCCATCGATCACGATGTCGATGTTCAGCAGGTCGTCTTCCCGATTCACGGCGACGTGCCGAGGCGTCAGAAACTGCAACGCAAAATAGTTGAGTACTCGGCACAACACATCGGGCTCCGCCTCGGCAACGATCTGGTAGTGCGCCTGGCAATGGGCGCTGGTGACAGCCCACGCATCGGCGCGCGCAGCAGGTTGGATGGTTTCGACGGCGTGCATGCTGACTCTCCAGATTCGATGGAAGGAATTTTTACATTCGCCAGCGGAGATTTCTTATCTAAGATGGGCATGTTTTGCTAAAAATCGAATAGATCAATTCGAGTTCGATTCAATAATAGGTATTTCTATGCATAGCGAGTTAGACGCTTACGACCGTCGCATCCTGGCCCTGTTGCAGGAGGACGCTTCGCTTTCCAGTGCACAGATTGCCGAACAGGTGGGTTTGTCCCAGTCGCCATGCTGGCGACGAATCCAGCGGCTGAAGGAGGAAGGTGTGATCCGCGGGCAGGTGACGTTGTTGGATCGCAAGAAGATCGGCCTCAACACGCAGATTTTTGCCGAGGTCAAACTCAACGCCCACGGCCGATCCAACTTCACTGAGTTCACCGATGCGATTCGCGGCTTTCCGGAAGTGTTGGAGTGCTATGTGCTAATGGGGGCGGTGGATTTTCTGCTGCGCATCGTGACGTCGGACATCGAGGCGTACGAGCGGTTTTTCTTTGAGAAATTGTCGATGGTGCCGGGGATTCAGGAGGTGAATTCGATTGTGGCGTTGTCGGAAATCAAGTCCACCACTTCCCTGCCAGTCTAGCGCTGACAGCGGGGGCTTCATCGGGGGCAAGCCCCCCACAGTTGAAACGCGTCCAAATGTGGGAGGGGCTTGCCCCCCGATGGTGGTATTACAGACGCAGAAGAGTCTTCCAGGCACGGTTCTGATACACCGCAATCGCCTGATGCATACGCGCATCCAGCGATTCATCAGTGATCGGCTGGTTGGCCAATTGCGCCAACTTGTTCAGTTCGCCGTACAAACGGTCCAGCTCAGGAATATCCACCACGTTACGCGCATGGTGCAGCCAGGCCTGGATGCGTTCGATACGCGGCAGTTGCTCGGCCAGGTCTTCCGGTTGTTGCTGGTAGCGCGGCAGTTGCAGGGCGACGGCATCTTCTGCCAACAGGCGTGGCAGCCAGTTGGTGATTTGCGCAGCGCCCTGACGGTTGCCACGCACGTTGCGGTCGGCGGTCCAAGTGCGGGCGAGCAGCCATCGCGACAGGTTCAGTGAGAACAGGCCCCAACGCACGTCTTCCAACTCTTCGACGAATTGCTCCGGTGCGGCTTTGCGGATGTCTTCATCGTCGTCACCGGCTTGTACCAGTGGGCGCCAATCTTCCAGCAAGGCATCAAGTACGCTGCGCAGGTCGCTGGTGGATTGACGCGGTGCGGCCTGGCCGAGGCTGCCGATCAGGGCGCGCAATTCGCCGAGGTTGTCGACCCAGTCTTGCAGCAGGCGCCAGTGGCCATTGAAGCGATATTGTTCGGCCAGGCGTTGGCTGCTGCCCAACAGGTGCCACATGATCGCGGCAAAGGCGTCGTCCAACGGCATTTCGGCGTGGATCTGCGGCGCCGGCAGGCTCAGGGAGTAGCTGCTGGCGTCGTACAGGCGATAGCCGCGCTCGGCCTTGCTGATATCGCACGGCATCAGGGCAAGCGTCGCGGCCAGTTCAGCGGCCAGCTCCAGCAAGGCCGCTGGTTCGCCTTCGCGCAGTTCCAACTCCAGCTCGCAGATTTCTTCTTTCTGTTTGCCGACCACCACGTGGCCCAAGTCCAGGGCGGCTTCGATCACGACTTTGGCCTTACCGCGGCCCCAGGCGATTTCAGCGCGTTCACGCACGAAGTCGGTGGTGAAGATCGGCTTGAGGGTCTTCTTGTCCAGCTCGGCCAATTGCTCGGGCCAGCATTCGCCGTCGAGTTTCTTCACGTCGAGCTTGGCTTTGGGCAGGTCCCAGTTGTACTCATTGCGTTCCGACAAACCGGCGACGCTTTGGCCACGGGTCTTGAGGGTCTGGATAATGTCGTCACCGTCTTTGCGCAGGCGCAGGGCGACTTTTGCCTGGGCCAGGTCGCGCTCGGGGGTGTCAAAGTACTGGTTCATCAACTCACGGCGTTCCCAGCCACTTTTGTTGCGTTTTTTCAGTAACGGGTGCTCACGCAGCGCGGCGAGTGTTTCGCGGCTGACGCGTAGCTTGATTTCGGTTTCTTTCTGCATGGCCGGAAAATCCAGGATCGGGAGCGCAGCCGGGGAAAAGTGTGGCTGCCAAGGTCGTGCAGTGTACAGGACTGAGCCCGGCAACGTGCCGCAACGGTTTATTGTGTCGTGCAGATGGCTCTATAGTGGGGCTCATCCGGGAAGTTGAGAGACCGCGCATGCCGTTACCGTCCATGAAAGAGCAGTTTGCCGCCTTGATTGCCGCGCCGTCGGTCAGTTGCACCCAAACGTCTCTCGACCAGACCAACCGGCCCGTGATCGATTTGCTCGCCAGTTGGCTGGGTGATCTGGGTTTTGCCATCGACATCCAGCAAGTCAGCCCCGGCAAGTTCAACCTCTTGGCCACCTTCGGCAGCGGCCCCGGTGGACTGGTGCTGGCCGGTCATAGCGACACCGTCCCTTATGACGCCGCCCTGTGGAAAACCGACCCGCTCAAGCTGACGGAAGTCGACGGCCGCTGGGTAGGATTGGGTAGTTGCGACATGAAGGGCTTTTTCGCCCTGGCCATCGAAGCCGTGCTGCCGCTGCTGGACCAACCGTTCAAGCAACCGCTACTGATCCTCGCCACCTGCGACGAAGAAAGCTCCATGTCCGGCGCCCGCGCGCTGGCCGAAGCCGGGCGCCCTCTGGGCCGTGCGGCGGTGATCGGCGAGCCCACCGGGCTCAAGCCGATCCGCCTGCACAAGGGCGTGATGATGGAGCGCATCGACATCCTTGGGCGCAGCGGCCACTCGTCGGATCCAAGCCTGGGCCACAGCGCCCTCGAAGCCATGCACGATGCCATCGGCGAGTTGCGTGGCCTGCGCCTGGCCTGGCAGCGCGAGTACCGCAACCCGCAATTCAGCGTACCGCAGCCGACCATGAACTTCGGCTGTATCCACGGCGGCGACAACCCGAACCGCATCTGCGGTCAGTGCTCCCTGGAGTTCGACCTGCGGCCCTTGCCGGGCATGGACCCACAGGTGTTGCGTGCAGCCATCCGGCAGAAGCTCGAACCCTTGGCCGAGCGGCATCAGGTCAAGATCGACTATGCGCCGCTGTTCCCCGAGGTGCCGCCGTTCGAACAATCGGAAGACGCCGAACTGGTGCGGGTTGCGGAACGATTGACCGGTCATCGTGCCGAAGCAGTAGCGTTCGGCACCGAAGCGCCTTATCTTCAGCGCCTTGGTTGTGAAACCCTGGTGCTTGGCCCTGGCGACATCGCCTGCGCCCACCAACCGGGTGAGTACCTCGAAATGTCACGCTTGACGCCTACAGTGCGTCTATTGCGGGAACTGATCGACCATTACTGCCTGAAACCTGCATAAATTAACCCCAGCCTATTCGTACATAGAAGGAGAGCGAGCGTGTCGCCAAGCCTGTTCCGACGATAACCATCAGCCCGCTGTGCGTTTTCACGATTCATCCTTTTTTGGCTGCTTTTTATTACAGGCCCAGGTGTTATGCCCGAATACGTCAATTGGCTTCGTCACGCTTCGCCCTACATCAACGCCCACCGCGACTGCACTTTTGTAGTCATGCTGCCTGGCGACGGTGTGGACCATCCCAACTTCGGCAATATCGTCCACGACCTGGTGCTGCTGCACAGCCTGGGCGTGCGGTTGGTGCTGGTTCATGGCTCGCGCCCACAGATCGAAGCGCGCCTTGAAGCGCGCGGCCTGATCCCGGCTTATCACGAAGGTATGCGTATCACCGACGCGCCGACGCTGGAATGCGTTATCGACGCCGTCGGCCACCTGCGTATCGCTATTGAAGCGCGCTTGTCGATGGACATGGCCTCGTCGCCGATGCAAGGCTCGCGCCTGCGCGTGGCCAGCGGCAATCTCGTGACCGCGCGCCCGATCGGCGTGTTGGAAGGCGTGGACTATCACCACACCGGCGAAGTGCGTCGGGTCGACCGCAAAGGTATTAATCGCCTGCTGGACGAGCGCTCCATCGTGCTGCTGTCGCCATTGGGTTACTCGCCTACCGGTGAAATCTTCAACCTGGCCTGCGAAGACGTCGCCACCCGCGCCGCCATCGACCTGGGAGCCGACAAACTGTTGCTGTTCGGCGCCGACCTCGGCCTGATCGATGAAAATGGCCGGTTGGTGCGCGAACTGCGTCCGCAACAAGTACCGGCTCACCTGCAACGCCTGGGCGGTAGCAACTACCAGGCCGAACTGCTCGATGCCGCGGCCGAGGCTTGCCGGGGCGGGGTAGGGCGCAGCCATATCGTCAGCTACGCCGAAGATGGCGCGCTGCTCACCGAACTGTTTACACGCGATGGCGGCGGCACGCTGGTGGCCCAGGAGCAATTCGAACTGGTGCGCGAAGCGGCGATCGAAGACGTCGGTGGTTTGCTTGATCTGATCAGCCCGCTGGAAGAGCAGGGCATCCTGGTCCGCCGTTCGCGGGAAGTGCTGGAGCGTGAAATCGAGCAGTTCAGCGTGGTCGAGCGCGAAGGCATGATCATCGCCTGTGCGGCGCTTTATCAGATTGCCGATTCGGATGCGGGTGAGCTGGCGTGCCTGGCGGTGAACCCGGAGTATCGCCATGGCGGTCGTGGTGATGAGTTACTCGAGCGCATCGAAACACGCGCCCGTGCCCAAGGCTTGAAGACCTTGTTCGTCCTCACCACTCGCACCGCGCACTGGTTCCGTGAGCGTGGTTTTGTACCGAGTACTGTGGACCGACTGCCGTCGGCGCGGGCGTCGCTGTACAACTATCAGCGTAATTCGAAGATTTTCGAAAAGGCGCTGTAAACCCGATCTTCAAAGCGCTGGAGATCCAAATGTGGGAGGGGGCTTGCTCCCGATGGCGGTGTATCAGTCAGAGAGATGTCGACTGATACACCGCCATCGGGAGCAAGCCCCCTCCCACGTTTTTTACCGAGTTTAGTCTTTGATGAATTTGTCGGTCACAAAGGCTGAATAGTCCGGTAGCACCGTCTCAACCTTCCCCTGCTCCTTCAAGAATTTCGCTGTCTCCCCAATCGCCTTCGCCGTGCCGCCTTTGAGCAGTGCATCGGTTTGCTGCGCTTGGGCATCCGGGAATGTGGTGCCTGCCAGCAGCTCGGGAATGTCCGCGGCATTAGAGCCTGTCAATTTGGCGATTTTCTGCACCGGCTCCGAGTCCACCGTCCAGCTGTCTTTATGGGCGGCATAATCGGCGAACGCGTCCAGGGTCACCTTGGCAAACTTGGCCACTGCCTCAGGATGTTTCTCCGCAAAATCCTTGCGCGCCACCCAGACTTCAAACGTCGGAGCACCCCACTGGCCCACCTGGGCCGCGTCAGTCAGGGTTTTGCCGGTCTTGCGGATTTCTCCCAGCGCAGGCGACCACACGAAGGCTCCATCGATATCCCCACGTTTCCACGCAGCGGCAATTTCAGCCGGTTGCAGGTTGACCACTTTGACTTGCTTGGTGTCCAGACCCCAGTGCTTCAAGGCGCCGAGCAGGCTGTAATGAGACGTCGAGACAAAGGGCGTCGCGATCGTCTTGCCGATCAAGTCTTCGGGTTTATCGATGCCGCTGCCGTTGCGAACTACCAGGGCTTCAGAACTATTGATCTGCGCCGATACGATGAACGCGACGATGGGTAGATTGCGCGAGGCAGCAGCTGCCAGGGGGCTGGACCCGAGGTTGCCGATTTGCACATCGCCGGAGGCGATGGCTGTTACGACTTCCGGACCACTGTTGAAGCGGCGCCAGGCAATCTTCTCGCCAATGGCCTTTTCATAGGCGCCATCGGCCTGTGGGACCTTGCTGGGATCGATACCGGTTTGGTAGCCGATGGTCAAATCGGCGGCTTGGACAGCAAAAGAAACTATTAGTGACACAAAAACTGTAACAAATTGACGGGAGGATATGCGTTTGGCCATGATGGCGTCGCCTTTTTGATCGTGGGTGACGTATGCAGCAGAGTCGTCACACTAATCGATCTAAAAAAGCGCTAATAAATACCCTTTAGGAATTAGCTTATGGAGCGGGTGGTCTATTCTGACCGGTCCTTTTCATGCAAAGGCTTATTCCCAGATCGTATGAAAAAGAATGAAATAATTCTTTTTGGGTGTATGAAAAACTCATTACCCTGCAGGGACCAAATCAACTGCGATTAGACGAAGGTAGTAGACACACAAGGTTACGATTGACTTGTCAGTCACTATCCGGTGGTAATCGCGCATCTGTGGATCGAGGGCGTCAGACCCGAGACCAAAGAAATACAAAAATTAGAAATGAGAGGAGCGGTACATGAAGAAGTCCACCTTGGCTTTGGCTGTAGCTTTGGGCGCAATCGCCCAGCACGCAGGCGCTGCCGGTTTCATCGAAGACAGCAAGGCCACACTGGGTCTGCGTAACTTCTACATCAACACTGATAACCGTGACGACGCTACCAAAGCAGCCGGCGCGCAGAACAAGTCGGAAGAGTGGGGCCAGGCTTTCGACCTGCGCTTCATCTCCGGTTACACCCAAGGCACCGTAGGCTTTGGTCTTGACGCTATCGGCCTGCTGGGCGTGCGTCTGGATTCGGGCGGCGGCACCAACGGCGCCACTGCTCCGTCGACTGGCAACGCTGGCTCTTACGGCGGCACGGTTTTCCCGAGCAAGTCCAATGGCGAAGCCGTTGATAACTACTCCAGCCTGGGCCTGACTGCCAAAGCCAAGATCTCCCAGACCGAATTGAAGCTGGGCACGCTGCAGCCAAAGCTGCCGGTTCTGGTGACCAACGATGGTCGTCTGCTGCCGCAAACCTTCCAGGGTGGCCAGATTACTACCAACGATATCAAGGACTTCACGCTGGTAGCGGGTCAGATCGAAAAGGCCAAGGGTCGTAACTCCAGCAACGTTGAAAACCTGTCCATCGCAGGTGCCAACGGTCGTACTGCTGCGGGTCGCGACAGCAACAAGTTCATCTATGCCGGTGGCGACTACAAGATCACCAAAGACCTGACTGCCCAGTACTACTACGGCAATCTGGACCAGTTCTACAAGCAACACTTCCTGGGCCTGCTGCACAACTGGGCTATCGGTCCTGGCGTGTTGAAAACCGACTTGCGCTACTTCAATAGCCGCTCTGACGGTAACAACAGCAACGACGCCAACTACTTCACCAGCGGTGACTACGGTACTAACGCCGCCGGCGCTAATATCGTCAAAGGTAAAGTCGACAACAACCTGTACAGCGGCTTGTTTCTGTACACCGTTGAAGGTCACACCTTCGGTGGCGGTTACCAGGCCAGCAACGGCAACAGTGACTTCCCGTTCCTGAACCAGGGCGATGGTGCGTCGGCTTATCTGACCACTGACTCGCAGATTGCCAAGTTTGCCCGTGCTGGCGAACGTACCTGGCAAGCTCGCTACGCGTATGACTTCGCCAAGATTGGCGTACCTGGCTTGACCGCTGGTGTGGTTTACCTGCGTGGCGACAATATCGATACCCGTGGCCGAGTGGGTGTTGCTCAGGTCCAGACAAACTCCAACGGCGCGAGCGAGTGGGAACGTGACATCACTGTTGCCTACGTCGTACCAGAA
Source organism: Pseudomonas sp. 2995-1 (assembly GCF_002742505.1). NCBI lineage: Bacteria > Pseudomonadati > Pseudomonadota > Gammaproteobacteria > Pseudomonadales > Pseudomonadaceae > Pseudomonas > Pseudomonas sp. 2995-1. The sequence continues at coordinate 339,966 of NZ_LJSA01000332.1, read as the reverse complement.
GGTCCGCTGAAGAACGTTGGCGTAGCCTGGAAAAACGCCATGTGGCGCAACGACATTGCCGGCCAGCGCAATCAGGACGAAAACCGCCTGATCGTCAGCTACTCGCTGCCACTGTTCTAGTAGCGTGAAGCTGTTGTAAGACTGTAAAAACCTTGCCCGGCGCAACGCCGGGCAAGGTGTCTTGCTTTTCAAGTCGGGCTCAACCCCCGCAAGCCCTTCCTGAACCCCTCTTTGTACAGCGTCTCAAGGCCTTCTCGACCCTTGGAAACGATGGTGCCCTTCACCGTTTCCGGCGTCCAATGAACACATTTTTAATATTCCTTTATCGTCTAGATAAATCGATATTTATTCTTTTTAAATAATCTCTAATCCATGCACAGTGGGCTCCATAAGCACTCACCAGGAGCCACACCATGAGCCTAAGACTGGGCGATATCGCCCCCGACTTCGAACAGGATTCCAGCGCCGGCAAGATTCGTTTCCACGAATGGTTGGGCGATAGCTGGGGTGTGTTGTTTTCCCATCCGGCGGACTTCACCCCGGTGTGCACCACCGAGCTTGGTTTTACCGCCAAGCTCAAGGATGAATTCGCCCAGCGCGGCGTCAAAGCCATCGCCCTGTCGGTCGACCCGGTGGATTCGCACCACAAGTGGATCGAAGACATCAACGAAACCCAGAACACTATCGTCAACTTCCCGATCCTCGCCGACGCCGACCGCAAGGTTTCGGACCTCTACGACCTGATCCACCCAAACGCCAGTGACACCCTCACCGTACGTTCCTTGTTCGTGATCGACCCGAACAAAAAGATTCGCCTGACCATCACTTATCCGGCCAGTACGGGTCGCAACTTCCACGAAATCCTGCGGGTCATCGACTCGCTGCAACTGACCGACAACTACAAAGTCGCCACTCCCGCCAACTGGCAGGACGGTGATGAAGTGGTGATCGTGCCGTCGCTCAAGGATGAGGAAGAGATCAAGAAGCGCTTTCCGAAGGGTTATCGGGCGGTGAAGCCGTATCTGCGGCTTACTCCACAGCCCAATCGTTAGCACATAACTGTGTGGGAGGGGCTTGCCCTCGATTTCGGTGGATCAGCCAATTCGTTGGTCACTGACACACCGTAATCGGGAGCAAGCCACCACATTTTGACTGCATTTCAAGTTGCAAACCGAATCACATAGCAGGGGTTTTCAGGCCGTTTTTACGGCCTTTTTTTTCGCCTGGCGGTTTACGAACTACATATGCATTTAAAGAATAAACAAATGAAAAAATAAGATTTATAGATATATAAATCTGCTGATAAGGTCTGTCACATATTGGCGCCATCGCCGCACAGCGAACCGCCGGCACTTGCTCAAGGAATTCCTGCATGTTGGTCGTAACACTTGGAGGCAGTCCCAGCCAGCGTTCCCGCTCCGGGGTCTTGCTGGAAAAAACCCGTCAATGGTTGCAAGACAAAGGCGTTGAAGTGGTGAGTTATCAGGTACGGGACTTCCCGGCCGAAGACTTGCTGCACGCGCGCTTCGATAGCCCCAAGGTCATCGACTTGCTGCAACAGGTGGCTAATGCAGATGGCCTGGTGATCGCCACGCCGGTGTACAAGGCTTCGTTCTCGGGTGCGCTGAAAACCGTGCTCGACCTGCTGCCCGAACGCGCCCTGGCCCACAAGATCGTATTGCCGATGGCAACCGGCGGCAGCATCGCCCATATGTTGGCGGTGGACTACGCGCTCAAGCCAGTGTTGTCGGCGTTGAAAGCCCAGGAATTGCTCCACGGCATTTTTGCCGAAGATAGCCAGATTGCTTACGCCGAAGGCAGCGCCCAGGCGCAACTGGTGCCGGTGCTTGAACACCGTTTGCATGAGGCTTTGGAAACGCTCTACAGCGCCATGGCCCGCCGCCCTAAACCGCTGGACCCCCATGTGTTGAATGACCGTTTGTTGACTGCTCGCTGGAGCATCTGAGCCTCACCCTTTAAGAAACACTCACCTTACTCAGCCGCTAACGGCCAAGCAGGTGCAGCCAAAACCCTAATCGCATATTTGGAGAGAGCGCCATGCGCACTGTCATCTTGCGTCGTGGTCTGGTCGCACTGTTTGCTGCGGCTGTGTCCTTCGGCGCCATCGTTCAAGCTCAAGCCGCCGAGACCCTGCGGATCGGCTATCAGAAATACGGCACGCTGGTGCTGCTCAAAGCCAAGGGCACCCTGGAAAAGCGCCTGGCCGCCCAGGGCGTGCAGGTGCAATGGACCGAGTTTCCCGGTGGTCCGCAACTGCTTGAAGGCCTGAACGTGGGCTCCATCGACTTCGGCGTGACCGGCGAAACCCCGCCGGTGTTCGCCCAGGCCGCCGGTGCCGATCTTCTCTACGTGGCCTACGAGCCGCCAGCGCCCACCAGTGAAGCGATCCTGGTACCGAAAGATTCGACGATCAAATCGGTGGCCGAGCTCAAGGGCAAGAAAATCGTGCTCAACAAAGGCTCCAACGTGCACTACCTGCTGGTACGTGCCCTGGAAGACGCCGGCCTCAAATACACCGATGTACAAACCGTGTTCCTGCCGCCCGCCGATGCCCGCGCCGCGTTCGAGCGTGGCAGCGTAGACGCCTGGGTGATCTGGGACCCGTACCAAGCTGCCGCCGAGAAACAATTGCAAGCCCGCACCCTGCGTGACGGCACCGGCATCGCCGACAACCATCAGTTCTACCTGGCGACCAAGCCCTACGCTGAGCAGCACCCTGAAGTCGTCAAGGCACTGATTGAAGAAGTGCGCGCCGTGGGCGAGTGGTCCAAGGCCAACCCCCAGGAAGTGACTGAACAAGTCGCGCCACTGCTCGGCCTGCCGGCGGATATCACCCTGACTTCGGTGAAACGCCAAGGCTACGGCGCGCTGTTCCTGACCCCTGAAGTGGTCGCCGCCCAGCAAAAGATCGCCGACAGTTTCTACCAACTCAAATTGATCCCCAAACCCTTGAGCATCAAGGACGTGATCTGGACGCCACCCGCCGCTGTGGCCAAAGCGCCGTAATTCGACTTCTTCAGGAGACAACTCCATGAGCCTCAATATTTTCTGGTTCCTGCCTACCCACGGCGACGGCCATTACCTTGGCACCGCCGAAGGCGCTCGCGCCGTTGATCACGGTTACCTGCAGCAAGTGGCCCAGGCCGCTGACCGCTTGGGATTCGGCGGGGTGCTGATCCCCACTGGTCGCTCCTGCGAAGACTCGTGGCTGGTGGCCGCCTCGCTGATCCCGGTGACCCAGCGTTTGAAATTCCTTGTCGCGTTGCGCCCCGGGATCATTTCCCCGACGGTGGCGGCGCGTCAGGCCGCGACCTTGGATCGACTGTCCGGCGGCCGTGCGTTATTCAACCTGGTGACCGGTGGTGACCCGGAAGAGCTGGCCGGTGATGGCTTGTTCCTCAGTCACGAAGAGCGCTATCAGGCTTCGGTGGAATTCACCCGCATCTGGCGCCGCGTGCTGGAAGGCGAAACCGTGGATTACGACGGCGAGCACATCAGCGTCAAAGGCGCCAAGTTGCTCTCCCCGCCGATCCAGCAACCGCGTCCGCCGCTGTACTTTGGCGGTTCCTCCGAAGCGGCCCAGGACCTGGCAGCCGAACAGGTGGAGATGGTGCTGACCTGGGGCGAGCCACCGGCCGCAGTCGCCGAGAAAATCGAACAGGTACGGGCCAAGGCCGCGAAACTCGGGCGCACCGTGCGCTTCGGCATTCGCCTGCATGTGATCGTGCGCGAAACCAACGATGAGGCCTGGAAAGCCGCCGACAAACTGATCTCGCACTTGGACGACGACACCATCGCCCGTGCCCAGGCTTCCTTGGCGCGCTTCGATTCCGTCGGCCAGCAGCGCATGGCTGCCTTGCATGGCGGCAACCGCGACAACCTCGAAGTCAGCCCCAACCTGTGGGCCGGTGTCGGCCTGGTGCGTGGCGGTGCGGGCACCGCGCTGGTGGGCGATGGCCCAACCGTTGCGGCGCGGGTCAAGGAGTACGCTGCGCTGGGCATCGACACCTTTATCTTCTCCGGTTATCCGCACCTGGAAGAGTCGTATCGGGTGGCTGAACTGCTGTTTCCGCACTTGGACATCGAACGTCCCGAACTGCCGAAAAGCGCCGGTTATGTCAGCCCGTTCGGTGAAATGGTCGCCAACGACATCCTTCCCAAAGCTGCGTCACAGAGCTGAGGCGGCGTTATGAACTTTGAAAAATTGAGCCATCGCGTAGCGCCTTGGGTGCTGCCGATTCTATTACTGGCGGTGTGGCAGTTGTCGGTGTCGGCGGGCTGGTTGTCGACGCGCATTCTGCCGGCGCCTAGTGCGGTGATTGAAGCCGGTGTTCACCTGGTGGCCAGCGGCGAAATCTGGACGCACTTGGCCATCAGTGGCTGGCGCGCCGGCCTGGGCTTTGTGATCGGTGGCAGCATCGGCCTGGCGCTGGGCTTTATCACCGGTTTGTCGAAATGGGGCGAGCGCCTGCTGGACAGCTCGGTGCAGATGATCCGCAACGTGCCGCACCTGGCGCTGATTCCGCTGGTGATCCTGTGGTTCGGGATTGACGAGACCGCGAAGATTTTCCTGGTCGCCCTCGGCACGTTGTTCCCGATCTACCTGAACACCTATCACGGCATCCGCAACGTCGACCCGGCGCTGGTGGAAATGTCGCGCAGCTACGGTTTGTCCGGTTTCAGCCTCTTCTGGCAAGTGATCCTGCCGGGCGCGCTGCCCTCGATTTTGGTGGGCGTGCGCTTTGCTCTGGGCTTTATGTGGTTGACGCTGATCGTTGCGGAAACCATCTCCGCCAGCTCGGGCATCGGCTATCTGGCAATGAACGCCCGTGAATTCCTGCAAACCGACGTGGTGGTACTGGCCATCGTGATGTACGCGATCCTCGGCAAACTCGCCGATCTGGCCGCGCGCGGTCTGGAGCGGGTTTGGTTGCGCTGGCATCCGGCGTATCAAGTGAATAAAGGCGGTGCGGCATGACAGCTCAACAACCTCCGCGCCTGCTGAAGGGAATTCCTCTGGCGGTGCGCAAATTGCGCAAATCTTTCGGCGCACGTGAAGTGCTCAAAGAGATTGATCTGCACATTCCGGCGGGTCAGTTCGTGGCCGTGGTCGGCCGCAGCGGTTGCGGCAAAAGTACCTTGCTGCGCCTGCTGGCCGGCCTGGACAAAGCCAGCGGCGGCGAGTTGCTGGCCGGTTCTGCGCCGCTGAGCGAAGCGATTGAAGACACGCGGTTGATGTTCCAGGAAGCACGTTTGCTGCCGTGGAAAAAGATCATCGACAACGTGGGTCTGGGGCTCACCGGCAACTGGCGCCCTAAAGCGCTGGAGGCGTTGGAAGCGGTCGGCCTGGCCGAGCGTGCCAATGAATGGCCGGCGGCTCTGTCGGGTGGCCAGAAGCAACGTGTCGCCCTGGCGCGTGCGCTGATACACCAACCGCGCCTGCTGCTGCTTGATGAACCGTTGGGGGCTCTGGATGCCCTGACTCGCATCGAGATGCAGCAACTGATCGAAAACCTTTGGCAGAAGCACGGCTTCACTGTGTTGCTGGTGACCCATGACGTCAGCGAAGCGGTGGCGATTGCCGACCGGGTGATCCTGATCGAAGACGGCGAGATCGGCCTCGATCTGATCGTTGATCTTCCACGTCCGCGTGCCCGTGGCTCACACCGCCTGGCCGCACTGGAAGCTGAAGTGCTCAACCGTGTGCTGTCGTTGCCCGGTACACCGCCGGAACCCGAACCTGTTTCACCGCTGCCTACGCAATTGCGTTGGGCTCAATAACTCACTTGTCCCGCGAAGGAAGAACACCATGACTATTAAAGCTATCAACGTGCGTAACCAGTTCAAAGGCACCATCAAGGAAATCGTAGTCGGCGACGTGCTGTCGGAAATCGACGTGCAGACCGCGTCCGGTATCGTCACTTCCGTGATCACTACTCGCTCGGTCAAAGAGCTGGAGCTGGTGATCGGCAGCGAAGTGATTGCCTTCGTGAAGTCGACTGAGGTGTCGATCGCCAAGTTGTGATCACTTGGACCGCTATCGGGAGCAAGCCCCCCTCCCACATTTTGAATGTGTTCACAGATCAATATGTGGGAGGGGCGGTGCGACGATTCGACTTGCCCCCGATGAGGCCCGCCCAGCCAACCTAGGGTTCAGCGCTTAGGCAGATACGCCGGTAAATACAGCCCCACATACGCATCAAACACCCGCATCCCTTCCTCGGCCATCCGCGGCGTAATCAGCCCATGCTGATGCACTGAGCGCGCGTAGACGCGATCACTCAGTTCCAACGCCAGCGCAAATACATCCACATCAGTCGGCAAGGTCGGCACTTCGAAGTGACGGCTGAACACCGCCAGCATCAAATCCCCTAATTCCAGATCATGCTGACGATCCGCCTGGGTTACTTCGGTCAGCCCGTGCTGGGCCAGGATCAATTGGCGCGCGGCGGCGTCGTTGCTGTAGATGGTGAGCATGCGCTGCTCGACCACGTAGGACAGGTCCCGCCAGTGCTTGAGTGAGTCATGGTCGATGGGGGCCTGGATGGCCGCGCGGAAGGCTGCGTGGACGTCAGCGGTTAATGCTTCCAGCAACGCGGGCACACTGGCGAAAAAGTGATACACCGACGACGGCGGAATCTGCGCGCGCTCGGCCACGCTGTAGATCGACAGGCCTGCCACGCCTTCGGCGGCCAGCAAGGTGCGGGCGGCGTCGAGAATCGCGTCGATCCGCGCCTGGCTGCGTGCGCGGGGTTTGCGAGGGGCGGCGGGGCGGGTGGTCATGGAAGTCTCCTACAAGGCAGCGGGCATTGTATGAGTAGGAGTCTGTGTTGTCTTCCAGGCCGCCATCGGGAGCAAGCCCCCTCCCACACTTTGATCTGTGAACATTCAAATGTGGGAGGGGGCTTGCTCCCGATGAGGCTGGCTCGGTCTTCTGGAAGAAACCCAAAAAAAACGCCGCAGACCATAAGGTCTGCGGCGCTCTTTTTTCTGCAGCCGTCGTTTAGACGGTATGCAGGTACCAGTTGTACTCAAGGTCGGAGATGGAGTGTTCGAACTCTTCCAGCTCACTTTCCTTACAGGCGACGAAGATATCGATGTATTTAGGATCGATGTACTTGGCCATCACCTCGCTGTCGTCCAACTCGCGCAGGGCATCGCGCAGGTTGTTCGGCAGGCTCTGCTCGTTCTGCTCGTAGCTGTTGCCTTCCACGGGTGCGCCCGGTTCGATCTTGTTGGTCAGACCGTGGTGCACGCCTGCCAGGACCGAAGCCATCAACAGGTAAGGGTTGGCGTCGGCGCCGGCTACACGGTGTTCGATACGTACGGCGTCGGACGAGCCGGTCGGTACGCGAATCGCCACGGTGCGGTTATCCAGTCCCCAGCACGGCGAGTTCGGCACGTAGAACTGTGCGCCGAAACGACGGTAGGAGTTAACGTTAGGGCACAGGAACGCCATTTGGGCGGGTAGGGTCTCCAGCACACCGCCGATCGCGTGACGCAATGCGGCGTTCTGCTCGGGATCCTCGCTGGCAAAGATGTTCTTGCCGTCTTTGTCCAGAATCGAAATGTGTACGTGCAGCCCGTTGCCTGCCTGGCCTGGGTAAGGCTTGGCCATGAAGGTGGTGTCCATCTCATGGTCGTAGGCGATGTTCTTGATCAAACGCTTGAGCAGTACAGCGTAATCGCACGCTTTGATCGGGTCGGCGACGTGGTGCAGGTTCACTTCGAACTGCGCCGGGGCACTTTCCTTGACGATGGCGTCAGCCGGGATACCTTGCTCTTTGGCACCTTCCAGGATGTCCTGGAGGCAGTCGACGTATTCGTCGAGGTCGTCGATCAGGTAGACCTGTGTCGAGTGCGGGCGTTTGCCGGAGATCGGCGAGCGGGGCGGTTGCGGGCGGCCGTTCACGTTCTCCTGGTCGATCAGGTAGAACTCAAGCTCGAAGGCAGCGCAGATGGTCAGACCGAGGTCGTCAAATTTGCTTACAACTTGGCGGAGCACTTCGCGTGGATCGGCGAAGAAAGGTTCACCTTCAAGTTCGTGCATGGTCATCAACAATTGCGCGGTAGGGCGCTTTTGCCAAGGTTCATTGCACAGGGTGTCGGGGATTGGATAACAGATTCGGTCAGCATCACCGATGTCCAGACCCAGGCCGGTGCTTTCCACCGTCGAGCCGTTGATATCCAGGGCAAATAAAGAGGCAGGCAGGTTAATGCCCTTCTCGTAAACCTTGTGGAGGCTGGTGCGTTCGATGCGCTTACCGCGCACCACACCATTCATATCCGCAATTAGAAGGTCTACGTACAGAACCTCAGGATGATCCTTAAGGAACGCGTTCGCTTCGTTAAGCTGAACGGCACGCGGGGGTACCGACATGATGCAACACCTTTGTTGTTAAAAATATCAATCATTGATCTTTTCTGGTTTCAGTCAACCCGAACGGCATGCCGAAGTCAAGCGAGGCCTTTTTTGCCCTAAAAAAGCGCCGTGAAGGCATTTTTGGGGCTTTTTGGGGCGGTTTTTTGCATTTGATTCGCTTGGGACTCGCAGGCTTGAGCGGGCCGTGTTGTATTTTTTACGGGGGTGTTGTGTAAAAAAATGAACAAGGCTAAGCTCGATTCAAACCCATAACAGCAATAATACCGGGGTGCTTCATGTTTCACCTGCCGCCGCTCGGCGTCTCTGCCTGCTCCAGCCAGGCGTTGTCCGCAGTTCGTTCGCCCCGCGTGAATGTCCCTGCACCGGCCAATATTCTTGACGGCCCGTCCGACCTCTTCTTTGCCACCTCAACTGCCTCTGACCGGCTCCCGTCCACGGAACCGATCATGATTCTGCACGACTTTGGCGTGAGGAATGCAACGCTGCAGCAAATGGCAGGTAAGCTCCTACCCTGAATGAACAAAACGACGCGGATGCTGCGTCAACCAACGCCTGGCCTTTAATGGATGCCAGGAAACCCAGCCCAGAGGCATTTATGAGTAACAACCTCGACCAGCTCACCGATTGGTTGAAAGACCACAAGATCACAGAAGTCGAATGCATGATTGGCGACCTCACCGGCATCACCCGGGGCAAGATCTCGCCGACCAACAAGTTCATCGCCGAAAAAGGCATGCGCCTGCCCGAGAGCGTTCTGCTCCAGACCGTGACCGGCGACTATGTCGAAGACGACATCTATTACGAATTGCTCGACCCGGCCGATATCGACATGATCTGCCGCCCCGACCAGAACGCGGTATTCCTGGTGCCTTGGGCCATCGAGCCCACCGCCCAGGTGATCCACGATACCTACGACAAGCAAGGCAACCCGATCGAGCTGTCGCCGCGCAACGTGCTCAAGAAAGTCCTCAAGCTCTACGCCGACAAAGGCTGGCAGCCCATCGTGGCGCCGGAGATGGAGTTCTACCTGACCAAACGCTGCGAAGACCCTGACTTCCCGCTGCAACCGCCGATTGGCCGTTCCGGGCGCCCGGAGACTGGTCGTCAGTCCTTCTCTATAGAAGCCGCCAACGAATTCGACCCGCTGTTCGAAGACGTCTACGACTGGTGCGAACTGCAGGAGCTGGACCTCGACACGCTGATCCACGAAGACGGTACCGCGCAGATGGAAATCAATTTCCGTCACGGCGATGCGCTGTCCCTGGCTGACCAGATCCTAGTGTTCAAACGCACGATGCGTGAAGCAGCGCTCAAGCACAACGTGGCGGCCACCTTTATGGCCAAGCCGATGACCGGCGAGCCCGGCAGCGCGATGCACCTGCATCAGAGCATCATCGACATCGCGACTGGCAAGAACGTCTTCTCCAATGAAGACGGGAGCATGAGCCAGCTGTTCCTCAACCATATTGGTGGCCTGCAGAAATTCATCCCTGAATTGCTACCGCTGTTTGCTCCCAACGTGAACTCGTTCCGCCGTTTCCTCCCCGACACCTCGGCGCCGGTCAACGTGGAATGGGGCGAAGAAAACCGCACCGTCGGCCTGCGCGTACCGGATGCCGGCCCGCAGAACCGCCGCGTAGAAAACCGCCTGCCGGGGGCCGACGCCAACCCTTACCTGGCGATTGCCGCCAGTTTGCTGTGCGGCTACATCGGTATGGTCGAAGGCCATAACCCGAGCGCACCGGTGGTAGGTCGTGGTTACGAACGACGCAACCTGCGTCTGCCGTTGACCATCGAAGACGCCCTGGAACGCATGGAAAACAGCAAGACCATCGAGAAATACCTGGGTCAGAAATTCATCACAGGCTACGTCGCGGTCAAGCGGGCCGAGCATGAAAACTTCAAGCGCGTGATCAGTTCGTGGGAGCGGGAATTCCTGCTCTTCGCCGTCTGATGCGCCGGGCGCACGGGGTAACCCGCGCGCCCTTAACTGAAAAGTCTAGGAGATTGGTATGTCCAGCAACAACCCGCAAACCCGTGAATGGCAAGCCTTGAGCAACGATCACCACCTGGCGCCATTCAGCGACTTCAAGCAATTGAAAGAGAAAGGCCCACGGATTATCACCAAAGCCCACGGCGTTTACCTGTGGGACAGCGAAGGCAACAAGATCCTCGACGGCATGGCCGGCCTGTGGTGCGTGGCGATCGGTTATGGTCGCGATGAACTGGCTGACGCCGCCGCCAAGCAAATGAAAGAACTGCCGTACTACAACCTGTTCTTCCAGACCGCTCACCCGCCGGTGTTGGAGCTGGCCAAAGCCATTTCCGACATCGCACCCGCCGGCATGAACCACGTGTTCTTTACCGGTTCCGGCTCCGAAGGCAACGACACCATGTTGCGCATGGTCCGCCACTACTGGGCGATCAAAGGGCAGCCGAACAAGAAAACCATCATCAGCCGCAAGAACGGCTACCACGGCTCCACCGTGGCCGGCGCGAGCCTGGGTGGCATGACTTATATGCACGAACAGGGCGACTTGCCGATCCCGGGCATCACCCACATCGCCCAGCCGTACTGGTTCGGCGAAGGTGGCGACATGAGCCCCGAAGAGTTCGGGATCTGGGCCGCCAACCAGTTGGAAGAGAAGATCCTCGAATTGGGCGTGGACACCGTCGGTGCCTTTATTGCCGAGCCGATCCAGGGTGCCGGTGGCGTGATCGTCCCGCCCGCCACTTACTGGCCGCGCATCAAGGAAATCCTCGCTAAATACGACATCTTGTTTGTGGCCGACGAAGTGATCTGCGGGTTTGGCCGTACCGGTGAGTGGTTCGGTAGCGATTTCTACGACCTCAAGCCAGACATGATGACCATCGCCAAGGGCCTGACCTCGGGTTACATCCCTATGGGCGGCCTGATCGTGCGCGACGAAGTGGTCGAGGTGCTGAACGAAGGCGGCGATTTCAACCACGGGTTTACCTACTCCGGTCACCCGGTGGCCGCAGCGGTGGCCCTGGAAAACATCCGCATCATGCGTGATGAAAAAATCATCGAGCAGGTCAACAGCGAAACGGCACCCTATTTGCAGCGTCGTCTGCGCGAGCTCAATGATCACCCGTTGGTGGGCGAAGTTCGCGGAGTGGGTCTGTTGGGCGCCATTGAGCTGGTGCAGGACAAGGCCACGCGCAAGCGTTATGAAGGCAAAGGCGTGGGCATGATTTGCCGCAACTTCTGCTTCAACAATGGCCTGATCATGCGCGCCGTGGGCGACACCATGATCATTTCCCCGCCACTGGTGATCAGCAAGGCTGAGATCGACGAGTTGGTGACCAAGGCGCGCAAGTGCCTGGATCTGACTTTGGCGGCATTGCAGGGCTAAGTGCTAGGCTCAGTGCGCAGAGCACTGGGCAGTTATAAATGTAGGGGCTTTGGTTGAAAGCCGGCCCCTGAACTTGCCAGACTGTCGCCCTGTTTTGTTGCCCTCTGGAAGGGCCGCAGAACATGAAAAAACGTGGCCCAAAAAAGAAAAATTGGAGCATCACCAAATGAAGGCATTAGGTTTGAAGAACGCTGGCAAGACCCTCCTTGCCTTGTCCCTGATGGGCGCAATGGCGGGCGCGGCCCAGGCAGACGATAAGGTGCTGCACGTCTACAACTGGTCCGACTACATTGCACCGGACACCATCGCCAACTTTGAAAAAGAGTCGGGCATTAAAGTGGTGTACGACGTTTTTGACAGCAACGAAACCCTGGAAGCCAAGTTGCTGGCAGGCAAGTCCGGTTACGACATCGTCGTGCCGTCGAACAACTTCCTCGCCAAGCAGATCAAGGCCGGTGTCTACCAGGAGCTGGACACGTCCAAGCTGTCCAACTACAGCAACCTGAACAAGTCCCTGCTTAAAGCCGTGTCGGTCAGCGACCCGGACAACAAGCACGCCTTCCCGTACATGTGGGGTTCGATCGGCATCGGCTACAACCCGGAGAAGGTCAAGGCTGCGCTGGGCGTGGACAAGATCGACTCGTGGGACATCCTGCTCAAGCCTGAGAACATCGCCAAGCTCAAAAGCTGCGGCGTGAGCTTCCTCGATTCGCCGACCGAAATGCTGCCAATCGCGCTGCATTACCTGGGTCTGCCGACCGACAGCCAGAAGAAAGAGGACCTCAAGCAAGCCGAAGCGCTCTTCCTGAAGATCCGTCCTTCGATCGGCTACTTCCACTCCTCCAAGTACATCTCGGACCTGGCCAACGGCAACATCTGCGTGGCCGTGGGTTACTCGGGTGATATCCAGCAGGCTAAATCCCGCGCGGCTGAAGCCGGTGGCAAAGTGAAAGTTGCCTACGACATTCCGAAAGAAGGCGCTGGTAGCTTCTTCGACATGGTCGCCATCCCTAAAGATGCCGAAAACGTCGACGCCGCTTACAAGTTCATGAACTACCTGCTCAAGCCGGAAGTCATGGCGTCGATCACCAACAGCGTGCGTTTCCCGAACGGTAACGAGAAGGCCACCGCACTGGTCGACAAAGACATCACCAGCGATCCGGGCATCTACCCGCCAGCCGATGTGCAAGCCAAGCTCTACGCCATTGCTGACTTGCCAGCCGCAACTCAGCGTGAAATGACGCGCAGCTGGACCAAGATCAAATCGGGCAAGTAAGCCTTAAAACCTGTGGGAGGGGGCTTGCCCCCGATGGCGTTGTATCAGAAACACATGTGCAAGCTGACACACCGCCATCGGGGGTAAACCACCTCCCGCACATTAAATGACAGAAAGTTTTGCCGGATCGGTTTATCGAGGGTAAGTTGCGCGCCGGTTTTGTTGCCGGGCAACAACTTCAGGCCCAACTATTTAAGAGGACCTCCACTTGCCAATTTCTTTATTTCGCAAAGCCATGCTGGTGGGCGCAGGTGTCACGCTGGCTGTCAGCGTGCAGGCCGCATCGACGGTGCATATTTATAACTGGTCGGACTATATCGGTACCGACACCCTGGCCAACTTCGAAAAGGCCACCGGCATCAAGCCCGTGTATGACGTGTTTGATTCCAACGAAACCCTGGAAGGCAAGTTGCTGGCCGGACGTACCGGCTACGACGTAGTCGTGCCGTCCAACCACTTCCTCGGCAAGCAGATCAAGGCCGGGGCGTTTCAGAAACTCGACAAATCGCTGCTGACGAATTACGCAAATCTTGACCCGGCCTTGCTCAAACGCCTGGAAAAGAACGACCCAGGCAACCAGTACGCCGTGCCGTACCTCTGGGGTACCAACGGCATCGGTTACAACGTCGACAAAGTGAAGGAAGTGTTGGGCGTCGACAAGATCGACTCCTGGGCTGTGCTGTTCGAGCCGGAAAACATGAAGAAGCTGGCCACCTGCGGTGTGTCGTTCATGGACTCGGCAGATGAAATGCTGCCGGCGGTGCTCAACTACATGGGCCTGGACCCTAACAGCACCAACCCTGAAGACTACAAAAAGGCCGAAGAAAAGCTGCTTAAAGTACGGCCCTACGTGACTTACTTCCATTCGTCCAAATACATCTCGGACCTGGCCAACGGCAACATCTGTGTGGCGGCCGGTTTCTCTGGCGATGTGTTCCAGGCCAAAGCCCGTGCGGCTGAGGCAGGCAAGGGCGTGAACATCGCCTACGCGATTCCGAAAGAAGGCGGCAACCTGTGGTTTGACGTGCTGGCGATCCCCAAGGACGCCACCAACGTTAAACAGGCCCACGCCTACATCAACTATTTGCTGCAACCTGAGGTAATCGCCCAGGTCAGTGATTACGTCGGTTACGCCAACCCTAACCCAGGGGCGGACAAACTGATGGAGCAATCGATACGCACCGACGAAGCGGTTTACCCACCGCAGGCGGTTCTCGATCGGACATTCGTCAACTTCGAGCTACCCCCGAAAGTGCAACGTTTAATGACCCGTAGCTGGACCAAGGTCAAGACGGGCAAGTAAGGCTCAAATTATCCAAGGGTCGTCCGTATTGGGCGCTCTGCACTCTTTTTTTCTGGGAGTTTCGTAAATGGCAGTTGCCTCCGGCGCCTACAAGAAAGCCCTCGAAGGGGACCAGACACCGAAGAAGGTGTTGGTCAAAATCGACCGGGTCACGAAGAAGTTCGACGAGACGATTGCCGTGGACGATGTGTCCCTGGAAATCAAGAAAGGCGAGATCTTCGCCTTGCTCGGCGGTTCGGGTTCGGGCAAATCCACGCTGCTGCGCATGCTCGCAGGTTTCGAGCGCCCGACCGAGGGTCGCATCTACCTCGACGGTGTGGACATCACCGACATGCCGCCGTACGAGCGGCCGATCAACATGATGTTCCAGTCCTACGCCCTGTTCCCGCACATGACCGTGGCGCAGAACATCGCCTTCGGCCTGCAACAGGACAAGATCCCCAAGGCCGAAGTCGACGCCCGCGTAGCCGAAATGCTCAAGCTGGTGCAGATGAGCCAGTACGCCAAACGCAAGCCGCACCAGTTGTCCGGCGGCCAGCGTCAGCGTGTGGCCCTGGCCCGCTCCCTGGCCAAGCGCCCGAAACTGCTGCTGCTCGATGAGCCCATGGGCGCCCTCGACAAGAAACTGCGTTCGCAGATGCAACTGGAGTTGGTGGAGATCATCGAGCGCGTCGGCGTGACCTGCGTGATGGTGACCCACGACCAGGAAGAGGCCATGACCATGGCCGAGCGCATCGCAATCATGCACTTGGGCTGGATCGCACAGATCGGCAGCCCGATCGATATCTACGAAACCCCTACCAGCCGCCTGGTGTGCGAGTTCATCGGCAACGTCAATATTTTCGACACCCAAGTGGTGGACGACGCCGAAGGCCACGCCGTGCTCAAGTGCCCGGACTTGGACCGCGACATCTACGTGGGCTACGGCATCGCCACCTCGGTGGAAGACAAGTCGGTGACCTACGCCATCCGCCCGGAAAAACTGCTGGTCACCACCGAAATGCCGACCTGCGAGCACAACTGGTCCAGCGGCAAGGTGCACGACATCGCTTACCTGGGCGGCCACTCGGTGTTCTACGTGGAACTGCCGAGCGGCAAGCTGGTGCAGTCCTTCGTCGCCAACGCCGAGCGCCGTGGTCAGCGGCCGACCTGGGGTGATCAGGTTTACGTGTGGTGGGAAGACGACAGCGGCGTGGTACTTCGCTCATGAACACAAAAAAGCTCAAGCGGCGCTTGAACCGCCTCGTCCCGAGCGGCAAGCAGGTGGTCATCGGGATTCCGTTCCTGTGGCTGTTCCTGTTTTTTGCCCTGCCGTTTTTCATCGTCCTGAAAATCAGCTTTGCCGAAGCCGACGTGGCAATCCCGCCGTACACCGAGATCTACACCTACGTTGAACAAAAGCTGCAAGTGGTGCTGAACCTGGCCAACTACAGCTTGTTGGCAGGTGATGAGCTGTATATCGCTGCGTACCTGGGCTCGCTGAAGATGGCGTTCTTCAGCACGCTGCTGTGCCTGCTGATCGGCTATCCGATGGCGTATGCCATTGCCACTGCGCGCAAAGAGATGCAGACCGTGCTGGTGCTGCTGATCATGATGCCGACCTGGACCGCGATCCTGATCCGGGTGTATGCGTGGATGGGCATCCTCAGCAATAACGGCTTGCTCAATGGTTTCCTGATGTCCATGGGGCTGATCAACGAACCGCTGCAGATCCTCAACACCAACATCGCGGTGTACATCGGCGTGGTCTATTCGTACCTGCCGTTCATGATCCTGCCGCTGTACGCCAACTTGGTGAAGCACGATCAGAGCCTGCTGGAAGCCGCATCCGACTTGGGTTCGAGCACCTTCAACAGCTTCTGGAAAATCACCGTGCCGCTGTCCAAGAACGGCATCATCGCCGGCTGCATGCTGGTGTTTATCCCGGTGGTGGGCGAGTTCGTGATTCCGGAACTGCTGGGCGGCCCGGAAACCCTGATGATCGGTAAAGTGTTGTGGCAAGAGTTCTTCAACAACCGTGACTGGCCGGTGGCGTCTGCCCTGGCGGTAGTGATGCTGGCGATCCTGATCGTGCCCATCATTCTGTTTAACCGCAGCCAAGCCAAAGAGATGGAGGGCAAGATATGAAGCGCGTCAGTTTCTCAAGCTTCATGCTGGTGGCGGGGTTGTTGTTCATCTACCTGCCGATGTTGATCCTGGTGATCTACTCGTTCAACGAATCCAAGCTGGTAACGGTGTGGGGCGGTTGGTCGATCAAGTGGTACGTGGGCCTGCTGGACAACACCCAGTTGATGGGCTCGGTGGCACGCTCCCTGGAAATCGCCTGCTACACGGCAGTGGCCGCTGTTGCGCTGGGTACGTTGGCGGCGTTTGTGCTGACGCGCATCAGCCAGTTCAAGGGCCGCACGTTGTTCGGCGGCCTGGTGACCGCGCCGTTGGTGATGCCGGAAGTGATCACCGGTCTGTCGCTGTTGCTGCTGTTCGTGGCTATGGCGCAGATGATCGGTTGGCCCCAGGAACGTGGCATCGTCACCATCTGGATCGCCCACACCACGTTCTGTGCGGCGTATGTGGCGGTGGTGGTGTCGGCGCGTTTGCGTGAGCTGGACCTGTCGATTGAAGAGGCGGCCATGGACCTCGGCGCGCGGCCTTGGAAGGTGTTCTTCCTGATCACCATCCCGATGATCGCGCCGTCGTTGGCGGCAGGCGGCATGATGTCGTTTGCGCTGTCCCTGGATGACCTGGTACTTGCCAGCTTCGTCTCAGGCCCGGGTTCGACGACGTTGCCGATGGAGGTGTTCTCGGCGGTGCGCCTTGGGGTTAAACCTGAGATCAACGCCGTAGCCAGCCTGATTCTGTTGGCGGTGTCGTTGGTGACCTTCCTTGTGTGGTTCTTCAGCCGTCGTGCCGAAGAGATGCGCAAGAAGGCCATCCAGCAAGCCATCGAAGAAGCCGCTGCCGATGGCTGGCAGCAGCCGGACAGGCGTCGGGCTCCAGCGCCGGTCTAAAGGCCTGCGCAGTCCAAATGTGGGAGGGGGCTTGCCCCCGATGGCAGTGGGTCAGTCAATAGACGTAGTGACTGACACTCAGCAATCGTGGGCAAGCCCCCTCTCACATTTGATGCATTTCAGGTCCAAGGCGATTGGCGAATCACCTCGACAAAGTTCATCGGTTTGAACCCCGGCTCCTGATCCACCAGCACATCCGTCTTCACGTTGCCAAACGTGGTCTGCGGGCGATGGCGCAAGCCGTCGGCGAACGCACAGATGATGCACTCCTTGAACCCTTCACCCCGTGGATGCGCATGCACCACTGCTTCGCGCTGCACACTGCTAAACGCGGCGTAGTCCATGCCCAGCACGTCCATCTCCACCCCGGCAGTCACCAGCGCGACGGTGGGGCGCAGATGCTGCGGCACACCTGGCGTAGTGTGCAGGGCGATGGACAGCCACACCTGTTCGATATCGTCATCGCTGAGCCCGTAAGGTTTGAGGAAGGCCGCCGCCGCGTTGGCGCCGTCCACTTCGAAACGCTCGTTATCGCTGCGATACCCTTCCACCAGGCCCAAGTCATGGAACATCGCGCCCACGTAGAGCAACTCCGGGTTATAGGCCAACTGCTTGCGCTCACCGCTCAATGCGCCGAATAGAAATACCCGCCGCGAGTGGTGGTAGAGCAGATCGGATTCGATGTCACGGATGTACTCGGTGGTGGCCTTGGCCAGGGCGCTGTCGGGGATCTTGATACCGGCGATGGTGGTGGTCATGGTTGCTCTCCTCTGGAAAGCAATCAGTTTGGTCGCTCGTCTGTGCAGCGGCCATCGCGGTGAGGGCGCGATCCCGGCCAATGTGCCGACACATCGTGCCAAGCAGAAATCGACTAGGGTGTAGCGGGCGATATCACTCTTGAAGCCTGCGAAAATCCCAATGTGGGAGGGGGCTTGCTCCCGATTACTGAGTACCAGGCACTGCATCTGCTGGCTGATACAGCGCCATCGGGAGCAAGCCCCCTCCCACAGGGTTTGCATTTTATTACGCTAGAAAAAGGTGTCTGTGAGCATGCACAAGACCGTCGCCATCCTGATCTTCCCCGGCGTCCAGTCACTGGATGTGACCGGCCCCATGGATGTGTTCTGCGAAGCCAACCGCTTTCTGCCGCCCCAGGATCACTATCAGATAGAGGTCATCGGGCTGGGCCACGGCACCATGGCCGCCTCCAATGGTTTGGCATTGCAGGCCCACCGGCATTACGGCGAAGCCCTGCAGGCCTATGACCTGCTGCTGGTCGCCGGTGGCCCGCAGTTGCCGTTCGAAGATTTCGGCGTGTCGTTCGATGATTGGCTGCGTGGCGCCACCGCTCGGGCGCGACGTTTTGGCTCGATCTGCAACGGCGCCTTCATGCTGGCGCGCGCCGGATTGCTGGACGGAAAAACCGTCACCACCCATTGGAACGACGCCGCTGACCTGGCGCGCCTGTGCCCCTCGGCCCAGGTCGAAGCCGACCGCCTGTACGTCCAGCACGGCAACCTCTACACCTCGGCCGGGGTCACGGCGGGCATCGATTTGTCGTTGTACCTGCTGGCCCAGGACCACGGTCCGGAAGTGGCTTTGAGCGTGGCCAAGCGCCTGGTGGTGTTCACCCAGCGTTCGGGCGGGCAGTCGCAGTTCAGCCCGTTCCTTACACCCCACGCCGAAACCACATCGGCGGTAGCGCTGGTGCAGCTGTATGTATTGGCGAATTTGACCGGGGATCTGACCATCGCCGACCTGGCAAGGGCCGCCAATATGAGCGCGCGCAATTTTTCTCGGGTGTTTGCCCGTGAGGCGCAGGTTACGCCTGCGGAATTTGTTGAGCGGGCCCGGGTGGATGCGGCGCGGGTGATGCTTGAAAGCACTCACGCGCCATTGAAAACCGTGGCGTACCAATGCGGTTTTCGCGATGCCCAGCACATGCGCAGTGTGTTCAATCGCCGCCTGGGGGTGACGCCGCAGCAGTGTCGGCTCAACTTTGCGCCCCCAGCAACGGCGTAGACCAACTGTAGGCGTTGGCTTGCATAGGGCTACCGCGCCGGTAGTAGCTTCAAGGTGCCGCGCGTATTCGCCGTGACTTCCTCATCACTGAAATGCGCTTGCTCGTAACCGCCTTCGATATAGGTCTCTGCCTGGTCGCCATAGTGCTTGTCAAACGGCACACCGCTTTGACCGACTGGGTTGATCGTCAGCGCGTGGGCCACATCGGCGAAGTCGATCAGGCGGCGGGTCGAAGGGCCGTAGGTCACCGGCCAGGGCGCCGGGCCGATGGCGGCCGACTGATTGTTCGGCACTTCGTGAGTGCCGGGCGCCGGGAAGGGGCCGACGTTGAGAATCAGGTCCAGCGGCTTTTGCGAACCCAGCGGATGGCCGTGGGTCAGGGTATGGGCCTTGCCCCACTGCCACTGTGTCGGGTCATCGCCGAAGGTGGCTTTCAGGTGCGTGAGGCTGTTGTCCCAGGCGAGTTTGACGGTGTCGGCGCGCTTGCCGTCCCACCAGGGTGAGTCCGGGTCAGCAGCCAGGCGGGGCAGGGCGGCGTCGATTACGCGGGTGGTGAGCAGGGTCTTGAACATGGCGTCACCCAGTTTCGGGTGGAAGGCTGCATCGGCGAGGTTGAACAGGAACTGGTTGAACAGCGTGGCACTGATGGAATCGAGTGGGTAGTCACCCTTCCAGCTGGCAAGCTGTTCCACCTGTTTCAACTGTGCCGGGTCTTTGACCACCTCACGCAGCACCGGCAACAACGGCGCCAGCAGGCGCGGGCCGAAGGCGGTAGTGGTACCCAGTTGCAGGGCCTGGCTGTTGTTCACATCCCACTTCACGCTTTTGTCGCTTAACTGCGCGTTCAACTGCTGGCCACGGTCGGCCAGATTGTAATAGCCGGGGATTTCCAGGCCGGTGGGTGATGCCGGTTGGGCATTGGCCGACACCACATAGCCACGCGCGGGGTTTTCTTCCTGGGGGTTGGCGCTGAACGGGTAGAAGCCCAACTTGTCGGCCTGGGCGGTGCTGCCGTCGAGGATAAACCCAGGGTTGACGCCGGCCGGACGAATCGGCAACTGCGCCGCCGCCCACCAGCCGATATCGCCCTTGGCGTTGGCCCACACGATATTCAGCCCCGGCGCCGACACTTTGGCCGCCGCCGCACGTGCCTTGGTCAGGGTGTCGGCGCGGTTGAGCTGATAAAAGCCGTCGAGAATCGGGTTCTGGGTGTCGAGGAAGGCCCACCACATGGCGATGGGCGTCTTGCCGGCGCTCTCGCCGAGTACGTCATTGATAATCGGCCCGTGGGGCGACTGGCGCAGGGTGAAGGTGACTGGCGCCTGGCCCTTCACCGCGATCTGTTGTTCGCTGCTGGTCATGTCGACCCATTGGCCCTGGTACCAGACCTGGTTGGGGTTGTCCGGGTTGAGCTTCTCGGCGATCAGGTCGACGTCGTCGTTCTGGAACATCGTCAGGCTCCAGCCGAAATCCAGGTTGTGCCCCAGGAAGGCCACTGGCACCAGCGCGTTGTGATAGCCATACAGCTCAAAGCCCGGCGCCGACAGGTGCGCCTCGTACCACACCGACGGCACCGAGAAGCGGATATGCGGGTCACCCGCCAGTAGCGGCTTGCCGCTCTTGGTGCGACTGCCGCTGATGGCCCAAGCGTTGCTGCCTTCGAACTGCGGCAAGCCGTTGTCGGCCAAGGCCTGTTCGCTCAGGGACGCGATGGCACCGAGGGTTTGCCAATCGCCGGCAGCCAGGTTGAGTGCGCCTTTGGGTTGCCAGTCGAGGTCGAACACTTTCAGGTAGTCACCGCCCAATTGGTCGCGAACGTAGGTCAACAAGGGCTCGGTGCGAAACGCGGCGGCAAAGCTGTAGGCCATGTATCCGGCGACGCTGATGGTGTCTTCGGCGGTGAACCGGCGCTTGGGGATGCCCAGCACGTCAAACTCCATGGGGCTGGCGTGGGTGTCCTGATACTGATTGATTCCATCCAGATAGGCTTGCAGGGCCTTCCAGGACGCAGACTCGTGATCCATCTGCTCCACGTAGCTCAAGGCCCGCTCACGGATGCGCAGGCTGCGAAACAGTTTGTCGGTCTCCAGCAGCTTGGGGCTGAGTACTTCGGCCAACTCTCCACGGGACAGGCGCCGCATGATCTCCATCTGGAACAACCGGTCCTGGGCGTGCACATAGCCCAGAGCGCGATACAGGTCTGTCTCGTTGTCGGCGCGAATATGCGGCACGCCACGGTCGTCGTAGCGCACCGTGACCGAGCCTTGCAGGTTGGCCAGCGTGACCGAGCCCTGGCGAGTGGGCTGCTTGCTGTACACGTACCAGCCGCCGCCGAGGGCGATCAGCACCAGCAGAACCGCGAGAACCCGCAAGACGCGCTTCATGAACTTTCCTTACCGGGAGTGGAGTGACTAACGATCTTCAGGCCACGAACAATAGCAGCCCACTGCCAAGGTGTGAGTGGCATTCACTTCGCGCCCCGCTTGGAGTGCCTTCAGGATCGGCTCGATAAAACTGTTGCTGGCGTTGCACGTCAGGCCTTCGCTGTACGGCCCGAAATACGCGAGCTTGCCCGTGCGATCCCAGATGCCCACGGCCGGGCTGGCCGGTACTTGGTCAGAGCCGGGCAGGGCGGTGAGGATCTTCATGCTGCGCAGGTTGTCTGGCAAACGGCCGTGGCTGTCAGGTTTTTGCAGGGCGTAGAACTCGACGCCTTGTGGCGCGTATTGCTCGATCAACTCGCCCAAGTGTTGCTGGTTACCGACGTTGCACGGGCAGGCTGGGTCCCAGAAGTGCACCAGGCGGATTGGGCCAGGCCCGCTCAGCTCGGCGGGCAGGCGCAGTGCATCGCCGGAAAACACCGCTGTGTGTTCGCTGAAGGCGCGCAGGTAGCGGCCCTGGAACCAGTCATACGCGGCCCACAGCGCGACAGCGCAGATGATCAGGATCAGGCTGGCGAACAGGGTGGTACGGTAGGGTTGTCGCATCCGGATCTATCCTCGAAGGTCGCGTAGCTTGCCATGCTTGTCCTGACAGATGAATATCGCAGCTCGATATTCATCTGCCCTGTGCGTTAAGTCTGGAACCCCTTATGCCCGTTACCTTTGACCCCGATCATCTGCGCGACAGCTTGCGACCCCTGGTGGATGCGCAACCGCTCAGCGCCGAAGCGCGGGTGTACCAGCGCTTTTATGGATTGGACCTGGCCGCGCGCAAAGTGCCGGCTATGAGCCGCCTGGGGCGCTTTGAGGTGCGCGGGTTCGAGGTGGTGGGGCAGGTGTGGTCGCCCCCACAACCGGTGGCGACGATGTTTATGTTTCACGGCTTCTACGACCACATGGGCCTGTACCGCCACGTGGTGGACTGGGCGCTGGACCAGGGCTTTGTGGTGATCGCCTGCGACCTGCCGGGCCATGGCCTGTCCAGCGGCGCGCGGGCCAGCATCGATGATTTTGCGGTGTACCAGGAGGTGGTGCAGGCGCTGTTCGCCCAAGCCCAGGCGCTGAAATTGCCGCAGCCCTGGCATCTGTTTGGGCAGAGCACGGGCGGCGCGGTGGTGGTGGACCATTTGCTTAACCAGGGGGCCGACAGCCCGGCCCAAGGCAAGACCTTCCTGCTGTCACCGTTAGTGCGGCCACGTGCGTGGGGGTGGTCGCAGGTCAGTTATTACCTGCTGCGTCCGTTCGTCAAAGGTATCGCCCGGCGTTTCAGCGAGAACACTAACGACCCGGCCTTCAAGCCGTTCCTGGAGGCCGATCCGCTTCAGCCGCGCCAACTGCCCACCGCCTGGGTGGGGGCGTTGGCGCGCTGGATCAAGCGCATCGAAGCCGCACCGCGCAGCCCCCGGAGGCCGGTGATTGTGCAGGGTGAGGAAGACATGACGGTGGACTGGCAGCACAACTTGCAGGTGCTTCGGGGTAAGTTCGACCAGCCTGAGGTGCTGATGCTGAAGCGGGGAAGGCATCACCTAGCGAATGAGATTCCCGAGATTCGTGAAGAGTACTTCCGGTATTTGACAGACCATTTGAAATAACACAATCCAAATGTGGGAGGGGGCTTGCCCCCGATGGCAGTGGGTCAGCTACAGATAAGCTGACTGATGCACCGCTATCGGGAGCAAGCCCCCTCCCACATTTTCTACTGCGTCAGGCTTGAAGTGCTTTGGCCGACCGCCAGCCCCGCGCGAATAGCTGCCAGCGCCGCCTGGTAATACGCCTTACCTTCCGGCGACTCTGCAAACGTGGCGAACTCTTCCAGCTCCGGGTCGGACAAATCCCGATAGACGTACAGCAGGGTGTTGTTCAGATCCTTATCGATCTGCTGCATCAGCCGTTCACGTTGACCATTCAACATGCCCTGCGCCTGACCACCGCCCAGCAAACCGGGAATCATTTGGCTCAAACTGTCGGCCGCCACGCCGGCAATCGCCAGGCTGACTTCCGCACCGGCCTCGCGGGCGGGCAGGGCCTGGGCCAGGTGGCCGATGATCAGGCTGCGGGTGGCGTCGGCTTCGATTTTCGGCAGGCCTTGGGCGTTTTTGGCCAGCTGGTCGCGGCGGGTGGCCAGCAGCTCTGCGGCGACAATCTTGCGGCCCAGCGGTGATTGGAAGAACGCCAGGGCAGGCTTCGGATCCGCCAGGTTCTTGCGCAATTGCGCCTCGGCGCGCTGGTCCATGGCCTGGGCGGCAAAGCGCTTATTGCTGTTGTCCACCAGCGCCTGGTACACCGCCGGCGGCAGGCTATTGCGATAGCGCTGCTGGGCGGCACTGAGGGCGTCATTGAAATGCGCACGTTGTTCGGCCCAGCCGGCGACCTTGTACAACTGGTCATGGCCGTCTGCCCAAGCGGGCAAAACGCAGAACATCAGCAAGGAAAAAAACAAACGACGCATATGGACTCCTGTCAGTCGGCCACTATTGTCCGTGTCGGGCGTAGGATTTGTCGAGAAGTCCTATCAGTCACCTGACTAAAGTGTATTGAGACGCTCGACGGCGCTGTCGGATTTGAAGGCGTATGGATACTATGCGCGCCATGCAAATACCCCTTGATCACCCCCTGCTGCAACGCATTGTCGACGACCTGGCCGAGAAAGGTTGGTCGCAGCAGAACGGCTTCCTGCCCCAGGCTCTGACCCTGGAACTGGCGGCTGAGTGCCGTAAACGTGCGGCCGAGGGTGAATTGGCACCGGCGGCGGTGGGGCGCGGACCATCCCAGGAGATCCGCGAGGGCATTCGCGGCGACCATATCCAGTGGCTGGAGGAAGGCGACGCCGCCGTCTGCGACAGCTACATGGCGTTGATGGACAGCCTGCGCCTGGCGATGAATCGAGGGCTGTTCCTCGGTCTGGAAGACTTCGAAAGCCACTTCGCGATGTACCCACCAGGGGCGTTTTACCTCAAGCACCTGGACCGTTTCCGCGACGATGACCGGCGCATGGTTTCGGCGGTGATCTACCTGAATGACGCCTGGCTGCCCGAGCATGGTGGCCAGTTGCGCATGTACCTCAAGGACGGTGTTGAATACGATGTGGTGCCTACCGGCGGTTGCCTGGTGGTGTTCCTGTCGGGCGAAGTGCCCCACGAAGTTATGCCCGCCACGCGCGAACGCCTGTCCCTGACCGGCTGGTTTCGGCGGCGGGGCAACGAGCCGTTTTAATCATGCAAAAGATACTGATCAGCCGCTGCCTGCTCGGGCACAAGGTGCGTTATGACGGCGGAGCCAGCGGGCCGTTCGATCAACTGGCTGCGTGGCAGGCCGAAGGCCGTGTGGTTGCGATCTGCCCGGAAGTGTCGGGCGGTTTGCCGACGCCCAGGCCCTCTGCCGAAATTCCCGGCGGGCAAGGCATCGATGTCTGGGAAGGTCGCGCCAAAGTACTGACTGCCGAGGGCGAAGACTTCAGCGCCGCCTTCCTAGACGGCGCCCGCCAAGCGTTGGCGCTGGTGCAGCGCCACAACATCCGCGTCGCCATCTTAAAGGCCAATAGCCCATCCTGCGGCAATCTGCTGACCTATGACGGCACCTTCACCGGCGTAAAGGTGAGCGGCGAGGGCGTCACGGCGGCGCTGCTCAAACGCCATGGGGTGCGGGTGTTCAGTGAGCTGGAGTTGCCGGAGGCGGCAAAGGCGTTGGCGCTTCTGTAGAGGCATCCCCCTCTAACCACTTCTGCGACAGCGCTTTCAACCGGCCATCGTCCTTCACCCGCTTCAACGCCCCGTCCAGGCTGGTCTTGAACGCCGGGTTGCCTTTCTGGAACGGGATTGCCAGCTCGGGTTTCTCGCTATAAGCCTCGCTGAAATCGAACTGATCCTTAAGCTCGGCAGTCAGAGCGATATGGTTGATGGCCACGTCGTATTTGCCGGTGGCAACCCCTGGCAGCAGGTCGGCGCCATCAGTGGTGATAAACGAGGGGCGCACGTCCATTTCTTTAGCCAGCAGTTCTCCGAGTTCGACTTCAAAACCGGTGAGTTTTTCGCCTTCCTTGAAGTTATAGGGCGGGGTGTTGGCTTCAAGGGCGATGCGCAGTTCACCGCGATCATTGACGTCGTCGATCAGTTCGGCATGAGCCAAGGGGCTCAGAAGGGGAAGCAAAAGTAACAGGCCAGGCGAAAAGCGCATGGTCACTCCTAAAGAATTCGAATGTGCGAGACGCCGTTCAGCATCGCTTTGCTATGGTGGTGAGTGACTTGGACAGCAATTTATCGCGAAGTTGTCATAACCCTACAGATTTCACAGAAAAACTGGAGAAGCGAATGAAAGCCCTTTTGTCCCGTGCAACGATTGCCAGCCTGTTGCTAGGTGCCTCGGTGTTGGCAAATGCCGCTGATGTGCCTCGTACCCCAGCACCCAAGGGCGCGGAGGTGTTTATCGTCTCGCCCAAAGATGGCGCCACCGTCGACAAAACCTTCACTGTCAAATTCGGCGTCAAGGGCCTGGACCTGGAGCCGATCGACAAGCAAGTGCCTAACGCCGGCCACCACCACTTGCTGGTAGACCAGGACGTGCAGTCGCTTAAAGCCGACGAAGCCATCCCGGCCACTGCAACTTCGATTCACTTCGGCAAGGCGCAAACCGAAACCGAACTGACCCTGACTCCAGGCAAGCACACCCTGCAGCTGGTAGCTGGCGACAACGTGCATCGCCAGTTCGAACCCACTGTAGCGTCGAAAGTGATCACGGTTAACGTCAAGTAAGATTTGTTCAGACAAAAAAATGGGAGGCCCCTGCGGGTCTCCCATTTTTTTGTGCAGCGTTTAAAGCGTTAGAACAACACGCGGCTACGGATAGTGCCGTTGATGTGCTGCAGCTTCTCTTGCGCCAGGTCCGAGTACTCGGCGTCGACGTCGATCACCACGTAGC
Source organism: Pseudomonas sp. 2995-1 (assembly GCF_002742505.1). Lineage (NCBI taxonomy): Bacteria > Pseudomonadati > Pseudomonadota > Gammaproteobacteria > Pseudomonadales > Pseudomonadaceae > Pseudomonas > Pseudomonas sp. 2995-1. The sequence continues at coordinate 313,221 of NZ_LJSA01000332.1, read as the reverse complement.
CAACCTTCTCGTTGGTCTGCAGGAACTGACCGGAGATGTTGATGCCGTTTTCCGCGAAGACCTTGTTGATCTCCATCATCACGCCAGGGATGTTCTGGTGGATGTGCAGCAGACGGTGTTTGCCAGGGTGAGCCGGCAGGGCCACTTCCGGGAAGTTCACAGACGATACCGACGTACCGTTGTCGCTGTACTTGACCAGCTTTTCCGAGACTTCCAGGCCGATGTTGGCCTGCGCTTCAGCGGTGGAGCCGCCGATATGCGGAGTCAGGATCACGTTGTCCAGGCCACGCAGTGGGCTTTCGAAGATATCGTCGTTGGAGCGAGGCTCCACCGGGAACACGTCGATGGCGGCGCCGATCAGGTGCTTGTCCTTGATCGCGTCGGCCAGGGCGTCCAGCTCGACCACAGTGCCGCGCGCGGCGTTGATCAGGATGCCGCCTTTCTTGATGGCGCGGATTTCCTTCTCGCCGATCATCCACTGGGTCTCAGCGGTTTCCGGAACGTGCAGGGTCACGATATCGGACATGCCCAGCAGCTCGGTCAGGCTCGACACCTGGGTAGCGTTGCCCAATGGCAGCTTGGTCAGGGTGTCGTAGAAGAACACCTGCATGCCCAGGCCTTCAGCCAGTACCGACAGCTGAGTGCCGATCGAGCCATAACCGACGATGCCCAGCTTCTTGCCGCGGATTTCGAAGGAGTTGGCCGCGCTTTTGATCCAGCCGCCACGGTGGCAGGAAGCGTTCTTCTCCGGGATGCCGCGCAGCAGCAGGATGGCCTCGGCCAGCACCAGCTCCGCAACGGAACGGGTGTTGGAGTACGGTGCGTTGAACACCGCGATGCCGCGTTCGCGCGCAGCGTTGAGGTCGACCTGGTTGGTGCCGATGCAGAAACAGCCGACAGCCACGAGTTTCTTGGCGTGATCGAAGATTTCTTCGGTCAGCTGAGTGCGGGAGCGAATGCCGATGAAGTGCGCGTCGGCGATCTTTTCCTTGAGCTGGGCTTCCGGCAGAGAACTGGTGATGTACTCAATGCTGGTGTACCCGGCGGCTTTCAGAACGTCGACAGCCGATGGGTGGACGCCTTCCAGAAGAAGGAACTTGATCTTGCTCTTATCGAGAGAAGTCTTGCTCATCTGCGTAAACCTGTATCCCGGAGAAAAATGGCAGGGAATCGAGCAGCGCAAGCTGACCCGGACGGCAGGAAAGCCGTCACCGCAGAAACGCCCTTGGGCTCTGTCCTGCGGGGGCGGTATGCTAGCATACGCGCCCCGCTAAACACCTATTCCTGCGACGTGAAGCGTTCTCAGGATGACCATGAATTGTTCGAGAGTTCTGTCGATGACCCATCCTGCCCTGATTGATGAGCTAAAGACCCTGGTTGAGCCCGGCAAAGTGCTGACCGACGCCGACTCCCTGGAGACTTACGGCAAGGATTGGACCAAGCACTTCGCACCCGCGCCTACCGCCATCGTGTTCCCCAAGACCATCGAGCAGGTACAGGCCATTGTCCGTTGGGCCAATGAGCACAAGGTGGCACTGGTGCCGTCTGGCGGTCGCACTGGCCTGTCTGCAGCTGCTGTTGCGGCCAATGGCGAAGTGGTCGTGTCCTTCGACTATATGAACCAGATTCTGGACGTGAACCTCACCGACCGCACCGCCGTGTGCCAGCCGGGCGTGGTCACAAAGCAGTTGCAGAACGTCGCCGAAGAAAAAGGCCTGTACTACCCGGTGGACTTCGCCTCGTCCGGTTCCAGCCAGATTGGCGGCAATATCGGCACCAATGCCGGCGGGATCAAGGTTATTCGCTACGGCATGACCCGTAACTGGGTCGCCGGCATGAAAGTCGTCACCGGCAAAGGCGATGTGCTGGAACTGAACCGCGACTTAATCAAGAACGCCACCGGCTACGACATGCGCCAGCTGTTCATTGGCGCTGAAGGCACCCTGGGTTTTGTGGTCGAGGCCACCATGCGCCTGGACCGTGCGCCGAAGAACCTGACCGCCATGGTGCTTGGCACCACCGACTTCGACTCGATCATGCCGGTGCTGCACGCGTTCCAGAGCAAGCTGGACCTGACCGCGTTCGAGTTCTTCTCCGACAAAGCCCTGGCCAAAGTGCTGGGTCGTGGCGATGTGCCGGCACCGTTTGAAACCGAGTGCCCGTTCTACGCACTGCTGGAATTCGAAGCCACCACCGAAGAGGTCGCCAACCACGCGCTGGAAACCTTCGAGCACTGTGTCGAACAGGGCTGGGTGCTGGACGGCGTGATGAGCCAGAGCGAAACCCAACTGCACAACCTGTGGAAACTGCGCGAGTACATCTCCGAGACCATTTCCCACTGGACGCCGTACAAGAACGATATCTCAGTCACTGTCTCCAAAGTGCCAGCGTTCTTGAAAGAAATCGACGCGATCGTCGGCGAACACTATCCGGACTTCGAAATCGTCTGGTTTGGCCACATCGGTGACGGCAACCTGCACTTGAACATTCTCAAGCCGGAAAGCCTGAGCAAGGACGAGTTCTTCGCCAAATGCGCCACCGTGAACAAATGGGTGTTCGAGACCGTTGAGAAATACAACGGCTCTATCTCCGCCGAACACGGCGTGGGCATGACCAAGCGCGATTACCTGACGTACAGCCGTTCGCCGGTCGAAATTGAATACATGAAGGCCGTCAAAGCAGTGTTCGACCCGAACGGGATCATGAACCCTGGCAAGATCTTCGCTGTTTAACCGCCCCCCGAAGGAGTCGTTCCATGAGCTACCAGCACAAGTATGTCGACGGCACCAACATCCACTTCCCGGTGGGTAAAGTGGTGTGCATTGGCCGTAACTACGCCGAACATGCCAAGGAACTGGATAATCCAGTGCCGACCGAACCGTTGCTGTTCATCAAGCCCGGCAGCTGTGTCGTGGCGCTGGAAGGCGGTTTTGCCATCCCTGCCGACCGTGGTTCGGTGCACTACGAAGCGGAAATCGCGGTATTGATCGGCAAGCCGTTGTCGAACAAGCCAAGCCGTGAAGAAGTGCTGGACGCCATCTCCGGCTTCGCCCCGGCCCTGGACCTGACACTGCGTGACAAACAGGCCGAGCTGAAAGCCAAGGGCCTGCCGTGGGAAATTGCCAAATCCTTCGACGGCGCGGCAGTGATCGCACCGTTCGTGGTGGGCAGCACTTTCCCGGACGTGACCGATATCGGCATTCGCCTGACCATCAACGGCGAAGTGCGCCAGGACGGCAACAGCTCGCAGATGCTCAACCCGATCATCCCGATGATCCAGCACATGGCCGGCTGCTTCTCGCTGCAGGCTGGTGATGTGATTCTCACCGGCACCCCGGCTGGCGTGGGTCCGCTGAATGTGGGTGATGAGTTGGTGTTGGAATTGGCGGGCGTGAATCGCTTCGACAGCAGCGTTCGATAAGCACCTGGCCAACGCGGTCAAACCTGTGGGAGGGGGCTTGCCTCCGATGGCGGTGTATCAGTTAAGTGGATGTTGACTGACGCGCTGCTATCGGGGGCAAGCCCCCTCCCACATTGGAGTTGTGTCGGCCGGTAAAGCCCCGGGTTTTTGCATTTTTTTCACACGCCATCCGGATAATCCCCAGCCTCCAGAGCGCGGGCCCGTCGATCCTGTGCTATCACCTAACGCTGACTTTCCGGAAAAAGCGCCCCATGGCCGTGTCCCTGCCCTCCGCCACACCCAAGCCGCGTTCCCGTTTTGCCCTGCGCTGGTATTCCTGGCTGTTTCTGGCGGGGGCCATCTTTTATGGCGTTGCCTGGGCCATGCATTGGGATGACCGCGGCGTGCTGTGGTTGCTGGAGCGCTTCGAGACGCCCACCGAGCGCAGTGAAAGCGTATGGCTGCCGGACTACCACGCGGTCATCGACGCCAAGGTGTTACCGGGAATGGAGAAGGACGAAGCCTCGGACGTCGCCTACAACCCGCAGACCAAAACGCTGTTTTCCGTCATGGGCAAAAACCCGTTCCTCGTTGAGTTGAGCCTGCAAGGCGATGTGCTCCGCAAGATGCCGCTCAATGGCTGGGAAAATCCGGAAGGCGTAACGGTCCTGGAAAACGGGCTGATGGCAGTGGTCGACGAGCGCCAGCACAGCCTTACCATCGTCAAGGTCGACGCGACGACCCAACAGTTGAACAAGGCTGATTTCCAAGCCTACGACCTGGGCCCGTCCAAAGATCAGAACAAAGCTTTTGAGGCGATCACCTGGGACAAGCGCAACCAGCAACTGGTGTTGGGCGAAGAGCGCCCGCCGGCATTGTTTACCTGGAAAAGCGACGGCAGCCAGATCCTGAACGGCGATAAACAAAAACTCGCCAGCAAAGAACTGGACATGCGCAACCTCTCGGCCCTGGCTGTCGATCCGCGCACCGGCCACCTCCTTGCGCTTTCGGCCGACTCTCACCTGTTGCTGGAGCTGGACGAGAAGGGCGAACAAGTCAGCTTCATGACCTTGCTGGGCGGCTTCAATGGTCTCAACAAAACCATTCCTCGTGCGGAAGGGGTGACCATGGATGAGGAAGGCACTCTGTACATAGTGAGTGAGCCGAATCTGTTCTATCGTTTCGAAAAGCAGAAATAATCGACCAGTTACGTCGGATATTTCTCTATCAGCGGCATTCGCCAGACATCCGGGCGCGTTTAAGTTTAAATTCAGACAGGCGTGATATTCATTCGCCACTTTTGATTTTGAGCCCGCCCAATGCGCCGACTTGCCCGCCCCAAGCCCATTCTTTTTCTGTTCGTGCTGATCGCCCTGATCTGCGCCGGGGTCGCTGGGCAGCACTTTCGCTTGTTCGAGCGCGCTTGGTTCAATTGGCAGACATGGCGTCATCCCGCCGATGAGCGTTCCATTGGCCTCGCCGATTACCGGGTAACGCTGGAGGCCCAAGTCATCGAGGGGCTCGATGACGATGTATCGGCACTCACCTATGACCCTGTGCGCAAAAGCCTGTTTACCGTGACCAATCAAAACGCCGAACTGATCGAGTTGTCGCTGGACGGCAAGATCCTGCGGCGCATTCCCTTGGTGGGATTTGGTGATGCCGAGGCCGTGGAGTTCATCAGCGACAACATCTATGTCATCACCGATGAACGCCAACAGCGCCTGATCAAGGTGCATGTTGACGACGACACCCAGTTCCTCGACGCCGCGGATGCAGAGCAAATGACCCTGGGCCTGCATGTAGGTGGCAACAAGGGCTTTGAGGGGTTGGCCTATGACTCAGTGGGCAAGCGCCTGTTCGTGGCCAAGGAGCGCGATCCGATGTTGATCTATGAGGTCCACGGGTTTCCTCATTTCAAGCCGGAAAAAACCTACTCGGTGCACGTGATCAATAACCCCAAGCGTGACGCCGGGCTATTTGTACGCGATCTGTCGAGCCTGCAATACGACGAGCGCAGCGGCCATCTGCTGGCGCTGTCGGATGAGTCATTTTTGGTGTTGGAACTGGATATCGACGGTCGCCCATTGAGCAGTCTTTCTCTACTCAATGGGCGCCATGGCCTGAAAAAACGTGTGCCTCAGGCCGAAGGGATCGCCATGGACGACGAAGGTACGTTGTACCTGGTCAGCGAGCCGAACCTGTTCTACGTGTTCAAGAAACCCAGTCCCTGACACACCGCCATTCGGGGGCAGGCCCCCTCCCACGTTGGATTGGTGGTGTCCTCAGGCCTTGAGGGTTTTCACGCCTTCGGAAGTGCCCAAGAGCAGCACATCCGCCGGACGCGCAGCGAACAGGCCGTTGGTGACCACGCCGACGATGGCATTGATCTGCGTTTCAAGCTCCACCGGATTGGTGATCTGCATATTGAATACGTCGAGGATGATGTTGCCGTTGTCGGTCAGCACGCCTTCGCGGTACACCGGATCGCCGCCCAGCTTCACCAGCTCGCGGGCCACGTGGCTGCGGGCCATCGGGATGACTTCCACCGGCAGCGGGAATGCGCCGAGCACCGGTACCAGCTTGCTGGCGTCGGCGATGCAGATGAAGGTCTTGGCCACGGCCGCGACGATCTTCTCGCGAGTCAGGGCTGCGCCGCCGCCCTTGATCAGGTTCAGGTGCGCATCGCTCTCATCGGCGCCGTCGACATAGAACTCCAGGTCGCTCACGGTGTTGAGCTCGTACACCGGAATCCCATGGCCTTTCAGGCGTGCGGCAGTGGCTTCGGAGCTGGCCACGGCGCCATCGAACGCACCCTTGTGCTGGGCCAGCGCATCGATAAAGCAGTTGGCAGTGGAGCCGGTGCCGACACCGACGATGCTTTTGTCGTCGAGTTTAGGAAGGATTAAATCGACAGCGGCCTGGGCCACTGCCTGTTTGAGTTGATCCTGGGTCATGCGGGCTCCGGAACGGGCGGGGAGTAAAGAGGGGCGCGAGTATAACCCAACAAAACCTCGGGATTCGTGTGGTCGTACGGCCAAAAGCCGGGTTAGACTCCTCGGCCCTGCCCAACTCGCCCAGTGATTCCCGCCGATGCTTGAACAGTACGTCAAAAAGATCCTCACCTCGCGCGTTTACGACGTTGCCGTAGAAACCCCGCTGCAGACGGCCCGCCAGCTCTCCGAGCGGCTGGGCAACAAGGTCTGGCTCAAGCGCGAAGACTTGCAGCCGGTGTTCTCGTTCAAGATTCGCGGCGCGTACAACAAGCTGACTCAGTTGACGGCTGAAGAGCGCGCACGCGGCGTAGTCACGGCGTCGGCGGGCAACCATGCGCAGGGCCTGGCCCTGGCGGCCAAGGTGCTGGGGGTCAAGGCCACTATTGTGATGCCCAAGACCACCCCTGAGATCAAGGTCGAAGGCGTGCGCTCTCGCGGCGGTAAAGTGGTGCTGCATGGCGACTCTTTCCCAGAGGCGCTGGCCTACTCGCTGAAACTGGTCGACGAGAAAGGCTACGTCTACATTCACCCCTACGATGATCCGCACACCATTGCCGGGCAGGGCACCGTGGCGATGGAGATTCTGCGCCAGCATCCAGGGCCGCTGGATGCGATCTTCGTACCCGTGGGTGGCGGTGGTTTGATCGCGGGCATCGCGGCGTACGTGAAATACCTGCGCCCGGAAATCAAGGTCATCGGCGTCGAGCCGGACGACTCCAACTGCCTGCAAGCTGCCATGGCCGCGGGTGAGCGCGTGGTCTTGCCGACGGTTGGGATCTTTGCCGACGGCGTGGCGGTGGCGCAGATCGGTCAGCACACCTTTGAAATCTGCAAAGACTATGTCGACGAAGTGATCACCGTGAGCACCGATGAAATCTGTGCGGCGATCAAGGACATCTACGACGATACCCGCTCCATCACCGAGCCAGCAGGCGCGTTGGGTGTGGCCGGGATCAAGAAGTACGTTGAGACCCGTGGTGTCAGCGGCCAGGCGTTCGTCGCCATCGACTCCGGGGCCAACGTCAACTTCGACCGCCTGCGCCACGTGGCTGAGCGCGCTGAGTTGGGTGAAGGCCGTGAAGCCATCATCGCCGTGACCATTCCTGAGAAACCGGGCAGTTTCAAGGCGTTCTGCGAGGCCGTGGGCAAGCGCCAGATCACCGAATTTAACTACCGCTACCACTCCGGCAGCGAGGCGCACATCTTTGTCGGCGTGCAGACCCACCCGGAAACCGACCCGCGCAGCGCGCTGATCGCCAGCCTCACCGAGCAGGGTTTCCCGGTGCTCGACCTGACCGAGAACGAACTGGCCAAGCTGCACATCCGCCATATGGTCGGTGGGCATGCCGCGCACGTCAGCAATGAAGTGGTGTTTCGCTTTGAGTTCCCGGAGCGTCCGGGGGCACTGTTCAACTTTCTTAACAAGTTGGGCGGGCGCTGGAATATCTCGATGTTCCACTATCGCAACCACGGCGCGGCTGATGGTCGTGTGGTCGCCGGCCTGCAAGTGCCGGCGAACGAGCGTCACCTGGTACCGGCAGCGCTGGAGGCGATTGGCTACCCGTATTGGGATGAAAGTGATAACCCGGCCTACAAACTGTTCCTCGGTTGAGCGACTACGCTGATTGGGGGCAGCCTCTAAGGAATACGAAACATGGAAACCCTGATCACCCTGAAAGTTGTCCACATCGCGGCCACCGTGGTGGTGTTGCTCAGCGGCCTTGGCTTGGCGCTACTGGCCTGGCGTAAACGCAGCGCCGGCCCAGCCGTCACCGTGCAGCGCCCGTGGGCGTTTGTGTGGCTGCTGATGGGTATTTGTATGGTGAGCATGCCGTTCACCGGCTGGTGGCTGGTACACCTGACTGGCTGGCCATTGGGGCAGACCTGGATCCTGGGCTCCAGCATCCTCTATACCGTGGCGGCGCTGGCGTGGTTCTGGCTGGTGGCACGGCTCAATCGCTTGCGCAAAGGCGAGGGCGGCAGCCTGAATTTCACCCTGGTGCTGGCGGTGGTGAGCCTGGTGGGTTTTGTGGCGATTGCCGGGCTCATGGGCGCCAAGCCGGTTTAACGCGGTGAGGGCTTCTGTGGTGAGCCGGCTTGCCCCGCGCTGAGCTGCGAAGCGGCCCTGACAAAGGCCCGCATTTTTCCTGATAAGACCGGTTGGCAGGTTTTGGGGCTGCTTCGCAGCCCAGCGCGGGGCAAGCCCGCTCACCACGGTTACTCGCTACGCAGCGTAATCACCGGCCAACCACGCTTCTCGGCTTCAGCGCGCAGATTCGGATCCGGATCCACCGCCACCGGATGCGTCACTTGTTCCAATAGCGGCAGGTCATTCATCGAGTCGCTATAGAAGTAGCTGTCTTCCAGGCTATACCCCGTTTCTTCCAACCAACGATTCAAGCGCGTCACCTTGCCTTCTCGGAAGCACGGCACGTCAGTGCTGCGCCCGGTGTATCGGCCATTTTCCATCTCGCACTCGGTGGCGATGAGGGTTTCAACGCCCAGGCGTGCGGCAATTGGCGCGGTGACGAAACGGTTGGTGGCGGTGATGATCACCAGCTTGTCGCCAGCGGCGCGGTGCTTGGCCAGCAGTTCGACGGCCAGTGGCAGCATGATCGGCTCGATGCAGTCGCGCATATAGTCGTTGTGCCACTCATCCAGTTGGGCCATTTCGGTGCGGCCGAGGATTTCCAGGCAGAAATTCAGGTAGGCGGCGTTGTCCAGCTTGCCGGCCAGGTAGTCCTGATAGAACTCGTCGTTGCGGGCCTTGTAGGCTACCGGGTCGAGAATCCCGCGTTCGCACAGGTAATCGCCCCACGCGTGGTCGCTGTCACCGCCGATAAGGGTGTTGTCCAAGTCGAATAAAGCCAGGCGCATTGCAGTTACTCGCTGAAAAGTCTGTAAAAAGGCGTCCAGAATACGGTCTTTTCACAAGAGTGCACATAAGCTAAGAAGCCTCGTTGCCGCTTGCGCAACCTTTGTGGAACAATGCGGCGACATGCGTTTGCGAGGTTGTTGCCGTGATCGACCCCGATGGTTTCCGTCCTAATGTCGGGATTATTCTTACGAATGATGCCGGACAGGTGCTATGGGCTCGCCGAATCAACCAAGATGCCTGGCAGTTTCCTCAAGGCGGAATCAACCCCGACGAAACCCCTGAAGACGCCTTGTACCGTGAGTTGAACGAAGAAGTCGGCCTTGAGCGCGAAGATGTGCAGATTCTGGCCTGTACCCGTGGCTGGTTGCGCTATCGTTTGCCGCAACGCCTGGTGCGTACCCACAGCCAACCGCTGTGCATCGGCCAGAAGCAGAAATGGTTTCTCCTGCGCCTGATCTCCAACGAGCAGCGGGTGCGGATGGATTTGACCGGTAAACCGGAGTTCGATGGCTGGCGTTGGGTCAGCTATTGGTACCCGTTGGGCCAGGTGGTGACATTCAAGCGCGAGGTTTATCGTCGCGCTCTCAAAGAGCTTGCCCCGCGCCTTTTAGCGCGCGACTGACGACGGAGTTCGACCCCGAGCCATGCTCAATACGCTGCGCAAGATCGTCCAGGAAGTTAACTCCGCCAAGGATCTCAAGGCGGCGTTGGGGATTATTGTGTTGCGCGTCAAGGAAGCCATGGGCAGCCAGGTCTGCTCGGTTTACCTGCTGGACCCAGAGACCAACCGTTTTGTGCTGATGGCCACGGAGGGCTTGAACAAGCGCTCCATCGGCAAAGTCAGCATGGCGCCCAATGAAGGTCTGGTGGGCCTGGTGGGGACGCGTGAAGAACCCCTCAACCTTGAAAACGCGGCCGATCACCCGCGTTATCGCTACTTTGCCGAAACCGGCGAAGAGCGCTACGCGTCATTCCTCGGCGCACCGATCATTCACCACCGCCGCGTTGTCGGCGTGTTGGTCATCCAGCAAAAAGAACGCCGCCAGTTCGACGAAGGTGAAGAAGCCTTCCTCGTGACCATGAGCGCGCAGCTCGCCGGGGTTATTGCCCACGCCGAGGCCACGGGTTCGATTCGCGGCCTGGGCCGTCAGGGCAAGGGCATCCAGGAAGCCAAGTTCGTCGGCGTACCGGGTTCGCCGGGTGCTGCCGTCGGTACGGCGGTGGTCATGCTGCCACCGGCCGACCTCGATGTGGTGCCGGACAAGACCGTCAACGACATCGACGCCGAAATCAAACTGTTCAAGACCGCCTTGGAAGGCGTGCGCGCCGACATGCGCAACCTGTCGACAAAGCTGGCCACCCAGCTGCGCCCTGAAGAACGTGCGCTGTTCGACGTTTACCAGATGATGCTCGACGACGCGTCCCTCGGGAACGAAGTCAAAACCGTGATCAAGACCGGTCAATGGGCCCAGGGCGCACTGCGCCAAGTGGTCACTGATCACGTCAACCGTTTCGAATTGATGGACGACGCCTACCTGCGCGAGCGTGCCTCGGATGTGCGCGACCTGGGTCGCCGTCTGCTGGCTTACCTGCAGGAAGACCGCACTACCAACCTGGTCTACCCCGACAACACCATCCTGATCAGTGAAGAACTGACCGCCACCATGCTCGGCGAAGTGCCGGAAGGCAAACTGGTGGGCTTGGTCTCGGTTCTCGGTTCGGGTAACTCCCACGTCGCGATCCTGGCCCGCGCCATGGGCATTCCGACGGTGATGGGCCTGGTGGACCTGCCGTACTCCAAGGTCGATGGCATCGACATGATCGTCGATGGCCATCGTGGTGAAGTCTTCACCAACCCCAGCGACGTGCTGCGCAAGCAATACGCCGAAGTGGTGGAAGAAGAGAAACAACTGGCGCTGGGCCTGGATTCATTGCGCGAGTTGCCGTGCGTGACCACTGATGGTCACCGCGTACCGCTGTTGGTGAATACCGGACTGCTGGCCGACGTGGCCCGGGCGCAGCAGCGCGGCGCCGAGGGCGTGGGGCTGTACCGCACGGAAGTGCCGTTCATGATCAACCAGCGTTTCCCGAGTGAGAAGGAGCAGCTGGCGATTTATCGCGAGCAACTGCAAGCCTTCCACCCGTTGCCGGTGACCATGCGCAGCCTGGACATCGGCGGCGACAAGTCGCTGTCGTATTTCCCGATCAAGGAAGACAACCCCTTCCTCGGCTGGCGCGGCATTCGCGTCACGCTCGACCACCCGGAAATTTTCCTCGTACAGACTCGCGCCATGCTTAAGGCCAGCGAAGGTCTGAACAACCTGCGCATCCTGTTGCCGATGATCTCCGGCACTCATGAGCTGGAGGAGGCGCTGCATTTGATCCACCGCGCCTGGGGCGAGGTGCGCGACGAAGGCGCTGACGTACCGATGCCGCCGATTGGCGTCATGATCGAAATTCCAGCGGCGGTGTACCAGGCCAAAGAACTGGCGCGGCAGGTGGACTTCCTGTCGGTCGGCTCCAACGACCTGACCCAATACCTGCTGGCCGTGGACCGCAACAACCCACGGGTAGCCGATCTCTACGACTATCTGCACCCGGCGGTGCTGCAAGCGCTGCAACACGTAGTGCGCGACGCCCATGCCGAAGGCAAGCCGGTGAGCATCTGCGGTGAAATGGCTGGTGATCCGGCGGCGGCGGTGCTGTTGATGGCGATGGGCTTTGACAGCCTGTCGATGAACGCCACCAACTTGCCGAAGGTGAAGTGGATGTTGCGCCAAGTCGAGCTGAGTATGGCCAAGGATCTGCTGGCGGAGTTGATGACCATCGACAACCCGCAAGTTATCCACAGCTCGCTGCAATTGGCGCTGAAGAACCTTGGGCTGACACGGATGATCAATCCGGCCTCTGCCAAGACTCTCTAACGCCTGGCGGCGATCAAAAATGTGGGAGGGGGCTTGCTCCCGATGGCGGTGTGTCAGTACCAGATATTCTGACTGACACACTGCCATCGGGAGCAAGCCCCCTCCCACATTGGTTTTGTGGTGTGTCTAGAGCGTGAGTTCGACTTCCCCGAGTCGGCCACCATGGGGCCCAAAGCTACGCTCCACCATCCGCCGCGTGCCATCGGCATTTACAATCAGCGCCGTACTCGCCCGTGTTCCATAACTTGGGCTGGCGATAAATACGCTCGATAACAGGCTTTCAGTCGCCAACCCCACGCCGGTATCCGGCAACTCAGCAAAGGGCGCGATCTGCGGATCGCTCAGAATCTCCAGTAGCGCTTCGGGTTGCGGATTGTTCAGCAACTCACTCAGCGCGGCTTTGGCCTTAAGCAGTTTCGGCCAAGGCGTATCCAGCCCTGCGTTGGATAACCCGTACACGCCCGCTTTCAACTGCGTGGGCTCGGTGTGATTGGCGTTGTAATGCCACAACTCATCCCGCGTGCCCACCAGCAGGTTAAACCCGGCGTATTCAATCGATCGGCCGTTAACGTCGGCCAAGTAGTCGTCAATGGGCAGTGAACCACTGAGAAACCGCGCGACCAGTTCGCCGCGTGACTTTCGTGCCGGCGGCTGGTGGGGATCACGGATATTGGTCAGGGCAGCAAATCGCCCATCGGCATTCACGCCAAGCCAAGTGCCGCCTGCTTCCTGATCGCGACCGGCATAGATTTCGGGCGCGTCCGGCCACTGGGCCAGCGGCAGACTGGGGCGGGCATAGAACTCGTCACGGTTGGCCGCGACGATCAGCGGTTGGGCGTGGCCCGGCCGCCAGGCGAAAACAATCAGGCACATCAGGCGATTCCCTTTTGTGTTTTTTGCCACTCTACCCACACCGGCAGCGGTGTTCCATCGTATCCAGTTGGGCCGCATGCCTTCCATCCGTTAACATGCCGGACTTGATTCGGGGGCTCCCATGGAATTTCTGCTGTATTTGCTGCTGGGCGCCTGTGCGGGTGTACTCGCCGGGCTGTTTGGCGTGGGCGGCGGGATCATTATCGTGCCGGTGCTGGTGTTCAGCTTCACCTTGCAGGGCTTCGACCCGCAGGTGCTGACTCACTTGGCCGTAGGCACATCCTTGGCGACGATCATCTTTACCTCGGTCAATGCCGTGCGTGAGCACCACCGACGTGGCGCGGTGCGTTGGCCGATCTTTGTGTGGATGACCGTGGGCATCCTGATCGGTGCAGGTTTCGGTGCGCTGACCGCCGAGGCGATTTCCGGTCCGCATTTGCAGAAGATCATTGGCGTGTTCGCGCTGATCATCGCCGTGCAACTGGCCCTGGAGGTCAAGCCCAAGGCCAGTCGCACGGTGCCAGGCAAGGTCGGCCTGACCCTGGCAGGCACGGTGATTGGCTGGGCTTCGGCCATTTTCGGCATCGGCGGCGGCTCGCTGACCGTGCCGTTTTTGACCTGGCGCAGCGTGCCGATGCAACAGGCGGTGGCCACCTCGTCCGCCTGTGGCCTGCCGATTGCCCTGGCCAGTGCATTAAGTTTCATGATTCTGGGCTGGCATGACCCGCTGTTGCCCGCTCATAGTCTAGGGTTCGTGTATTTACCGGCGCTGCTGGGCATTGCCCTGACCAGTATGGTGTTTGCCCGCTTTGGCGCACGCCTGGCGCATCGGTTGTCGCCGCGGTTGCTCAAGCGGTTGTTCGCCGGCTTGCTGTTTTGCGTAGGCTTAAACTTTTTGCTGTAACGCAGACTTAATCGCGCCCGGGCATGGTCCGGTCGCCATAACGCATGATTTAACGAGGAGTCGCAATGCTGCCTTACCCGCAGATCGACCCGGTGGCTCTGGCCATCGGTCCGCTGAAAATCCACTGGTACGGGTTGATGTACCTGATCGGCATCGGCGGCGCCTGGCTGCTGGCCTCCCGCCGCCTGAACCGTTTCGACCCGACCTGGACCAAGGAGAAACTCTCCGACATGGTCTTCTGGCTGTCCATGGGGGTCATCGTCGGCGGGCGTCTGGGGTATGTGCTGTTCTACGATCTGTCCGCCTACATCGCCAATCCGACACTGATTTTCGAAGTGTGGAAGGGCGGCATGGCGTTCCACGGCGGGTTTATCGGCGTAATGATTGCTGCCTGGTGGTTCGGCCGCCGCAATGGCAAGTCGTTCTTCCAACTGATGGACTTCGTTGCGCCGCTGGTGCCGATTGGCCTGGGCGCCGGGCGTATCGGTAACTTCATCAACGCCGAGCTCTGGGGCAAGCCGACCGACGTGCCGTGGGCCATGGTGTTCCCGCCGTTCAGCGACCCGGCACAACTGCCGCGCCATCCGTCGCAGCTATACCAGTTCGCACTGGAAGGTGTGGCACTGTTCCTCATTCTGTACATTTTCTCGCGCAAACCACGCCCGACCATGGCCGTTTCCGGCATGTTCGCGCTGTTTTACGGCATCTTCCGTTTCATCGTCGAATTCGTACGTGTGCCGGATGCGCAATTGGGCTACCTCGCGTGGGGCTGGCTGACCATGGGTCAGGTGTTGAGCATCCCAATGATCCTCGTGGGTCTGGGCCTGCTGTGGTGGGCGTACAATCGCCCGCAGCCGCTGAAGAACACCGCGCTTTAAATTCGAATGCCGGGGCCTGCGTGCGGGCTCCGGCTTCAACGATACGGGTACTTACATGAAGCAATATCTCGAACTACTGAACGACGTCGTGACCAATGGCCTGACCAAGGGCGATCGCACCGGCACCGGCACCAAGGCCGTGTTCGCCCGTCAGTATCGGCATAACTTGGCCGACGGCTTCCCGCTGCTGACCACCAAGAAGCTTCACTTTAAAAGCATCGCCAATGAGCTGATCTGGATGTTGAGCGGCAACACCAATATCAAGTGGCTCAACGAAAACGGCGTGAAGATTTGGGACGAATGGGCCACCGAAGACGGCGACCTGGGCCCGGTCTACGGCGAGCAGTGGACTGCCTGGCCGACCAAAGACGGCGGCACGATCAACCAGATCGACTACATGGTGCACACGCTCAAGACCAACCCCAACAGCCGTCGCATTCTGTTCCACGGCTGGAACGTCGAATACCTGCCGGACGAAACCAAGAGCCCACAGGAAAACGCGCGCAACGGCAAACAAGCTCTGCCACCGTGCCACCTGCTGTACCAGGCGTTCGTGCATGACGGCCATCTGTCGATGCAGTTGTACATCCGCAGCTCCGACGTATTCCTTGGTCTGCCGTACAACACCGCTGCCCTGGCGTTGCTCACCCATATGTTGGCGCAACAGTGCGACTTGATCCCTCACGAGATCATCGTCACCACTGGCGATACCCATGCCTACAGCAACCATATGGAACAGATCCGGACCCAGCTGGCGCGTACGCCGAAGAAGCTGCCGGAGTTGGTGATCAAGCGTAAGCCGGCGTCGATCTACGATTACAAGTTCGAAGATTTTGAGATTGTGGGCTATGACGCTGATCCAAGCATCAAGGCCGATGTCGCTATCTAGCGTCTGACGCCGTCCAATGTGGGAGGGGGCAAGCCCCCTCTCACATTTGGCCCGTTTAATGGCCGTGGCTTCTGCCTACATGTGAGGGCTCAGCCTCGCTGGCCTGCATACTCCCGCTGACCTCCAACTGCTGCAAAATCCCACAGTGATCCCCGCCGCCACAGCGTTGGCGCAAGTCCAGCAACTGCACCTGCAACGCCAATAGCCCGTCGATCCGCGCTTTCACATGGTGGATATGCTCGTCGACCAACGCATTCACGCTTTCGCATTGGTCCTGTGGACTGTCGCGCAGGCTGAGCAGGCTGCGGATTTCTTCGAGGGTCATGTCGAGGCTGCGGCAGTTGCGGATAAAGATCAGCCGCTCGGTGTGCGCCTGGGTGTACACGCGGTAGTTGGCGTCGGTGCGCGCCGGCGGCGGCAGCAGGCCTTCTTTCTCGTAATAACGGATGGTTTCCACCTGACAGTCAGTCAGTTTGGCCAATTCGCCGATCTTCATCGCAGCAATCTCCAAATGGGTGCTTGACCCTATAGTGGCTACAGGGCCTTTACTTGGCAACAGGCACCTTTACGGACGCGACCGAATGAGCGACTCCATCCACACCCCGCATAAACACGATCACGATCACGATCATGATCATGGCCCTAAGAAACTCACGCCTGTGCATAACCACGGCCACGGTGGTGCCTGCTGTTCCGGCACTCCAGCACCCGAGTTGGTGCAATTGAGCGAAGCGCCCACCGCCGGCTCGCGCCTCAGCACCTTCCGCATCGAAGCCATGGACTGCCCCACCGAGCAAACGCTGATCCAGAACAAACTGGGCAAGTTGGCGGGTGTGCAGCAATTGGAATTTAACCTGATCAACCGCATCCTCGGCGTCACCCACGACTTGCCGAGTACCGCGCCGATCATCGATGCCATCAAGTCTTTGGGCATGCAGGCCGACCCGATCGAGGAAGGTACCCCGGCTGCCGAACCGCCTGCCAAAAAACACTGGTGGCCGTTGGCTTTGTCCGGCGTCGGTGCGTTGGGCGCCGAAGTGCTGCACTTCACGAATGCCGCGCCGACGTGGGTCATTGCCCTCGTGGCGCTGGTGTCGATTCTCAGCGGCGGCCTCACCACCTATAAAAAGGGCTGGATCGCCCTGAAGAACCTCAACCTGAACATCAACGCCTTAATGAGCATCGCCGTGACGGGCGCGATCCTGATCGGCCAGTGGCCGGAAGCCGCCATGGTGATGTTCCTGTTCACCGTCGCCGAGCTGATTGAAGCCAAGTCCCTGGACCGTGCGCGCAATGCCATCAGCGGCTTGATGCAGATGACCCCGGAGCAGGCCACGGTGCAGCAGGCCGACGGTAACTGGGTTGAGCAGGAGGTTAAAAGCATCGAACTGGGCGCCATCGTCCGGGTTAAACCCGGCGAGCGCATCGGCCTGGACGGTGAAGTCACCGCAGGTCAATCCACCATCGACCAGGCGCCGATCACCGGGGAAAGCCTGCCGATTGAAAAAACTGTGGGCGATAAAGTCTTCGCCGGCACCATTAACCAAGCCGGCTCCCTGGAATACAAAGTCACGGCAGCGGCCAATAACTCCACACTGGCGCGGATCATCCACGCCGTCGAGCAAGCACAAGGCGCACGGGCTCCGACCCAGCGCTTCGTCGACAGTTTTTCCAAGGTCTACACCCCGGCCGTCTTCCTGTTTGCCTTGGGTGTAGCGATTATTCCGCCGCTGTTCATGGCCGGTGTCTGGTTCGACTGGATCTACCGCGCCCTGGTGCTGCTGGTGGTTGCCTGCCCCTGCGCGTTGGTGATCTCCACTCCGGTGACGATCGTCAGCGGCCTGGCGGCGGCGGCGCGCAAAGGCATCCTGATCAAGGGCGGCGTGTACCTGGAGGGTGGTTACAAGCTCGACTACCTGGCGCTGGACAAGACCGGCACCATCACGCACGGCAAACCGGTGCAGACCGATTACTTGGCGTTGTTCCCAAACGTCGAGGACAGCGCACCGGCCCTCGCCGCCAGTTTGGCTGGGCGTTCTGACCACCCGGTGTCGTTGGCCATTGCGAATGCGGCTGTGGATAAAAACCTGCCGGTGCACGTTGTGGATAACTTCGAAGCCCTGGCCGGTCGTGGTGTGCGCGGCGATATCAAGGGTGAGACTTACCACCTGGGTAACCACCGTCTGGTGGAAGACCTCGGCCTGTGCTCGCCTGAGCTGGAAGAAAAGCTGTTCGCGCTGGAGAAGCAAGGAAAGTCCGTGGTGTTGCTGCTCGATAAGTCCGGCCCCCTGGCGCTGTTCGCCGTGGCCGATACCGTCAAGGACAGCAGTCGCGAGGCCATTCAGCAATTGCACGAGTTGGGCATCAAAACCCTGATGCTCACCGGCGACAACACCCACACCGCCCAGGCGATTGCGGCCCAGGTCGGCATCGACCAGGCTCAAGGCGACCTGTTGCCCACCGACAAACTGCAAGCCATCGAAACCCTCTACGGCCAAGGCCACCGGGTGGGTATGGTCGGCGACGGCATCAACGACGCCCCGGCCCTGGCCCGCGCAGAGATCGGTTTTGCAATGGCCGCCGCCGGTACCGACACTGCCATCGAGACTGCCGACGTGGCGCTGATGGACGATGATTTGCGCAAGATCCCGGCATTCATTCGTTTGTCGCGGCAAACGTCGAGTATCCTCAAGCAGAACATCGCCCTGGCGCTGGTGATCAAGGCGATCTTCCTCGCGGTCACTTTCCTGGGGATGGCCACCATGTGGATGGCGGTCTTCGCCGACATGGGCGTGAGCCTGCTGGTGGTGTTCAATGGCCTGCGCCTGTTGCGCAAATAAACGATGAGAGGGCGGTGTGCTGAGTGCTGAGCTGAAGGCGTTTTTTATGGTCGCCCGCCTGGGCAGCATTACCCAGGCGGCGAAAAAACTCGGCCTGAGCCAGCCCACAGTCACCACCCAGATCCGCAACCTGGAAAGCCAGTACGGCGTTGAGCTGTTCTACCGCGGTGGTCGCCGCCTCACGGTCAGTGACGACGGCGCCCGGTTGCTGCCGATGGTCAAGGCGTTGTTGCAGCAGGAAGCGGACATCGAGTTTTTCCTGCGCAACAGTGGTCAACTCCAGGGCGCTTTGCGCATTGCCGCGACAGCGCCGTATTACATCCTCGACCTGGTCAAAGCCTTTCGCGAACGCCTGCCCCATGTGGAGGTGTCGGTGGACATCGGCAATTCTCAGCAGGTACTCGAAGCGCTGGACGATTACCGCGTAGACGTCGCCGCCTCTTCGCAGTTGCTGGAAGACCCGCGCCTGATCCGCCGCGTATTGGGCACTGATCCTCTGGTGTTGGCGGTGCATCGCAATCATCCCCTGGCCAAGCTTGATCATGTGCCATTGACTGCCCTGGCCGGACACACCTTATTGATGCGCGAAGCAGGTTCCACCACCCGACGGCTTACCGAGGAAATGCTGCAGGGTGCTGGGGTGAGCTATGGGCCGTTGCTGGAGATCGGCAGTCGCGAGTCAATCCGGGAGGCGGTGTTGCGCAATATCGGTATCAGCATCATTGCTCGACAGGAAGTGCCCCATGATCCGCAGTTGCGGGTGTTGACCATTGAGAATGCGCCGCAGATTCTGGAGTACCTGTACTGCCTCAAAGAACGAAAAGGCGCTCGCCTGCCGGCGGCGTTTCTAGGGTTGGCGCAGGAAATGTCGCCAATTTAGAGGTTTGGTGGCTGCCTTGAGGGCCAATCGGGGGCAAGCCCCCTCCCACACTTGGGATGTGTTCGCAGATTAAAATGTGGGAGGGGGCTTGCCCCCGATTGCGGTAAACCAGGCACACCCCTCCAAATCACCTACACAAATCCACCAATACCACTATCACTCCCTTTTGCCTTTTTGCCACAAGAGGGACGCATTGCCCGCCTAGCATGGCCTTCATCAGTTCGATGAGGTGCCACCATGAACACAGTCCTGACCCAACCCGGCGCGCCAATGAAAGTGCGCGGTATCCAGAAACGCTTCGGCGCCTTTACCGCGCTGGACCACGTGTCCCTGGACGTCGCCGCCGGCGAGCTGGTGTGTCTGCTGGGTCCGTCTGGCTGCGGCAAGACCACCTTGCTGCGTTGCATCGCCGGCCTGGAGCGCCAGGACAGCGGCGAACTTTACCTGGGTGATCGCGATGTTTCCCTGCTGCCACCTCAGGCGCGGGACTACGGCATTCTGTTCCAGTCCTACGCGCTGTTTCCCAACCTGACCATCGAAGCGAACATCGGCTACGGCCTCACCGGCAGTGGTCGCGATGAAGTGCGCCAGCGTGTCGGGCAGATGCTGGAACTGGTCGGTCTGGTCGGCAGCGAAAAGAAATACCCCGGCCAGCTGTCCGGCGGCCAACAGCAGCGCGTTGCCCTGGCCCGCGCCTTGGCGCCGGCCCCTTCGTTACTGCTGCTGGACGAACCCATGTCCGCCCTCGACGCCCGCGTGCGTGAGCACCTGTGCACCGAGCTGCGCCAGCTGCAACGGCGCTTGGGCATCACCACGCTGATGGTCACCCACAACCAGGACGAAGCCATGTTGATGGCCGACCGTATTGCCGTAATGAACAACGGTAAGGTCGAGCAATACGCCACGCCCCAAGAAATTTACGACCGCCCGGCCACGCCGTTCGTGGCGGAGTTTGTCGGCCAGGGCAACTGGCTGCCGTTCAGCCGCAACAGTGCCAGCCATGCCCAGGTCGGCGGGATGAACATGCGCTTGGCCGAGGATGCCGGTGTGGCCACGTCCGGCCGCCTGTTCTGCCGACCGGAAGCCATCAGCGTCAACCCGCCAGTGCATGAAGAAAACCTGTTCGCGGCCAAGGTCCGCGAGATTACCTTCCTCGGCAACCGCTGCCGCATGAGCTTTGAACTGGACCAACTGCCTGGCCACCCGCTGCTGGCTGAACTGGCCCCGGAGGCGATGCCGCGCCTGGGCGCCCAAGACATCTGGGTCGCCTTGCCGCCGCGCAGCCTGCAGGTGTTTGCCTGAGATGGCCGCTGTCATGACCCTGCCGCGGCAAGTTTCCCGCGCCGAAACCGGCGACCGTATTTTTGTGCTCGGCGGCAAACTGCTCTGGCTGTGCCTGCTTAGTGTTGCCGTGTTGATGCCGCTGCTGGCGATCTTCTGGCGCGGCTTTAGCAGCGAGGCCGGGCAGGGCGGTGGCCTTGTGGCCGCTCGGGATTTAATCACCAGCGAGAACTTCCACTGGCTGCTGGGCAATAGCCTGAAAGTCTCCCTCAGCGTGGCGGCCATCGTCGTACCGCTGGCCTACCTGTTTGCCTACGCGCTGCAACGCACGTTGATTCCAGGCAAGGCGATCTGGCGAGGCCTGTCGCTGCTGCCGTTGATGGCACCGTCGATGCTGCCGGGCATTGCGCTGGTTTATCTGTTCGGTAATCAGGGCATGCTGCGCGGGCTGCTTTCGGACAACATCTACGGCTTCTGGGGGATTGTGCTCGGGGAAGTGATCTACACCTTCCCGCACGCGTTGATGATCCTGCTGTCGGCGCTGTCCCTGGCGGATGCGCGGCTGTTCGATGCCGCCTCTAGCATGGGCGCCAGCCCGGCACGGGCGTTTCGCAGCATCACCTGGCCGGCCACGCGCCAGGCGGTGTTCGCCGCATTCTGCCTGGTGTTCACCTTGACCATTACCGACTTCGGCGTGCCCGTGGTGGTCGGTGGTGATTACCAGGTGCTGGCGTTGGAAGCCTACAAGGCGGTGGTCGGCCAGCAACAATTCGGTCGCGGCGCGTTGATCGGCATGGTGTTGCTACTGCCGGCGCTGTTCAGTTTTGGCGTGGATGCGTGGTTGCGCCGGCGTCATGGTGACGCCATGAGTGGCCGTGCCCAGGTGTTCCAGCCCACGCCATCGCGGGTAAGGGATGGCTGCTACCTGGCCATCGTCCTACTGATCTGCGCCGTGTTGCTGCTGGTGTTCGGCATGGCGGTGTACTCCTCGCTGGTGAAATTCTGGCCGTACAACCTGTCGCTGTCGCTGAACCACTACCAGTTTGAAGACACGGCGGGCGGCGGCTGGCTGGCCTATCGCAACAGCCTGCGCATGGCCTTGTGCACAGCACTGATTGGCAGTGTGCTGATCTTCACCGGCGCCTATCTGATGGAAAAAACCAAAGGTCAGAAGGGCCTGAACCTGGCGCTGCGCATGCTCAGCTTTGTCCCGATGGCCGTGCCGGGTTTGGTGCTGGGCCTGGGCTACGTGTTCTTCTTCAACCTCAACGGCAACCCGCTGCACGTGTTCTACGGGACCATGACCCTGCTGGTGGTGTGCACCATTGCTCACTATTTGACCACTGCGCAGATGACCGCCACCACCGCGTTGCGCCAGCTGGACGCCGAGTTTGAAGCCGCCGCGCTGTCGCTCAAGGCGCCGCTGTACCGTCATTACCTGCGCGTAACCGTGCCGATCTGCCTGCCGGCGCTGCTGGACATCGTGCGCTACCTGTTTGTGTCGGCGATGACCACCGTATCGGCCGCGATCTTTCTCTACAGCCCCGACACCATCCTCGCCGCCGTCGCCGTGTTGAACATGGACGACGCCGGCAATGTGGGCGGCGCGGCGGCCATGTCGACCCTGATCCTGTTCACCTCGGCCGGCGTCTCGCTGCTGCTGGCGTGGGCCTCACGTGGCGCGCTGCGCCGATCCCAAGCCTGGCGCCAGACCGCGCCCGGCCAATAACCCTTAAAGGAGGTATTCCATGTTCAAGCCCCTGGCGCTGGTCGCTGCCGTACTCACTGCATTCAGCCTGAATGCCTTCGCCAAGACCGAACTGACCGTGTACACGGCCCTCGAAGCCGAGCAGTTGAAGACCTACAAAAAGGCCTTTGAGCAAGCCAACCCTGATGTTGAAATCAAGTGGGTACGCGACTCCACCGGCATCATCACGGCCAAGCTGCTGGCCGAGAAAGATCGCCCGCAAGCCGACGTGGTGTGGGGACTGGCGGCCTCCAGTCTGGCGATCCTCGACCAGCAGGGCATGCTCGACAACTACGCGCCGAAGGACCTGGACAAGATCGGCAAAAACTACCGCGACGCTGCCAACCCCCCGGCCTGGGTCGGCATGGACGTGTGGGCCGCGACCATCTGCTTCAACACCGTCGAAGCCGAGAAACAGGGCCTGACCAAGCCGGTGAGCTGGCAAGACCTGACCAAGCCTGAGTACAAGGGCAAGATCGTCATGCCCAACCCGGCATCGTCCGGCACCGGTTTCCTGGACGTAAGCGCGTGGCTGCAGATCTTCGGCGAGAAACAAGGCTGGCAGTACATGGACGACCTGCACCAGAACATCGGCCAGTACGTTCACTCCGGTTCCAAGCCTTGCAAGCTGGCGGCTTCGGGGGAATTCCCGATTGGTATCTCGTTTGAATACCCGGCGGTACAGCTCAAGCGCCAGGGCGCGCCGCTGGATATCATCCTGCCCAAAGAAGGCCTGGGTTGGGACATTGAAGCGACTGCCGTGATCAAGGGCAGCGCCCATGCCGACGCGGCGAAGAAACTGGCGGACTTTTCTGCCAGCCCTGCGGCGATGGAGTTGTACAAGGACAACTTTGCCGTGCTCGCCCAGCCGGGAATCGCCAAGCCGCAGACCGAATTGCCAGCGGACTACGAGCAGCGTTTGATCAAGAACGACTTCGGCTGGGCCTCCAAAAACCGCGACAGCATCCTGACTGAATGGCGTAAGCGCTATGACGGCAAGTCGGAGAAGGTAGCGGGTCAGTAAGGTTTTCGTTAGGGCTGATGGCCCTAGCGGGAGCAAGCCCCCTCCCATAGTCGACCGAGTTCCTGCATGAGAATGCGGTCAACTGTGGGAGGGGGCTTGCCCCCGATGGCGGTCTTGAAAACAGGACATCACTAAATGACACACCACAGCGACCTGCTGATCATCGGCGCCGGCATCCTCGGCCTTTCCCACGCTTATGCAGCCGCCAAACGCGGCCTCAAGGTCAAAGTCTTCGAGCGCAGCGCCACGCCGTTGGGCGCCTCGGTGCGCAACTTCGGCCAGGCTCTGGTCACCGGCCAACCACCGGGGCCGATGCTCGACCTGGCGCGGGAAAGCCGTGCGATCTGGGGGCAGTGGGCGCAAGTCGCCGGGCTGCAACTTAAGCGCAACGGCTCGTACTTGTTTGCCCGCACCGAAGCTGAAGAACACCTGCTGGAAGCCTTCTGCGCCGGCCGCGCGCAGGAGTACGGCTATAACGTCGAGTTGCTGCAAGGCGCAGCAATGAAGGATCTGTACGGCGGCCAGTTCCGCCACCACCGCGCCGCGCTGCACGGCAAGGACGATCAACAGCTGTATTCGCGCGAGGCGATTCCGGCGCTGATCAACTACCTGACGCAAGCGCTGAACGTGGAGTTTCATTTCTCCACGCTCGTGCGCGACGTGGAGCCGGGGCAACTGCACAGCACGGCGGGGAGCTTTCGTGGCGAGCAGATCATCGTCTGCTCCGGCCACGATTACCAAACCCTGCTGGCCGAATCGATTGCGCCGCTCAACCCGCAGGTCTGTCGCCTGCAAATGCTGCGCGCCCGGCCGGTGCTCAACCTGAACCTGCAACACGCCTTGCTCACCGGTCTCAGTTGCGTGCATTACGGTGCTTTCGCCGACTTGCCGGAAGCCGCGCCGGTGCAGGCGCAGATCCTTCGCGAAGCACCGTACCTGCATGAGCATGGCATTCACTTGCTGATCAGCCCGACGCCTCACGGCGAACTGATCATCGGCGATTCCCACGAGTACGGCAGCGATGCGTCGCCCTTCAACGCCGAACAGGTCGACGACTGGATGATCGAACTGGCCCAGCAGACCCTGGGCTGCAAGATCCAGGTGGTGGAGCGTTGGCAGGGCGTTTATGGCTCGCGTGGACCGGCGCCGTTTTCGTTCTTGCGGGCGGCGCCAGGCGTGAGTGCAGCGTTGATGCACACCGGCGTGGGCATGAGCGTGGGACCAGCGATGGCCGAGCGCAATATCCGCGCGTTGTGTGGGGAGGCGTGATGAACCGGGAACAGGTGATTACCGACGTCTTCGGTTTGTACGAACAGCACGGCACGGCGGACTACATCGGCGAGCCGGTGTCGCAGATCGAACACATGTCCCAGGCCGCGCAGTTCGCCATGGTAGAAGGTTTCGATGATGAAGTGGTATTGGCAGCGTTCTTCCACGACATCGGCCATCTCTGCGGCCAGGGCGGCGCGAACATGGGCGGTTATGGCGTGGTCAGCCATGAGCGGTTGGGGGCGGATTACCTGCGTCGGGCAGGGTTCAGCGAACGCATGGCCAGGCTGGTGGAATATCACGTGCAGGCCAAGCGCTACCTGACCTTCAGTCAGCCGGATTACTACGCGCGCCTGAGCGAAGCCAGCCGTCGAACCTTGGCTTATCAGGGCGGCGTGATGACGGCCGATGAGGCACGGGCCTTCGAGCAAGACCCGCTCTGTCACGTCAGTCTGCGCATGCGCCACTGGGACGAACAAGCCAAGGACATGCACGTGCCGCTGCTCGACCTTGAAGTGCTCAAGGCCAAGGCTCGCAAGGTGCTGGCAGCTTAGGTCTCGTCGAGGCGTTGGGCGAGGGCCTCGATTTGCTCTTGGCGTTCAGCCTGGCTCAGCTTGGCGTGGGGGTTGAGCGACGACCATTGCGGATGGGCACGGGCCTTGTGCAGCGCCTCCGGCAACTTGCCTTCGCGCCAGGTTTTGTCCTGGGGCGTATCGACCTTGATGCTGTGCATCGCCGCGTGGCCGCGCACGCTCAGGGCCTTGAGCAACTGGCGTTGGCGCAGGGCGAGCAGGCGCAGGACGCTATCATCGACGGTCAACTCGCGTTGGCCCTTGATCTTGCCCAGCAGGCGGCTGCCATAGCTGCGCGCGGTTTGCAGCGCGCCCCCGGCGATGGCACCGGCCAGGGCAGCGGCGCCCAGCGTCAGCCCGCCAACCAGTAGATCCACGCCGGCACCCGCCGCCGCGCCGGCAGCGATCCCGCCACCCACGCGCACGCCGAGTTGCTTGAGGGTTTCCGGGTTGAACAGGTCGTCGCCCCAGCGGCCATCCAGCAGCGGCAAGTCGCTGGCGGCCGCGTCTTGTGGGCGGAAACCGAACAGCTTGAGCAGGGCTTCCACACATTTTTGTTCGCGCTGGCGTACGGCCTTGCGCAAATCGCCGATGGCTTGCTGCTCATCTTCAGTGACCACGCTGCGCCTGCACGCGGCGCAGTCGATCAATAATTCGGCGATCAACCGCGCTGCGCTTTGCTGGCGGGCCTGGCGTTGGGCTTGCTGATCAAGGACCAAGCGTTCCAACTGCGGTCGTGCGTTTTCCAGCAGCAGGGCCAGACTTTCATACAGACGGCGCTCGCCGTCTTCCGGCGGCGCGACGCTGTCGAAACGCACCAGCGCATGCAGGCCGAGGCGGGCCAGGGCTTCGCGCCAGTCCGGTTCGCGGTGGTCGCTGCTGCTGACGAAATTGAGCACCGGCAGCAAGGGTTTGCCGCAACTGGCCAGCACTTGCAGCTCATCGCGGTACTTGGCCAGCACCGGCTCGCGGGCATCAATCACATACAGACCGGCGTCCGAGGCCAGCAGTTGGCGCAGCACTTTGGCTTCCTGCTCGAAACGCTGGCGCGCTTCGCTGCCTTCGAGGAACCGCGCCAGGCGCGCCGGGCCGTCCAAGCGTTCGCCAGGTCGGTCGAGACGTTCCAGGTAATCAAGCAGGGCGATGGCATCTTCCAGGCCGGGTGTGTCGTACAGCTCCAGCAGGGCTTCGCCGTCCACCGACAGGCGCGCGCCTTCCACATGCCGCGTGGTGCTGGGACGATGGGAGACTTCACCGAAGCCCACATCCCGGGTCAGGGTGCGCAGCAGCGAAGTTTTGCCCACGTTGGTGTGGCCGACCACGGCGAGTTTCAGCGGTTTAGTCATGACCGGTCTCCAGCCAGTTCAACGGCGCGCAGTCGGCGAAGGGCAGCTCCAGCTGATGCAGCGCGGTGTGCCAATCGCCGAGGCGTTCGGCATCCAGCGCTTGGCCGGGCGGCGCTTGCAGCAGCCAGACGCGGGTGGCTGCGGCGCTGCGCGCGAGTTCGGCGATCAGCGCGAGGCTGCCGCGATCCGGCGAACGGCGCGGGTCGCAGGCGATGGCCAGGCGCGCGGGCGGGAAGCGGGTGAGCTGTTCCAACAGCTTGTTGCGCGATTCACGGCTGTCGAGGATGCCGGCGTTTTTCACTTGGGCTGGTAGCTTGGGCGGCCAGGGGTGTTGGTCGTCCAGCTCGATGGCCACCAGCAGGGCGCCGTCGCTTTCCAGCTCGCTGACGCCGCCGGTAACCTGGTGCAGTTGCTCGGGCGCGGCGTCGTTGACGCCGAGGCGTTCACTGCTTGGCATCAGGCGTTCACGCAGTTGGCTATAGCCCGGTAGGTTCAGGTCCAGACGCAAGGCCGCGCGTCCTGCTTTCCAACGCCACAGGCACAACAGGGCGAGGATGAGTCGGGGCAGCAGGCCGTAGACCAGCAACACGCCCACCAACCAAGCGGCCCAGGCTTGGCGGGCGCTTTCGATATTGAGGGCGGAGTCGCCGCTGGCGCGGATCATCTCGACGGTCGGTACATTGAAACCAAGCACAGCGGGCAGGGCGCCGAGGGCCTGGGTGACGGCGACGAAGGTGTCGGCACCGAGAATGGTGGTTTCCCACACAAAGCCGTAGCGCCTTGTGGCGAGCAGTGTCAGCAGAATGACCAGCGCGCTGAGCAATGCCAGCAGCCACAGTCCGTTGACCAGCACACCGACTGCCCAGCGATTGAGTTTCTGGCGCTGCAACAACAGCAATAACGCCGGGGCCAATTGCGCGGCCTTGGCGTCACGGGCGAGTTTTTCACTGAGCCACAGCCATAAGCGACCAAGGCTGGCGCTGTGCTCTCCAGCAAACAGCAGGCCCAGTGCCCAGCTTATCAACAGGATCAGGTTCAAACCGAGCAGGCTGCCCAGGGCCCAGAACACATTCACCGGGGTCAAGCCGTTGCCCAGTGCCGCGAAGGCCAGCCCGGCGCCGCTGATAACGGCGACTAGCGCCAGCAGCACCAGTGCCAAACGCGCACCTTGCAGCCAGCGGGTGAGGGCGGCAGTCAGCCCATCGCGCTCGGCCAGATGCAAGGCGCGATGCTGGATGCGCGTCGGCAGATCGCCGCCAGCCGTGCGGGCCAGGCGGTTGGCTTCCAAGTCTTCCAGAGCGCCTGCGTGTTCTTCACGCAGGCGCACGGTTTCTGTCAGCCAGAGTTTTTGCAGCGGGTTCAGTGCAGTCACGCGCCGTCCTGTTGAGCAAGTGAGGTTGGAGCATAACCGCTAGGTCTTGGCTCTGGTATTCTCGTCGCCATGAAAAAAACTCTCCCTTTAAGCCTGATCGCAGCCCTCGGTGAAAACCGCGTGATCGGCGTCGATAACAGCATGCCCTGGCATTTGCCGGGGGATTTCAAATATTTCAAGGCCACCACCCTTGGCAAGCCAATCATCATGGGGCGCAAGACCTGGGATTCTCTGGGTCGACCGCTGCCTGGGCGCTTGAACCTGGTGGTCAGCCGTCAGACCGATCTTAAGCTTGAAGGTGCGGAAGTTTTTCCGTCACTCGATGCCGCCGTGGCGCGGGCTGAAGCTTGGGCGCTGGAGCAGGGCGTGGATGAGTTGATGCTGATCGGTGGCGCGCAGCTGTATGCGCAGGGGCTGGAGCAGGCGGATCGGTTATATCTCACGCGCGTGGCGCTGAGTCCGGAAGGGGATGCGTGGTTTCCGGAGTTTGATGCGGACCAGTGGACGTTGGTTTCCAATCTGCCAAACCCAGCCGAAGGTGATAAGCCGGCTTACAACTTCGAAGTCTGGGAAAAAGTCTAAAAGCATCGGGGGCAAGCCCCCTCCCACATTGAAGTGCATTCCAAATGTGGGAGGGGGCTTGCCCCCGATGACGGTCTATCAGGCCTGCGCTAACTCCGCATGCTCATCTGCATCCAACAACGCCTTGTCCGTCTGCCCCATGATCTGGCTGGTAATTGCCCCTGCCGTCATCGAACCATTCACGTTCAACGCCGTACGGCCCATGTCGATCAGCGGCTCCACGGAAATCAGCAGCGCCACCAGTGAGACCGGCAAGCCCATGGCCGGCAGCACGATCAGCGCGGCAAACGTCGCACCGCCACCCACGCCAGCAACACCGGCCGAACTCAGGGTCACAATCGCCACCAGGGTCGCGATCCATAGCGGGTCCAACGGGTTGATGCCCACGGTCGGCGCCACCATCACCGCCAACATGGCCGGGTAGAGGCCGGCGCAACCGTTCTGGCCGATGGTCGCGCCGAACGAAGCAGCGAAACCGGCGATGGATTGCGGAATGCCAAGGCGGCGAGTCTGCGCCTCAATGCTCAGCGGGATAGCCGCCGCGCTGGAACGGCTGGTGAAGGCAAACGTCAGCACTGGCCAGACCTTGCGGAAGAAGCGCAGCGGGTTGATCCCGGCCAGCGACAGCAGCAGGCCATGCACCACGAACATCAGGCCCAGGGCCAGGTACGACACCAGCACGAAACTGCCGAGCTTGATGATGTCTTGCAGGTTGGAACCGGCGACCACTTTGGTCATCAGCGCCAATACGCCGTACGGGGTCAGTTTCATCACCAGGCGCACCAGACGCATCACCCAGGCTTGCAGGGTGTCGATGGCGTTGAGCACTTTCTGGCCTTTTTCCACGTAATCCTTGAGCAGTTGCAGCGCGGCAACCCCCAGGAATGCAGCGAAGATCACCACGCTGATGATTGACGTTGGCTTGGCGCGGGCCAAGTCGGCAAACGGGTTTGACGGCACAAACGAGAGCAGCAATTGAGGGATGTTCAGGTCGGCGACCTTACCTGCGTAATCACTCTGGATCACTTGCAGGCGCGCCATTTCCTGGGTGCCGGCCACCAGGCCCTCGGCGGTGAGGCCGAACAGGTTGGTCAAACCGATACCGATCAATGCCGCAATCGCGGTGGTGAACAGCAGCGTGCCGATGGTCAGGAAGCTGATCTTGCCCAAGGACGCTGCGTTATGCAGGCGCGCCACAGCGCTGAGGATCGAGGCAAATACCAGCGGGATCACGATCATTTGCAGCAACTGCACGTAGCCGTTACCGACTAGGTCGAACCAGCCGATGGAGGCCTTGAGCACCGGGTTGCCGGCACCGTAAATGCTGTGCAGCGCCACACCAAACGCCACGCCCAGGACCAGGGCAAACAGAACCTTCTTGGCGAGGCTCCAGTTTGTGCGACGGGTTTGTGCCAGGCCCAATAGCAGGGCCACGAACACGAGTAAGTTGAGAATCAGGGGCAGATTCATTGAAGCTCCGTTGAGAAGGCAGCCAATCGCGTGAGCCTGCGATTGCGAACCGGAAATCCTAACAGCTTGAAATATATTGATTTAATACCAATATGGAATGGTGACTGTCGTTTTTGGAATAAGCCTTTGACGCTCAGGCGTATGCCGTTGGCGGGATCAGGACGCGCGCGGTCGCGCTCAACATGGGAACTGTCACGAGGATTTGTTAGCGTCGATGTCTTTCACTCAGGGAGACAACGTCTATGAAGCTCGCGCCGAAACTACTGGTATCCGCCGCACTTTGCCTGGGACTCGCCAGCCAGGCGTTTGCCGCCACGGAGTTGAAACACTGGCCCGCACCTGCGGCCAAGCAACTGAACGACATGATCGCCGCCAACGCCAACAAGGGTAACTACGCGGTGTTCGACATGGACAACACCAGCTACCGCTACGACCTCGAAGAGTCCCTGCTGCCCTACATGGAAAACAAGGGCCTGATCACCCGCGACAGCCTTGATCCTTCGCTCAAGCTGATGCCGTTCAAAGACACGGCCGACCATAAGGAAAGCCTGTTCAGTTACTACTATCGACTGTGCGAAGTGGACGACATGGTCTGCTACCCCTGGGTCGCCCAGGTGTTTTCCGGCTTCACCCTCAAGGAACTCAAGGTTCAGGTGGATGAGCTGATGGCGTCCGGCAAGCCCGTGCCGGTCAGCTATTTCGAAGGCGACGTGGTGAAGAAGTCCGAGGTGCAGCCGCCGAAAGTCTTCACCGGCCAGACCGAGCTGTACAACAAGCTGATGGAAAACGGCATCGAGGTGTACGTGATGACGGCCGCTTCCGAGGAACTGGTGCGCATGGTCGCGGCGGATCCGAAGTACGGCTACAACGTCAAACCTGAAAACGTCATCGGCGTGACCACCCTGCTCAAGGACCGCAAGACCGGCGAGCTGACCACCGCCCGCAAGCAGATCACCGCCGGCAAATACGATGAGAAAGCCAACCTCGGCCTGGAGCTGACCCCCTACCTGTGGACCCCGGCGACCTGGATGGCCGGTAAACACGCGGCGATTCTCACCTACATCGACGAATGGAAAAAACCGGTGATCGTCGGCGGCGACACGCCGACCAGCGACGGTTACATGCTGTTCCACGATGTAGACGTCGCCAAGGGCGGCGTGCACCTGTGGATCAACCGCAAAGACAAATACATGACCCAACTCAACGGCATGATGGCCAAGCATGCTGCGGCGCAGGCCAAGGAAGGGTTGCCGGTGACGGCGGATAAGAACTGGGTGATCGTCAAGCCGGATGAGATTCAATAACCACGGCTCTACGCCGGTAAATGTGGGAGGGGGCTTGCTCCCGATAGCAGGGTGCCAGTCGGTGCATGTGTTGACTGACCCATCTATATCGGGAGCAAGCCCCCTCCCACATTGTGATCCTCAGTGTTTTGGAGAATTGCTCCAGGCAAAAAAATGCCCCGCACTTGGCGGGGCATTTTTATAGGGGCGAGGCTTACAGGCCGTCGAGCATCGCCTTGTTACGCACAGCACCCTTATCGGCGCTGGTGGCCAGCAGGGCGTAAGCCTTCAGCGCCGTGGTGACTTTGCGCGGACGCTTCTCCACTGGCTTCCAGCCTTTCTTGTCCTGCTCGACGCGGCGTGCAGCCAGTTCTTCATCGCTGATCAACAGGTTGATCGAACGGTTCGGAATGTCGATCAGCACCTTGTCGCCATCCTGCACCAGGCCAATCGCGCCACCGGCAGCGGCTTCTGGCGAAGCATGGCCGATGGACAGGCCCGAGGTGCCGCCGGAGAAGCGGCCGTCGGTCAGCAGGGCGCAGGCTTTGCCCAGGCCTTTGGATTTCAGGTAGGACGTCGGGTAGAGCATCTCCTGCATACCCGGGCCGCCTTTCGGGCCTTCGTAGCGGATGATCACGATGTCGCCTTCTTTCACTTCGTCGGCGAGGATGCCGCGAACCGAGCTGTCCTGGCTTTCGTAGATCTTGGCGCGACCTTCGAAGACGTGGATGGACTCATCCACACCGGCGGTTTTCACCACACAGCCATCGAGGGCGATGTTGCCGTAGAGCACGGCCAGGCCGCCTTCTTGGGAGTAGGCGTGTTCGACACTGCGGATGCAGCCGTTTTCACGATCGTCGTCCAGGGTGTCCCAACGGGTCGACTGGCTGAACGCAGTCTGAGTCGGGATGCCCGCCGGGCCGGCCTTGAAGAAGGTATGCACGGCTTCATCGTCAGTCTGGGTGATGTCCCACTTGGCGATGCCTTCGGCGAGGGACTTGCTGTGCACGGTCGGCAGGTCAGTGTGCAGCAGGCCGCCACGGGCCAGAGAGCCTAAGATCGAGAAGATCCCGCCGGCGCGGTGCACGTCTTCCATGTGGTACTTCTGGATGTTCGGCGCGACTTTGCACAGTTGCGGCACGTGACGGGACAGGCGGTCGATGTCGCGCAGGTCGAAATCGATCTCGGCTTCCTGGGCGGCGGCCAGCAAGTGCAGGATGGTATTGGTGGAACCGCCCATGGCGATGTCCAGGGTCATGGCGTTTTCGAACGCCTTGAAGTTGGCGATGTTGCGCGGCAATACCGAGTCATCGTTCTCGGTGTAGTAACGCTTGCACAGCTCGACGATGGTGCGGCCGGCCTGCAGGAACAGCTGCTCGCGGTCGCTGTGGGTCGCCAGGGTCGAACCGTTGCCCGGCAACGCCAGGCCCAGGGCTTCGACCAGGCAGTTCATCGAGTTGGCGGTAAACATGCCGGAGCACGAACCGCAGGTCGGACAGGCGCTGCGCTCGTATTCCGCAACCTTCTCGTCAGAAGCGCTGGAATCGGCGGCGATGACCATGGCGTCGACCAGGTCCAGGCCATGGGAGGCGAGCTTGGTCTTGCCGGCTTCCATCGGGCCGCCGGAGACGAAGATCACCGGGATGTTCAGGCGCAGGGAGGCCATCAGCATGCCGGGGGTGATCTTGTCGCAGTTGGAGATGCAGACGATGGCGTCGGCGCAGTGGGCGTTGACCATGTACTCCACGGAGTCGGCGATGATCTCGCGGCTTGGCAGCGAGTACAGCATGCCGTCATGGCCCATGGCGATGCCGTCATCCACGGCGATGGTGTTGAATTCTTTTGCTACGCCGCCAGCGCGTTCGATCTCGCGGGCGACCAGTTGGCCCAGGTCCTTGAGGTGGACGTGGCCCGGTACGAACTGGGTAAAAGAGTTGGCAATCGCGATGATCGGCTTCTTGAAGTCGTCATCTTTCATCCCCGTGGCACGCCACAGTGCGCGCGCGCCGGCCATGTTGCGGCCGTGGGTGGATGTTTTCGAGCGGTAATCAGGCATTGGAGCACTCCGGGCGGCTAATCGGTATCAAAGGGGAGTGAGCTTCTAGTGACGTCTGGAACACCCGAAAAATGGCCCTGGTGTCCGGAAGTTGCCGCAAACGTGACGGGATCGCCGTGCGCATTGGCCTTGAGCTCATAAACCCGCCGGGGGATGACTGGCGATGAATAGGGCCGATTCTACACCGCTGGCGGCTGGAGGGAACGGGGCAATACTCATGTCCGTGGGCTTTGTTTAGACTAGCGACCCTTTGCCCCCCACCCCCCTCCAAAGGAATTGGAATGCCCGGTATCCATCGTTTTCTTGGGTTTTACCTGCTGATCGGTCTGATCCAAGGAATCGTCTTCAATTACTCCGATCAGCTCTATCGCTTGAGCGAAACTCTGTTTTTTGTCACCTACACCGTTGTGTTGGTCGGCGGTACCACCTTGCAGTTGCTGGGGGAAAAAGCCCTGCGGTGGCGGTCGCTGCTACCTACGCTGGCGTTCACCCTGTTGATGGGCGGCATGACGCTGTGGGTCTGTTACGGCCTCGACCATGTCGGCAATAGCCGTTGGGCGATCAATTCCTGGTTTATCAGCGTGATGTTGTTGAGTTATGTCTGTGCCACGTTTCTGTTCGCCTGGCCCGCCGAAAAAGGGCAGCGCTGGCGTTATGAGGACCTGTTTCAGCAGGCCTGGAACAGCGTGTTCATCGTGCTGTACGCCCTGATCCTGGTGGGGGTGTTCATGTTGTTGCTCAAGCTATGGGGCCGACTGTTCCTGATGCTGGGCATCGAATTTTTTGAGCATCACTTCTGGAGCCAGCGATTCCTGTGCATCAGCTTGCCGTTGGTGTTCGCCCTGGGCATGTACCTGGCGGCGCGCAGCGAGAAAGTCATCGGCCAGATGCGCGGCATGCTGTTCAGCGCCTGTGGCTTGTTGTTGCCGTTGATCGCCCTGATCAGTCTGCTGTTTACCCTGACTTTACCGTTCACCGGGCTCCAACGAATTTGGGCGACGGGTTATTCAACGCCCATTCTGCTGGTGCTGGCAGGTGCGCAGCTGTTCTTGCTCAACGGTGTTTTTCAGGAGGGTATTCAGCCTCGGCCGTACCCCAAATGGTTAACGCGTTTTATCGAGTTGAGCCTGCTGTGTCTGCCGATTCTCGCCGCCATCGCGTTTTATTCGAGCTGGCTGCGGGTGGAGCAATATGCCTTGTCGCCACAACGCTTCATTGCGCTGGCGGCGGCGCTATTGTGTGGCTTGTATGGCCTGGCGGCCGTTTGGGCGGTGGTGTTGCGTTCGCCGATCTGGCTCGCCAACTTGCGGGTGACCAACCCGGCCCTGGCGTTGCTGTTTTGTGGGCTGGTGGTGTTGGTCAATACGCCGATCCTCGATCCGGTACGTTTGAGCGTCGACGATCAGGTCCGGCGTTTGCTCGACGGGCGCACCAAGGCTGAAGCGTTCGATGCGGACTACTTGCGGTTTGGCCTGGAGAAAGCAGGCGAGGAGGCGTTTGCAAAGTTGCAGGTCGACTTG
Source organism: Pseudomonas sp. 2995-1 (assembly GCF_002742505.1). Taxonomy (NCBI): domain Bacteria; kingdom Pseudomonadati; phylum Pseudomonadota; class Gammaproteobacteria; order Pseudomonadales; family Pseudomonadaceae; genus Pseudomonas; species Pseudomonas sp. 2995-1. Next base: position 278,237 of record NZ_LJSA01000332.1, on the reverse strand, counting down.
GATCAGGAACGCATTCTGGACCCGGATTCACGCCGCGCCTTGCGTGAGCGGATGGACGACACGGCGCTGAGTTTCACCGAGCGCTATGCAAAGGAACAGGCGGAGCGGCCCAAGCCCGAACTGGAATGGATCGGCCCGGAGCCCAAAGGTAGCGAGCAATTTGCCGAGCTCAGCCTGAGCACGGACTCCCCTTGCGAGTTGGGTTGCGTGCTGTGGGCGGTCGACCTGGATCAGGATGGCCAACCCGAAGTGCTGGCAATGCCGAGCACCAGTTATCGTCACGACTCCAAGCCGCCACGCATTTTCGTGCTGGATGAGAAGGGCGAATGGGACGATCGTGGTCCGTTGTTGTGGACGCAGCTGCCGGACGGTTATGTCGACACGGAGACGCTGATCCACGATATCCGCGAAGGAAAGGTTTCGCTGGTCAAACCCCGTTATTTGCAGTTGCAGACCAGCGATATGCTGCTTACGCCGGTGATTCGGGAGCCTTAGCGGCCCGCACGGCTGTTGGTCATCAGCCCCCACAGGCTGAGCACAAGGAACCCGATGGCGATGGTGATGAGCAGATAATCGCCGGCCTGGGCCAGTGCGGCGCTGCTGATGGCCGCCGTGAGAAACATGATGCTGTTCCCGGCCGATGCGGCGGTGCCCGCACTGCTTGAGAACAACAGCATCGCTGCGGAAATCGCAGCAGGCCGAACCAGGGTGACGGCCAGGGCGCTGATCAGCATTGGGATGAGCAAGGTCACGGTGCTGATGGCTTTCAGGCTCACGATCAGGGTTAACAGTGCGCCAGCAACGAGCAGTAGTCCGAGACCGATGTTGATTTGCCGGGACAGCGTCATGCGTTTTTGCAGGTGCGAGGCTGCGACGCCCCCGAGCAGGTAGGCCACGCCATACACCATCAGCACCAACGCATATTGGTACTCGGACAGCTTCAGCGCATCCATGAAAATCAGCGGTGTCACGCTGATCAAGGCGAAATAGCAGGCAAACACCAGGGCGGCGATCCACCAATAGCGCAGAAAGTCGCGATTGGCGGCGACTGCTTTGAGCGTGCCCGGGATCGAAACGGGTACGCGGTGCGGGCTGGCAGCCTGGGAAGGCAGAATGCAGAACGCATGGATCAACATGCCCAATGCCATGAGCGCAAACCCATAGAAGCTCCCTTGCCAGTCGAAGGTGGTTTGCAGCCAGGAGCCGATCAGTGGCGCTAGGGCGACAAACGAGCCGCTCAGGGTCATGTAATAGAGGCGTACCCGGGCTCGGTCCTGTTCATCGAACAGGTCTTCCACCAGTGCATGGCCCAACACGAAGAAGCCGCAGCCCATGGCCTGCACCGTGCGAAACAGCAGGAACGTCAGGTAATCCGGGGCCATTGCGCAGCCTATCGCCCCGAGGATCGACAGCGTGATGCAGCCGAGCAGCACTTCCTTGCGGCCCCATTTATCCGACAGCGGGCCAGTGACCAGTTGGGAGATCGAAAACACCAAAGTGAACAGGCTGATGGACAGTGCGATGTCTGCGCTGGGCGTATCGAACTGGGCAGACAGGGCGGGAAAAGAGGGCAGCAGGATATTGATCGGGAAGAAGCTGATCAGGGAAATGCAGGTGATTAGGATGAAGCGGGAGAGAGACGGCCCAGACATTGTTTTTGTTTTCCGGAGTAAAACCAGAAACCGATACTAGTCTGCGAAAAGTGGAATTCAATCAAAAGCGTTGAGAGAAATTTCCTGAGTAGACGTGGCTTGCTTGGGTAGGAAAAGTTTTCACGGCAACCACAAAACAAATGTGGGAGGGGGCTTGCCCCCGATTGCGTAGTGTCAGCCCCCTATTAGCTGGCTGACACACGGCTATCGGGAGCAAGCCCCCTCCCACATTTTTATCTGTGCTTGCCTGTTAGCTATTCGGCAACAACCGGCACGTAATGCTCTTGATGTACCGCGTCTCGACAATTGCCGGGTGCACCGGGTGATCCGGACCCTGGCCGCCACGCTCAAGCATCTGGATATTGCGGTCCAGATGACGGGCGCTGGTCAGCAGAATGTTCTGCAGGTCGTCTTCCGGCAGGTGCATGGAGCACGAGGCGCTGACCAGGATGCCGTCCTTGCTGAGCAGACGCATGGCTTGCTCGTTCAGGCGGCGGTAGGCGCCTTCGCCGTTCTTCATGTCTTTTTTGCGTTTGATGAAGGCCGGTGGGTCGGCGACGATCACGTCGAAACGCTCTTCGCTGGCTTTCAGTTCTTTCAGCGCTTCGAAGACGTCGCCTTCGATGCAGGTCATTTTTTCGGCAACGCCGTTCAGCGCAGCGTTGCGCTCTACGCCGTCGAGGGCGAAGGCGGAAGCGTCGACGCAGAACACTTCACTGGCGCCAAAGGCTGCTGCTTGCACGCCCCAGCCGCCGATGTAGCTGTACAGGTCGAGTACGCGTTTGCCTTTGGCGTATGGGGCCAGGCGTGCGCGGTTCATGCGGTGGTCATAGAACCAGCCGGTTTTCTGGCCTTGGATCACTGGGGCTTCGAATTTCACGCCGTTTTCTTCCAGCGCGACCCACTCAGGCACCAGGCCGAACACGGTTTCGACGTAGCGGTTGAGGCCTTCGGCGTCGCGCGCGGCGGAGTCGTTCTTGAACAGGATGCCGCTCGGCTTGAGCACTTGGGTCAGTGCGGCGATCACGTCTTCCTTATGGGCTTCCATGGTCGCCGAAGCGATCTGCACCACCAGGATGTCGCCGAAACGGTCGACTACCAGGCCCGGCAGCAGGTCGGAATCGCCGTAGACCAGGCGGTAGAACGGCTTGTCGAACAGGCGATCACGCAGGGACAGGGCAACGTTGATGCGGTGCACCAGCAGCGACTTGTCCAGCGGCAACTTGATGTCGCGCGACAGCAGGCGTGCGCAGATCAGGTTATTCGGGCTCATGGCCACGATGCCCAGGGTCTTGCCGCCGGCCGCTTCCAGGATAGCCTGGTCGCCTGCCTGGAAGCCGTGAAGAGGTGTGGCGGCCACATCGATTTCGTTGCTGTAGACCCACAGGTGGCCGTTGCGCAAACGACGATCGGCGTTGGCTTTGAGACGCAGGCTTGGCAGGGACATGACGTCGCTCCGGAAAAAAGAGCGGGAGTATACCTTGTTGCGTAGGAAATCGCGGCGCCGCCGGACATGTGGCCAGCACCCAAATTTGGTCCGGCTCCATCCGGTTTTTGAGGTGTCGGTCAGCTTTGCTTAGGGGGTAGAATCCTCGCCTAGCCCAGAGTGTGTACTTATGTCCCAAGAGCTTTCCGCCGAACAGATCCAGCAGGCCCTGCAAGGCATCAGCGTACCGCCCCAACCGCAAATCATGGTGGATTTGCAAATGGAGCAGTACATGCCTGACCCGGACCTGGAAGTGATCGCACGGTTGATCTCCCAGGATCCCGGCCTGTCCGGCGCGTTGCTGAAGATTGTCAACTCACCGTATTACGGCCTGAGCAACAAGATTGCCTCGATCCAGCGCGCAGTGAACCTGTTGGGCAGCCGGTCGATCATCAACCTGATCAACGCGCAGTCGATCAGGGGCGAGATGAGCGACGACACCATCGTCACCCTCAACCGCTTCTGGGACACCGCCCAGGATGTGGCCATGACCTGCCTCACACTGGCCAAGCGCACGGGTTCCCAGACCGTAGACGAGGCCTATGCCTTGGGCTTGTTCCACGATTGCGGGGTGCCGTTGATGCTCAAGCGCTTCCCCAACTATATGACCGTGCTGGAGCAGGCCTACGCCAATGCCGGCCCTGACTGCCGCGTGGTCGACACCGAGAACAATGCGTTCAACACCAACCATGCGGTGGTTGGCTACTACACCGCCAAGTCCTGGCGCCTGCCGGAACATGTGACCGATGCCATCGCCAACCACCACAACGCCCTGGCGGTTTTCAGCGATGAGTCGTCGCGCAACCCGCAGGTGAAGAACCTGCTGGCAATCCTGAAGATGGCCGAGCACATCTGTTCGTCCTACCGGGTGCTGGGCAACCAGTCGGTTGACCATGAGTGGAACGCCATCGGCCCTCTGGTGCTGGACTACGTGGGCCTGTCGGATTACGACTTCGAGAGTATGAAGTTGTCGATCCGCGAACTGGGCGCGCACTGACTCCCCCCTTCAAGAGGTACACATGCCCGAGTTACCAGAAGTCGAAACCACCCGGCGCGGGATTGCGCCGCACCTGGAAGGCCAGCGCGTCAGCCGCGTAGTGGTACGTGAGCGGCGCCTGCGCTGGCCAATCCCGGAAGACTTGGACGTGCGCCTGTCCGGGCAGCGCATCGTGCTGGTAGAGCGGCGGGCCAAGTACCTGTTGATCAATGCCGAGGTGGGCACCTTGATCAGCCACTTGGGCATGTCAGGCAATTTGCGCCTGGTGGAAGTCGGTATGCCAGCGGCCAAGCATGAGCATGTGGATATCGAGCTGGAATCGGGCATGGCCCTGCGCTACACCGACCCACGGCGCTTTGGCGCGATGCTCTGGAGCCAGGATCCGCACAACCATGAGTTGCTGATCCGTCTGGGGCCGGAGCCGTTGACGGACCTGTTTGATGGCGAGCGCTTGTTTCAACTGTCCCGCAGGCGGTCGATGGCGGTTAAGCCGTTCATCATGGACAACGCGGTGGTGGTGGGCGTGGGCAATATCTATGCGACGGAAGCGCTGTTTGCGGCGGGGATTGATCCGCGTCGTGAGGCGGGTGGTATTTCACGCGGGCGGTATTTGAAGCTGGCGATTGAGATCAAACGCGTGCTGGCGGCTGCCATTGAGCGGGGCGGCACCACGTTGCGGGACTTTATCGGCGGGGACGGGCAGCCGGGGTATTTCCAGCAGGAGTTGTTCGTCTACGGCCGGGGTGGCGAGGCGTGCAAGGTCTGTGGGACTGAGCTGCGCAACGTGGTGCTGGGGCAGCGGGCGAGTGTGTTTTGCCCCAAGTGCCAGAGCTGATTGTTGTGTGATGGCGGATATAACCATCGGGGGCAAGCCCCCTCCCACATTTGAAATGCATTACAAGTGTGGGAGGGGGCTTGCCCCCGATAAGGCCCTGACAGGCGCTGAAGAACCTCAGGCCTTACCGGTAATCTTCCGGTACTTCTCCATCAGTTCCTCTTCAGTCTCCGGACGCGCCTCATCCAGCGGAATGCAATCCACCGGGCACACCTGTTGGCACTGAGGTTCGTCATAGTGGCCGACACACTGGGTGCACAGGTTCGGATCGATCACGTAGATCTCCTCACCTTGGGAAATGGCAGCGTTCGGGCACTCGGGTTCGCAGACGTCGCAATTGATGCAATCGTCGGTGATGATCAGGGACATGGAAACTCCTGCCAGGGCTGTCAGCCAGGGCATCTGAAAACTAATGCGCGCAATTGTGCCGCATTGGCGCCCGCAGTGCGAGCCGGTCTGACTTGTGGCTTTTGATTTTTGTGGTGAGCGGGCTTGCCCCTCGCTGGGCTGCGAAGCGGCCCCAATCCAGGCGACCGGGGTTCACCTAAAGCTACGCAGTGCTCTTATTGGGGGCTTCTCAGCCCGGCGCGGGGCAAGCCCGCTCACTACAGGTAAACCGGCAAACCTCGGCTACTTCTTGAAGCGCAGCGTCAGCGCGTCCGCCACGGCAGGGTGCACGAACTTGGTGATATCTCCGCCCAAAGCAGCGATTTCACGGACTAAAGTCGAGGAAATGAACGAATAACGTTCCGAAGGCGTGAGGAACAGGCTCTCAACGTCCGGCGCCAGTTGGCGGTTCATGTTGGCCAGTTGGAATTCGTATTCGAAGTCCGATACCGCACGTAGGCCGCGCAGGAACACATTGGCGTTCTGCTCTTTGGCGAAGTGCGCCAGCAGCGTCGAAAAGCCCACGACTTCGACGTTAGGCAGGTGCTTGGTGACCTCACGCGCCAGCTCCACGCGCTGTTCCAGGGGAAACAGCGGGTTTTTCTTGGGGCTGGCCGCGACCGCGATGATCACATGGTCGAACAAGCGAGAGGCGCGTTCGACCAGATCGCCATGGCCTTTGGTAATCGGGTCGAAGGTTCCTGGGTACAACACTCGGTTCATCGCGTCGTCCTGGCGGAGTCCGTTGGGGAACCGGATGGTATCGCAGCCATCCCGGTCGGCCAAGTCGACTTATGTAGATACATGCCGCTGATCGAGCGTTTTTTCATGCTGTTTTCAGACGTTCGGCCAATGCTGTGGCCAGTTGGGCGGTCAATCCGTACACCGACAATTGGGGGTTGGCCCCAATGCTGGTGGGGAATAACGAGCCATCGTGGATCGACAGATTACGTAATTGGTGATGGCGACCCAGGCTGTCGGTCACGGCGTTTTTCGGGTCTTCGCCCATCGCACAACCGCCCATCACATGGGCGCTGCCCAGGGTCGTGCGATGCAGTTCCAGGTTCAAACCGTCAATCAGTTCGCGGGCTTGCGCCAAGGTGTTTACGTAACGCGCATCGTGATGCAGCGGCTTGACCGACTTGGCGCCCGCTGCAAACTGAATTTCGGCCATGCTGTGAAAGGCCCGGCGCAGGCCGTCCCAGGCGTAGGGTGAAACTTGATAATCGAGAACGGGAGTGCCGTCGCCGCGCAAATCTACCGTTCCACCAGGGCTGTCGGGGTGAAAACCGTCGCGCAAAAGGGCGAGCATGGCGTGAGTATTCGGCAATTGGCTCATGTCCAGCGCATTCCCGGTGCCGTAGCCGCCGAACAGCGTGCTGGCCAATCCTGGGTGTAAGGGCGGCGCTTCCAGCTTGTAGGACATTTTGCCGGTCGTGCCGTCCTGCCATTGGAAGTGATCGGAGTAGATCGACTGCGGTGCACCGTAGAATGGGTTGATCACCTCGTCGAACAACCCGGCGGAGAAATTCACAAGGTGCAAAAAGGTGCGCTTGCCCAAGCGCGAGTGCGGGTCGGGTGCGTCCGAGCGCATCAGCAACGCCGGGCTGTTGATACCGCCGCCCGACAGCACGTAGTGTTTTGCCTTGACTGTGATCTTGCGCCCGGTCGGCGATACGCAGCGCTCATCCATGGCCACGCATTCCAGGCTGCTGATGGTGTCGCCGCTGTATTTGAGGTGTTCGGCGCGGGCCAGGTAGAGCAACTCGCCGCCTTTCTCCAGGGTGGACGGTATGGTGGTCACCAGCATCGATTGCTTGGCATTGACCGGGCAACCCATGCCGCAATAGCCCAGGTTGAAACAGCCACGCACATTGCGCGGGATCACATGCCAGCTGTAGCCAAGTTTTTCGCAGCCTTTGCGGATCACGTCATTGTTGGCGTTCGGCGGCATGGCCCAAGGCGCGATGCCCAGGCGTTGTTCCATTTTTTCGAACCACGGCGCCATCTCGGCGCTGCTGTGGCCTTTGACCGCGTATTCACTGGCCCAGTGAGAGAGGGTGGCGTCCGGGGTGCGGAAGCTGGAGGTCCAGTTGATCAACGTGGTGCCGCCCACTGCCCGACCCTGCAGGATAGTAATCGCGCCGTCCTTGCTCATGCGGCCGATGCCTTCCTGATACAGGCTGGTGTAGGCCTCGTCCTCCAGCAACTTGAAATCGCTGCTGGTCTTGAGTGGGCCTTCCTCGATCAGCAGCACTTTATAGCCGGCAGCGCTGAGGATCTCGGCCGTGGTGCCGCCACCGGCGCCGCTGCCGATGATGGCGATGTCGGCTTCCAGCGTCAGGTCATTGTCGAGGGCGGCGCCGTTGTGGGTTTTCCAGCCACGGGCCAGGCCTTCGCGGAACAGATCGGGTACGGGCATCAGGATCGTCTCTTGTTTTTATTGTTGAGGGGATGCGGATCAGATCTTCGGCGGGCCGGGATAGCCGCAATGGGCCCAGGATGCGGGCTGGAAGTACCAGGCCATGATCACCAGCTTGAGCAATGAGCCCTGGCCCATGCGCAGCAGGTTCAGGTAGCTGTTTTCCCAGCGGTGCAGGAAGTTGTGGATCTGCTCTGTGCTGGCGTTCTCCCAACTGCCCCAGATACCGGTCAACGGACCTCGGGTGATGGCCATGCCCAATACGTCGAACAGCTGCTGGGTGAGCTTGAACATCTCGGGCGACAGGCGCTGCAGGCTGAAATCGAGTTTTTTCAGAGTGTCTTCAACGCCGTTGGCAACTTCCTGGGCGCTGGCTACACCTTCCAGCAATACCGGAATGACCGCGCGTAAAAACGGCAGATCGCTGCTGCGCAACAGGGCAAAGCCGCTGGCCGGTGTGCTGCTGGAACAGCCGCTGAGGCTGGCGCCAAGCCCGGCGGTGGCGAGGAAGGCGCTGGCGCACAGGCCTATTTTCAAGACGCCGCGCCGCGACAGCGTGGGTGAATCAGTCAGGCTAGGGTTCATTGTTATTGTTATCCCGTGGGTGGCGGTGTCAGCGAACGAACAGCTTCTGGATCAGCTTCTGAATAGCCTTGCCATAAGGCGGGTAGATCAACTTAGCGGCGTTCAGGCGCTGCTTCACCAGCACACCCTTAGCCTTGCTGAAGGTCAGGAAACCTTCATGCCCGTGGTAATGGCCCATGCCCGAAGGGCCGATGCCGCCAAATGGCATGTCGTCCTGGGCCACGTGCAGCAGGGTGTCGTTCAGGCACACGCCGCCGGAATGGGTCTCGTGCAGCACTCTGTTCTGTTCGCCCTTGTCGTAGCCGAAGTAATACAGAGCAAGCGGGCGAGGGCGTTGGTTGATGTAGGCAAACGCCTGGTCGATACCGCGATACGGCACGATCGGCAGCACTGGGCCGAAGATCTCGTCCTGCATCACAGTCATGTCGTCGCTGACATCCAGCAGCAGGCTGTGGGCCATGCGGCGCGCCTGGCCTTGCTCGTACAGCGGAATCAGCGTCGCGCCTTTATCGGTGGCGTCCTTGACGTAGCTGTTGAGCCGAGCCAATTGCCGTTCATTGATGATTGCGGTGTAGTCCGGGTTGTCTGCCAGGGTCGGATAAAATCCGCGAACGGCTTTGCTGTAAGCCTCGACGAAGCCCTCGACACGGTCTTCCGGCACCAGCACGTAATCCGGCGCCACACAGGTTTGCCCGGCATTCAATGCTTTGCCGAAGGCGATGCGTTCGGCGGCGTCCTTGAGCGGTACATCGGCGGAAACGATGGCTGGCGACTTGCCGCCCAGCTCCAGGGTGACCGGCGTGAGGTGCTCGGCCGCTGCGCGCATCACGTGTTTGCCGATACTGGTGGCGCCGGTGAACAGCAGGTGGTCGAAGCGCAGCTTGGAAAACGCCATGCCCACGTCGGCTTCACCCAACACCACGCACACCAGATCCTCGGGGAAGATTTTCGCCAACAGGGTTTTGAGTAATTCGCCGGTGGCGGGAGTGGACTCGCTGAGCTTGAGCATCACCCGGTTACCTGCCGCCAACGCGCCGACTAACGGCCCAATGGCCAGGTACAGCGGGTAGTTCCACGGCACGATCACCCCGACCACGCCCAGCGGTTGGTAAATGACCTTGGCTGAGGCCGGTTGAAAGGCAATGCCTACAGCACGGCGGGAAGGTTTCATCCAACCTTTGAGGTGTTTGCTGGCGTAGTGAATGCCATGCAGGCTTGGCATCAATTCGGCGAAAAGGGTCTCGTCGGCGCTGCGGTGGCTGAAGTCCTGGCTGATTGCGTTGATCAGCGCCTGACGCTCGTCGCTGAGCAGGTCGCGCAGGGCCTTGAGCCATTGCTGGCGTTGTGCTGCCGGCGGCATGGGGTTGGCGGCGTAGGCGCGACGTTGAGCGTCGAACAGGCCCTGGAGCTGATCCAGCACCTGGGAATCTTGCAGGTAGGCAGCGTTGGCAGACATGGCGCAGCACCGATTGTTATTGGTCTGTCTGGATTTTTAGAGTCATTGCTCTAAATTGTCAAATAACATTGCGGCAACATGCAGATTTATCCTGGCAAGGATAGGTCGTAAGATGCGCCATCACGTGTATAGAAGCTGATTCCCCTATGGCACCACGAGTAAAGACCAGCGAGCGCATTGTGCAAACCAGCCTGGAGCTTTTTAACCAGCAGGGTGAGCGCAGTATCAGCACCAACCATATCGCAGCCCATATGGAAATTTCGCCGGGCAACCTGTACTACCACTTCCCCAACAAGCAGGCGATCATCGCCGTGCTGTTCCGTGAATACGAAGCGCTGGTAGACAGTTTTCTGCGTCCGCCACAGGGGCGCGCCGCGACGGTTCAAGACAAACGTTTCTACCTGCAGGCCCTGCTGGCCGGGATGTGGCGCTATCGCTTCCTGCATCGCGACCTTGAACATCTGCTGGAGAGCGATCCCGAGCTCGCCACCGGTTATCGGCGCTTTTCCCAGCGTTGCCTGACCCAAGGCAATGCGATCTACCGGGGGTTCGTCGACGCTGGCATCCTCAATATGGACCCTGTTCAAACCGAAGCACTGACCCTCAACGCCTGGATCATCCTCACCTCGTGGGTGCGTTTTCTGTGCACCACCAATGAAAATTCTGCCCATTTGAGTGCCGAAGCCATCAAGCGCGGGGTGTATCAGGTGCTGGTGCTGGAGGCCGGTTTTGTCACGCCTCAGGCGAAAGAGGACGTGGATGCGCTGTTCAAAGAGTTTTACGTGCCGCTGAACCAGGCACTGGAAGAAGTGAAGTAGGCCTTTCCCACTGCATTCGTAGGAGTTCGTCATGCCGCTTGCCCAACTGATCAGTCCCCAGCAATTGGCCGAGCGCCAGAAGTCGACCGGGCTGGTGATCCTGGACTGTCGTTTTGCCCTGGAAGACCCGGATTACGGACTTTGCAGCTACGCCGAAGGGCATATCGACGGCGCGCAATATGCCGACCTGGAACGCCATCTCAGCGGCCCGGTAATCAAGGGAGTGACCGGTCGCCACCCATTGCCGGCGGCGGACACTTTTGCCGAGCAATTGCGGGCCTGGGGCATCCATGCCACTACCGACGTGGTGCTCTATGACGACGGCCCCGGCGCATTTGCCGCCCGCGCCTGGTGGCTGCTGGCCTGGCTGGGCAAGCGCGATGGCGTGTTTATCCTGGATGGCGGCCTCAAGGCCTGGCATGTAGCTGGTTTCCCGTTGAGCCTGGACGCGCCGGTGACAGAGCCTGGCACCTTCGCGGGTACGCCGGACAATCATCTGTTGCTGGACGCCGAACACCTGCAAAAACGCTTGGGCCAACCCGGCCTGACCTTGATCGATGCCCGTGCCCAAGCGCGTTTTCGCGGTGACGTTGAACCTATTGATCCGATTGCCGGGCATATCCCCGGTGCGCAATGTGCGGCGTTCAACGAAAACCTGGGCAGCGATGGACGTTTCCTGCCGGCCGACCAACTCAGGCAACGCTTCGCCGCGCAGTTGCAAGGCCGCTCGCCGGAAGATCTGGTGGCGTACTGCGGCTCGGGTGTGACGGCCTGCCACAACCTGTTCGCCCTGAGTCTGGCGGGTTATCCGTTGGGCAAGTTGTATGCGGGGTCGTGGAGCGAGTGGATTACCGATCCTGCGCGGGCAATTGCGACTGGCGACTGATTTACCGGTCGTGTAAACCCAATCCAAATGTGGGAGGGGGCTTGTCCTCGATTACGGAGTATCAGTCGACACATTATTGACTGTTCCACCGCAATCGGGGGCGAGCCCCCTCCCACATGTTTAACCGTGTTTTGACAGTAACCATTGGGGAATACGCCGCTCCAGGTAGTAGCTGGGGCGTTTCAGTGAGCCATCGACGAAGCCCACGTGCCCACCTTTGGCCGTCAGCTCAAACTCGGTGCACGCCGACAGCTCGCTGGCCTCGGGCAAGCTGTGGGCGAATACGAACGGGTCGTCGGCAGCCTGGATAATCAACGTCGGCGTGCGTATAGCACCCAGGTAGTAGCGACTCGACGCGCGGCGGTAATAGTCCTCGGCACTCAAAAAACCGTGCAGCGGCGCCGTGACCCGGCCATCGAAGTCCCAGAAGGTACGCATCTTCTCCAGTGAGCCGAGCGCATCCAGGGTTTTCAACCCGTCCTCCCGACCATCCTGCAAAAACTGACGCTGCTTGACGCGGATATACGCGAGCATCTCGCGCATGAAGTGCTTCTGGTAAACGCGCGAGAAGCCTATCCCGATGCGGTCCGCACACTGGTCCAGGCGAAACGGCACCGACACCGCCGCCGCGCCTTGCAGCCCGGATGCCTCGCCGGTTTCCCCCAGGTGCTTAAGCAGCACATTGCCACCCAGCGAATAACCCACCGCATACAGCGGCGCCAGCGGCCGCTTGGCGCGTAGATGCGCAATGGCGGCGGCCAGGTCTTCGCTGGCGCCCGAGTGATAGCTGCGGGCCAACAGGTTGGGCTCGCCCGAGCAACCACGCCAGTTCAAGGCCGCACTGGCCCAGCCTTGCGCTGCGAGGACTTTTTGCAGGCCGGCTACATAGGGGGAATTGGACGAGCCGGTCAGCCCATGCAGCACCAGCACCAACGGCGCCTGCGCGTCATGCGGGCCATGCCAGTCGAGGTCGAGAAAGTCGCCGTCTTCCAGCCACAGGCGTTCGCGTTGGCGTTCGATATGGGTGGTAGGGCGCCACAGCGGCCCCCACAGGGTTTGCAGGTGAGGGTTGCCGAGGCCGAAGGCGGGGGTGAATTTTTCAGAGGAAGGGGTCATGCAGATCTCTGTGGCAAGCGCGTTTGCTGTGGTGAGCAGGCTTCTGTGGTGAGCGGGCTGGCCCCGCGCGGGGCTGCGGAGCGGCCCCAGACCAAGCGACCGAGTTCTAGCTGATGGTGCGCGGTGTTTTTATTGGGGCCGCTCCGCAGCCCCGCGCGGGGCCAGCCCGTTCACCACAAAAGCTGGATTGCTCTCAGTTCTCGAGCAACCGATGCCACAACGCGTAATACACCCGCCCGGATTTCTGCTCCCGGTGCAGTCGCCACGCGCCCGGCAGTCCCAAGGAGGATGGCGCAGTCTCGCTTTCAGTGTAGATCCAAGCGTCGGGCGCCAGCCATTGGCGTTCTTCCAGCAGCGTGCACACGGTCGGCAAGAGGTTCTGGTTAAACGGCGGGTCGAGGAACACTACGTCGTACTCGCTGGCCGCCTGGGTTTCCAGGTAGCGCAGAGCATCGGCAGTTTGTACCTGGCCATTGGTGCAACGCAGGGTGCCCAGGTGTTCCTTGAGGCTGGAGACCGCCACATTGCTGGCATCCAGCGCCTGTGCCTGAGACGCGCCACGGGACAACGCCTCCAGGAACAGTGCGCCACTGCCGGCGAACGGGTCCAAGACCTTAGCGCCCGCGATATACGGCGCGAGCCAGTTGAACAGGGTTTCACGCACGCGATCCGGCGTTGGGCGCAGGCCCACGACATCGGGGAAGCTCAGCTTGCGGCTGCCCCATTCACCGCCAATGATGCGCAGTTGGCCCACACCGTTGTGTACGTTGTGGACAGGTTTTTTCGGGCGAGATGAACTGGCCATTAATGCTCCGGAACCCCGAGCGGCTGCTCGGCGGGTTTATCAGTGGGGGGCGGTAGTGGCTTTTGCGCAATCGTCGGGCCGGCGGTCACGATGACCATCTTATCGGCGCTCAAGTGTTTATTCATTGCAGCCTTGACCTGCTCTACGGTCAGGGCCTGGGATTGTTTCATGAAATCTTCCAGATAGCTCAGCGGCAGGTTATAGAAACCCATGGCGCCCAGCTGACCGACGATATCGGCGTTGCTGGCGGTAGACAGCGGGAAGCTGCCGGCCAGCTCGCGCTTGGCGTCATCCAGCTCTTTTTGCGTCGGACCGTTCTTGAGGTAATCGGCCACGACGTCTTCGACCAGGCGCAGGGTGCCGCCACTCATTTCGGCGCGTGTCTGCAGGTTGATCATGAACGGACCGCGTACCTGCATCGGTGAGAAACCGGAGTAAACACCGTAGGTCAGGCCACGCTTTTCACGTACTTCGCTCATCAAACGGGTGCCGAAACCACCGCCGCCGAGGATCTGGTTACCCAGGGACAAGGCCGCGTAGTCCGGGTCGGCGCGGTCGATGCCGAGTTGGGCGAACAGCAAGTGAGTCTGCTTGGATGGGAACTCGATATGGCTCAGGCCGGCCTTTGGTTCAGTCGGCTGGGCAATCTTCGCCAGGGCCGGGCCTTTAGGCAGCGATGCGGACACCTTTGCGGTCATGGCTTCAGCTTCGGCGCGGGTCAGGTCGCCTACCACCGCAATCACCGCATTACCGGCGGCGTACGCCTTGGCGTGGAACGCCTGCAACTGCGCCAGGTTAATTTTCGGCACGCTTTCAGGTGTGCCTTCGCTCGGGTGCGCATAAGGGTGATCGCCGTACAAGCGCTTGAACAGCTCCAGGCTGGCGAGTTTGCCGGGGTTTTGCTTCTGATATTCGAAGCCGGCGAGGATCTGATTCTTGATGCGGGCCAGGGAGTCGGCCGGAAAGGTCGGCTTGCCGATCACGTCGTCAAACAGCGCCAGGGCGGCGTCGCGTTTATCGCTGGCACTCAGGCTGCGCAGGGATACCAGTGCCATGTCGCGGTAAGCGCCATTGCCGAAGTCGGCGCCCAGGCCTTCAAAACCACTGGCGATCTGGCTGACGTCCTTGCCCGGTATGCCTTCGTTGAGCATGGCGTTGGTCATCAACGCCAGGCCCTGCACATCGCCATCCTGGCTGCTGCCGGCGGCGAACAGGATGCGCATGTCGAACATCGGCAGTTCATGCGCCTCAACAAACAGCACCTTGGCGCCTTCGGCGGTGGTCCAGGTTTGCACGTCGAGCTTGCGGTTGGTGGGTGCCTTGCCGTCCAACTCCGCCAAGGATTGCAGTTTGTTGGCTGACTGGGCTTTTTCAAGCGCCGGGCTCGCGACCGATTCACTTGGGCGCAGGAAATACACGGCGCTCGCCGCGATCAGGGTAACGGCGATCAGGCCAGGCAGGATCAGGCTTTTGCGATCACTCATGAGCAGTCTCCTCAGGCAGAACATGGGCGACGCTCAGACGCTCGCGGGTGAAATAAGTACGCGCGGCCTTCTGGATATCTTCAGGCGTCACGCTTTGCAGGTCGGCGAGTTCACTGTCCATCAGCTTCCAGGACAGGCCGACAGTTTCCAGGGAGCCGATGGCCGTGGCCTGGCTGGTGATGGAGTCACGCTGATAGACCAGGCCGGCAATGACCTGAGCGCGGATGCGTTCCAGTTCTTCGGCGGTTGGCGGCTTGGCTTTGAGTTCTTCGAGCAGTCGCCACAGGCCGGCTTCGGCTTGGGCAACGGTCTTTTTCTTCTGCTGGTTTGGGGTGGCCGACAGCATGAACAGGGTGTCGCCGCGGGTATAAGCGTCGTAATTGGTGGAGGCGGCCGAAACCAGCTCTTCACCGCGTTCCAACTGCTCCGAGATGCGCGCACTGTAGCCGCCATCCAACAGGGCCGAAATCAGGCGCAGGGCTTGCACCGAGCGTTTATCTTCGGCAGTCGCCAGGCCAGGAACGTTGAAACCGAGCATCACGCTCGGCAATTGGGTCTGCACGTGCATCGTCAGCAGGCGCTCGCCGGGTTCAGCCAGCTCCATCGGGATCTTCGCGGGCGGTACGTCACGCTTAGGGATCGGGCCAAAGTAGCGTTGGGCCAGGTTCTTCACCTCGTCCGGAGTTACGTCGCCGACTACCACCAGGGTGGCGTTGTTCGGCACGTACCAGGATTGGTACCAGTGGCGCAGTTCTTCGACCTTCATGCGGTCCAGATCGGCCATCCAGCCGATGGTCGGCGTGTGGTAGCCGCTGGCCGGGAAGGCCATGGCCTTGAAGCGCTCGTAGGCCTTGGACATCGGGTTGTCGTCGGTGCGCAGGCGACGTTCTTCTTTAATAACCTCGATTTCGCGGCTGAACTCGTCGGCCGGTAGACGCAGGCTTGCCATGCGGTCGGCTTCAAGTTCGAAGGCCACGCCCAGGCGGTCACGGGCCAGGACTTGGTAATAAGCGGTGTAGTCATCGCTGGTGAACGCGTTTTCTTCGGCACCCAGGTCGCGCAGGATCAGCGAGGCTTCGCCGGGGCCGACTTTGGCGCTGCCCTTGAACATCATGTGTTCCAAGGCGTGGGACAAACCAGTCTGGCCCGGGGTTTCGTAGCTCGAACCCACTTTGTACCAAACCTGGGAAACCACCACCGGGGCGCGATGATCTTCGCGCACGACGACCTTGAGGCCGTTGTCCAGGGTGAATTCATGGGTGGGTTGTGGGTCGGCAGCCAAGGCTGTAAGAGGCAGACAAACTGTGCTGAACAGCAGGCCTGCGGCGCGGCGGGCTAGAGCATTCATTCGTTTTTAAACCTGTTGGGCTGCCCGCTTGGTCTTAGCGTCAGCGGGCGAGGAGGTGCTAGGATACTGGTCGAATATACGGACGGCCACTGCGGCAGTCTTGTTGAGGCCCTATTTAGGCCTTACAAAATGTTGCGCATGAACGAGCTGGCTAAAAAACAGTCTGTTACGCATCGAATTTTATTTACCGACGTGCCGCTCTGGCACTTCGCTACCTTGAGATAGCCGTCTCCATGTTTGGTTCCAACGACGACAAGAAGACCCCAGCTGCGGCTGGCGAGAAGAAAGGCCTGTTCGGATGGCTGCGCAAAAAGCCGCAGGAAACCGTTGTCGAACAGCCACAGGTTCAAGCTGAACCGATCCCCGAACCTATAGTAGAAGCCGAGCCGGTTGCCGAAGTGCCTGCGCCGGTGGTGTTGCCGATGGCTGAGCCGGTGTTGCAGCCAGTGGTTGAGGCCGAGCCTGAGCCTGAGCCTGAGCACAAGCCGTGGCCTGAATTGCCAGTGGCCGAAGAGCCCGTGGCGTTGGTCGAAGACATACAGGCTGAGCACGTGGCCCCGCCGATTCCTGCGGTGGTTGAGACGGTCGAGGTGGTTGCCGAAGCGCCACTTGCCGTGGAAGTCCCGGTTCATGCGCCTGTTGTGGCCGCTGAGCCTGCCCAAGTTATCGAGGTTGTCGAGCCAGAGCCGATCGCCCCACCCGCCGAAACAAGCAAGACCGGCTTCTTCGCTCGTCTCAAGCAAGGCCTGAGCAAGACCAGCGCCAGCATCGGCGAAGGCATGGCCAGCCTGTTCCTGGGCAAGAAGGTCATTGATGACGAACTGCTGGAAGACATTGAAACCCGTCTGCTGACCGCCGACGTGGGCGTCGAAGCCACCGCGGTGATCATCCAGAGCCTGACCCAAAAGGTCGCGCGCAAGCAGCTGACCGATGCCGATGCACTCTACAAATCCTTGCAGGCCGAACTGGCTGCGATGCTCAAACCCGTGGAAGCGCCGCTGGTGATCACCCCGAACAAGCCGTTCGTGATCCTGGTAGTGGGCGTCAACGGCGCCGGCAAGACCACCACCATCGGCAAATTGGCCAAGAAACTGCAATCGGAAGGCAAGAAAGTCATGCTCGCTGCCGGCGACACCTTCCGCGCCGCTGCCGTTGAGCAATTGCAGGTCTGGGGTGAGCGCAACAAGATTCCGGTGATCGCCCAGCACACGGGTGCCGATTCCGCCTCGGTGATCTTCGACGCCGTGCAAGCCGCCAAGGCTCGTAACATCGATGTGCTGATCGCCGATACCGCTGGTCGTCTGCACACCAAAGACAACCTAATGGAAGAGCTGAAGAAAGTCCGCCGCGTTATCGGCAAGCTCGACGCTGACGCGCCGCACGAAGTGCTGCTGGTGCTGGACGCTGGTACCGGCCAGAACGCTATCAGCCAGGCCAAACAATTCAACCAGACGGTCCAACTGACCGGCCTCGCGTTGACTAAGCTCGACGGCACGGCCAAAGGCGGTGTGATCTTCGCCCTGGCCAAGCAGTTCGGGTTGCCGATTCGTTATATCGGCGTCGGTGAAGGCATCGACGACCTGCGCACCTTTGAAGCCGAACCCTTTGTACAGGCACTGTTTGCCGAGCGGGAGCGTTCATGATTCGATTCGAACAGGTCGGTAAACGCTATGCCAACGGGCATGTCGGCTTGCATGAGCTGAGCTTTCGAGTGCGTCGCGGCGAGTTCTTGTTTGTCACCGGTCACTCGGGGGCCGGCAAAAGTACGCTGTTGCGCCTGCTGCTGGCCATGGAACGCCCGACTACCGGCAAGTTACTGCTCGCCGGCCAGGACCTGGCCACCATCAGTAATGCGCAGATCCCGTTCCTGCGCCGCCAGATCGGCGTAGTGTTCCAGAACCACCAGTTACTGTTCGATCGCACGGTGTTCAACAACATTGCGCTGCCGCTGCAGATTCTTGGGTTGTCCAAGGCCGAAATCGTCAAGCGTGTGGACTCGGCCCTGGAGCGCGTGGCGCTGTCGGACAAGACCGACCTCTACCCCGGCGATCTCTCGACTGGTCAGCAGCAGCGCGTCGGCATCGCCCGCGCCATCGTCCATCGCCCGGCCTTGCTGCTGGCGGACGAACCTACCGGTAACCTCGACCCGCGTCTGGCGGCCGAGATCATGGGGGTGTTCGAAGACATCAACCGCCTGGGCACCAGCGTATTGATCGCCAGCCACGACCTGGCGTTGATCGCCCGCATGCGCCACCGCATGCTGACCCTGCAGCGCGGTCGCCTGATCGGTGACGGGGAGGCTGGCGTATGAGTGCCACACGTAGCCCTAAGGTTTCCGAGCGCGTTGCGCCAAAACCGGCCGACCCGCAACCGAAAAAGAAAAAACACGACGATGACGACGGCCCGGACTTCAGCACCTTGCTGCGCGCCTGGATCGAAAGCCACCGCGCCAGCCTGCTGGACAGCTTGCGCCGTCTGGGCAAACAGCCGATCGGCAGCTTTTTCACCTGCCTGGTGATGGCTGTGGCCTTGAGCCTGCCGATGGGCTTGTCGCTGCTGCTTAATAATGTGGAGCGTTTGGGCGGTTCCTGGCAGCGTGCGGCGCAGATTTCGCTGTACTTGAACCTGGATGCCAGTACCAAGGAAGGCGAAGCGCTACGGGACGATATCAAGAATATGCCGGGCGTCGCGGACGCCGAGTACGTTAGCCGCGACCAGGCCCTTGAGGAGTTCCAACAGCAGTCCGGCCTGGGCGAGGCGCTTAAAGAGCTGCCGCAGAACCCACTGCCAGGCGTCGTGCTGGTGACCCCGAATGAAGTCGACAAGCCGGCCCTTGAAGCCCTGCGGCAAAAACTCGCAGAGATGCCGAAGGTGCAACAGGCGCAACTTGATCTAGTCTGGGTAGAGCGCCTGGCGGCGATCCTCAAGCTTGGCGACCGTTTTGTGTTCGGCCTGACGGTGCTGTTGGTGTCTGCATTACTTTTGGTGATAGGTAATACCATTCGTCTTCATATTGAAAACCGTCGCATCGAGATAGAAGTGATTAAACTGGTCGGCGGCACGGACAGCTATGTGCGTCGGCCTTTTCTGTACATGGGCGCGCTTTATGGCCTGGGTGCGGGGATTTTGTCCTGGGGCGTGCTGGCGTTCGGCCTGAACTGGCTGAACGATGCAGTCGTTGGGCTTGCCGGCTTGTACGGCAGTGATTTTGCCCTGGCCGGGGTACCGGTGGCCGATGGTCTGTCGCTCTTGCTTGGCGCGGTATTGTTGGGTTATATCGGTGCCTGGATTGCGGTCGCACGGCATTTACGTGAGCTGGCACCGAAGTAGTTAATGTCAGATTAATGTGGTTTCGTTTGTATTGACCGTATCAGTGGTTTAGGGAACTTGTCCTACGGTTCCCGGTCAATTTTCGCAGTGCTGAACTGCACGAGTTATGTGAGTCGGAGGTTTTTTCGTATGACCACTTCTTTGCAACCTGCTTATGCCTTGGTCCCTGGTGCGAACCTGGAAGCCTATGTGCACACGGTCAACAGCATTCCATTGCTGACGCCCGAGCAGGAGCGTGAACTGGCCGAGAGTCTCTACTATGAGCAGGATTTGGGGGCGGCTCGGCAGATGGTGCTCGCCCACCTGCGTTTTGTCGTACATATCGCCCGTAGCTATAGCGGCTACGGGTTGGCCCAGGCTGACCTGATTCAGGAAGGCAACGTCGGCCTGATGAAGGCTGTAAAGCGCTTCAACCCTGAGATGGGCGTGCGCCTGGTGTCGTTTGCCGTGCACTGGATCAAGGCGGAAATCCACGAGTTCATCCTGCGCAACTGGCGCATTGTGAAAGTCGCGACCACCAAGGCCCAGCGCAAACTGTTCTTCAACCTGCGTAGCCAGAAAAAACGCCTGGCGTGGCTGAACAACGAGGAAGTCCACCGCGTGGCCGAAAGCCTCGGTGTGGAGCCCCGTGAAGTGCGCGAAATGGAAAGTCGCCTGACCGGCCATGACATGGCCTTCGATCCGGCCGCCGAAGCGGACGATGACAGCGCCTTCCAATCGCCGGCCAACTATCTGGAAGACCACCGGTACGACCCGGCGCGTCAACTGGAAGACGCCGACTGGAGCGACAATTCCAACCACAACCTGCACGAAGCGCTGGAAGTGTTGGACGACCGCAGTCGTGACATCCTCTACCAGCGCTGGCTGGCGGAAGAAAAAGCCACGCTGCACGACTTGGCGCAGAAGTACAACGTGTCGGCCGAGCGAATTCGTCAGCTTGAGAAAAGCGCGATGAACAAGCTGAAGTTGTCGATCGCCGCTTAAAAGCGCCGCTTAAAAATGTGGGAGGGGGCTTGCCCCCGATAGCAGAGTGTCAGTCGACATTAAAATGACTGATCCAACGCTATCGGGAGCAAGCGTCCTCCCACATTTTTTTGTGTTGTATCAGTCGGACCAAGGCGCTTTGCGCGAGTTGTTCAGTTCCACCAGATAACCATCTCCGCCTAGCTGGCTCATCTGCTGGCGAATCCACGCCGCCCGCCGCGCCACATAAGCGGTCGGGTGGCTGGCACTCCATACCCGTGGGTTAGGCAACACCGCCGCTAAATAGCTGGCCTGCTGCCGGGACAAGTCTTTGGCGCTTACGCCGAAGTGATGCCGCGCCGCCGCCTCCGCGCCGAATACGCCTTCATCCCATTCCACGCTATTGAGGTACACCTCAAGAATCCGCTGCTTGGGCCACAGCACCTCGATCAACCCGGTAAACCAGGCCTCCAGCCCTTTGCGCAAATAACTGCGGCCAGCCCACAGGAACAGATTCTTCGACACCTGCTGACTCAACGTACTGGCGCCGCGAATCGAACCGCCGCGCTCGTTGTGCAGGATCGCCGCCTGGATCGCGCCGAAATCAAAGCCCCAATGCTGCGGGAAGCGCTGGTCTTCACCGGCCATCACCGCCACTTTGAGCTCATCGGAGATCTCGTCCCACGGCACCCAGGTGCGCTGCAGGTCAATGGGTTCGCCGTCGAACCAGGATTCGACCTTGCGCTCCACCATCAGGGCGGTGAAGGGCGGCGGGACGACACGAAACAGCAGCACCAGCAAAACACTGCCGATGGCAAACCATTTCACGACGTTGAGAAAGCGTTTGAATAGGAGACGCAGCATAGAGATGGCTTGGCCGAACCCGTTGAGCGGGCCATTATACAGACCCTGCCCGATGAGTCTGACTGGAGTTCCCTATGCTGCGTAGCTTTCTGATGCTGGCCGCGTTTTTCGGCTTCACCGGTGTGGCCTTGGGCGCGTTTGCCGCCCACGGCCTGAAAAACCGTCTGAGCGCCGAGTACCTGGCGATCTTCCATACCGGAGTGACCTACCAACTGGTGCACACACTGGCGCTGTTCGGCGTGGCGTTGCTGGCCGCCCATCTTCCCGGCCGCCTGGTGACTTGGGCCGGTATCTCGTTTGTCATCGGTATCCTGCTGTTTTCCGGCAGCCTCTACGCGCTGACCATGACCGGTATCAGCAAGCTCGGCATCATCACCCCGTTCGGTGGCCTGGCGTTCTTGCTCGGCTGGTTCTTCCTCGGTTTGTTTGCCTGGCGCTTGCAGGTCGTCTGACCAAGGGACTTGGGCCGGCAACGCCAATCAAGCTAGAATGCTGGCCCCTAAAAACGATGGCGGCCCGCGGCATGCGCATTCTGTTGAACGGCGAATCCTTTGAACTGCCCGACGGTGAAACCGTTTCGGCCCTGCTGACCCGTCTGGACCTGACCGGGCGTCGCGTCGCAGTGGAGCTCAACCTGGATATCGTTCCGCGTAGCCTCCACGCCGAGACTGCGCTCACCGAAGGTGATCAGGTTGAAGTGGTCCACGCCATCGGCGGCGGCTAGTCGCCTGCCCGAATTCTGCAGAACCTCACCCCATTTCGAGGATTTCCCATGAGCATCGTTCGTAGCGACAAGCCCTTCGTCCTGGCCGGTCGTACCTACCAGTCCCGCTTGCTGGTCGGCACCGGCAAGTATCGCGACATGGAAGAAACCCGCCTGGCCATCGAAGCCTCGGGCGCTGAAATCGTGACCTTCGCCGTACGCCGCACCAACCTCGGTCAGATCGAGGGCGAGCCGAACCTGCTCGAAGTGCTGTCGCCGGATCGCTACACCTTCTTGCCGAACACAGCCGGTTGCTATGACGCCATTGAAGCCGTGCGCACCTGCCGCCTGGCCCGTGAGCTGCTTGATGGTCACAACCTGGTGAAGCTGGAAGTGCTGGCCGACCAAAAAACCCTGTTCCCCAACGTGATCGAAACCCTCAAGGCCGCTGAGACGCTGGTCAAGGAAGGCTTCGACGTGATGGTCTACACCAGTGATGACCCGATCATCGCCCGTCAATTGGCGGAAATCGGCTGCATCGCCGTGATGCCGCTGGCCGGTCTGATCGGTTCCGGCCTGGGTATCTGCAATCCGTACAACCTGCAGATCATCCTCGAAGAAGCCAAGATCCCCGTACTGGTGGATGCGGGCGTAGGCACTGCCTCCGACGCGACCATCGCCATGGAGCTGGGTTGCGACGCTGTGCTGATGAACTCCGCCATCGCCCATGCTCAGCAACCGATCATGATGGCCGAAGCCATGAAACACGCCATCGTCGCAGGCCGCCTGGCTTACCTCGCCGGGCGCATGCCGAAAAAACTCTACGCCAGCGCCTCTTCGCCGCTGGATGGTCTGATCAAGTAAGAGCCATTGATGACTGAATCAAACGAAACGCCGAACACCGTGGAAGAAGCAGGCGACGAGTCCAAGCATCGCCGCATCAAGAGCTTTGTGATGCGCGCCGGTCGTATGACCGAAGGGCAGCAAAAGGGTCTGGAGCAGGGCACGCCACTGTTCGTATTGCCCTTGGCCGATGCGCCCGTGGACTACGACCAAGTGTTTGGCCGTTCGGCCCCGCGCTCACTGGAAATCGGCTTCGGCATGGGCCACTCCCTGCTGGAAATGGCCGCTGCCGCGCCGGACCAGGACTTCATTGGCGTGGAAGTACACCGCCCAGGTGTCGGCGCACTGCTTAACGGCGTCCTGACTCAAGGCCTGACTAACCTGCGGGTCTACGACTGCGACGCGATTGAAGTGCTTAACCGTTGCATCGCCGACAACAGCCTTGACCGCCTGATGCTGTTCTTCCCGGACCCATGGCATAAATCCCGCCACCACAAACGCCGCATCGTTCAGGCTTCCTTCGCGGAACTGGTGCGCAGCAAGCTCAAGGTTGGCGGCATCCTGCACATGGCCACCGACTGGGAGCCGTATGCCGAATACATGCTGGAAGTAATGGACGTTGCCCCTGGCTACCGCAACCTGGCCGAAGATGGCAAATGCGTGCCGCGCCCGGCTGAGCGTCCGATCACCAAGTTCGAACGTCGCGGCGAGCGGTTGGGGCATGGGGTTTGGGATTTGAAGTTTGAGAAGTTGGCGTAACTCGCCACTGGCTTGAAATGCAATTCAATGTGGGAGGGGGCTTGCCCCCGATAGCGGTGGATCAGTCGACATCAAAGTGACTGATCCACCGCTATCGGGGGCAAGCCCCCTCCCACAGTTGTTTTGTGTTGGATTTGAGGTCAGCGGCGATCGGCGACGACGCCAATCAACACCAGCACCACCACCAACACCGGCGCCAGGCTGTAGTTATTGAACTGGCTCAAGCCCCGCACAATCCACGGTGTGGCGTAGATCAATGCAGCGCCGCTGCCGACCATGCACACCAATGCCATCAGCGGGACGCGCAAGGCGCCGGCGATGCTGCCCAGGCGTGCTTCGACCCAGCCCTTGATATCTGCGCCGAACAGCACCAGCAAACAGCCCACGAGCGCTAGGGAGATTTCCGACAGGTTGCTGCGGCTCCAGCGGGATACGGTGGCGAGCAGGTCGAGTACCAAATCCATTCGAATTCCTTAGAGCGTCAGCTCAAAAACTTCTGCAACAGGTCATTGAGAAAGAGTTGCCCGCGATCAGTGGCCGCCAGGCGTGACGGTTCGACCTGCATTAAGCCACTTTGTTCTGCCTCGCGACGTGCCTCGTCAAGGCTCGCCAGGTCGAGGCCCGTGCGCTCGGCGTAGAGCCTGGCGTCGACGCCGTCGGTGAGGCGCAGAGCGTTCATCAGAAACTCGAAAGGTAGCTCGTCATTGGTCAGCTCCTTCGCCCCAGCCTGGAAGCTTTTGGCCGGGTTCAGGTAGTCCTTTGGCGCGCGGGTCTTCCAGGTGCGCACGATGCGCCCGTCCGGATGGCTGAGCTTGCCGTGGGCGCCGGCGCCGATGCCGATAAAGTCGCCGAAGCTCCAGTAATTCAGGTTATGCCGCGCCGGGCGGCCCGGTTGGGCATAGGCTGACACTTCGTATTGGGCGTAACCGTGCTCGGCCAGCAGTGCCTGGCCTGCTTCCTGGATGTCCCAGAGGGTGTCGTCTTCTGGCAGCGCCGGCGGCTGGTTCCAGAACACCGTGTTGGGTTCCAGGGTCAATTGATACCAGGACAAATGCGTGGGTTTGAGCGCGATGGCCTGGCGCAGGTCGCTGAGGGCGTCGTCCAGGGACTGATCGGGCAAACCGTGCATCAGGTCCAAGTTGAAGTTATCAAATCCGGCCTGGCGCGCCATCCCGGCAGCGCGTACAGCTTCGTCGCCATTGTGGATACGGCCCAGGGCCTGAAGTTTTTCCTGCTGGAAGCTCTGGATACCGATGGACAGGCGGTTGATCCCCAGCTTGCGGTACGCCACGAACTTCTCTTGTTCGAACGTGCCGGGGTTGGCTTCCAGGGTGATCTCGATATCGCCGGCAAACGGGATGCGCGCTTCCACGCCTTTGAGCAGGCGACCCAGTGCTGCAGCGCTGAACAGGCTTGGGGTGCCACCGCCGAAGAAGATCGAACTCAGTTCCCGGCCGTAAACGGCATGCAGGTCCTGATCGAGGTCGGCCAACAGTGCGTCCACGTACTCTTCTTCCGGCAGCACTTTGCTTGCGGTGTGAGAGTTGAAGTCGCAATACGGGCATTTACGTACGCACCACGGGATGTGGATATACAGCGCCAGGGGCGGCAGCACGGGCAAGGCCGCCCGAGGTGTTTGCGCGCCGCCGTGGATCAGCGGCAGCGCCTGCGTGTCGTGGGTCATTTCAGGCTCAGGCGTTGGCGCAGCAAATCCATTGCGCGGGCGCGGTGGCTGATCTGGTTCTTGTCGGCCGGGCTCAGTTCGGCGCTGGAGACATTGCGCTCTGGCACCCAGAACAGCGGGTCATAGCCAAAACCATGCTCACCGCTGGCCGCATGCAGGATGCGCCCGTGCCACAGGCCTTCGCAAAGGATCGGCAACGGGTCGTCCGCATGGCGCACCAGGGCCAGCACGCAGACGAACTGCGCGCCGCGTTCGGCGTCCGGCACGTCCTTGAGGGCGTCCAGCAACTTGGCGTTGTTGGCCGCGTCACCTTTGCCATCGGCGTAGCGCGCCGAATAGATACCAGGGGCTCCGCCGAGAAAATCCACCGCCAGGCCAGAGTCATCCGCCAGCGCCGGAAGGCCCGAGATACGTGCGGCATTGCGCGCCTTGAGGATGGCGTTCTCGACGAACGACAGGCCTGTCTCTTCCGGCTCGACCTGGCTGAACTCGCCAATCGAGCGCAGTTGCACGGAGTCGCCGAGCATGGCCTGCAGTTCTTTGAGTTTGCCGGCGTTATGGCTGGCGAGTACGAGCTGGGTAAGGTTCATCATTCCGCCGGAAACAGTTCCTGGTTGAATTGGAAGCTATGGGCTTTGCCGCCGGTTTCAACGTTGATGGTAAACGTCTTGTATTCCCGCTGGGTCACGGCGTAGGGCGCGAGATAATTGATCCCGCCTTTTTCGTTGATTTGCTTGAAGGTGAGGATCTCGCTCTTGCCGCCCAGATCCTTGATGGTGCCCGTTACTTGTGCGGCCACGGGGGTCACGCCCTTGATCACGGTCACATTGATCAAGCCCTTTTCCTTACTGCGTACCACGCCGACTTTCTGGGCGGTTTCCGGTTGCAGGAAGCTGGAGGTGAAGGTGTTGTAGTGAACGGTGATATCGCCGAAGTCTTTCTTGCGATTTGCATCGATAGCGTCGGCTGCCAAGGCGTTGGCACCCAGGCAAGCGGTCAGTAGAAAAATAGCCAAGCGACTCATGAGCGCCCCTCTGGAAAATGATTAGACGGCAATTTTGTGGTCGGTCAGGCCAGGACTGCTGACCCGGTAGATACCGATTTCGCCCAACAGGTTGGGCCATAGTTTACTCGCCCAGCCGTGACGGTGCTGTTGATCGACGGCAAGTCGGTTAATCACTTTGGCTTCACGCTCGCCACACAGCGCTTCGAAGTCTTCGAAGGTGCAGAAGTGGATGTTCGGCGTGTTGTACCAGGTGTAAGGCAGGAAATCCGACACCGGCATGCGACCCTTGGTCGCCAGGTACCAGCGGCAGCGCCAGTGGCCGAAGTTAGGGAAGGTGATGATGCACTGGCGACCCACGCGCAGCATTTCGTCGAGGATGCGGTCAGGGTAGTGCACCGCTTGCAGGGCTTGGGTCATCACCACGATGTCGAAGCTGTTGCTGGCAAAGTTACCCAGGCCCTTGTCCAAGTCCTGCTCGATCACGTTGATGCCCTTGGCCACGCACTGGGCGATGTTGTCCGGGTCGTTTTCCAGGCCATAGCCGGTGACTTGCTTGTTGTCGCGCAGCCAGCTCAGCAGTTCGCCATCGCCGCAGCCCAGGTCAAGCACGCGGCTGCCGGCGGGGATCCATTCTTGGATGATTTCCAGGTCGGCTCTCATGGCGTTCTCACACTGTAATCCGGTTCATGTAATTGCCGAACGCCTGCAAGTAACGCGGGATCGGAATCAGGAAGGCGTCGTGGCCTTGCGGCGCATCGATCTCCAGGTAGCACACGTCTTTGCGTGCGGCCATCAGTGCATCCACCAGCTCGCGGGAGCGGGCCGGGGAGAAGCGCCAGTCGGTGGTGAACGACATCACGCAGAACTTGGCCGTGGCGCCTTCGAAGGTTTTCGCCAGGTCATCGTCGTGGTTGGCCGCCGGGTCGAAATAGTCCAGGGCCTTGGTCATCAGCAGATAGGTGTTGGCATCGAAACGCCCGGAGAACTCCTCGCCCTGATAACGCAGGTAGCTTTCGACCTGGAATTCGACGCTGTGGAAATCGTAGTTGAGCTTCTCGCTCTTGAGGCCACGGCCGAATTTTTCGCCCATGGAGTCATCGGACAGGTAGGTGATATGCCCGACCATCCGCGCCAGCATCAAGCCGCGCTTGGGAATCACGCCCACTTCCTGGAACGAACCGCCGTGGAACTCGGGGTCGGTGAGGATCGCCTGGCGCGCCACTTCGTTGAAGGCGATGTTTTGCGCCGACAACTTGGGGGCCGAGGCGATGGCCAGACAATGGCGTACGCGATCAGGGTAGGTGATGGTCCATTGCAGTGCCTGCATCCCGCCCAGGCTGCCACCGATCACGGCGGCCCACTGGTTGATGCCCAACAAATCGGCAAGACGCGCTTGGCTGTGTACCCAGTCTTCCACGGTCAGCACCGGGAAGTCGGCGCCGAACGGCTTGCCGGTTTCCGGGTTGATACTGCTGGGGCCAGTGGAGCCGTTGCAGCCGCCGAGGTTGTTCAGGCTGACCACGAAGAATTTGTTGGTGTCGATGGGCTTGCCGGGACCGATACAGCTGTCCCACCAGCCGGGCTTGCGCTCGTCGGCACTGTGGAAGCCTGCTGCGTGGTGATGACCGGACAAGGCGTGGCAGATCAGCACGGCGTTGCTCGCCGTGGCGTTCAGTTGGCCATAGGTTTCGTAGATCAGGTCGTAGGCGGGCAGAGAACGGCCGCAGGCCAGGGCCAGGGGTTCGCTGAAGTGCGCCACTTGGGGCACGACCAGACCAACAGAATCGGGGGGGAAGGCAGCTGGCATCGACCCTGCTCTCGTTTAAATGAGGCGTAAGTCTAAAGACCACTGCACCCAGCGGCAAGCAAAGGCCTGCGCGCTGCGAAATGAGGGAGGGAGGGAGCAAGCCCCTCCCTCATTTGTTTGCGTCAGATCAGCAGGCGCAGAATCTCAGGCATCCCGGTCATGGTGGCCAGGTTGTTGATCACCAGCATGTCCAGCAGCTTGAGCACCATGAATGCCAGGATCGGCGAGATATCCAGGCCGCCCAGGTTCGGCAGCATGCGGCGGAATGGCGCCAGGGCGGGCTCGCAGATCTGGTTCACCAGTTCGGCGCCAGGGTTGTGGCTACCCGGGGCGACCCAGGACAGGATCACGCTGATGATCAAGGCGAAGAAGAAAATCTTCAGGAACAGCGCGGTCACGCCGATGATTGCCCAAATCAGCAACTGTATGAAATTGCCGGTGGTGCCGTACGTCAGCAGCAGTGTCAGCGCCATCAAGGCCAACTGCACCAGGATCGCCAGCACCAGCGACGACATATCCAGGCCGAACAGGCTCGGGATCACCCGGCGCAACGGCTTGAGCAGCGGCTGGGTCGCCTTGACGATGAACTGGCAGAGCGGGTTGTAGAAGTTGGCACGTACCAGTTGCAACACGAAACGCAACAGCACGATCAGCAGGTAGAGGCTGCCGAGGGTTTGCAGCACGTAGACGGCTGCGGTGTTCAAACCAATCATATTGGCTCCTTAGTTGCCCAGTTGTTCGGCCATTTCGGCCGATCGGTGCGCAGCGGCACCCAATGCTTTTTCCACCAGGGCTTCAAAGCCCCCGGCCTGGAACGATTCAATGGCGGCCTGCGTCGTGCCGCCTGGTGAGGTCACGCGACGGCGCAGCTCGGCGGCATCCGCATCGCTGGACACGGCCATCTTCGCGGCGCCCAAGGCGGTCTGCTCGGACAGTTGCTCAGCGACTTCCCGTGGCAGGCCGAGTTTCACGCCGGCGGCGGTCATGGCTTCAATCAGCAGGAAGAAGTACGCCGGGCCGCTGCCGGAGACGGCGGTGACCGCGTCCAGTTGTTGTTCCTGATCCAGCCACAGAGCAATGCCCACGGCGGACAGCAGCTCTTGGGCCTGGTCACGTTGTTCGGTGCTGACCTCGGCGGTGGCATACAAACCGCTGACGCCTTGGCGCAGCAGAGCCGGAGTGTTGGGCATGCAACGCACGATGGGCTGGGCCCCCAGCCACTTCTTCATGCTGGCGCAGGTTATGCCGGCAGCGATGGACACCACCAACTGATGCGGTTGCAGATTTGGGCGCAGGCTTTCGCACACGGCCTTCATGGCTTGTGGCTTGACCGCCAGCACGATCACGTCGACGCCTTGGATGGCCTCGGCATTGTCGGCAAAGGTGTCGATACCGTGCTCGGCGCTGACGCGCGCACGGGTGTCGGCGCCCGGGTCGCTGGCGCGGATCTGCGCGGCGTCCAGGCCCTTGGCCCGTAGGCCGCCGATCAGGCTGGCCGCCATGTTACCGGCGCCGATAAAGGCAATACGCGTGTTGCTCATGACAGGTCCTTATTCAGAGGGAGGTCAGCCATTTCACGGCTGGCCGTAATCACGGGCGCCAAACAGGGCGGTACCGATCCGCACCCAGGTGGCGCCTTGGGCGATGGCCGACTCAAGGTCGTGGCTCATGCCCATGGAAAGCGTGTCGAGCGGCAGGTTCAGGCTGTTTTGCAGGTCGCGAACGGTAGCGAACGCTGCATCTTGCTCGGTCCGATCTTCAGTCGGCTCGGGGATTGCCATCAGGCCACGCAGCGTCAAGCGCGGCAGGGCACTGATGGCATTGGCCAGGGCCGGCAAGTCGGCGGGCGTGCAGCCGGACTTGCTGGCTTCGCCGCTGACATTGACCTGGATACAGATGTTCAGCGGCGGCAGGTCGGCCGGGCGTTGTTCGGACAGGCGTTGTGCAATTTTGAGGCGGTCCACGGAATGCACCCAAGCGAAGTTCTCGGCGATAGCGCGCGTCTTGTTCGATTGAATGGGGCCGATGAAGTGCCAACTCAAGGGCAGGTCGGTTAATTCAGCCTGTTTGCCCAGGGCTTCCTGCAGATAGTTTTCGCCGAATTCGAGCTGCCCGGCGGCATAGGCTTCGCGCACTGCTTGGGCGGGTTTGGTCTTGCTCACGGCCAGCAGGTGGATGCTGCTTGCGTCACGTTGCACGGCGTCGGCTGCGGCGCGGATGCGCTGGCTAACCAGGCCGATGTTGTCTGCTATCGTCGACATTCAAGATGCGCCCGTGGATATGGAGTCCGCGGCATTCTACTGGAAATGGAAAGCCCTATGGATATCACTGAATTACTGGTGGCCGGCGTGCGCCGTGGCGCCTCCGACCTGCACCTGTCGGCGGGGCTGGCGCCGATGTGGCGAATCGATGGCGAAGTCTGGCCGATGGATTGGCCGGTGCTTTCTGCCCCGCAAGTCGCGGATTTATTGAGCCCTTTGCTCAATCAATACCAGCAAAAGGATTTCGAAACATCTCTTGAAACGGATTTTGCCTTCGAGCTGCCGGGTGTAGCGCGCTTCCGGGCCAACGTATTCCAACAGGATCGCGGCATGGGCGCGGTGTTTCGTACTATTCCGGCCGAAGTCCAGAGCCTGGATAGCCTGGGTCTCGGGGCGGTGTTCCAACGCATCGCCCAATTGCCACGTGGCCTGGTGCTGGTGACCGGACCCACTGGCTCCGGCAAGTCCACCACTCTGGCGGCAATGATCGATTACCTCAATCAGCATCGGCGCCAGCACATCCTTACGCTGGAAGACCCCATCGAATTTATCCACAGGCCGAAAATCGCGCTGATCAACCAGCGCCAGGTGCACCGCGACACCCACAGTTTTTCGGTAGCCCTGCGTTCGGCGCTGCGTGAAGACCCCGATGTGATCCTGGTGGGCGAACTGCGTGACCTGGAAACCATCCGCCTGGCCCTGACGGCGGCTGAAACCGGGCATCTGGTATTTGGCACCTTGCACACTACCTCCGCGGCAAAGACCGTGGATCGGCTGGTCGACGTGTTCCCGGCCGGCGAAAAGGCCATGGTCCGCTCAATGTTGTCGGAGTCGTTGCAGGCGGTGGTGTCACAGGTGCTGGTGAAGAAGCTCGGCGGCGGGCGCGTGGCGGCCCATGAAATCATGTTGGGCACGCCAGCCATTCGTAATCTGATTCGTGAGGACAAGGTGGCGCAGATGGTCTCTGCCATCCAGACCGGCGGGGCGTTGGGGATGAAGACATTGGATATGAGTTTGAAAGCGTTGGTCACGCAGGGCGTGATCAGCCGGGAAGAGGCGCTGGAGAAGGCGAGGGCGCCTGGGGATATCTAAGATCGGAATATATAAGGAGATCCAAACGTGGGAGGGGGCTTGCTCCCGATTGCAGTAGGTCAGGTACAGATAAACTGACTGATCCACCGCTATCGGGAGCAAGCCCCCTCTCACATTGACGACTGCATTTCAGCTTGAAATCAGCGTTGAACCACTCGCAAGGTGTTCTGCTCTTTCGGCAGAACCCGCTTGGCAATCACGTAGTTCTTGTCCCAAAACGGCTTTTTCAACGTGTCGATGCTGACCGACTTGCCACGACGCGGTGCGTGGATAAAACGGTCATTGCCCAAGTAGATGGCAACGTGATTGACCTGGCGGCTCTTCAATTTGAAGAACAGCAGATCACCTGGTTTCAGGTCCTTGCGATCAACCTTCTGCCCGTGGCCGGCGGCCATGGCATTGGAAGTGCGCGGCAGATCCACGGCGGCTACGTCGTTGAACGCATATTTCACCAGGCCGCTGCAGTCGAACCCTTTACTTGGGCTGCTGCCGCCCCAACGATAAGGTGTACCGAGCACGTTTACGGCGCGGCTGAGGACGTTGCTGCTTTGCTTGGTGTTGACTGCCACGAGGCCGGGAACTGCTTTACCGTGCGCCTTGCTCAATTGAGTCGGGCGGCTGACGGTCGGCTTTACCGATTTGGCAGTGCTTGGCGTGCTGTGGACTTTAGGGGTGAAACCGTTAACGTTCGGAAGTCGTTGCTCACGATTGGTGGCGTGGGCGGCCAATGGCATTAATAGGCAAATGGTTAGCCATGTCTTTAAAAATGGTCGCATTAGGCGTGGCTCTTATGGGTTTGCGCGCAACTTTATAACAGCTTTTTGTGTCGTTCTCAGGCCGTTTGTCGACTGAACCTTGACGTCAAAATCAGGAAATACGCGACGATTCGCCGCAATTGTCCTACACAAGTCAGGTGGCATAAGGCTTTCAGGGCAGTGAAGATACCATTTGCCGTACGTCGGGCGCCCGTAAAAAAGTCACAAAGAAAATGAAAAAATTTATCTATCGAAGCAAAAGAGGTACGTCATGAACACCTATCAACAGGTTGGGCCGCAACAAGACACCCACAGCAAGGTGATCGGTTACCTGCTCTGGATTTTCGGGTTTACCGGCGCGCATCGTTTTTATTACGGCAAACCTGTCACCGGGACGATCTGGTTTTTTACCCTTGGCCTGCTGGGTATCGGCTGGCTGATCGACCTGTTCCTGATCCCGGCCATGGACCGTGAAGCCGACCTGCGCTTTACCGCCGGTCCCATCGAATACAACGTGGCGTGGATTCTGTTGGCGTTTCTGGGGGTGTTCGGCGTGCACCGCATGTACCAGGGCAAATGGATCACCGGCCTGATCTACCTGCTGACCGGTGGCTTGTTCCTGGTGGGGGTGCTGTATGACTTCTGGACGTTGAATACCCAGGTTTCGATCCGCAATGCAGAGCGCAACGGGGGACGCTGATTTCTCTGGCTCTATAGAGAACTAAATGTGGGAGGGGGCTTGTCCCCGATAGCGGTGGATCAGTCAGCTCATTTATTGCTGACCCACTGCAATCGGGGGCAAGCCCCCTCCCACTTTTTTTGCGTGCCCGCTTTAGGCCTGGTAGCTGATGCGCCCATCCACCAAGGTGTAGCGCACGCTCGCCGGCAGGCTATGGCCGATGAACGGGCAGTTTTCACCCTTGGACAGCCAGTGCTCCCCGGCAACCGTGGAGCTGGCCGTGTCAAACAGCACCAGATCCGCTGCGGCACCCACGGCCAAGTTGCCGGCCGGCAGGCGCAAGGCTTCGGCCGGGCCGGCGCTCAGGCGCTGGAGCAGCGTCGGCAAGTCGAGCAGGCCATCCTCCACCAGCGTCATCGCCAGTGGCAGCAACAGCTCCACACTGCTGATCCCCGGCTCGGTCGCGCCAAACGGTGCGAGCTTGGCATCGCGCTCGTGGGGCTGGTGGTGGCTGGAAATCGCCGAAACCACACCGGATTTGACCGCGGCACGCAAACCGTCACGGTCGGCCAGGGTGCGCAGGGGCGGTTGCACGTGGTACAGGCTGGAGAAGTCGATCAGCGCTTCATCCGTGAGGATCAATTGGTACAGCGCCACATCCGCAGTCACCGGCAGACCGCGAGCCTGGGCCTGTGCAATCAGGGCCACGCCCCGGGCACTGGTGAGTTGGCTGAAGTGCGCGCGTACGCCGCTTTGTTCCACCAGCAGCAGGTCACGGGCGAGAGCGACGGTTTCGGCGGTTTCCGGAATACCCGGCAGGCCGAGGAAACTGGCGACGGCGCCTTCATGGGCCAAGCCGCCTTCGGCCAGGTCGCGGTCCTGGGAGTGGAAGATCACCGTCAGATCGAAGGTGGCCGCGTATTCCAAGGCGCGGCACAAGGTGCGGGTACTGCGAAAGCTCTCCAGACCGTTGCCGAAGGCCACGCAACCAGCGTCGCGCAGGGCGATCAATTCGGCGAGTTGTTCGCCTTCCAGACCTTTGCTCAGGGCGCCGATGGGGAACACTTTGCAATTGCCAGCTTCGCGGGCACGGTCGAGGATCAGCTCGGTCACGGCCGACGTATCGAGGATCGGCTTGGTGTGCGGTGGGCAGCACAAGCTGGTCACGCCACCGGCCGCAGCGGCGCGGGTTTCGCTGGCGATGCTGCCTTTACGGCTGTAACCCGGCTCGCGCAGGGCGACGTTCAGGTCCACCAGCCCAGGCGCGGCCACCAGGCCTTTGGCGTCGATGGTCTGGCTGGGGCTGAAATCGCTGGGGGCGGCGCCGATGGCGATGATCTTGCCGGCTTCCAGATGAAGATCGGTGACTTGATCCAGGCCACTGGCCGGGTCGATAACGCGAGCGCCAAGAATGCTGAGCTTCACTGGGCGTTCTCCTGCTCGAATTGACGTTGCGCGGTTTGCCCGCTCATGGCCATGGACAACACCGCCATGCGCACGGCGATGCCGTAGGTCACCTGGTTGAGAATTACCGACTGGTTGCCATCGGCCACCGCCGACTCAATCTCCACCCCTCGGTTGATCGGGCCCGGGTGCATCACGATGGCATCCGGTTTGGCGCCGGCCAGGCGCGCGGTGGTCAGGCCGAACAAGCGGTAGAACTCACCCTCGCTCGGCAGCAAACCACCGGACATACGCTCGCGTTGCAGGCGCAACATGATCACCACGTCTACATCCTTGAGGCCTTCGGCCATGTCGGTGTAGACCTTCACGCCGTACTGCTCAATGCCGATGGGGAGCAGGGTTTTCGGCGCGATCACGCGGATGTCCGGGCAACCCAGGGTTTTCAGGGCCAGCATGTTCGAGCGTGCTACCCGCGAGTGCAGGATGTCGCCGACGATGGCCACCGATAGGTTTTCAAAGCTGCCCTTGTGCCGACGGATGGTGAGCATGTCGAGCATGCCTTGGGTCGGGTGGGCGTGACGGCCGTCGCCGCCGTTGATGATCGCTACCTGCGGGCACACGTGCTCGGCGATGAAATGCGCGGCGCCGGAGTCGCCGTGGCGCACCACGAACATATCGGCGGCCA
Organism: Pseudomonas sp. 2995-1; assembly: GCF_002742505.1. Classification (NCBI taxonomy): domain Bacteria; kingdom Pseudomonadati; phylum Pseudomonadota; class Gammaproteobacteria; order Pseudomonadales; family Pseudomonadaceae; genus Pseudomonas; species Pseudomonas sp. 2995-1. The sequence goes on along the minus strand of NZ_LJSA01000332.1, from coordinate 243,125 downwards.
TTGCTTCCAGGTTACGCAGGGTGTCGAGCAGGGTTTCGCCCTTGCTCGCCGACGAAGTAGACACGTTCAGCGTGATCACGTCGGCCGACAGACGCTGGGCCGCCAGCTCAAAGGTGGTGCGAGTGCGGGTGGAGTTTTCGAAGAACACGTTGCAGATGGTTTTGCCGCGCAGCAACGGGACTTTCTTCACCGCCCGGCCACCGACTTCGAGGAATGAGTCGGCGGTGTCGAGGATTTCGGTGAGCAGTTCGCGGGGCAAACCGTCGAGGGACAAAAAGTGTTGCAACTGGCCCTGAGCATTGAGCTGCAGCGGGCGCTTGGCATCTAGAGGCGTCATCGCGGGGACTCTTTACAAGGCGGTTTAAAGGGCGAGGTCTTGCAGTTCGAGTTCGAGCGGCGTTGGACCGGACAATTTTACCCGTTGCTGGGCTTGCAGCGACAGGGTCGCGCCAACCACATCCGGGCTGATAGGCAACTCTCCGGCGTCCAGATCCAGCAGGCAGACCAGCGTGATGCTGGCCGGGCGGCCGTAGTCGAACAGTTCGTTCATGGCTGCGCGGATGGTACGGCCGCTCATCAGCACGTCGTCGATCAACACCAGGTGCTGGCCTTCGACTTCGAACGGCAGGGCCGAGGGCTGCACTTGCGGGTGCAGGCCGTTCTGGCTGAAGTCATCACGGTAGAAGGACACGTCGAGGGTGCCCAGTGGCGAGTCGCTGCCCAGTTCGTCCAGTAACGCCTGAGCGACCCACACACCGCCGGTGCGAATGCCGATAAAGCGCGGTTCGCTGATTCCGCGGTGCTCCAGGTGCGCTTTGAGGCGTAATGCCATCTGGCTGATCAGTTCGGCGGGATTGGGCAGGCTCATGGTGGCTCCTTCAAGGCCTTGCTGTAGGCAAGTTCCGGGCTCAAACGTAAGAAGACGCGGCAAGCCGCGTCAGTCAGGATTCAAATAAAGCGGTGTTTTCGTCCAGCCAGCCCTGCAACAGCAAGGCGGCGGCGATGGCGTCTACGGGGTTGTCGCGGTAACTGCCCTTCTGGCCGCCACGGTCGCGGCGTTCACCCTTGGCTTCAAAGGTGGTCAGGCGTTCATCGTGGGTATAGAAGGGGATGTTGTAACGACCATTGAGGCGACGGGCGAATTTTTCGGCGCGCAGGCACATTTCGCTCGGGGTGCCGTCCATGTTCAGGGGCAGGCCGACCACCACCGCGTCGGGCTTCCATTCCTTGATCAGGGCTTCGACCTGATTCCAGTCCGGTATGCCGTTCTGGGCCTTGAGGGTGCACAACTCGCGGGCCTGGCCGGTGATCACCTGGCCGACCGCTACGCCGATCTGTTTGGTGCCGTAGTCAAAACCGAGGATCAGACGCAAGGCCATCAGGCGTGCCCCGCCTGGCTGGTCAGCAGGCTGAGGTTGACCCGCAACTTGGCGGCGGCCGCTTCCAGGCGCAGTTCACTGGCCGTGTTGAACAGGATGTCGGCGTCGAAGGGGCAGGTCAGCCAGGCATTGCTGGCCAGTTCGGCCTCCAGTTGCCCTGCTTCCCAACCGGCGTACCCCAAGGTGATCACGCTTTGCTCTGGGCCTACACCGTCGGCGATGGCGAACAACACGTCCTGGGAGGTGGACAGCGACACACCGTCCAGGTCCACCGTGGCCTGGAACGTCGGCCCGGTCGGGTGCAGCACAAAGCCGCGATCAGTTTGTACCGGCCCGCCGATGTAGATCGGCACCGATTGGCAACGGGCCGGCGGATCGATCTCCGGACGCAGTTGCTCAAGGATATCGGCCAGGTTCAGCGCTTGCGGGCGGTTCACCACCAACCCCATGGCACCATTGGCCGTGTGCTCGACGATGTAGGTCAAGGTCTGCGCAAAGTTCGGGTCGGCCATATGGGGCATGGCGATCAGGAATTGGTGCTTGAGGTAGGTCGGGCTGACATTTTTCATGTCCGCTAGTGTGGCGTTGGAGGGGCGAACTGACAAGCTGGAGTTACCTGTGGCAGGACATGTCTGATCAGTTGCTGGAGAGCCGATCGCCCTTGGCAAACTTCCAGGTACGGATGATTTCCAGGCGGTCCACGTCATTCAGGTCGCCGGTAAACGGGGCAAAGGGCGCGGCCAGGCGCACGATGCGTTGGGCGGCCTGGTCCAGCAGTGGTTGGCCGGAGGACTCCAACACCTGCACTTCATATAAGGTGCCGTCGCGGTTGATCGATACCAATAGACGCAAGTTGCCGTAGATCTGCTGGCGCCGCGCTTCTTCCGGGTAGTTGAGGTTACCGATGCGCTCGACCTTCTTACGCCACTCGTCTTTATACCAGGCACCTTTGTCGCGCATGGTCGAGGCGGCATTCAAGCGGTAGATGCGTGGGCGCTTGGCGTACAACTGCTGTTCGTTAGCCAGTTCGGCTTCCAGGCTGGAGATTTCGTCGGACAGGGTCGAGCTGTCGAAGGTAGGCGCCGGTTTGACGGGCTCCGGCTGCGGCTCGGTCTTGGTCTTTTCGCGTTGGACCGGGGCTTTTTGCGGTTTGGGTGCGATGGTGGCCACCGTAGGCTTGGGCGTAGCCTGCTTGACCTCGGGCTTCGGCGCAGGAGGTGGCGTGACTTTATTGACCTTGTTGTCCTGGAACGGCGCCAGTTCGGTGGTCTTGGGGATGGCTTTCTTGTCGAGAGTACCGCTGCCCTGTTGATTGTCCTGGGCTAGAAAATCTGCCTTCTCGGGCTTCTTTTCACTCTTGAACGTGGCCAGGGTGATTTCCAGGGTCTTGGTGATCTGCTTGGGTTCGACCATGGTGAAGCCCACGCCAAGGAGCAAGGCCAAATGAATCAAGGCAGCCAGAAACAGGGTAAATCCGAGCCGATCAGCCGGGCGCACGCCGCTGTGGGAGAGTTCGGGGGGCAGATCGGACGGGAGTGTCATGACAAAAGAACCAACATCGCGCGTTTCACAGGTGGCGCATGATAACGCAATGTTGGTGTGTGTCCGGCTGTTCTATATCACTTGGCTGCGAGCTTGCGCTCAATGGCGGCCATCAGCATTTCGCCGATGTTCGTGCCAAATGCATTGTCTATCTCGCGAATACAGGTCGGGCTGGTGACGTTGATTTCGGTGAGATTTTCACCAATTACGTCAAGGCCTACAAACAGCAGGCCTTTTTCCCGCAAGGTCGGGCCAACTTGGCTAGCTATCCAGCGATCCTTATCCGATAAAGGCCGTGCTTCGCCGCGCCCACCTGCCGCCAGGTTGCCTCGGGTCTCGCCTGCCGCCGGGATACGCGCGAGGCAGTAGTCCACCGGTTCGCCGTCGATCATCAGAATGCGCTTGTCGCCGTCCTTGATCGCTGGCAGGTAAGCCTGGCCCATGATCTGCTGGGTGCCCAGGGCGGTCAGGGTTTCCAGGATCACCGACAGGTTCGGGTCGCCAGCGCGGTGACGGAAGATCGACGTACCGCCCATGCCGTCCAACGGCTTGAGGATCACATCGCCGTGTTTGGCGGCGAATTCACGCAGCACATCGGCGCGGCGGCTGACCACGGTCGGGGGTGTGCACTGCGGGAACAGCGTGGCGAACAGCTTTTCATTGCAGTCGCGCAGACTTTGCGGCTTGTTGACGATCAGAACGCCGGCGCGCTCGGCCTGCTCCAGCAGATAGGTGGAGTAGACGAATTCCATGTCGAACGGCGGATCCTTGCGCATCAGGATCACGTCCAGGTCGCTCAGGGGGCTGTCGATTTCGTCCGAAAGCTCGAACCATTTTTCCGGGTTGGCGAACACCTGCAGCGGGCGCATGCGCGCGCGGGCCTCGCCGTCGCCCTGGTACAGATCGCGCTGCTCCATATAGAACAGGGTCCAGCCGCGGGCCTGGGCGGCCAGAAGCATGGCCAGCGAGCTGTCCTTTTTATAGGAAATGCTGGCGATAGGGTCCATGACAATGCCGACGCGAACGCTCATGGGGGATTTCCTCTAGCAAATTGGGCGCATAAAAGTGGCGTCAGAGTGGCGCTGCGGCTGTTGTGGGTCAAGGAAAAACCACCTGGCGGGTGCCTCGATAGATTGCTCTCCGAGACTGTGCTAAAAAGACTGCCACAGCGCAGCAGCCCTTGAAATCCAAGGCCTGCGGCGATCATCCTGTGCAACATCAGGCAGTACACACCGAAAACCGACTCGCTGTGGCGATGGTAGAGCAGATATGGAACAGCATTCCAACGCCTTGAGAGTGATGGTGATCGACGATTCGAAAACGATCCGCCGCACCGCCGAGACGCTGTTGAAGAACTCGGGGTGCGAGGTCATTACGGCCATCGACGGTTTCGATGCCCTGGCGCGGATTGTTGATCATCACCCGCACATTATCTTTGTAGACATCATGATGCCGCGCCTGGATGGTTATCAGACCTGCGCCCTGGTGAAGAACAACCCGGCGTTCAAGTCGATTCCGGTGATCATGTTGTCCTCCAAGGACGGTCTGTTCGACAAGGCCAAGGGGCGCATCGTGGGTGTCGATCAGTTTTTGACCAAGCCTTTCAGCAAGGAAGAACTGCTGGGTGCAATCAAGGCCTATGTGCCGGGGTTCGCCGCAGTAGAACAAGCACACTGACGCCGCCCCACGAGGGCCGGCGCCGACCAATGTAGTGGGGAAAACCATGGCACGTGTTCTGATCGTCGACGATTCGCCGACCGAAATGTACAAACTCACCGGCATGCTGGAAAAGCACGGCCACCAAGTCCTCAAGGCCGAGAACGGTGCGGACGGCGTGGCCCTGGCTCGCCAGGAAAAGCCCGACGCAGTGCTGATGGACATCGTGATGCCTGGCCTCAATGGCTTCCAGGCTACTCGCCAACTGTCCAAGGAGCCGGAAACCAACGGCATCCCGATCATCATCATCACCACCAAGGATCAGGAAACCGACAAGATCTGGGGCGCGCGCCAGGGTGCAAAGGACTACCTGACCAAGCCTGTGGACGAAGAAACCTTGATCGCCACCCTGAACAAGGTGTTGGCCGGCTGACGGCACGCCATCATGACCGAGTCGCAAACCGCCTTTGAGCTGCTGCTGGACATCGACCGCCGCTGCCGCCTGCTGGCCGCCGACCTGCCGTCCCAGGAAACCCGCCTGCAACGCTGGAGCGGTATCGGCTTTCGCCTGGGGCAACATTGGTATGTGGCGCCCATGGGCGAAGTAGCCGAAGTCCTGCATGAACCACGTTGCACTTTAATGCCTGGGGTCAAGGCTTGGGTCAAAGGGGTTGCTAACCTGCGCGGGCGCCTGCTGCCGGTGATGGACCTGGGTGGCTTCCTCGGCCTTGCGCTGTCCAAGGCGCGCAAGCAACGGCGTGTGCTGGTGGTGGAATACAACGATCTGTTTGTCGGGCTGCTGGTGGATGAGGTGGTGGGGATGCAGCATTTTGCACAAGACGCCTTGCTGGCGAACACCAGCCCTGGCGCGCCGTTTATCCAGGGTCACTTCGAGGGTGATCCGCTGTGGCAGGTCTTCAGCCCCTTCGCCCTGGCCCAGGCCCCAGGCTTCATGGATGTCGCCGCATGACCACCGCTACCACGCCTAAACCCCAGGCCGGCTCGCGCAGCCGTTCACAGATCATCGTGCTGTTTATCGCACTGATCGTGTTCATCATGCTGCTGTTCGCCAACTTCGCGTACCTCAACACCCAGTCTACCTACGACAAACAGTACATCGGCCACGCCGGTGAACTGCGCGTGCTGTCCCAACGCATTGCCAAGAACGCCACCGAAGCCGCCGCCGGCAAGGCCGCTGCTTTCAAGCTGTTGGGAGATGCGCGAAACGATTTTGCCCAGCGCTGGGGCTACCTGAAAAAAGGTGACCCGCAAACCGGCTTGCCCGCGGCCCCCAGTGCGGTCCGTGCCGAGATGCGTGCTGTGCAGACCGATTGGGAAGCGCTGCTGAAAAACACCGACGCGATCCTCGCCAGCGAGCAGACCGTACTGTCCCTGCACCAAGTGGCTGCGACCCTCGCTGAAACCGTGCCGCAATTGCAGATGGAGTCGGAGAAGGTCGTCGACATCCTGCTGCAACGTGGCGCCCCGGCCAGCCAGGTGGCCTTGGCCCAACGCCAGTCGCTGCTGGCCGAACGTATCTTGGGTGCGGTCAACACCGTGCTGGCCGGCGACGAAACCGCCGCGCAGGCCGCCGACACCTTTGGCCGTGATGCCGCCCGCTTTGGTCAGGTCCTCAATGGCATGCTCAACGGCAACCCTGGGCTGCGCATCACCCAAGTCGAAGACCACGATGCCCGCGCGCGACTGGCGGACATTGCCGAGCTGTTCGAGTTTGTCTCTGGCTCCGTGGATGAAATCCTCGAAACCTCGCCGCAGCTGTTCCAGGTGCGCGCCTCGGCGAGCAATATTTTCAACCTGTCGCAAACCCTGCTTGATGAAGCCTCGCACTTGGCTATCGGGTTCGAAAACCTCGCCAGCGGGCGCAGTTTCGACACCATCGGCGGTTATGTGCTGGGTCTGTTGGCGCTGGCCTCGATCATCCTGATTGGCTTGGTGATGGTGCGTGAGACCAACCGTCAACTGCACGAGACTGCCGAGAAGAACGAGCGCAACCAAAACGCGATCATGCGCTTGCTGGATGAAATCGAAGACCTGGCCGACGGTGACCTCACTGTGACGGCTTCGGTGACCGAAGACTTCACCGGCACCATCGCCGACTCGATCAACTATTCCGTGGACCAACTGCGCGATTTGGTCGCGACGATCAACCTCACCGCCGGCCAGGTCGCCGGTGCTGTGCAAGACACCCAGGCCACTGCCATGCACCTGGCCCAGGCCTCCGAGCATCAGGCCCAGCAGATCGCCGAAGCCTCCACCGCGATCAACCAGATGGCCCAATCCATCGACCAAGTGTCGGCCAACGCCGCCGAATCTTCGGCAGTGGCGGAGCGCTCGGTAGAGATCGCCAACAAGGGCAACGAGGTGGTGCACAACACCATCCACGGCATGGACAACATCCGCGAACAGATCCAGGACACCGCCAAGCGCATTAAGCGTTTGGGTGAATCGTCCCAGGAGATTGGCGACATCGTCAGCCTGATTGACGACATCGCCGACCAGACCAACATCCTCGCCCTCAACGCCGCCATCCAGGCGAGCATGGCCGGGGATGCCGGGCGCGGTTTTGCGGTGGTGGCCGATGAAGTGCAGCGACTGGCCGAGCGCTCATCGGCTGCCACGCGGCAGATCGAAACCCTGGTGCGGGCGATCCAGACCGACACCAACGAGGCGGTCATCTCCATGGAACAGACCACCACCGAAGTGGTGCGCGGTGCACGGCTGGCCCAAGACGCGGGCGTGGCATTGGAAGAGATCGAAGGCGTATCGAAGACCTTGGCGGCGCTGATCCAGAGCATCTCCAATGCGGCGCAGCAACAGACGTCGTCGGCAGGGCAGATCTCCCTGACCATGAACGTGATCCAGCAAATCACTACGCAGACGTCGTCGGGTTCCACCGCCACTGCCGAAAGCATCGGCAATTTGGCGAAGATGGCGAGCCAGTTGCGCAGGTCGGTCTCGGGTTTCACCTTGCCTGCGGCCAAACAGGTTGATGATTGAAATGCAGTCAAAGTGTGGGAGGGGGCAAGTCGAATCGTCGCACCGCCCCTCCCACATGTGATCTCCATCTGTCTGGAGATCCAGGCAACCCACGAATTCTAAGCGGAGCAGTTATGGTTGATCGGCACGACTACGTGGCCCTCGAATGGGTCAAGGGCGACATTGCCGAAACCCTGAAACAGGCCCGTTCGGCGCTGGATGCGTTTGTCGAAACCCATGACGATGACGTGATCAGCCAATGCCTGGCCGGTATTCACCAGGTGCATGGTGCGCTGCAAATGGTCGAGTTCTACGGCGCAGCGCTGCTGGCCGAAGAGATCGAAGAACTGGCCCTTGCGCTGAAGGCCGGGCGGGTCAGTCAGCGCGATGAAAGCATCCGTCTTCTGCAACAGGCCCTCGGCCAACTGCCGCTGTACCTCGACCGCGTGCACAGCGCACGCCGCGATCTGCCGTTGGTGGTGCTGCCGCTGCTCAACGACCTACGCAGCGCACGGGGTGAAAGCCTGCTCTCGGAAACCAGCCTGTTCAGCCCACAATTGCTGTCGATCGCGCCGCTGCCCGATGAAACCCTGACCCAGCGCGCGCCGCCTGAGCTGCATGAGCAACTGCGTCAATGGCACCAGTTGCTGCAACAGGCGTTGGCCGGGTTGCTGCGTGAAGACCACGGCCCAAGCAATCTGGAAGACATGGCGCGGGTGTTCGCACGCCTCGAAGCCCTCTGCCAGGGCGCGCCGTTGTTGCCGTTGTGGCAAGTGGCTTCGGCGCTGGTCGAGGGCATGCTCACCGGTGTGGTCGCCAACAGCCCGGCTTTGCGCAGCTTGCTCAAGGCCAGTGACAAACAACTCAAGCGCCTGCTCGCCCAGGGCATAGGCGGCATCAACCAATCTGCGCCGGATGAGTTGCTCAAGAGCCTGTTGTTCTACGTCGCTAAAGTCACCCGGCCAACGCCGCGCATGCAAAGCCTGAAAGAGCGCTACGGCCTGGATGAAGCCTTGCCCGACAGCACGGTGGTCGACGCCGAGCGCGCCCGCCTGGCCGGGCCGGACCGCAATGCCATGGGCTCAGTGCTCGGTGCGTTGTGCGAGGAACTGGTGCGGGTCAAGGAACGCCTCGACCTGTTCGTGCGCAGCGACCGCCAACACACCAGCGACCTTGATGCGCTGCTGGCGCCGCTGCGGCAGATCGCCGATACCTTGGCGGTGCTGGGGTTCGGTCAGCCGCGCAAAGTCATCATCGACCAGCTTGCGGTAGTACTGAGCCTGGCCCAAGGCCAACGCGAACCCAACGACGCCGTGCTGATGGATGTCGCTGGCGCGCTGCTCTACGTCGAAGCCACCTTGGCGGGAATGGCCGGCACCGTCGAGCCGGAAAGCCGCGAAGAAAGCCGCCTGCCCACTACCGACCTAACCCAGATTCACCAGTTGGTGATCCGTGAGTGCTGCCAGTGCCTGAAGCAGGCTAAAGAGCTGGTGATCGACTGCATGGAAGCCGACTGGGACCGTCAGCGCCTGGAATCGCTGCCGGAGTTGCTGAGCCAGGTGCGTGGCGCGTTGGCGATGATTCCGCTACCGCGTGCAGCGAGCCTGATGCGCGGCTGCACCGACTACGTCGATGAGCAGTTGATGGTCAACGAAGGCCCGCCGGCAGAGGCGCAACTGGAGCATTTTGCCGATGTGATCAGCAGCTTGGAGTACTACCTCGAACGCATGCTCCAGGACCCCGACGCTGCTGGCGAGCGGGTATTGGAACTGGCCACCCAAAGCCTGGCGACGCTGGGCTATCTGCCCGCCGAGAAACCCTGGCGCCAGGCGTTGGTCGCCCCCGATGGTGCGTTGTCGAGCGAGGTCACGCCCAGTCAGTCGCAGTTTGACGCACTGGCCAACCCTACCTCGCGCCTCAACCCGCCGGCCCTGCAACGCCCCGGTAGTCTGCTGCCGCCGCCAGCCGATGAAGCGCCTATCGACGATGAACTACGCGAAGTCTTCCTTGAAGAGACTGACGAAGTTCTCGAAGTGCTGCACCGCCACCTGCCCAACAGCGCGGACAAAACCGCCCAAGGCGAAATGCGCCGCGCTTTCCACACGTTGAAAGGCAGTGGCCGCATGGTGCGCGCCCTGGTCCTGGCCGAGTTGGCCTGGGCTGTTGAAAACCTGCTGAACCGTGTGCTGGAACGCAGTGTGGCCCTAGGCCCCGAGATCCAGCAGGTGCTGGATGACGCCGTGGCCCTGCTGCCGGAGTTGATCTCCGACTTTGCGACGGACGACCAACACCAACGCGACGAGGTCGACGCCTTGGCCGCTCGCGCCCACGCCTATGCCAGCGGCGGCGCCCTATCTGCTGGCGAACCCCACGACCCGATGCTGCTGGAAATTTTCCGCAACGAAGCCCAGAGCCATCTGGACAGCCTCAACCACTTCCTGCAACAGGCCGCCGAGCATGTGCCGCTGCAGGTCAGCGATGAGCTGCAACGCGCGTTGCACACTCTCAAGGGCAGTGCGTACATGGCCGGCGTGTTGCCGATTGCCGAGCTGGTGCGCCCACTGGATCACCTGACACGCGAATACAAGGCCCATCGTCTGCCGCTGGACCTGGACGAGGTGGAGTTACTGCTGGAAGCCGAAGCTCTGTTCCAGCGTGGCTTACGCCAACTGGATCGCGACCCTCTGGTGCCGATCAGGGGCGCGGCCGACTTGATTGGCCGCACCCAAGCCCTGCTTGACCATCAGTTGGCAACGCTGCTCGACGCGCCCAACACCGGCTTGCGCATCAAGCGTGACCCGCAACTGATCGCCAACTTCCTGGCCCAGGGCATGGATATCCTGCTCGACGCCGAAAGCCTGCTGCGTCGTTGGCAACAGCACCCTGGCGAGCGCCAGGAGCTCACGGCGTTGCTGGATGAACTGACCACGCTGGGAGAAGGGGCACACATCGCCGACCTGCATCCTATCGACGAACTGTGCGAAGCCTTGCTCGACCTCTATGGCGCGGTGGAAGAGAGCAGTCTGGCCGTCAGCGAGCGGTTTTTCCGGGAGGCCGAACAGGCCCATGAAGCGCTGATCAACATGCTTGACCAACTGGCCGCCGGGCAGGAAATCAGCCTGGCCCCGGCACGGGTCGAGGCCCTGCGCGAATTGCTGGACGGAGCCCTGGACCCGTCCGCCACCGGCCTGATCAAAAGTGACGGTAACCGCGCCCTAAGCATCGCTGAACTCGGTGCCGCCACCGCGCAGTTGGAGCATGAAACGGCGATGGACGATGAGATCGTCGAGATCTTCCTCGAAGAAGCCGTGGACATTCTCGACAGCGCCGGGCAGTCCCTCAAGCGCTGGCTGCTGGAACCCGAAAACGCTGCACCGTTGTCCTCGTTGCAGCGCGACCTGCACACCCTCAAGGGCGGCGCGCGCATGGCTGAAATCGGCCCGGTGGGCGATCTGGCCTATGAGTTGGAATGCTTTTACGAAGGCCTGGTTGACCGTCGCTACAGCTACAGCGCCGAGTTGTCTCAAGTGCTGATGGCCAGCCATGAACACCTGGCCTTGCAGCTGGAAGAACTGCACCACCACCAGCCCTTGAGCGACAGCGTCGAGCTGGTTGCCAAGCTTCGTGAGCTGCGACAGAGCAGTACGCCCGCGACCCAGGCGCCAGCGCCTGAAACGGCGGGCGCCGACCCGGAATTGCTGGATATCTTCCTCGAAGAAGCGGCCGACATTCTCGACAGCTCGGGCAGCGCGTTGCTGCGCTGGCAGGCCGAGCCGAACAATCGCCAGGAAGTCGAAACCCTGTTGCGCGACCTGCACACCCTAAAGGGCGGCGCGCGCATGGTCGAGATCGGGCCGATTGGTGACTTGGCCCATGAGCTTGAGTTTCTGTACGAAGGGCTGTCCGCCGGTTTGCTCGCGCCGTCGGCTGAGCTGTTCGCGCTGCTGCAAGGCTGCCATGACCGCCTGGCGCAGATGATCGACGCCGTGACGGATGGGATGCCGGTGGGCTCAGTGGACAAGCTCATCGAACGCATCAAAAGCCTGGTGCACCCCAGCGTAGAGCCAGTGGTGCCGGTGGCGTTGCCCGCAGGCAAGGCCGAAGCGGTCGCTGATCCTACCGCCGACATGGTGAAAATCTCCGCCGACCTGCTGGACGATCTGGTCAACCTGGCGGGTGAAACCTCGATCTTCCGTGGCCGCATCGAACAGCAGGTCAACGACGCGCGCATTGCGTTGAACGAGGTGGAAACCACCATTGAGCGAATGCGTGATCAACTGCGCCGCCTCGACACCGAAACCCAAGGTCGCATCCTCAGCCGCCAACAGGCCGAGGCCGAACGCCTGGGCTACGAAGACTTCGATCCGTTGGAGATGGACCGCCATTCGCAGTTGCAGCAACTGTCCCGCGCGTTGTCCGAATCCGCCTCCGACCTGCTCGACCTGAAGGACACCCTCGACCGTCGCAACGAGGATGCGCACGACCTGTTGCAGCAACAGGCACGCATCAACACCGAGTTGCAGGAAGGCCTGATGCGCACGCGCATGGTGCCGTTCGAGCGTATGTTGCCGCGCCTCAAACGCATCGTGCGCCAGGTGGCGGGCGAGTTGGGCAAGGACGTGGAATTCATCGTCGGCAATGCCGAGGGTGAGATGGACCGCAACGTGCTTGAACGCATGGCGGCGCCCTTGGAGCACATGCTGCGCAACGCCGTTGACCATGGCCTGGAGTCCCGCGATGTGCGGCTGCTGGCCGGTAAGCCGGAAAAGGGCCGCATCACCCTGGACCTGACCCACGAAGGCGGCGATATCGTTTTCGACATGCGCGACGACGGCGCCGGCGTGCCCCTAGAAGCGGTGCGGCGCAAGGCGATCAAGCGCGGGTTGCTCGCCCCTCATCAAGAGATCAGCGACCGCGACGTGTTGCAGTTCATCTTGCAGCCGGGGTTTTCCACTGCGGAAAAGATCACGCAGATTTCCGGGCGTGGCGTGGGCATGGACGTGGTGCATGAAGAAGTGCGCCAGCTCGGCGGCTCGATGTTCATTGAGTCGACGCCGGGCGAGGGCGTGCATTTTCGGATTCGTCTGCCGTTCACCGTGTCGGTCAACCGCGCGCTGATGGTGCAGTGCGCCGACGACCAATACGCAATCCCGCTCAACACCATCGAAGGGCTGGTGCGTGTGCTGCCCCATGAGCTGGCGGGGCACTACCAGCAAGATCCGCCGCGTTATGAATACGCAGGCCAGCGCTACGAACTGTTTTACCTCGGCGACCTGCTGCATACCGTGGCCCGTCCGAAACTGCTGGGCCAGTACCAGCCGGTGCCGGTGCTCTTGGTGCAGTGCAATGAGCGGCGTGTGGCGGTGCATGTGGATGCCATGGCCGGCACGCGGGAAATCGTGGTCAAGGGCCTGGGGCCGCAGTTCGCGGGGGTGCAAGGCTTGTCCGGCGCGACCATCCTCGGCGACGGCCGCGTGGTGCTGATTATCGACTTGCTGGCGCATATCCGCGCCCGCCAACCGGCCTTGCCGGCGCAGTCGGTGGATGCGCCACTGATCCTCAACGACCCGCTGAAAAAACGCCCCTTGCTGGTGCTGGTAGTGGACGACTCGGTTACCGTGCGCAAAGTCACCAGCCGGCTGCTGGAGCGCAACGGCATGAACGTGCTCACTGCCAAAGACGGCATCGACGCCCTGGCTGTGCTTGAAGAACACACCCCGGACTTGATGCTGCTCGACATCGAAATGCCGCGCATGGACGGCTTTGAAGTGGCCACGCAAGTGCGCAACGACCCGCGCTTGATGCGCCTGCCGATCATCATGATCACCTCCCGCACTGGCCAGAAACACCGCGACCGCGCCATGGCGATCGGCGTCAACGAATACCTCGGCAAGCCGTATCAAGAGTCGGTGCTGCTGGAAAGCATCGCCTATTGGAGCAAGTCCCATGCTTGACCACCGCACCAGCCAACTCACCGGCCTGCTGCTGCCCCTGGCCGACCGTCACCTGGTACTGCCCAACGTCGCCATCGCCGAGTTGATCGACTTCCAACGCGGCGAACCGGCCAGCGACGCACCGCCGTGGTATTTGCGGCAAGTGACGTGGCGGGATCGGCAGATTCCGTTGATCAGTTTCGAAGCCGTGTGCGGCGAGGCCAGCGTGACCGGCGAACGCTCGCGGATCGTGGTGTTGAATGCGCTGGGCGGGCGGACGACGTTGAAGTTTATTGCGCTGGTGATCCAGGGTATTCCGCGGTCGTACAAGCTCGATAGCGAGTTGAGCTATGTGGACGTGCCGCTGTGCCCGCTGGAACTGGCAGCGGTGCAGGTGGGGGAGCATGTGGCGAAGGTGCCGGATTTGATGGGACTTGAGGCGCTGCTGGTGGAGTCCGGGTTGGCCTGAGTGGCGCATTCTCCATGAGAAATGAAAGGCCCCTGTGGTGAGGGCGCTTTCCCGTTCAGAGACGCTGCAGCAGATGAAAATCAGCAATCAGCATACCCGCGAGGTACACCATCAAAATCACCACGCCGGCGTCCAACAAACGCCAGACCTTTGCCGAACGAAATAGCCCCGTCAACCTTTGGCATCCCAACGCCAAAACCACAAACCATACCAGCGACGCGGTCATTGCTCCGCCGGCAAAGAACGCTTGTTGGCTGACGGGCTTTGCCGCACCAATAGAGCCAATTAGCACCACGGTATCCAGCCAAGCATACGGATTGGCGAATCCAAGTATCACCGCCGTGCGCAGTAATCCGCGCTGTGAGGTGAGGTTGCTTTGAGTATCTGGCATCGACTGGTTACGCACACAAGCCAATAACCGCTGCCAGCCAAACCACAACAGATAGGCCGCTCCCGACAGCAGCAGTAACGCCACCAAACCTGGCTTGCTGCCGAGCAACGAGCCCAAGCCCATGACCCCAAGAGCGATGAGGATGATATCGGCGAACACGCATACCGCCACCACACCCCAGACAGGGCTGCGACTGACACCCTGGCGAATAACCAGGGTGTCCTTCGGTCCAGGAGCGGCGAACAGTCCGATGCCCAGTAGAAGACCTTCGAGATAAAAGACGTTGAGGTCTGGAGTCATGAAGTGCTCGACCGCCTGGGTATCAGTTCAATTGAAGGGGTTGATTACCGAAACCGGTATGGCGCGCGTTGGCGGCGCTTTTCAAGTCGATCGGCTGGTGGCGGAAAAAGCCTCTCAGTTCCTGCTCTGCATCAGGGTTGACGAAGTAAATGAGAGAGCTGCGTGGCATTGGTCTCCGAGGAGTCAGAACCGCGTGGTATGCAGCGGGAATTGCATAGTCTGAGAGGTCAGTCAGTAACGATCCGGCCAAGATTGCAACCTCGTTCTCCAAGAGGCGTACCGGCTCCAGCGAGCTGCCTCGAACCAGGACGAGGCCATCACGAGTCGGCTTGATAAATGACAACAGATGACCATCCTCATGAGGGTCCTGAGCAAACTGGCGCTGACCCGACCCGGAATTAGCTCCATAGACACACAGTTGCAGATAGAACGTTGCACGCAAAGAGTTCAACGAAGTGGCTCCAAACTCCGCGCAAATTCCGTCCATCAATTCTTGGGCAAGCTCGCTGATCTGTTGTTCAAAAGCATTAACGGCGGCAAAAAATTCACTTCGTGTGAATTCAAACGCTCTTCGTTTTGATGAATGCGCAGGCCAGTAACAAAATCGCTCACACAGGTCTGGCTGATCCTCAAGGCTCGAGTACTCAGCGCCAAAGGGGAAAAATCCATCGGTGTCTTTCGCGAAGGAAAACGAGGCCTTGGTGGCTGGCGATATTGCGGAGTATCCCTCAACGATTTTTTTGTAATCCAGCAGCATCGCTTCTGATATTTGCAGGGTGCCAAAGCCTGTTTGAGCAACGGATTTACAGCACGCTTTGATGTGGTTCATGGCTATATCCAAAGGTAGATGTAAAGGAATGCAACAAACACTGGGTTCGCAAGCAGGCGAGAAACTACGACACTGGATATGACTGACTAAAAGGGCCCCATCCATGTCCTTCACAACTTCGCCAGCAGGCGGCGAGTGTGCATGGTTCAAGACACGTGGCGGCGGACAGGTTGTCTTTTTTGGCGGACAAAGAAATGACGTTCACCTAAAAATGGGAACCGCAAACTTCGTATGAATATAAGAACGCGAGATACCCTCAGGTCGCTGGTTGCACGGCGCAGCCGAGAGTTGGGCAAGCCCCTGACTGCGCTGGCCAAGGAGGCGGGAATTTCCAGAACCTACCTGTACGGTCTATCGGCTGGAGCTTCCAGGGACCCGTCGGTGCGCACGCTGATCAAGCTGGCGAAGGCATTGCAGGTTTCTCCCTTGCTGCTGTTTCGCTACTTCGCTGACCTGACAGGTGCGCCCGGTAATGCGTGCTCAATGGCTACCACCAATCGGGCTGCAGGTATTGATGATCCGGAGGACGTTGCGGTGTTCAATGCCGATGTCACGACGCCTGATCAAACCGTCGTGTTGCCGGGGGAAGTTTTTCAGAAAACCTGGGAGATTCAGAACCTGGGCACACGACCCTGGCGCGGGCGACGACTGGTGCGTGTTGATGGGGAATACGTTATTGCCCGCCGCGCAGATCCACAAGGCCAGTTGGAGGTAGTGATGGATATTCATCTGCGCAGCCTGCACAGCGAGCTCCCGATTGCCGATACGCTGCCGGGCCAGCCGGTGCATATCAGTGTGGAATTTGCAGCACCCAGGGAGACTTGTACGGTGGCTTCAGTCTGGAGAATCGAGGATGAACAGGGGAAACCTTGTTACGGGCCTGCGTTCATTTTGCATGTGGTGGTTAACGTCATGGCACGTTGAGCGTCCGGTCGGATTTTTCCTTAATCAATCCGCGCAAACGGCTCAAGCATCGGCTGCTCCCGATGCTCGGCCTGCCACAAGTCGTAGGCGCTTTGCATCGATAACCATAACTGCGCAGTACTTACGCCGACTCGCTCCAACCGGACGGCAAGGTCCGGGCTTACGGGGGCGTGGCCATGCAAGATCCTTGAAAAAGTATCGCGGGCGAAGCCAAGGCGCCTGGCCATTTCGGTGATAGCAATACCGAGGGCCGGGACTACATCCTCAAGCAGAATTTCGCCTGGGTGAGGTGGGTTGTGCATACGCAGATTGGGTTTAGAGTTCGGATTCACGATGGTCGCCCGTGGTGGGCTTGGACGAAAAAAGGCTAGAGAGACAGGTTCCGAGCAACAACCTGAACATCTTGTAGGAATGGAGTGCGGTTATTGTCGGCGAGTTCTGCATTTGGATTTATCGGGTTTCCAGGCCTGAGCGCGGTGGCTAAGTTCTACGCTCCTCACTGCCACCAAGGCCCCGAAAATGATCGTACCGTTAATGCCGCCTGGTGTTTCAATACTTGAAAACATGGCGACAGCCAAGTGCAAGGGCACTCATCTCAAGCCCGGTTCGGCATTCGCCTATTCGTGGTTTTATTCCCAGGTTCGTGCAGCCGGTCCATGGAACTACAAGAAGCGAGGGCGTCAGTACGAAGCTTTTTGGTAATTTCAATTATGGTGCGACAGGTACGGAACTCGGCATTCCCGAGCCTGTTCTGTTGCGGGCAGCAGGCGTCGCTCAAACATTCGCAAAAACCACCACGCCGGAGTTTGGATCATGGTGGGGCGGTGACCCTTTTGGCGATGATCCCCGAGATCAATATTGGATAAAGAGGGGGATTGAGTATGCAATTTCTCAGGGCTACTAAGGGGCTCTTGCCGGTCCTGCGTAACTGTCTTCTGGTGGCCTGCCTGATATACATCGGGGGCAATTGGTTCATGTCATCCGGTACGCCTGACCTGGACGAAGTGGTTTTGAAACACTCCTTGGGCAATGGCAGCTCAATTTATGGTGCGCGTGACGGGCGGGGCGGCGCGACGGTGGGCTTTTCCTACAGGTACTACGTGCATAAGGACCTGCGTAATGATCGCGAAATACTCACGTCACTGGTCTCGGCACATCCATTTCTAAAAACCAAAGAGCCTGATGTGCAAGTGAACCAGGTGGATGGAGTCATCCACCTCATTGTCCGTGGGGAGGTTTATGAGTACCGCAGCTACCCGCTTGAAGCTTTGGGGGCTGTGAGCATCGACATGAGGTTGTAGGCCTGCTGGCTTCGGATTTTTCCTGCAAGATTTTGGGCCGTGCATGAACTTGTCGCGTGCAGTCCGCGCGCCTAGTCTTCGGCGCACCAACGCCCATAGCCATTCAACGGGTGTTTTTTATGCCTGCTGTATTTGTTATGGCGGCTGTGCGTGGGAGATCCTTCGGGGTCTGCCGGGGTCCGATATGCCCGGTCTTGCACACCGGCGCACCGCTGCCACCTCAATTCGCGTGCAAGCGAAAGAGCGCAGCCTCCATCACATATCGGCGTTGTAAATCATGGTCAAACCTACCCCCAATCCTCCCGCAAACCTCTTCACCGTAAACCCCCACCAAAACACCGAAACCCTGCTGTTCAACGCCAGCGAAACCCTGTCCTCCCTCAACGCACTCACCTGCAACCTGGCCTTCGACCTGGACACTTCCCAGCGCGCCATCTTGCTCGGGATCCAGCAAATGGCCGAGTTGGGGCAGTTGTTGGTGGATCGGGCGCTGGAACAGGTCAGCCCTTCGCTGGAAAAGGTCCCAAGCAGGGACTGATCAGTCCCTTTTTGGGACCGCACTCTCACAGACACCAGTGAGCAAATGTGGGAGGGGGCTTGCCCCCGATGGCTGAGTGTCAGTTGAAACATCACTTAGCTGACCCACCGCCATCGGGAGCAAGCCCCCTCCCACATGTTGATCTTCTTTGGGCTCAGGTCAGTGTTTGCAGGTGTTCCATTACTCTAACCGTAACGATCCATCGCTAAGCTTGATTGATGGCTCACGGATTCACTCCTAAGGTAAGCCTCACGACAGCTAACCTCGTGGAGCGACCATGACAACAACAATAACCCCCGACTCGCGCTGGACGCGGCGGCGCGACGAGAAGCAGCGGCGGCTCGGGCTGGTCAAAAAGTACGCAGACGGCGCGGTGCTGCCCAGCGACAAGATTGTCGAGGCGCTTGAGGCGCTGATCCTCCCCGGCGACCGCGTGGTGCTGGAAGGCAACAACCAGAAGCAAGCCGACTTCCTCTCGCGCTCGCTGGCCAAGGCCGACCCGGCCAAGCTTCACGATTTGCACATGATCATGCCCAGTGTCGGGCGGTCCGAGCACCTGGACCTGTTTGAAAAGGGCATCGCCCGCAAGCTGGATTTCTCCTTCGCCGGCACCCAATCCCTGCGCATCAGCCAGTTGCTGGAAGACGGCCTGCTGGAAATCGGCGCGATCCACACCTACATCGAACTCTATGCACGGCTGGTGGTGGACCTGATCCCCAACGTGGTGCTCTCCGCCGGTTTCATGGCCGACCGCGCCGGCAATATCTACACCGGCGCCAGCACCGAAGACACTCCGGCGCTGATCGAACCCGCCGCGTTCAGCGATGGCATCGTGATCGTGCAGGTCAACCAGTTGGTGGATGACGTCACCGATTTGCCTCGCGTCGACATTCCTGCCAGTTGGGTGGATTTTGTGGTGGTGGCCGACAAGCCGTTCTACATCGAGCCGCTGTTCACCCGCGACCCGCGCCATATCAAACCGGTGCATGTGTTGATGGCGATGATGGCGATCCGTGGCATCTACGAAAAACACAATGTGCAATCGCTCAACCACGGTATCGGTTTCAACACCGCCGCCATCGAATTGATCCTGCCCACCTACGGCGAATCCCTGGGACTTAAGGGCAAGATCTGCCGCAACTGGACCCTCAACCCGCACCCCACGCTGATCCCCGCCATCGAAAGCGGTTGGGTGGAAAGCGTGCATTGCTTTGGCACCGAACTGGGCATGGAGAACTACATCGCCGCCCGCCCGGATGTGTTCTTCACCGGCCGCGACGGTTCGATGCGCTCCAACCGCATGTTCTGCCAATTGGCCGGCCAGTACGCAGTGGACCTGTTTATCGGCGCCACCCTGCAAGTCGACGGCGACGGCCACTCCAGCACCGTGACCCGTGGCCGCCTCGCCGGTTTCGGAGGGGCGCCGAACATGGGCCACGACCCGCGCGGTCGCCGCCATGGCACGCCGGCGTGGTTGGATATGCGTCACGACGATGCGCCGGTCGCGCTGCTGGAGCGCGGCAAAAAGCTCGTGGTGCAGATGGTCGAGACCTTCCAGGAAGGCGGCAAACCCACCTTCGTCGACACCCTCGACGCCGTGGAAGTGGCACGCAAAAGCGGCATGCCCCTGGCGCCGATCATGATTTACGGTGACGACGTCACCCACCTGCTCACCGAAGAAGGCATTGCCTACCTGTACAAGGCGCGCTCCCTGGAAGAACGCCAGGCGATGATCGCCGCCGTCGCCGGGGTGACCGCCATCGGCCTGCGCCACAACCCGAAGGACACCGCGCGCATGCGCCGCGAAGGCCTGATCGCCTTGCCCGAAGACTTGGGCATCCGCCGCACCGACGCCACCCGCGAGCTGTTGGCCGCCAAGAGCGTGGCCGACCTGGTGGAGTGGTCCGGTGGCCTGTACAACCCGCCCGCCAAATTCAGGAGCTGGTAAATGCGCGCTCTCAAACTGCATGAACTCAGTCTTGCGGATCGCCTGGCGGATATGGCCGTCGATGCGCTGATCGATGAAGCCGACCTGTCGCCTAAACCCGCCCTGGTGGACCGTCGCGGCAACGGCGCCCACAGTGATTTGCACCTGGGGCTGATGCACGCCTCGGCGCTGTCGTTATGGCCGATGTTCAAGGAAATGGCCGAAGCGGCGATTGAAATCGGTGAGGTCGGCTTGCCTCTGCGCGAAGCCCTCGGTCGTATTGGCCGTGAGGGTGAGCAAGCGATGCTCACCACCACTCAGGGTGTGAATACCCATCGCGGCGCGATCTGGGCGCTCGGCTTGCTCACTGCTGCGGCAGCCTTGGAGCCCCGCGCTATAACGCTGAAAGCGGCCAGATTAGCCCTGCTCAACGACCGCTACGCCCCACAGCCACTGAGCCACGGCGCCCAGGTCGCGCAACGCTACGGCGCGCGCGGTGCCCGTGAAGAAGCGCAGCTTGGCTTCCCCTCGGTGATGCAGCGCGGCCTGCCGCAACTGCACAAAAGTCGCCGCCAAAACGCCGGCGAACAGAACGCACGCCTGGACGCCTTGCTCGCGATCATGACCGATCTGGCCGACACCTGCGTGCTCTATCGCGCCGGCCTGCAAGGCCTGCATGCCATGCAGCGCGGCGCTCAGGCCGTGCTCGATGCTGGCGGCAGCGCTAGCCTCGCCGGGCGCCGCCAACTGCATGAGCTGGACCACCAACTGCTGGCCCTGAATGCCTCCCCCGGTGGCGCCGCCGACCTGTTGGCCGCCTGCCTGTTTATCGACCGCCTCGACGGAGCGTTGTGATGGAAACCTTATCCTTTGAATTCCCCGCCGGGCAGCCGCCAAAAGGCCGTGCGCTGGTGGGTTGCGTCGGCTCGGGCGACTTGGAAGTGCTGCTGGAACCGGGCACGGCCGGCACGTTGACCATTCAAGTACAGACCTCGGTGAATGGCGCCGAACAACGCTGGCAGCACCTGTTCGAACGCATCTTCCAAGAGCAGACACCACCCGCCCTGAACATTGATATCCACGACTTCGGCGCCACCCCCGGCGTGGTGCGTTTGCGCCTGGAGCAGGGTTTCGAGGAGATCGGCCATGACTGACTTGCTCGCTAAACACAGCTTCGTGGAACTGGGTGCGCGGCAGCGGGCCAAGGCCTTATTGGATGCCGGCACCTTTCGCGAACTGATCGACCCGTTCCAGCGGGTCATGTCGCCCTGGCTCAGCCGCCAAGGTGTGGTGCCCCAGGCCGATGACGGGGTGGTGATCGCCAAGGGCAGCATCGGCGACTTGCCTGTGGTGATTGCAGCCATTGAGGGCAACTTCCAGGGCGGCAGCCTCGGTGAAGTGGGCGGCGCGAAAATCGCTGGCGCCCTGGAGTTGGCAGCTGAGGACAACCGCAAGGGCATCCCGACCCGCGCGGTGCTGCTCCTGGAAACTGGCGGCGTGCGCTTGCAGGAAGCCAACCTCGGCCTGGCAGCAATTGCCGATATACACGCGGCGATTGTCGACCTGCGCCAGTACCAGCCGGTGATCGGCGTGGTGGCGGGCAGCGTTGGCTGTTTCGGCGGCATGTCCATCGCGGCCGGGCTGTGCAGCTACCTCGTCGTGACCCGCGAAGCGCGCCTGGGCCTCAATGGTCCGCAGGTGATCGAACAGGAAGCCGGGTTGGAAGAATACGACTCCCGCGACCGTCCCTTTATCTGGAGCCTCACGGGTGGCGAGCAACGTTTCAACAGCGGCCTGGCCGACCGTTACGTGGCCGACGATGTGGCGCAGATCCAACAGACGGTCAGCGCGTTGCTGCAGCAAGGCGTGCCCGCCCAACAACGCAGTCGCCAGGCTGATTATTACCTCACACGCTTGGCCGAGCTGGACGCCGTACCGCAAATCGACCCGGCGACGGTGCGCGAGCTGTATCAAGGAGAACGCTCATGAGAGGTTTGCAGTGGTTCAACGCATTGAGCGCCGGCGCTCCACCTGTAGACGGTTTGCCCGCGTCGCTGAGGGTTGCCGACGGTGTATTGGGTGAGCAAAAGGTGCGCTTTGTCGCCGTGGTGACTGACGCGCAAAACCGCTTCCCTCGGGCGCGCAATGGCGAAGTCGGCCTGCTCGAAGGCTGGGGCCTGGCCAAGGCCGTCGATGAAGCCATCGCCCGCGGCGACAAGCGCCCGATCATCGCCATCGTCGATGTGCCCAGCCAAGCCTACGGCCGTCGCGAAGAGGCCCTCGGCATCCATCAGGCCCTGGCCGCTGCCGCCGACAGCTATGCCCGCGCTCGCCTCGCCGGCCACCCGGTGATTGCGCTGCTGGTGGGCAAGGCCATGTCCGGTGCGTTCCTGGCCCACGGTTACCAAGCCAACCGCCTGATCGCCTTGCGCGATCCTGGTGTGATGGTGCACGCCATGGGCAAGGCCTCGGCTGCGCGGGTGACCCTGCGCAGTGTCGAAGAGCTGGAAGCCCTGGCCGCCAGCGTGCCGCCCATGGCCTATGACATCGACAGCTATGCCAGCCTCGGATTGCTGTGGGAGACCTTGTCGGTGAGCCAGATTGAACAACCGACAGCGGACGATGTGGTGCGGGTCAGTGAATGTCTGGTGAGTGCCATCAAGGACATTGGCACACCCGATTTGAGCGGACGCCTCGGCGCCACTAATCGCACCGCTTCCAGCCACGTGCGCGAGTTGTTGCGGGAGCAATGGTGAACGCGCACGACCTGCTCTGGGGCATGAGCCCGGCGCATCTGCCCATCGACGCACCGGCCTGGGCGGTGGACGCGATCAGCGCCGGTCACCCGGTAGTGGTGCGTCGCGCGCTCGCCGAGCCGGGCCAGGTGGCGGTCGGCGTGCGTGGACGTTTGCGCGAACAGCGTTTTGCCGCCGTGATGCCGATTGCAGCGGTGCGTCGGCGTGTGGTGCCGGAGGCGTTGCGCGCCGTGATCTCGACGCGGGATTTACCTGCGTTGCACGCATTGCAGCAGTTGCGCCCGGTGCTGGCCCAGACAAGCTGGGGCGTCAGCGGCAGTGCGGGTTTTGAATTGGCGACCGGCATTGAGGCGCTGCATGCTGAGAGTGATCTGGATTTGATTCTGCGCGCGCCTGAGCCGCTGGATCGCAATGACGCGCGGGCTCTTCTGGAACGACTGGATAAGGCGGCGTGCAGCGTAGACCTGCAATTGCAAACCCCGTTCGGCGCCGTCGCGTTGCGCGAGTGGGCCGGGCCATCCCGCCGCGTATTACTCAAAACCACCAGCGGTGCGCACCTTGTAATCGACCCCTGGCAGGTTGTGGCATGAGCAGCCTGCTGGTGTTTCCGGGGCAGGGTGCTCAGCGCATGGGCATGCTCCAGGCGCTGCCTGCCGACATCCTGGCCGAAGCCAGCGATGCCCTGGGCGAAGACGTGCGCCTGCTCGATTCCGCGCAAGCCCTGGCCAGTACCCGCGCCGTGCAACTGTGTCTGTTGATTGCCGGCGTTGCCCACGCCCGTCTGTTGGATCGCACCCCGGATTACGTGGCGGGCCTGTCCATCGGTGCCTATCCGGCTGCGGTCATCGCTGGTGCGCTGGATTTTCCCGATGCGGTAAAGCTTGTGAGCCTGCGCGGCCAACTGATGCAAAGCGCTTATCCACACGGCTACGGCATGACCGCGATCATCGGCGTGGAGTTATCCACCGTCGAAAACATCCTCGCCGACATCCACAGCCCCGAAACCCCGGTATACCTGGCCAATATCAACGCCGATAACCAGAGCGTGATCGCCGGCAGCGACGAGGCCATGAAGCGTGTTGCCGCGCGCATCAAGGGCAACGGCATCGCCAAACGCCTGGCCGTCAGTGTGCCGTCCCATTGCGCGCTGCTGGAGCAACCGGCCGAGGCCCTGGCCCAGGCTTTTGTCCCGCTCAATGCGCCGCGCATCACCTACCTGAGCAGCACCCGCGCGCGGCCGATCCACAACCCCGAACACCTTTGCGACGACCTGGCCTTCAACATGTGCCGCGTTGTCGACTGGCGCGGCACCGTGCAAAGCGCCTATGAGCGCGGCGTGCGCCTGCAAATCGAACTGCCCCCGGGCGCCGTGCTCACCGGCCTGTCACGCCGCGTGTTCGAACAAGGCACGGTGATCGCCTGTGAAGGCGCACGCCTGGATACCTTGCAGGCCCTGCTGGAAGAGGAGGAGCGCCGCCACCGATAAAGCACTACCCAAGGCTGTCGAATCACAAAAACAACAATTTCGATCGAGCACTTCGAGGACAACAACAATGATTATTTACGGTGTGGCATTGCTGGCGATCTGCACGCTTGCAGGTGTGATCATGGGCGACATGCTCGGCGTGTTGCTTGGCGTCAAATCCAACGTGGGCGGGGTGGGCATCGCCATGATCCTGCTGATCTGCGCCCGCCTGTGGATGCAAAAACGCGGCGGCATGACCAAGGAATGCGAGATGGGCGTCGGCTTTTGGGGCGCGATGTATATCCCCGTGGTGGTGGCGATGGCCGCGCAACAAAACGTCGTGACCGCCTTGCACGGCGGCCCGGTCGCGGTGCTGGCGGCCATTGGTTCGGTGGTGGTCTGTGGTTGCACCATTGCCTTGATCAGCCGTACCCACAAGGGCGAGCCTCTGCCCGCCGAAGAGCCGTTGATCGTGCCTGCGGGAGGTCGCTGATATGTGGGACCTCATCGAAAAAGGTTTGGAACATAACGGCCTGATCACCGCGTTTGCCTTTGTTGGCGTGGTGATGTGGATTTCTGTGGTGCTGTCCAAGCGCCTGACGTTCGGGCGTATCCATGGCTCGGCGATTGCCATCGTCATCGGCCTGATCCTGGCCTGGGTCGGCGGCACCATTACCGGCGGGCAAAAAGGCCTGGCGGACCTGGCGCTGTTCTCCGGTATCGGCCTCATGGGCGGCGCGATGCTGCGCGACTTCGCCATCGTTGCCACGGCGTTTGAGGTGCAAGCCACCGAAGCGCGCAAGGCCGGGATGATCGGTGTGATTGCGCTGCTGCTGGGCACGATCCTGCCGTTTATCGTCGGCGCCAGCATGGCCTGGGTGTTTGGCTATCGCGACGCGATCAGCATGACCACCATCGGCGCGGGTGCCGTGACCTACATCGTCGGCCCGGTGACCGGTGCGGCGATTGGCGCGACCTCGGATGTGATGGCGCTGTCCATTGCGACCGGGTTGATCAAGGCGATCCTGGTGATGGTCGGTACACCGGTGGCGGCGCGTTGGATGGGCTTGGATAACCCGCGTTCGGCGATGGTGTTTGGTGGCTTGGCCGGCACCGTGAGCGGCGTGACGGCTGGGCTGGCGGCAACGGACCGACGGTTGGTGCCTTATGGTGCATTGACGGCCACGTTCCACACCGGGCTTGGGTGTTTGCTTGGGCCTTCGCTGCTGTACTTCATTGTGCGTGGGTTGGTTGGCTAGCTTCGGAAGTTGTGTTGTCTGGTTGGGCCTCATCGGGGGCAAGCCCGCTCCCACATTTTGAATTGCGAACACATTCAAGTGTGGGAGGGGGCTTGCCCCCGATGGCTATCTCAAGCCTGCCGATTGGCGTACATCCGACACTCCGCCAACAACGCCAGCAAATTTGGGTCACGTTCCTTGGCTTTCAGAAACACCACGCCAATCTGCTGCTGCAACCGATACCTGGCTTGCAGCGGTATCAGCTTCACGCGGTTTTCATACACCGCCGCAATCCGTCCCGGCAACAACGCATAGCCCACGCCTGAGCTGACCATGCTCAACAGCGTGAAGATGTCATTGACCTGCATCGCCACCTTCGGCTCGAACCCCGCTTGCTTGAACACTCGGTTGCCATCCTGGTGGGTGGCGAAGCCTTGGGTGAGGGTGATGAAGGTCGCGTCGCGCACGTCGGCCAGGTCGATTTCGTGATCACGGTCGAAGGGTGAATCCGCTGGAGTGGCGAGGAAGATGTCGTCGGAGAACAGCGCGATCTGCTCGCAGTCGGGGTCGTTGGCCTGTTCATCGAGGGAGATCAGGATCGCGTCCACTTCCATGTTCTTGAGCTTGTAGAGCAGGTCGAAGTTGGAGCCCAGGATCAGGTCGATATTGAGCTCGCTGCGACGAATCTTCAGGCCCATGATCAGTTGCGGCACGGTCTTGACCGTCAGCGAATACAGCGAGCCCAACTTGAAGCGCTCGGCCGAGAAGCCGGCGGCTTCGCGGGTCAGGCGCACGCTGTCGACCACATCGGCCACCAGTTTCTGTGCGCGTTCTTCGAGGACGTAGGCGCTTTCCAGCGGGGTGAGGTTGCGGCCCTCGTGTTTGAACAGCGGGCAGCGCAGTGCATTTTCCAGCGAGTGGATGGCGCGGTGCACGCTGACATTGCTGGTTTGCAGTTCGGCAGCGGCACGGGCCAGGTTGCCGGTGCGCATGAACGCCAGGAAGATTTCCAGCTTTTTGAGGGTGAATTCTTCGTCGATCAGCATGGCCGTGGGCTCTTGTTCGAATGCCGTCGATTGTGCCCGCAAAACCGCGCGGCGTCGCCGGAACGTCATGCGACGCTTGCACTCTTATGCCCAAGGCGGGAGGCTTGCCGCCAGCTGTTAACGGTTACAGGAGGTCGGTGACACATGTACCACGGGGAACGATTCAACGCCTGGAGCCATTTGCTCGGTGCAGTCGCGGCGTGTATTGGCGCTGTGTGGATGTTGGTGGTGGCGAGCCTGGATGGCAGCCCCTGGAAGATCGTCAGCGTGGCGATTTATGGCTTTACGCTGATGGTGCTGTACAGCGCGTCGACCGTGTACCACAGCGTGCAAGGTCGGCGAAAAGAGATCATGCAGAAGGTCGATCACTTTTCGATCTACCTGTTGATCGCCGGCAGCTACACGCCGTTTTGCCTGGTGACCCTGCGCGGCCCGTGGGGCTGGACGCTGTTCGGCATCGTGTGGGGGCTGGCGGTGATTGGCATCCTGCAAGAGATCAAGCCGCGCTCTGAGGCGCGCATCCTGTCCATTGTGATTTATGCGGTGATGGGTTGGATCGTGCTGGTGGCAGTCAAGCCGCTGATCGCCGCGCTGGGGACGGCGGGGTTTACCTGGCTGGCGGCGGGCGGGGTGTTGTACACCGTGGGCATTATCTTTTTTGCCCTGGAGGACCGCCTGCGGCATTCCCATGGGATCTGGCATCTGTTTGTGATCGGCGGCAGCCTGCTGCACTTTGTGGCGATCATGCATTACGTGCTTTGAATGTGAGAGGGGCGATGTCTTTAGAGGCGTCCCAACAACTCGCATGACCGCTTACCCAAGATCTCCAACAGATTGGCCAGCATATGCGGCGGCGGTCCGTCGGCGCGGGTCAGGGCATACAGGGTGATCGGCAGCGGCGGGGTGAGCGTGCGGATGCAAGTGGTGTCCGTCGAGGCGCCCAGCGCGGTGAACGGGTCGATCACCGTTAACCCCGCGCCGGACTCCACCATCGCGCGCGCCAGCGAATAGGTTTGCACCGAGATCGTCACCCGGGGCGCAGGGTCGACATTCTCCAGGTAGCTGTCGAGTTTTGCCGCCAGCGGGTCGGCGCTGGACAGGCCAATCAGCGGCGCGCCCGCCAAGTCGGCCAATGGCAGGGGCTGATGCAGCTCAGTCTCCGGCCAATAGCCTTTGGACGCCAACGCCACCAGCACACCGTTGGCCAACACCTGGGTGGTCAGCCCTGGATGGCCGGAGAAGTTGAGCGTCAGCGCCAGATCAATCTCGCGCATCAACAACTTTTGCACCAGTTCGCGGCTGTGGTCGCTGGACAGTTCACAGGCCATGTCCGGGTAATCGCGCTTCCAATCCAGAATCGCCGGCGGCAGCAGCGACAGCGCCAGCGCGGGGGTTGCGCCGATGCGCACACTTTGCCCCGGCGCACGACGCAAGCTCTTGGCCAGACGCCGCACCCCTTGCAGGCTCGCGGTGACTTTCTCCACTTCACTCTCCAGCGCCAGTGCTTCCGGCGTGGGCTGCAACTTGCCGCGTACGCGCAGGAACAGTGGGAAGCCCAGTTGCAGCTCTGCGTGCTGCAACACTTTGGTTACCGCCGGCTGCGACACGTGCAGCAATTGCGCGGCGGCGCTGACGGAGCCGGTCTGGCGGATTGCCTGGAAGATTTCGATATGACGCAGGCGCATGGCAAGTCCATAACCTTTGTTTATAGGTGAGCCATCTTTATTCATTGTCGGCGGCCTGTCACCTGCCCCTACGCTTGAGCCTACTTAATCGATGGCGAGGGGGCGGGGATGGCCAGGCAGGTTTGCATCATTGGCGGTGGAGTCATTGGCTTGGCAAGTGCGTATGCGCTGGTGCGTGCCGGCCATGAAGTGACGGTAATCGACGCTCGCGACCGACTGGGCAGCGAAACCAGTTTCGCCAACGGCGGGCAACTGTCCTACCGCTATGTCGCGCCGTTGGCTGATGCCGGAGTGCCGCTGCAAGCGCTGGGCTGGCTGGTGCGCGGTGACTCTCCGTTGAAATTGCGCCCACGCCTCGATCCCCAGCAATGGCGTTGGATGGCGGCGTTTATCGGCGCATGCCGAGGTTCGGTGAATAAGCGTAATGCGGAGCACCTGCTGCGCTTGGCCTCCTTGAGCCAACGCACGTTGCAGCAATGGCGCGAGGATGACCACCTGGACGGTTTCGACTGGCGGCGCAATGGCAAGCTGGTGACTTTCCGCGATAGCCGTTCATTCGCGCATGCGCGCAGCAAGGTCACGGATATTTTGCAGCAGCAGGTATGGTCCGCCGCCGATTGCGCGCGGCTGGAGCCTGCGCTGGCGGGCGATGGGTTTGTCGGCGGCATCTACACGCCGAACGAGGAAGTCGCGGACTGTCACGCGTTCTGCCAACGATTGGCGGCGCGGCTTGAGGCCTCTGGGCGCTGCCGATTTTTGCTGGGGCGCAAGGTGACCGGGATTCGTCACGCGGACGGCGCGGTACAAGCCATCGAATTGGCGGATGAAGTGATGCCGGTCCAGCACCTGGTATTGGCCGCGGGGTATCGCAGCGCCGAGTTGGGGTTGCCGGGGCTTTCGCTGCCGCTGTATCCGCTGAAGGGCTACAGCCTGAGCGTGCCGATTGGCCCGCAGCACCAGGCGCCGAATGTGAGCATCACCGACTACGACCGCAAGATCGTCTACGCGCGCATCGGCGAACAACTGCGGGTGGCGGCGATGGTGGATATCGTCGGTTTCGACGCGGGCCTGGAGCCCAAGCGTCTGGCCCTGATCAAGCGCCAGGCGGTCGAGACGTTCCCTCTGGGCGGCGACTATGCCCGTGCGGTCGAATGGGCCGGCATGCGCCCGGCCACGCCTACCGGTGTGCCGCTGATTGGCGCCAGCGTTTATCGCAACCTGTGGCTGAACCTGGGCCATGGCGCCCTGGGGTTTACCCTGGCATGCGGCAGCGGCCAACTGTTGGCCGAGCTGATCGGTCGGCACGCCCTTTCCATTGATATGCAGGGCCTGACGCCCCGCGCCGCTTGAGGATGTAACCATGACCATCAATCGAATCAGCAGTAACGAGCGTCTTTCTGGTGCCGTGACTTTCAAGGACTTGGTGTTCTTGTCGGGTCAGGTACCGGGCGACGGTCAGGATGTCGCGACACAAACCCGCGAAGTGCTGGCCAAAATCGACGGGTTGCTGGCCCAGGCGGGCAGCGACAAGGACCATCTGCTCAATGCGACCATTTACCTCAAAGACATCGGCACCGGTTTTGCGCCGATGAACGAGGTGTGGTCGGCGTGGCTGTCGCCGGGGATGGCGCCCACGCGAACCACCCTGCAGGCGGAGCTGGCGCGACCGAGTGTGTTGGTGGAAATCAGTGTCATCGCTGTACGTAAATAACCAACGGAGTAGAACAATGAAAAAAATCCTGTTGACCGGTTGTACCGTGGGGCTGTTGTTTGGGGCTCAGGTTCAGGCAAATGAACCGGCGCTGAACGGCACGTTGAGCAAGATCGCCAACGCCAAGTCCATCACCCTGGGCTATCGCGATGCGTCGGTGCCGTTTTCCTATGTGGGGGATCACAGCGGCAAACCCATGGGTTATTCGGTGGACCTGTCGAGCAAGATTGTCGAGCGCATCCAGCAGAAAACCGGAGTGGCCGACCTCAAGGTGAAGTACAACCTCGTGACGTCCCAGACGCGAATTCCGCTGGTGCAGAACGGCACCGTTGACTTGGAATGCGGTTCCACCGGAGTGACCGCTGAGCGCCAGAAACAGGTGGCATTTTCCTATGGGTTTATTTATGTGAAAGGCCAGTTGCTGACGGCTAAAGACAGCGGCATCAAAGGATTCACCGACCTTGCCGGCAAGAACGTAGTGACCACCGCCGGCACCACCAACGAACGTTTTCTCAAGAGCTACAACGCCGAGCACAAAACCAATATGTTCGTGATCAGCGCAAAGGATCATGGCGAAGCGTTCAAGATGCTGGAGACGGGCCGCGCCGTGGCGTTTTATATGGACGACGCGCTCCTCTACGGCGAACGCGCCAAAGCCAAGGACCCGCACAAATGGGTGGTGGTGGGCGAGGAGCAGTCGCGGGAGATCTACAGCTGCATGGTGCGCAAGGACGATCCGCAGTTTCTTGCGGTGGTCAACGAGACCCTCGGCGACCTGTACCGCTCGGGGGAGATCAACGGGATTTACCAGCGCTGGTTTGAACAGCCGATTCCGCCCAAGGGCTTGAACCTGGAATTCCCGATGACCAGCGAGTTGAAGGCGATTATTGCCAAGCCGGTGAGTGATCCGGTGGAGTAAGAAGGGGTAACCGAATCTAAATGTGGGAGGGAGCAAGTCCCTCCCGCATTACGATCGTTTTTGCAGCTGTGGGCTAGAAGTCGCCCCAGAGTTGTTGGGCGACGGCCAGCGCTACCACTGGCGCGGTCTCGGTACGTAGCACCCGTGGGCCGAGACGGGCGGCATGGAAGCCGGCCGCTTGGGCGGTGTCGACTTCATTGTCAGTCAACCCGCCTTCCGGCCCGATCAGAAACGCCAGGCTCGCAGGCTTGGCATGGCTGACCATCGGCTCTGCCACCGGGTGCAGCACCAGCTTCAGATCCGCCTCGACCTGCTTCAGCCAGTCCGCCAGCAACAGCGGTGGGTGAATCACCGGCACCGTCGAACGCCCGCATTGCTCGCACGCACTGATCGCCACCTGGCGCCAGTGCAGCAGGCGTTTGTCAGCGCGTTCGTCCTTGAGTCGCACTTCGCAGCGGTCGCTGAAAATCGGGGTGATTTCGTTGACCCCCAGTTCAGTGGCTTTCTGGATTGCCCAATCCATGCGCTCGCCCCGGGACAGGCCCTGGCCAAGGTGGATGTGCAGCGGCGATTCGGTCTGGCCCGTGAAGCTTTCGGTGAGTTGTACGGTGACGCGTTTTTTCCCGACCTCCAGCAATGTGCCGCGAAACTCCAGGCCGGAGCCGTCGAACAATTGCACGGCGTCGCCCTCGACCATGCGTAGCACTCGGCTGATGTAATGCGCCTGGGCTTCTGGCAGTTCATGGTCACCGAGGCTCAGCGGGGTGTCGGTGAAAAAGCGGGACAGTCTCATGTCTGTTCTCTGAAGAATTTAGGTAGGAACCATCAGCCCGGGTCGCGAAAGCCTGGGTGGAAGTCTTTTGGCACGGCGACGCTGACCTTGCTATTGGTCGCGATATCGATGCCTTCGCTGGCAACGGTGGCGAGGAAGTCGATCTGCTCCGGCGTAATCACATACGGCGGCAGGAAATACACCACGCTGCCCAATGGCCGCAGCAGCGCACCACGTTCCAGGGCATGCTCGAACACCTTCAAACCACGGCGCTCCTGCCACGGATAGGCGGTTTTGGTGGCCTTGTCCTGGACCATTTCGATGGCCAATACCATGCCGGTCTGGCGCACTTCCGACACATGGGGATGATCGACCAGGTGGGCAGTGGCGGTTGCCATACGCTGGGCCAGGGCCTTGTTGTTTTCGATGACGTTGTCTTCTTCGAATATATCCAGGGTCGCCAGGGCCGCCGCGCACGCCAGCGGGTTGCCGGTGTAGCTATGGGAATGCAGGAACGCGCGCAGGGTCGGGTAGTCGTCGTAGAAGGCGTCGTAGACATCATCTGTGGTGACCACCGCCGCCAACGGCAGGTAACCGCCGGTGAGGGCCTTGGACAAGCACAGGAAGTCCGGACGGATGCCGGCCTGTTCACAGGCGAACATCGTGCCGGTACGGCCGAAGCCCACGGCGATTTCGTCGTGGATCAGGTGCACGCCGTAGCGGTCGCAGGCGTCGCGCAGCAGCTTCAGATACACCGGGTGGTACATGCGCATGCCGCCAGCGCCCTGGATCAGCGGCTCGACGATCACGGCGGCGACGGTGTCATGGTTGTCGGCCAGGGTCTGTTCCATGGCCAGGAACATAGTGCGCGAGTGCTCTTCCCAGCTCATGCCCTCGGGGCGCAGGTAGCAGTCCGGGCTTGGCACCTTAATGGTGTCGAGCAGCAGCGCCTTGTAGGTTTCGGTAAACAGCGGCACGTCGCCCACTGACATCGCGGCGATGGTTTCGCCGTGGTAACTGTTGGTCAGGGTGACGAAGCGCTTTTTGTTCGGCAAACCGCGGTTGAGCCAATAGTGGAAGCTCATCTTCAGCGCAACTTCGATGCACGACGAACCGTTATCGGCATAGAAGCAGCGGGTCAGGCCTTCGGGGGTCATCGCGACCAGGCGTTCGGACAGTTCGATCACCGGCTGGTGGCTGAAGCCGGCGAGGATCACGTGTTCCAGTTGGTCGACCTGGTCCTTGATGCGTTGGTTGATGCGTGGGTTGGCGTGGCCGAACACGTTGACCCACCAGGAGCTGACAGCGTCGAGGTAGCGCTTGCCTTCGAAGTCTTCCAGCCAGACGCCTTCCCCGCGCTTGATCGGGATCAGCGGCAGCTGCTGGTGGTCTTTCATCTGGGTGCAGGGATGCCACAGCACGGCGAGGTCGCGTTGCATCCACTGGTTGTTCAAGCCCATCGGTGATCTCCTCGAAGCGGTCCTGCGAGCGGCGCAGGCGAAACAATCGCGCAAGCCTATGCAATGGAGGCCTGGGTCACAAGCCATTGTGGGGAATTCGGAGTAAACGCGGGACGGACTGTCACGTTTGTTAGGGATAGTCCTTAATCCTTGGTTAACTTATTGTGCATACGCTCTAGATCGTATTTCTCGATATTTCAAAGCAAAATTTTCCGCTTTAATTCGATAGGTAAATCGCTAGTCTTGGGCGCAGCTCTTACGGGATTAAGTACATGCAGCTACGTAACTCACCGGCCCGTTATGGCTGGGTCAGTATGATTTTGCACTGGGGTGTGGCCCTGGTTGTGTTCGGTCTGTTCGCCCTGGGTTTGTGGATGGTTGGGCTCGACTACTACAGCGCCTGGCGCAAAGACGCGCCGGACCTGCACAAGAGCATTGGCATCACGCTGTTCGCCATCATGCTGGTGCGTATCGTCTGGCGCCTGATCAGCCCGCCACCACCGCCGTTGGCCAGTTACAGCCGCTTGACCCGCATCGGTGCCGCGTTCGGCCACGCGTTCCTTTATCTCGGGCTGTTTGCCGTGATGATTGCCGGATACCTGATTTCCACCGCTGATGGTGTCGGTATCCCGGTGTTTGGCCTGTTTGAAATTCCTGCCGTGGTTTCCGGTCTACCGGACCAGGCAGACAACGCGGGCTTGGTGCATTTGTACCTGGCCTGGGTGCTCGTGGTTTTCGCCGGCTTGCACGGCGT
Source organism: Pseudomonas sp. 2995-1 (assembly GCF_002742505.1). Classification (NCBI taxonomy): domain Bacteria; kingdom Pseudomonadati; phylum Pseudomonadota; class Gammaproteobacteria; order Pseudomonadales; family Pseudomonadaceae; genus Pseudomonas; species Pseudomonas sp. 2995-1. Next base: position 209,133 of record NZ_LJSA01000332.1, on the reverse strand, counting down.
GGCTGCGTTGAAACACCACTTTATCGATCGTGATGCGACCCTCACGCGAATGCTGGGGCGCAAAGCCTGATGTTCAACCTCGACTCACAAGGAATATAAAGCATGTTGAAGAAGACCCTCGCCGCTCTGGCAATCGGTACAGCGCTGCTGTCTGCAGGTCAGGTGATGGCCGCTGACTACAAAATCGACAAGGAAGGCCAACACGCCTTCATCGACTGGAAAATCAGCCACCTGGGCTACAGCTTCATCCACGGTACCTTCAAGGACTGGGATGGTACGTTCAGCTGGGATTCCGCCAAGCCTGAGGCCAGCAAAATCGCCGTCGACGTGAAAACCGCCAGCCTGTGGTCCAACCACGCTGAGCGTGACAAGCACATCGCCAGCAAGGATTTCCTGGACGTTGCCAAGTTTGCTGACGCCAAGTTCGTATCTACCGCTGTTAAATCCACCGGCGAAAAAACTGCTGACGTGACCGGCGACCTGACGTTCCACGGCGTGACCAAGCCTGTGACCTTCAAGGCTACCTTCAACGGTGAAGGCAAGGATCCATGGGGCGGCGAGCGTGCGGGCTTCAACGCCACCACTACGCTGGACCTGAACGACTTCGGCATCAAAGGCCCAGGCCCGTCTTCGCAGACTGTTAACCTGGACATCTCGCTGGAAGGTGTTAAGCAGAAGTAATTTCTGCCCACAGCAGGGCTCATTCGTTTTTGTTGAGTCCAAAAAAATGCCCCGTCTCGAAAGAGGCGGGGCATTTTTTATGGAGCTTTGAAACTCAGCGGTTGCGAGTCAGCAGCGCTGGTTTTTCACCACGAGGACGGCCTGGCAGTTGATCCAACTGCTCAGGTGTCGGGAAGCGGTCAGCTTTCGACTCCTTGTGGATGATCTTCGGCGCTGGGCCACCGCGCGGGTTTTGCACGGCTGGCTCGGACGAACGAGGCTGGTCGTCACGGGCTGGGCGGCGGTTGTTGCTGCGCGAATCTTCGCGGCGGGCCTGGCCGTCTCGCGGTGCACCGCTACGCGGGCCGCTGCGTTTGGCAGGCGGGGTGCCGGTGGTGCCGCCGCTGCTGTTGCGCGGACCGTTCTGGCGCGCGCCCTGTGGCTGGCCGCCACGGGGTGCGCCAGTGCCTGCGCCCGCGCCCTGTGCTGGAGCACCTGGACGACGGCCACGGCCTTGGGCCGGTTTGGCCTGTGGCACGTAGTCGACGCGGTTACCGAAGTTATCCACGTCGTCGTCGAGGAACTCGTCCGGGGCACGGTCGGCTGCAGCGCGCGGCGGTTGGCTCGGCTGACGCTGTTCACGGGCTGGGGTACCTTCACGAGGCTTCTGCTCGCGGGCTGGGCGTTCGCCACGGCCGTTGGTTGGCGCTTTTTCCTTGCCGCCTTTGTCTTTGCCTTTGTCGCGACGACCGCCGCCACCACCGCCGCCGTTCGGGCCATCGCCCTTCGGACCGCGTGGGTTGCGTGGGTTACGCACGTCAGGACGTTCGCGGACTTCAGGCTTTTCGGCCTCTACAGCGCTGGCATCAAAGCCCATCAGGTCGCCGTCGGCGATTTTCTGCTTGGTCATGCGCTCGATGCTTTTCAGCAGTTTTTCTTCGTCCGGTGCAACCAGGGAAATGGCTTCACCCGAACGACCGGCACGGCCAGTACGGCCGATACGGTGCACATAGTCTTCATCGACGTTTGGCAGCTCGAAGTTGACCACGTGTGGCAACTGGTCGATATCCAGGCCGCGTGCGGCGATATCGGTCGCTACTAGGATGCGTACGCTGCCAGCCTTGAAGTCAGCCAGGGCTTTGGTGCGCGCGTTCTGGCTCTTGTTCCCGTGGATGGCGACGGCGGTGAGGCCGTGCTTGTCCAGGTATTCAGCCAGGCGGTTGGCGCCGTGTTTGGTACGGGTGAACACCAGCACCTGCTCCCACGCACCGTGGGTGATCAGGTGGGCCAGCAGCGAGCGCTTGTGGCTGGCGGCCAAGCGGAAGACGCGTTGCTCGATACGCTCGACCGTGGTGTTCGGCGGCGTGACTTCGATGCGCTCCGGGTTGTGCAGCAGCTTGCCGGCCAGGGCGGTGATGTCTTGGGAGAACGTTGCCGAGAACAGCAGGTTCTGACGTTTGGCCGGCAGGCGGGCGAGGACTTTTTTCACGTCATGGACAAAGCCCATGTCGAGCATGCGGTCGGCTTCGTCCAGCACGAGGATTTCCACGTGGGACAAATCGACGCTGCCTTGGCCGCACAGGTCGAGCAAGCGACCAGGGCATGCCACCAGCACGTCAACACCACGGGACATGGCCTGAACCTGTGGGTTCATGCCGACGCCGCCGAAGATGCAGGCGCTGACGAACTTCAAGTCGCGGGCATACAGCTTGAAGCTGTCGTGCACTTGGGCGGCGAGTTCGCGGGTAGGGGTCAGAACCAGTACGCGTGGTTGGCGCGGGCCGTGACGCTGGGATTTGTCCGGGTGACCGTTGGGGAACAACCGCTCCAGAATCGGGAGGGCGAAGCCGCCGGTTTTACCAGTACCTGTCTGAGCCGCAACCATCAGGTCGCGACCTTGCAACACGGCGGGAATGGCCCGCTGTTGCACCGGAGTAGGCTCGGTATAGCCCGCTGCCTCGATGGCGCGGACTAAAGCCTCGGAGAGACCGAGGGAAGCAAAGGACATGAGTAATCCTGTTTTAGTTAGGGCTTGGCCCAAAGGGATAATCTTGCCGGGCGTGAATGGCGCTTAGGGGAGCGCAATCCCGTCCGGTCCTGCTGCGTCTGGCGGGCACTCCACCGGCTCGCGCGGGCTGAAAGCTGCGCAGTAGCGGGGTTGGGTGCCTTTTTCAAGACCTCAGCGGCCGGGCGTAAGCCTGGCGGGAAGGCCGGAGTATAGCAGAGCAATCACGGTGCGCCGCTTTCCTGCTGCTCAACGGTGTGTCCGGACGCCGTAATCGCTTCGAATCCACCATATTTGGCGCTCAATGCCGTGTAGGCCGGCTCCTGTTTGAAGCGTTTGAGCTCTGCGGCAAAGCGTTGCACCAGCAGGTCCATGCCTGCGCCACGACGTACGGCGAGGTACTGCTGCTGGCGGCTGACGACAACGGGGGCCTGGCTGACCTTGCCTTCCAGGCCCAGTGTCTTGATCACGTGCTGGCCAACCCGGCGGTCGGTGATCACAAGGTCGATGCGCCCCAGCAATAATTTGCCGAAGTTGGCTTCATGGCTGGGGGCCGGCTCGCGGTTGAATAAGGTGGAGTCGCTGAAGGGTAATCCGTACAGGTAGCCTGGCGACGTGCCGACTGTGAGGCCACGCAAGTCGTCGAGGCTTTGGACCGGATGCGGACGGTCGTTGGCGTAGAACATTACGAACTCCACTTCCGACAGCGGTTCGCTGGGGTACAGCAGCAGGGCGTCGCGGTCGTGGCTGTGGAAAATATCCAGCGCGCCATCGGCATGGCCTTGATCAAGCATGGCCAGACAGCGCTTCCAGGGCAGGAACTGCCATTGCACTTCGACCCCCAGGCGCTGGAATACGATCACCGTCGTTTCGTAATCCAGCCCGTGCATGGCGCCGTCTTCTTCATACACATAAGGCGCCCAGGGCTCGGTGACAATGCGCAGTTTCTCGCCGTAAGCGGCCAGGCTCAGGCAAGTGAAAAACGCGGCGATCAACAGCTTCAGAATGACAGGCATGCCCTGAGGTTACGACGCCCGTGCGTTAAAGAGAAGCTCTGGCTTAAGCTTCTGCGGGCCGCTCTATTTTGTGGGCGAGGTCATCAGGTGTTCATAGATGGCTGCGCGTCGCTCCCCCAGAATCAGGCGCACCACGGGGTTGGCGAACCAGTGTTCGAGTTGGTGTGCGTCCACCGGGCATTTCTGGCGTTCTTCCTGGTTTTGGAGGGCTTTTTCCCACCAAACTGGGCCGCAGGCCTTGTCGAATTCATTTTCGTGCTCGTAGCAGCCGTAGAGAATCTCACGGATGAACTGCTGCTTGCGCTTGGGCAGCGCCAGGGTGATCAGTTTGTACATCAGGCGCTGCAAGCGTGGTGGGCGGGGCAGGTGGGCGGAGACCTTGCGTGTATCGGCCAGGGCCTGGGTGCAGAGAGGGTCGGCGGCATGCTTGGTTACCCACGCCTTGACCTTGGCCCGGAACAACTGCTTGCGGCTCCAATAGTGATGGATCAGGTCCGGGCACTGGCGCACGTTGAGCGTGCGGTACGCGGCTACTGACAGGCAGAACTCTTCGAGGGTGTAGGCGCCGTGAGCCATGGGGAACAGCTCATCCATCAACTCGATCGAACGGTCCAGAATGTGCGCGTCCTGCCGGGTCAAGCCCATCACGCCTGAGTTGAGCAGCCACATATCATCGTCGGCGAGGCCTTTGTCGGCCAGGTATTTGGCCAGGGCTTCATACAGTACGCTTTCGCGGTTGTCGCCATACTTGGCCTGGAAGGCGTTGCACAGCACGGTGCCCGGTGTTACGCGCTCGAACAATGCCATGGGCGAGTCGTGGAAAAATGTATCGGTGTCGATCAGCAGCGCCAGTTCCGCCGTTTCCAGCACCTGACGCAACAGCACATGTTTGGTACGGAAATGGTAGCCGTGGGGTTCGCTCCAGCGTTGTCGCGTGGCGCTGTCCAATGTGTGGACCTGTACTGGCAAGCCACGGTACGGGGCCGGGTTGTCGCTGAACACTTGGATGTCTAACGGCATGTCCTGAGGCCCGCCCAGTTGGGCAACGGCACTGGCGATGCTGAATACGGCTTCCTGATGGTAGGTCTCGGCGCCGAATACCAGGTAAATCAGCTGGGGGCGAGGAGTCGGGGACGCTGTATTCATTTACTGCTGGCTTCCTTTCCGGGGACATGTAGACGAAAAAAGCCCCCGTGATAACGAGGGCCGGGAACTGCTATTAAACCGGCTTAGCGTGGCAGTTTAAGGTTGTTCCAGATAGCGAGGCTCGGCTCAGCCTGGTTCAGGGTATAGAAGTGCAACCCCGGCGCGCCACCTTGTAACAAACGTTCACACATTTCGCTGATGACCTGTTCGCCGAACGCCTGGATGCTCTTGACGTCGTCGCCATAGGCTTCCAGTTGCTTGCGCACCCAGCGTGGGATTTCGGCACCGCAGGCGTCCGAGAAACGTGCCAGCTTGCTGTAGTTGGTGATCGGCATGATGCCCGGCACGATCGGGATGTTCACACCCATGGCCCGTACGCGCTCGACGAAATAGAAGTAGCTGTCGGCGTTGAAGAAGTACTGAGTGATCGCGCTGTCGGCGCCAGCGTTGGCCTTGCGTACGAAGTTCTGCAGATCGTCTTCGAAATTGCGCGCCTGAGGATGCATCTCCGGATAAGCCGCCACTTCGATATGGAAGTGATCGCCGCTTTCTTCACGGATGAAGCTCACCAGGTCATTGGCGTAGCGCAGCTCACCGCTGGCCATGCCCATGCCGGAGGGCAAGTCGCCGCGCAGGGCGACGATGCGCTGAATGCCGGCTTGTTTGTATTGGGTCAGCAGGCCGCGCAGGTCGTCCTTGCTGTCGCCCACGCACGACAAGTGCGGCGCGGCGGGAACTTTGACTTCGCTTTCCAGCTGCAACACGGTGTTGATCGTGCGATCACGGGTCGAGCCGCCAGCGCCGTAGGTGCAGGAGAAGAAGTCGGGGTTGTAGCTTGCCAACTGTTTGGCAGTCGCCATCAGTTTTTCATGCCCAGCATCGGTCTTGGTGGGAAAGAACTCGAAGCTGTAGCGACGGTCTTGGGACATGGTCATACCCTTTGAAACTCAGAAGCCGGAGTGTGTACACCGTCAATGTGGGAGCGGGCTTGCTCGCGAATGCGGTATGTCAGTGAAGAATAAGTTGACTGAAACACCGCATTCGCGAGCAAGCCCGCTCCCACATAAAGCCCGCTCCCCTTAAGATAGAGAGCGGGCACAGGCAAATCAGTAGCGGTAAGCGTGCGGCTTGAACGGGCCTTCGACGGTCACGCCGATGTAGTCGGCCTGGGTCTTGGTCAGTTGTGTCACTACGCCGCCGAAGCCGCGGACCATTTCCAGGGCCACTTCTTCGTCGAGTTTCTTCGGCAGTACTTCCACGGTCAGGCGCTCGGCTTTCTGGGCTGGCGACAGGTCGGCGTACTTCTGGCCGAACAGGAAGATCTGGGCCAGTACCTGGTTGGCAAATGAACCATCCATGATGCGGCTCGGGTGGCCGGTTGCGTTGCCCAGGTTAACCAGACGGCCTTCAGCCAGCAGGATCAGGTAGTCATCGTTCTGCGGGTCGAAATCGCCAGCGCCGGTACGGTGAACCTTGTGTACCTGCGGCTTCACTTCTTCCCATGCCCAGTTCTTGCGCATGAAAGCGGTGTCGATCTCGTTGTCGAAGTGACCGATGTTGCAGACAACGGCGCGCTTCTTCAGGGCTTTGAGCATGTTCGCGTCGCAAACATTCACGTTACCGGTGGTGGTCACGATCAGGTCGATCTTGCCCAGCAGGGCTTTGTCGATGCTCGCTTCGGTGCCGTCATTGACGCCGTCGATGAACGGCGAAACCACTTCGAAACCGTCCATGCAGGCTTGCATGGCGCAGATCGGGTCGACTTCGGAGACCTTAACGATCATGCCTTCCTGGCGCAGGGACTGGGACGAACCCTTACCCACGTCACCGTAGCCGATCACCAGGGCTTGCTTGCCCGACAGCAGGTGGTCGGTGCCGCGCTTGATGGCGTCGTTCAGGCTGTGACGGCAGCCGTACTTGTTGTCGTTCTTGCTCTTGGTCACCGAGTCGTTGACGTTGATGGCCGGGATCTTCAGCTCTCCCTTGGCCAGCATGTCCAGCAGGCGGTGTACGCCGGTGGTGGTTTCTTCGGTGACGCCGTGGACACGGTCCAGGATCGCCGGGTATTTCTTGTGCAGCAGCTCGGTCAGGTCGCCGCCGTCGTCGAGGATCATGTTGGCGTCCCAAGGCGCGCCATCTTTGAGGATGGTTTGTTCCAGGCACCACTCGTACTCTTCTTCGGTCTCGCCTTTCCAGGCATAAACCGCGATACCGGCAGCGGCGATAGCTGCGGCGGCCTGGTCTTGAGTCGAGAAGATATTGCAGGACGACCAGCGTACTTCGGCACCCAGGGCAACCAGGGTTTCGATCAGCACGGCAGTCTGGATGGTCATGTGGATGCAGCCGAGGATCTTCGCGCCTTTGAGTGGTTGCTCAGCGGCGTACTTGCGGCGCAGACCCATCAGGGCTGGCATTTCGGATTCGGCGATAAAGGTTTCGCGACGGCCCCAGGCAGCGAGGGACATGTCGGCGACTTTGTAGTCGGTGAAATCTGCAGGCGTGTTGACAGCGCTCATGAAGAGCCTCCATTCGTAGTGTGCGAATGGGCGCCGTTGTGCGTTTAGTATCAGGCCAGGGGAATCAGGCCGGACAACGCCCCATCCGAGCCTGACAGGCCTAGCCTGCTGCAGCGCCCCTCGGACAGGTGGCGGGAGAACGGTATCAATCGAAGATGACCGTTTTGAAACGGGGGCGATTATAGCCGTGTGCGCCAGACTTCCCAAGCCTTTCTGTCGGCGGCATGAAGATCGTTCATGGGCTTGATAGGCAATGGCTCATAGAGCTTGGGCCTGGGCTCTGCCATGATGTCGCCCATCATTCGGCAAGACGCTTTGGAGTGACCATGAACTTCCACACCCGCAAATGGGTAAAACCTGAAGACCTCAACCCCAACGGCACCCTGTTCGGTGGCAGCCTGCTGCGCTGGATCGACGAAGAAGCAGCCATCTACGCCATTGTCCAACTGGGCAACCAACGGGTGGTGACCAAGTACATCTCCGAAATCAACTTCGTCAGTGCCTCGCGCCAGGGCGACATCATCGAACTGGGCATCACCGCCACCGAGTTCGGCCGCACCTCCATCACCTTGACCTGTGAAGTGCGCAACAAGATCACCCGCAAGAGCATCCTCACGGTTGAGAAAATGGTCTTCGTCAACCTCGGCGAAGACGGATTGCCGGCGCCTCACGGGCGTACCGAGATCAAGTACGTCAAAGACCAGTTCCAGGACGACGGCGTCAGCGAATAATCCTGCGTCGGACCAGTGAACGCTATTGATCGGCCATAGGTCGTACCTGAACACCGCCCCCCCGTTCAGGTATCGCCATGGCCACGCAACAAGACGGCAAGACCCCCAACTTATCCCAGGAAGAGCAACAGGACGTCGACGACAACCAGCCGCCCCGCGCTGCGGTCCTGCATGAAATTATCCGCACCCAGGGAGATCAGGAGCTGGAGCGCAGTGTTGCCGCTTTGTGGTGGTCGGCACTGGCGGCCGGACTGACCATGGGCCTGTCGCTGATGGCCATGGGACTGCTCAATTCACGTCTTCCCGAGGGTGAAGCCTTCAAGGTGATTGCCAGCTTCGGCTACTGCGCGGGCTTCCTCGCGGTAATCCTTGCGCGGCAGCAACTGTTCACCGAAAACACCCTGACCGCGGTGCTGCCGGTGATGAGCAAGCCGACCTTTGGCAATGCCGGGCGCCTGTTACGGCTGTGGTCGGTGGTGCTGGTGGGTAATCTTTGCGGCACCCTGTTGGTGGCGTATGTGATGCTGCACTTGCCGATCTTCGACACAAAGACCGACCAGGCCTTCCTGGAAATCGGGCGCAAGATCATGGAGAACGACACCGGCCAGATGTTTGCCAAAGGCATCGTCTCCGGCTGGATGATCGCCACCATGGTGTGGATGATCCCGTCGATGGAAAGCGCCAAGATGTGGATCATTATCCTGATCACCTACCTGATGGCGCTGGGGGATTTCACCCATATCGTGGTGGGGTCTGCGGAAGTGTCTTATCTGGTATTCGCCGGCGAGTTGCCGTGGAAGGATTTCTGGCTGGTGTTTGCCGGCCCGACTCTGGCCGGCAATATCATCGGTGGCAGCTTTATCTTTGCCTTGATCAGCCATGCGCAGATTCGCAGTGAAGGCAGCTTGCCGGGTAAGAAGGCTGCGGACCCAAGGCATCCGCAACCTATCGACAAGGATCAGTGAGCGTCAGGCGTGGCCTGGGGGTCGTCCCGGGTCACGCGTTTGACCAGTTTGCCGATGCTCAAACCCTGCAGCAGGATCGACGACAGCACCACGATGTAGGTGATGCTCAGCAGCAGATCGCGCTCCGGCCCCAGTGGCAGGGCCAGCGCCAGTGCCACCGAAACCCCGCCGCGCAAGCCGCCCCAGGTGAGGATACGGATGGTGCCGCGCGGCACGGTACGCCAGCGGCGCAGCAGCAGGATCGCCGGGGCCACAGTTAGCAGGCGTGAGAGCAGGATCGCCACTGCCAGCAAACTGGCCGCGAATACGTGCAGCCAATTGAACGGCAACAGCAGCAATTCCATGCCGATCAGCGCAAACAGCAGAGCGTTGAGCATGTCGTCGAGCAATTCCCAGAAACCGTCCAGGTAGCGACGGGTCATGTCGTTCATCGCCAGCTTGCGCCCGAGGTTACCGATGATCAGCCCGGCCACCACCATCGCAATCGGGGCGGAGACGTGCAGCTCGGTGGCCATCGCTGAGCCGCCGATCACCAGGGCGAGGGTCAGCATGACTTCGATCTGGTGCTGTTCGATGCTCTTGATCATCAGGTAGACCAGATAGCCGATCAGCCCCCCGAACGCCACGCCGCCAACGGCTTCATGGACAAACAACATGGCTGTGGCGCCCACGGTAGGCGTCTCGCCCAATTGTGCGATGCCCAGCAGCACGGTAAATACCACCACCGCTGTACCGTCGTTGAACAGCGACTCGCCGACGATGGTGGTTTTCAGCGGTTTCGACGCATTGGCGGTTCGCAATACACCGAGTACCGCAATCGGGTCCGTGGGTGAGATGAGTGCGCCGAACAGCAAGCAGTAGAGGAAGCTCACGTGCCAGCCGAACAGGGCAAAAATGTAGTACGCCAGACTGCCGATCACTACGGTGGCGATCAACACGCCGAAGGTTGCCAGCAGGCCGATGGGCCAGCGGTAGCTGCGCAGATCGTTGAGGTTGACGTGCAAAGCGCCGGCGAACAGCAGGAATGACAGCATCCAGTTCATCAGCAAGTCGCCGAAGTCGATCTGGCCGATCAGTTGCTGGATACGCTCCTCAAGGCCTGGGTAGCCGAGCACGCTCAAGCCTTGCAGGATCAGGGAAAACAGCAGGGCCGTGACCATCACACCGATGGTGGGCGGCAGTCCGATAAAACGGAAGTTCACATAGGTGAGCAGGGTGGTGAGGCAAATGAAGGCGGCGACAAGTTCAAGCATCCGGGGTCCTTGGAGTGGGAAAGATCAGTCATGAGTGGGTGGATGGACCGCCACAACGGCCTGAGGTTGCAGGCAGGGCGCAAAACACCGGTAGAACCTTTTGGCGTGTGGCGGCTCATAGCGGTGGGTGCGGCTTGCCAGAATTGGTGCTAAAACTCTAATTTCTGTTTCAAATTAAAAATAGAAAACTAAAAAGGAATCAGTGATGACGGTAGCTTTCTGGTGTGTGTTGATCGCAATTTTCTTGCCTTACCTGTGCACAGGGTTGGCCAAGTTCAGTCAGGGCAAGTTCGGGCCTCGGCAGAACCATGACCCTCGCGCTTTTCTGGAGACTCTCGATGGGTTCGCTCGGCGCGCCCACAACGCCCAGCTCAACAGCTTTGAAGTCACCCCGGCATTTGCGGCGGCGGTGATTATCGCGCACCTGGCGGGTACGGCCGAACTGGTGACCATCAATGTACTGGCCGTGCTGTTTATCACCAGCCGCCTCTTGTACATCATTTGCTACGTGGCCGACTGGGCGATCCTGCGTTCACTGGTGTGGTTCGTGGGCATGGCGTTGATTGCGAGTTTCTTCTTTGTCTCGATCTGAGCCGTGACGCAGATCCACTTGTGAGGGGCGGCAAGTCCAACCGCCCCCACAGTTGATCTAGAGTATCTCCGGCACCTGCGGCAACGCTGCGCCCTTGGGCCATAGCATCCAGATTTGCCCTTGCTGCTTCATGTTCCCCGCCAGCTCACCTGCCGCATCGCCGGTGCCCCAGAACAAATCCGCACGCACCTCACCGGTAATTGCACCGCCGGTGTCCTGGGCCGCGACCGGTCGAACGATCGGCGAACCATCGGGCTTTGTCGTCGACAGCCACAGCAGGCTGCCCAGCGGGATGACTTTGCGATCCACCGCCACGCTGTAGCCGGCGGTCAACGGCACGTTCAGCGAGCCACGTGGGCCTTCGTTGCTGTCGGGGCGAGCACTGAAGAACACGTAGCTGGGGTTGCTCGCCAGCAGTTCCGGGATTCGCTCCGGGTGCGCCTTCGCCCAGGCGCTGATGGCGCCCATGGTCACGTCTTCTTTTTTCAACTCGCCTTGCTCCACCAGCCAGCGGCCGATAGGGCGGTAGGGATAGCCGTTCTGGTCGCCGTAACCGACGCGCAGTTGGCGCCCGTCTTTCAATTGAATGCGGCCTGAACCCTGGATTTGCAGAAATTGCAGGTCCATCGGGTTGGTCAGCCAGGCGATCGGCTTAGCTGTGGAGCCTTGGCCGTTGATGGCGCTGGCATCGTCATAAGGCTTGAGCACGCGACCTTCAAGACGACCGCGCAGGCGCTTGCCTTTCAGTTCAGGATAAATGCTTTCCAGGTTGACGATGATCAGGTCATCCGGCACGCCATACACCGGCACGTGGGCGGTGGCAGTCTTGGTCAGGCTGCCGGGGTAGACCGGTTCGTAGTAGCCGGTGATTAAACCGTTAGGGGTGTTCTCGGACGAGCGCAAGCCGAACACATCCAGACGCTCCTTGAGAAAGCCTCGCACCGCCACAGCATTGCCCGGCACGCTGGCCGCTGCCGCGCAGGTCGCGCCCCATACAGGGTCGGCCTTCAGGCGTTGGCAAGCACTGCGCCATGACTCAAAGCCGGCCAGCAGGTCGCTGTCGGACACCGCCGGCAGTGCTTCCCAAGGTGCGTTTACATAGGTGGCGACGGCGTGGGGTTTGGCAACTTCATCTTTGGCCGTGTCTTTGCCGGTGTCCTTGCCCGCGTCGCAGCCGGCCAGCAGCGCAATCATCGGCAGAGCCCATGCCAGGCGGCGGCTCCAGGGTTTCAATGTGAGACTCATACATGTAATTCCTGAAACGGTTGCCCGCGCCGTAGCGCCGTTGGGCAACCCTTATTATTAATAGGGCTATTGGTCTTTGCGGGTGGGGCGAGGATACTGGCCGCCGTTTCCCGTGACCCTGAGCCACCATGACTTTAAAAAAATTGACGGTTGTATTGTTGGCCTGCCTGGCAGTGTCTGCCTGCGGCGGTGTCGATCCGAATTCGCCCTTGGGCCAGCGCAAGGCGATCTTCAAGCAGATGCTCAAGACCGGTGAAGACCTGGGCGGCATGTTGCGCGGACGCATTGCGTTCGACGGGGCGAAGTTCGCTGAGGGCGCGGTCAAGCTCGATGCGTTGTCCCATGAACCTTGGAAACACTTTCCGAGCGTGCGCGAGGAAGATCACACCAGCGCCAAGGATGACGTGTGGCAAAAACAAGCGCAATTCCAGCAGTTGGCCCGCGACCTGGAGGCGGCCACCGGTGAATTGGTGATCGCCAGCCAAGTGCAGCCCTACAAGGCCAGTAACCTTTCCCCTGCCGTACAGAAAGTCGAAGATGCCTGCAGTGCCTGCCATAAACAGTTTCGGGACCACTGACCGGTTTTACTGGTCAAGTTCTTCCACGGCGTCCTGCAGTTCCTTGCGGGACTCGGCAAGTTTGTCCTTACGCTTGTTGATCTTCTCCGCGTCGCCCTTTTTCATTGCCTTGTCGAGGTCCGCCTGACGGCGGCTGACGTCGTGCTTGGCGTCGAGCACCTTGTTTTCCCGCTCCTTGCGCAGCGAGGCGTCGGTGCAATTGGCGGTGACTTCGCTCAGGGCTTTTTCCAGGCCGGCTTGTTGGTCGCTGTTGCCATGGGCCTTGGCTTGTTCGATCTGGGTACTGATGGCTTGGCGCTTAGCGGCGCAGCCGGTGAGTTGGGTGGCTTCTTCGGCGGCCAGCAGCGGCGTGGCCATGAAGCTTGCGACGGTCAGCAGGGCAAAAGGGGCGAGGAATTTCATGTGGGGCTCCAGATTCGCAAAGGGCAGGGTGAATTCTGCGGTGGTTTAAAGGTGGCTGGGGGCGCGTTCAAAACCCGTCTATTCCGGCCACACGTAATGTTTCAGCTAAGGACTGTACCTGCGGGTCGCGAAAAAAAGCGCTCAGTTGCGCTGCACGAGCCGGACCTATGCCATCGATCTCCAACCAGGCCTGGGTGTCTCTGGCAACCAGTGTCTGCCAGTTTCCTTCCAGGTTGCTGCGGGCCGCAGGCGGCACACCCAAGGCTTTTAGCCATTGTGCAAAGGGTCGTTGCCGAGCGCTGTGAAGGCTGTCGAGCAGTCGGGTGCGGCTGCGCTCACCCAAGCCATCAATGTTAGCAAGCTCTGCCGCATCCAGGGTTAACCAATCGAGAAAGCCTGCGATTAGACCGGCCTGGATCAATACGTTCCACGTCTCGCGCCCCATGTGCGGTAACGCCAGGCCCTGGTTGCTGCTCAGCCAGGTCAGGCGTGCGAGCAACTGTTCTTCGCAGCCTGGGTCCAGTTGCCAGCAACTCAGGGCGTGAAAGTCTCGCGGGTCGGGCACTGGCAGGTCGATCCGCGTGGGATTGCGCAGGATCACGTGGTCCAACCGAGGGATCACCTGGCCCGCCAGGCTGATGGATACTTGGTCGCCAGGGCGAATATCCAGCGCTTGCCAGTGTTTCAAGGAGCCGACGCTGACCCGGCGGATCTGCCGATCGTCCAGCCGCACCGGCTCCAACTCCAGAATGGGGGTGATGCGCCCCGTGCGGCCGATCTTGAACTGCACCTTGCGTACCAGAGCCAACGCCTTGGAAGTGGGGTACTTCCAGGCGACCGCCCAGTAGGGGGCGCTGACTTGCCAGCGTTTGCCGGGCGCTCGTGATGCTTGGTGCAGCACCACTCCATCACTGGCGAAGGGCAGTGAGTGGTTGTACCAATACATGCGCCAGTGCGCGGCTTCGGTGAGAGTTCGGATGGGCTGGCTGTAACGCAGGCTGTCGGTGAAACCCCATCGTGCCAGGGTGGCCAGGCGCTCGGTAAATACGCTTGGGCCGTCCGGCCAGGCCCAGATAAACAGGCCTATACCAGCGGCGTCGGCGTCACTCAGCTGTCGACGGTTCATCAGGCCGGCCACCTTGCTGCGGGCATTGAGCCCACCAGTGGTCGATTGCACGTGGTCGTCCAAGCGCCAATAGAGCTCGCCTTGCAGTACCACGTCGATGGGCTCCGGCAGTTGCTGGACAATGCCGGGGATCCTGCGGGCGGAAGCTGACCAGTCCTGACCAAGTGCGCCATCGCCGCGGCTGATCACTTGCTCCAACCGGCCCTGACGATACACCAGCGTCACTGCAACCCCGTCGACCTTGGGTTGAATCCACACGTCTTGTCGGCTATCGAGCCAGGCACCGACGGCCTGTTCATCCAGCAGTTTTTCCAGGCCAGTATGAGCAACGGGATGCCGGAAGGTGCCCCGAGCGCCGGCCAGCGGGTTGTCAGGTTTTGCGAGGGTTTGAGGGAAGCACTGGCGCCAATGGGCCAGGCGCTGGCGGGCTTGGTCGTAGAGTTCATCGTGGACGGGTGATTGGCCGAGGCGGTGGTAGCTGTCGTCCCACAGACGGACCTGTTCGGCCAGGGTGTCGACCTGGGTTCTGGCCTCATCGGTACAGGCTTCGGCCCATGCCAAAAAGGGCAACGCGCTGAGTGACAGAGCAATCAGTAAACGCATCATGAGCATCCTTGCTCGGAAAGGGTGCCCAGCCTAAATGAACCTCCCGGCCACAAAAAAGCCCCGACAGTGCGGGGCTTTTTACCGGGTGTTTCTGCTTACTTGAACAGACCGCCCAAGGCTTTCACGGCATCCGGCTTGTCAGCCTTGGCTTCCTGGGTTTGCTGCTTGGCATCGGCTTTGGCCTGGGCTTCAGACAGTTTGTCACAACCTTTGTTGATCTGGTCTTGCGCCGCTTTGAAGGCCTTCACTTTGAAGGTGTCTTTGCTGGCTTCGGCCGCATCGATTTTGGTTTGCAGGTCCGCGGCTTGCTTCTGGCAGTCGCCGGAGTTACCGCCACCCAACTGGGAGCTCAGGGCGCCACTCAGTGCGCTCAGATCGGCGGCGTGGGCCGGCAGGGCGAACAGGCTGAGCAGAAGGGCAGCAGGGGCGAGCGTGGAGATGCGCATGAAAAACCTCAATGTTCGATTGCCTGCGCGCGTGTCTATCCCGGGCTGGCGCAGGGCAATATCCAAATAAGGTAGAGGGCCCGAGAGGGCGCGGATTCTAGAGGGCCATCATTGGGCCTGCAAGGTTTGGATCCAAAAAATGTGAAGGTGATCGCGCAGGCAATAAAAAACCCTGCCGGGCGAACCCGGCAGGGCTTTTGGGTGCAACGCGTACTTACAGGCCGGCGGCGGTGCGCAGGTCGTTGGCGCGGTCGGTTTTTTCCCACGTGAAGGTGGTGAAGGTATCGTCGCCGACGGTCTTCTGCTCCGGGGTGCGGCCGAAGTGGCCGTAGGCTGCGGTTTCCTGGTACATCGGGTGCAGCAGGTCGAGCATGGTGGTGATCGCGTAAGGGCGCAGGTCGAAGATCTCACGCACCAGCTTAACGATCTTGTCGTCGCTGATCTTGCCGGTACCGAAGGTATTCAGCGAGATCGACGTAGGCTGGGCCACACCAATGGCGTAGGACACCTGGATCTCGCAACGCTCGGCCAAGCCGGCAGCAACGATGTTCTTGGCCACATAACGACCTGCGTAAGCGGCCGAACGGTCAACCTTGGACGGATCTTTACCGGAGAACGCGCCGCCGCCGTGACGAGCCATGCCGCCGTAGCTGTCGACGATGATCTTGCGACCGGTCAGGCCACAGTCGCCCACCGGGCCACCGATGATGAACTGGCCAGTCGGGTTGATGTGGAACTGGGTGTCTTTGCTCAGCAGCTCGGCCGGCAGTACGTGCTTGACGATCAGCTCCATCACGCCTTCACGCAGGTCGGCGTAGGACACGTCCGGGTTGTGCTGGGTCGACAATACAACAGCGTCGATACCGACGACTTTGCCGCCTTCATAGCGGCAGGTCACCTGGGACTTGGCGTCCGGGCGCAGCCATGGCAGCAGGCCGGATTTGCGGGCTTCTGCCTGGCGCTGTACCAACTGGTGCGAGAAAGTGATCGGTGCAGGCATCAGCACGTCGGTTTCGTTGCTGGCATAGCCGAACATCAGGCCTTGGTCGCCGGCACCCTGGTCTTCCGGCTTGGCACGGTCGACACCCTGGTTGATGTCTGGGGACTGCTTGCCGATGATGTTCATCACGCCGCAGGTCGCGCCGTCGAAGCCGACGTCTGAGCTGGTGTAGCCGATGTCGGTGATCACGTCACGGACGATCTGCTCCAGGTCAACCCAGGCGGTGGTGGTCACTTCGCCAGCGATGATCGCTACACCGGTTTTCACCAGAGTCTCGCACGCCACACGGGCGAACTTGTCTTCAGCAATGATGGCGTCCAGCACCGCATCAGAAATCTGGTCGGCGATTTTGTCCGGATGCCCTTCAGACACGGACTCGGAGGTGAAAAGGGAGTATTCGCTCATCTCGATGTTTTCCTGATATTACCGATGGTGAGTGTCGCCAGCCGGTCGCTGAAAATGGCGAACCTGGATCTGGAAACCATTACGTAAGCCTACATAGAGGCTTTCCCCGGGAACGAGCCCCGCAGCGGTGGCCCAACGGGCCAGATCGTCCTGTTCAAAACCCAACCAGAGATCACCGCAGGCCTCCCTGGCCCAATTCTGGTTGTGGCTGCATAAATCCGTAACCAACAGGCTACCGCCGGGGTGCAGCAACCCGGCCATTTGCTTTAACGCGTCGGCGGGGGCGGCGAAATGGTGCAAGACCATGTTCAGCACCACGCAGTCGGCTTTGATCTGTGTGCCGCTCAAAGCGTCAGCCAGTTGCAGGGTCACATTGCGCAGCGATTCACGCTCGCACAACTGGCGCGCCAGTTCGAGCATCGCCGGGCTGTTGTCCAGCGCGGTTACCTGAAGAAAGCGGCGCGCCAACTCCGGCAGAAAACCGCCGTCCCCAGGCCCGACTTCCAACGCGGTCGCCTCATCACTGAAGCTCAGCTTGTCCAATAGCGCCAGCACGCTGTCGCGGTACTGCGGCAGACCGGCGATCAAGTCTTGCTGCGCGCGAAACTTCTCGGCCACCCGTGCGAAAAAATCCTGACTCGCCGCTGCGCGTTGCCCGTGAACCTGGCCGATACGCGACTGTACGTCGGTTGGCAGGCTCAGGTTGTCGACTTCTTCGAGCAGGGAGGCGTGCAGCTTGCCGCCGAGCAGGTCGGTGTGGGGCAGGGCGCGGCGGTAAAAAATTGCATTGCCTTCGCGGCGTGTGGCCACTAGGTCGGCCTGGGACAGCACCTTCAAATGGTGGCTCATGCCGGACTGGCCAATGGCGAAGATCTGCGCCAGTTCCAGGACGCCGAAGGAATCGTTTGCCAGTGCGCGCAAGACGTTCAGACGCAACGGGTCGCCAGCGGCCTTGCACAAGGCTGCAAGTTCATCGCCGTCGTCGGGACGCAGTGAGGGCACGGGTAGATTCATAAGGGCAGCAGTCTAGTGACGGGTGGATATCCTCGCAAGGTCAATATCAAAAAGTTTTGATATTGATCGATAAGTGGCGGTTATAAGCAGCCGCTATAACTTTTAGACGAACAAGTAGGCGGTCAATGCAGGCGATTGCTGCGCAAAGCACAGGAAAAACAGCCACAAGTGACTATCTGTCATTGCCCGCAGGCGGTGGCTGAGGGAAAATGCCGGTCCTTTTTTCCGTTTCTTTTAATCATTCACTCTTCAAAATCCTCAGGAGAACAGCGATGCCCAGCCGTCGTGAGCGTGCCAACGCCATTCGTGCCCTCAGCATGGATGCCGTGCAAAAAGCCAACAGCGGCCATCCCGGTGCCCCGATGGGCATGGCGGATATCGCCGAGGTACTTTGGCGTGATTACCTGAAACACAACCCGAGCAACCCGTCCTTCGCCGACCGTGACCGCTTCGTGCTGTCCAACGGCCACGGCTCGATGCTGATCTACTCGCTGCTGCACCTGACCGGCTACGACGTCACCATCGATGACCTCAAGAGCTTCCGCCAGCTGCATAGCCGCACTCCGGGTCACCCTGAGTTCGGCTACACCCCTGGCGTCGAGACCACCACCGGTCCCCTGGGCCAAGGCCTGGCCAACGCTGTAGGTTTCGCACTGGCTGAAAAAGTCCTGGGCGCGCAATTCAACCGTCCTGGCCACGACATCGTCGATCACCACACCTACGTGTTCCTGGGTGATGGCTGCATGATGGAAGGCATTTCCCACGAAGTCGCTTCCCTGGCCGGTACCTTGGGCCTGGGCAAGCTGATCGCCTTCTACGATGACAACGGCATCTCCATCGATGGCGAAGTCGAAGGATGGTTCACCGACGACACCCCTAAGCGTTTCGAAGCCTACAACTGGCAGGTGATCCGCAATGTCGACGGCCACGATCCGGAAGAGATCAAGACTGCCATCGACACCGCTCGCAAGAGCGCGCAGCCGACCCTGATCTGCTGCAAGACCACCATCGGCTTCGGTTCGCCGAACAAGCAAGGTAAAGAAGACTGCCACGGCGCCCCACTGGGTGACGCGGAAATCGCCTTGACCCGTGAAGCGCTGAAGTGGAACCACGGCCCGTTCGAAATCCCGGCCGACATCTACGCCGAGTGGAGCGCCAAGGAAAAAGGCCTGGCGGCCGAAGCCGAATGGGACCAGCGTTTTGCTGCCTACTCCGCCGAATTCCCAGAGCTGGCCAATGAGCTGGTTCGCCGCCTCGCTGGCGACCTGCCTGCCGACTTCTCGGAAAAAGCCTCGGCCTACATCGCCGAAGTCGCGGCCAAGGGCGAGACCATCGCCAGCCGTAAAGCCAGCCAGAACACCCTGAACGCCTTTGGCCCACTGCTGCCTGAGTTCCTCGGCGGTTCGGCTGACCTGGCCGGTTCCAACCTGACCCTGTGGAAAGGTTGCAAAGGTGTCTCGGCCGAAGACGCCAGCGGCAACTACATGTACTACGGCGTGCGCGAGTTCGGCATGAGCGCCATCATGAACGGCGTGTCCCTGCACGGCGGCCTGGTGCCTTACGGCGCAACCTTCCTGATGTTCATGGAATATGCGCGCAACGCGGTACGTATGGCTGCGCTGATGAAGAAGCGTGTGATCCATGTCTACACCCACGACTCCATCGGTCTGGGCGAAGACGGCCCGACGCACCAGCCGGTCGAGCAACTGACCAGCCTGCGCACCACGCCGAACCTGGATTGCTGGCGCCCAGCCGACGCGGTGGAATCCGCCGTGGCATGGAAGCACGCCATCGAGCGTAAAGACGGCCCTTCGGCGCTGATCTTCTCCCGTCAGAACCTGCAGCACCAAGTGCGTACCGACGCACAGATCGCCGACATCAGCCGTGGCGGCTACGTGCTCAAAGATTGCGTGGGTGAGCCGGAGCTGATCCTGATCTCCACCGGTTCCGAAGTGGGCCTGACCGTTCAGGCCTACGACAAGCTGACTGCCCAAGGCCGTAACGTGCGCGTTGTGTCCATGCCGTGCACCAGCGTGTTCGAAGCCCAGGATGCTGGCTACAAGCAATCGGTCCTGCCGTTGCAGGTCAGCGCGCGTATCGCCATCGAAGCGGCTCACGCCGACTACTGGTACAAGTACGTGGGCCTGGAAGGCCGCGTGATCGGCATGACCACCTACGGTGAGTCGGCGCCGGCTCCAGCCTTGTTCGAAGAGTTCGGTTTCACCCTGGAAAACATCCTGGGTCAGGCTGAAGAGCTGCTGGAAGACTAAGTCAGTCTGCGTTGTCTGAACTGGCGCTATCGCGGGCAAGCCCGCTCCCACATTTGGATCGCGGTCTAATGTGGGAGCGGGCTTGCCCGCGATGGCGATAGTGCATTCAGCACCGAACTAACCTTGATCGAGAACCCCATGCCCCAACCGCGTCCCTACAAAGTTGCACTCAACGGCTACGGCCGCATTGGTCGTTGCGTCTTGCGTGCTCTGTTCGAGCGAGGGGCGGCAGCCGGGTTTGAAATTGTCGCGATCAACGATTTGGCCGACATGGCCAGCATCGAATACCTGACACGCTTTGACTCCACCCACGGCCGCTTCCCTGGCGAAGTGCGGGTTGAGGGCGATTGTCTGCATATCAAAGGCGACTGCGTAAAAGTACTGCGCAGTGCCACCCCCGAGGGCATCGACTGGGCGGCGCTGGGCGTCGACCTGGTGTTGGAATGCTCCGGTGCCTATAACACCCGCGCCGATGGCCAGCGTTTTCTCGACGCCGGCGCGCCGCGTGTGCTGTTTTCCCAGCCAATGGCCAGCGAGGCGGATGTCGACGCCACCATCGTCTACGGCATCAACCAGGATTGCCTGACCGGCCATGAGCTGCTGGTGTCCAACGCCTCCTGCACCACCAACTGCAGCGTGCCGCTGTTGCGCCTGTTGGATCAGGCGATTGGCATCGATTACGTATCGATCACCACCATCCATTCGGCGATGAACGACCAGCCGGTAATCGACGCCTATCACCACGAAGACCTGCGCCGTACGCGTTCGGCGTTCCAGTCAGTGATTCCGGTGTCCACCGGCCTGGCCCGTGGCATCGAACGCCTGCTGCCGGAACTTGCCGGGCGAATTCAGGCCAAAGCCGTACGGGTGCCGACGGTAAACGTGTCTTGCCTGGACATCACCATGCAAACCGTCAGCGACACCGATGCGGTGGAGGTCAACCGGATTCTGCGCGATGCCGCTACCAGCGGCCCGCTCAAAGGCTTACTGGCCTACACCGAGTTGCCCCACGCCAGTTGTGACTTCAACCATGACCCGCATTCGGCAATTGTCGATGCCAGCCAGACCCGCGTTTCCGGCCCGAGGCTGGTGAATATCCTGGCCTGGTTCGATAACGAATGGGGTTTTGCCAACCGCATGCTGGATGTTGCAGAACACTATCTGCACGTTGCCTCATCAAAACCTGCCCTTTAAATAAGTCAATTCAGGAACTGCGACCCATGACCGTGTTGAAGATGACCGACCTCGATCTGCAAGGTAAGCGCGTACTGATTCGCGAAGACCTCAACGTCCCAGTCAAGGACGGTGTTGTCACCAGCGATGCGCGAATCCGGGCTTCGCTGCCGACCATCAAGCTGGCCCTGGAAAAAGGCGCGGCCGTAATGGTCTGCTCCCACCTGGGTCGTCCGACCGAAGGTGAGTTCTCGGAAGAAAACAGCCTCAAGCCTGTGGCCGATTACCTGAGTGAGGCCCTGGGCCGCACAGTGCCGTTGGTGTCTGACTACTTGGGTGGCGTTGACGTCAAGGCCGGCGACATCGTGCTGTTCGAAAACGTGCGCTTCAACAAAGGCGAGAAAAAGAACAGTGACGAACTGGCCCAGCAATACGCAGCCCTGTGCGACGTATTTGTGATGGATGCGTTCGGTACGGCTCACCGTGCTGAGGGTTCCACCCACGGCGTGGCCAAGTTCGCCAAGGTTGCGGCTGCTGGCCCGCTGCTGGCTGCTGAACTGGATGCACTGGGCAAGGCCCTCGGCGCACCGGCCCAGCCGATGGCTGCCATCGTGGCTGGCTCCAAGGTGTCCACCAAGCTGGACGTGCTCAACAGCCTCAGCCAGATCTGCAACCAATTGATCGTCGGCGGTGGCATTGCCAACACCTTCCTGGCCGCAGCCGGCCACCCGGTGGGCAAGTCCCTGTATGAACCGGACCTGCTGGATACCGCTCGCGCCATCGCTGCCAAGGTCAGTGTGCCGTTGCCGGTAGACGTGGTGGTTGCCAAGGAATTCGCTGAAAGCGCCGCCGCCACCGTCAAGCTCATCGCTGACGTGGCTGCCGACGACATGATCCTGGACATCGGGCCGCAAACCGCAGCCAACTTCGCCGAACTGCTGAAAGCCTCCCAGACCATTCTGTGGAACGGCCCGGTCGGCGTGTTCGAGTTTGACCAGTTCGGCAACGGCACCAAAGTGCTGGCCAATGCCATCGCTGAAAGCTCGGCGTTCTCCATCGCCGGCGGTGGCGACACCCTGGCGGCCATCGATAAATATGGTGTGGCTGACCGTATCTCCTACATTTCTACTGGTGGCGGCGCGTTCCTTGAATTCGTCGAAGGCAAAGTGCTGCCCGCCGTTGAAGTGTTGGAAGCCCGAGCCAAAGGCTAAGGCCCGTGATCAGGAAAAGGAGCATTCCCATGATCAAGTCGTTGGCACTGTTGATCGCAGCGGGCCTTCTGGCCGGCTGCGGCAGCACGCCAAGCGCGGCGCAGGAGGCTGGAAAGCCGTTGCCTGTGCAGAAAAAGAGCTGCTACCAGGCTGACTGGCAAGCCGAGACCATGCCGGTGATCAACAAGCGCATCGGCAACGAGCGGCTGGAGAAATACGACTCCGCGCCCAACGGTCAGGAACAGGGTTGCCCTTGACGGGTCTGATCAACTAACCGACAGCATCGGCGGCCTCTGGCGCCGCTGCGAGGATTGGCAATGAAAGGCGTTTTCGCCCTGGCAGCCCTGGCCCTACTGGCCGGTTGCAGCAGCATGAACATGTTCAACAAGGCAGAGCCTGCCGATAAGTGGACCACTTGGACCTGCGACAGCAAGGCCGAGGTCAACTGGCGATTTGCCAACCAGGCCCGTAGCGAGGTGGATGTACGCCTCGGCGGTTCCGACCAGGTTTACCGCCTTAAACAGGACGTTGCCGCTTCGGGCGTGCTGTACAGCAACGACCAGTTGGCGTTTCACACCAAGGGTGAGGAAGGCCTGGTTTACTGGGTTGCCACCGACGATTTGATCGGGCGGGGCTGCAAGGCCCAGTAAACAGAACACGGTCTCGAATGTATTGAGATCCAAATGTGGGAGGGGGCTTGCTCCCGATTGCGGTGGGTCAGTCACCGAAGTCAGCGACTGATAGATCGCTATCGGGAGCAAGCCCCCTCCCACATTGATTCGGTTCCAAATGGCGAGCCGGACACTGCAATAACGATTCAGCAGGCCAGGCATGCAAAACCTGACCGGCAATAACTTGAATAGCAGCCGCCGCTACGGCAGGCTTGCACGATTAACGACCCTCGACCGGGAGAGACAACACAATGGCACTTATCAGCATGCGTCAAATGCTGGACCACGCAGCCGAGTTCGGCTACGGCGTCCCAGCCTTTAACGTCAACAACCTTGAGCAGATGCGCGCCATCATGGAAGCCGCTGACAAGACCGACTCCCCAGTGATCGTCCAGGCTTCGGCCGGTGCCCGCAAATACGCCGGTGCTCCATTCCTGCGTCACCTGATCCTCGCCGCAATCGAAGAGTTTCCGCACATCCCGGTGTGCATGCACCAGGACCACGGCACCAGCCCTGACGTGTGCCAGCGCTCCATCCAACTGGGCTTCAGCTCGGTGATGATGGACGGCTCCCTCGGCGAAGACGGCAAGACCCCAACCGACTACGAATACAACGTGCGCGTAACCCAGCAAACCGTAGCCCTGGCTCACGCCTGCGGCGTCTCGGTTGAAGGCGAACTGGGCTGCCTGGGTTCTCTGGAGACCGGTATGGCCGGCGAAGAAGACGGCATCGGCGCCGAAGGCGTGCTTGATCACAGCCAAATGCTGACCGATCCGGAAGAAGCCGCTGACTTCGTCAAGAAGACCCAGGTCGATGCCCTGGCCATCGCCATC
This sequence comes from Pseudomonas sp. 2995-1, assembly GCF_002742505.1. NCBI lineage: Bacteria > Pseudomonadati > Pseudomonadota > Gammaproteobacteria > Pseudomonadales > Pseudomonadaceae > Pseudomonas > Pseudomonas sp. 2995-1. The sequence continues at coordinate 185,269 of NZ_LJSA01000332.1, read as the reverse complement.
GGCACCAGCCACGGCGCCTACAAGTTCACCAAGCCGCCTACCGGCGACGTGCTGGCCATCGACCGCATCAAGGAAATCCATAAGCGCATCCCTAACACCCACCTGGTGATGCACGGTTCTTCCTCGGTCCCGCAAGAGTGGCTGGCGATCATCAACCAGTACGGCGGCGACATCAAAGAAACCTACGGTGTACCGGTTGAAGAGATCGTTGAAGGCATCAAGCACGGCGTGCGCAAGGTCAACATCGACACCGACCTGCGCCTGGCGTCCACCGGCGCAATGCGTCGCCTGATGGCCACCAACCCGAGCGAGTTCGACCCACGTAAATTCTTCGGCGCCACCGTAACCGCGATGCGTGATGTGTGTATCGCTCGCTACGAAGCCTTCGGCACTGCCGGCAACGGCTCGAAGATCAAGCCGATCTCGCTGGAAGCGATGTACCAGCGTTACCTGAAAGGTGAGTTGAACGCTAAGGTGAATTGAACCGCAAGCGTGAATAAACCCGTGGCGATGCGGGTTTTTGATGAGCAAGCGTAATGTTCGTTGGAGCCTCGCTCGCGGGCATGAAATTTACGGTGTCCTGTAGTTGTGCAATATAACAACCCGTCGTGAGACGGGTTGTTATATTTAGCTGATTTTGGACGTTATACAGGCTCCGCTTCAAAGTGTCCTGCTACAAAATAGAATGAGGCCGTTGGCGTGCTCCTTATGACAATATACTCCATGTTTAAAGTGCTGAAGGTAAACCGGTCTAAACCCTCTGTTGCTGCTTTTATGGGGGTAGTGGTTTTGCCATCCGACCATTCGAATGATAAAGGGCCAACAGCGATATATGAAAAACTCATTTTGTTGAAATTGAGAGGGACATCATCTGTTCCTCGCAAAGAAATTTTTACCGATGCGGCCACGGCCTGCTCTGATCTAAAAACATAGACTTTAGGCCCGAAGAGTGCTTCGCGCTGAATGTCACTAATTACATGTTTTCTAAGGTTAGTCTTGGTCATGGCTTCTATGGATTTGCTGAAAGATCGCTCAATGTTGCCCTCGTGTATGAATTTAAAGTTGTTATTGGTAACAAATTCTTGAATAAGGGCGAATCTCAATTCTTCATCGGCTAAGTTTTCAGTGATTTTTTTCTGAATATCAAGATTTATCGAGACTTGTTTCGGGGTCGCATCAGTTTCAGTCAGCGTCAAAGTAACAGGGCCTGAGATTGAGGCCATTACACTATCTGAAAATATTCCATTCGCTGAGATTTTTATCGTTTTCAGTGGCTTGCTGCTGGCAGCGCCCAGTCGTACCTCTAGTTCCCCATTTGGAAAGCCAATGCCTTCGATTCTGAAAGAGCGGTCAACGAGAGCTGTAGCGCTTGGCGATGCTGTAGAGCCGTTTATTCTTTCGATGATAGGGGTAATGACGCTCATTTGAATGCTCCTTGTTTTTTCGAACAACAAAGTTGTACGGGTAAGTGATATTTAATGTTGCTCTAACTAGGGGGTGGGCGCCATGGTTTGTCAGGATGGCGTGTTCGCTGCATAAACCTTTTTTCCATCTTGTGATAATTAGTTTGGATTGAAATAATGGTTTTGAAACCTGTAATAATTAACAGTTTTTTATGACTTTTTGCTATGTATGTTAGTGCGAATTCCAGCCCTCCACCTGTTATAAGGCAGCCACGCCTTGATGGTCCAGGTAGCGGGAGATGCAGGTCGTTAATAGCGGATGGGCTATCGATTCAAAAAGGGCCGGATTAGTTGGCTGTCAATCGAGAGAGCGAACAGAAAACTGCGTGTGGCAAGGGCGCTTAGGTTGGACTGCGCAGCGGCTTCCGGCGGTAGCAAGTGCCCTTACCGCAGGAGCTGGTGCATTGTTTAAGAGGCTGGGGATGTCAGTGAATCATCCTTGGGGCAACAGAAAACACCTGCCGAGTTTATGCCGGGCTCAGTAATCCAAAGGGTTCGATGACTTTGTGTTATCGCTGATCGGCTCAATGGTCTTTATGTCCTGAGGTTGACGGTCCGGTACACGCCTGCTGAGCGATAGTAAGTCAGCTCTGCTTTTTTATCGTCGAACCTTGGGTCTTCTCCTTCATCGGTCTCGTCGGAGCTATCGCTCAGGCGGACGTCTATTTTGAATTTCTTCGTCGATTGAAGTTTTTACGGATGTCATTCATTGAGATGCGCATCTCAAGACTCCAGATCCATGGGGGAGGCCCACGGTTATGGGCGTTAGATTCCCCCAATAGGTTAATCTTGGCGACTGTGAGGCCTGACAGTTTTCAAGATGATTTGGCTATGCGTGATATCGCGAAAACGTTGGGTCACGCCTCACTCGTGATCAATATCCAACTTCGCAAACGTCACCTTCGCGCCTTCCTTGCTGTCCCCACTGTTGTCCTGCACATACGCGCCGGCCTTGAAGTACAGCGGCTTGCTGCCCCACGCTGCGCCAATGCGCTCGTTCCATTCACTGTCGGCGGCGTACACGCTGAGCAGCCCGGCTTTGTTGAGGTTGATCACGTAGGTAAAGCTTTTCTCCAGCGGCACATTGGACGCGACGATGACCACGCGGCTTTCACCTTCATCCGGGCGCATGCGCACTTTGGCGACGATGTTGCCGGTCTGGGTCTTTTCCTTGAACTGGTATTCGAGCTTGATCAGCGGTTTTTGGCTGTCATAGGCGTGGATCTGGCCGATGACGATCTTGCCGCTTGAGGGTACTTGGTTCACGGCCAAGGTGGCGCGCAGGAAGTTGTCGGCTTCGGGGTAGGTCCAGTTACGCAAGCGCCCGTCGGCGTAAGTTTCGCGCAGCTCACTGCGTGGGTAGATGGCGTTTTCGGTGCGGGTGCCGGTGACGGGTGTCCAGAACTGCACGTTGCTGCCTTCGGCCTGGAAGTACTGGTCGTTGAAGCCGCTGAGCAGCTTTGGGGTGTCGATAGTCGCGGGGGGCGAGCCGACCGGAATGCTCAGGTTCCAAGTGGAGAGGTCGATCATGGCGTTGGCCTTTTACAGGGGGTGAAGGCTTTGGCCCGTGGGCCTTACAGGTTCTTTATAGGCGGTGGCCGGCCTGTTGTTAAACATTTACTGGCAATTTATTGGCGCCAAATGAATGCCAAAAAGCCATGTTTCCCATGAACCGTGGGCTGTAGAGGTTGACCGTTAGTCGGCTGAGTGAACTTTGGCGCAATGATGGCATCCACGTCACTTCTGATTTTCAGTATCCAGGGCTAGAGTGAGCCCTCAATGTTTATCCGCGTTTTCTCTCAGAAGTGACCGGAGTAGACCTAAGGAAGAGACCCAGCATGGAATGCGCTCCACCTCATGGCGATGGCAGTTCGGTTCTTCTGGTCGTCGATGACTACCCGGAAAACCTGATCAGCATGCGTGCGCTGCTACAACGTGATGACTGGCAGGTGGTCACCGCGGAATCCGGGTTGGAAGCTCTGGAGGTGCTGCTGCAGCATGAAGTGGACCTGGTATTGCTGGATGTAATGATGCCCGGCATGGACGGCTTTGAAGTCGCCCGCCTGATGCGTGGCAACCAGCGCACACGCATGACCCCTATTATCTTCCTGAGTGCCAACGCCCAGTCGCCCGCCGCCGTGCTGGAAGGCTATGCCAGTGGCGCCATCGACTACCTGTTCAAACCCTTCGACCCGCATATTCTCAAGCCCAAGGTCCAGGCGTTGCTGGAGCATCAGCGCATTCGCCGGGCCTTGCAGCGCCTGAGCCATGATCTGGAGTCAGCCCGGGCCTTTAATGCCTCGGTGTTGGATAACGCCGCCGAGGGCATCCTGGTGGTGAGTGAGGAGGGCGTGATCGAATACGCCAACCCGGCGATCTCGCGCCTGCTCAATGCCCCGATCCAAGAGTTACAGGGCCAGGAATTCCTGAGTTTCATGCAAAAGCCCCATGTGCCCACGTGGCTGGATTCGCAGATGTACGCCGGTTACCGCAAGGGCGAAACCTGGCGCCTGCACGATGCGCTTCTGCGCACCGGCCGTGGCCAGCAGGTGCCGGCGGCGTTGTCATGCGCGCCGCTGCCCACCGAACAGAAGGCCATGGTGGTGACGGTGCTGGATATGTCCGAAGTGCGCCACCTGCATCAGCAGTTGGAATTCCAAGCCGTTACCGACCCGCTGACCGGGCTGCTGAATCGACGCGGCTTCCACCAGGCTGTGGAGAACACGCTGTTGCGCAGTGAACGCACAGAGCAGTCCTTGGTGTTGCTGTACCTGGACCTCGACGGTTTCAAGCGCGTCAACGATTCTTTGGGCCATGATGCGGGCGACCGGGTTTTACGCTGGGTTTCGGAGCAATTACAGGGCGGCTTGCGCTCCTACGACATTATCGGCCGCATGGGCGGTGATGAATTTACTGCGCTGCTGGAGTTGGAGTTCCCAGAGCAGGCGGCAAAAATTTCGGAAAAACTGATCGAACGAGTCTCCGTGTGTCAGCAGGTTGACGGTTTGGATGTGATGCTCGGCGTGAGCATTGGCATTGCTACCTTCCCGGACTGCGGTTCGGACCTGAATGGTTTGCTGCGTGCGGCCGACATCGCCATGTACGAAGCCAAGCGCGCGGGCCGTCAGCAGTATCGCTATTACGACCAGGAAATGAACGGCCGCGCGCGCTCGCGGCTGATGCTCGAAGACAGCGTGCGTACGGCCATTCAAAACAAGGATTTCACCCTGGTCTACCAGCCTCAGGTCTCTCTGGCTGATGGGCGCCTGCGCGGTGTCGAGGCGTTATTGCGTTGGCAACACCCCAGCGTCGGCGATGTACCGCCTGGGCTGTTTTTACCGCTGCTGGAGGAAGCGCGACTGATCAGCCAGCTGAGCGCGTGGATTTATCAACAGGTCGCTGCCCAGCGTCAGGTGTGGCAAAGCACCTTCGACGATGAATTGGTGCTGAGCGTCAGCCTGAGTAGCAGCCAGTTCAATATGCCCAACCTGGCTAACCAGTTGCAGCAGGTGATGGAGCGACATGGGCTTCAGGTTGGGCAGCTGGAGGTGGAAATCGGCGAGGATTGCCTGATGAGTAGCTTGGAAGAGGCCACCAAGCAGCTCAAGTTACTGCGCCGAATCGGGGTGCGCATCGCTTTGGATGACTTTGGTTCGGGACAATGTTCCCTGGCGCATCTGCGTGACTTGGAGTTCGACACCCTCAAACTCGATCCGCAATTAGTCGCGCGCCTGCCGGGGTCGGTGAGGGACGCAGCGATGGCACGCAGCATTATCGAACTGTGCGGGCATTTTGACGTGCTGGTGGTGGCCGAGGGTGTGGAAACCCAGGAGCAAGCTCAGTGGCTCAAAGCCCATGGCTGCCCATTTATCCAGGGACCGTGGGCGGCGCACCCCCTGATGGCCGACGAAGTGGTCGACTGGTCACGCGCCCGCCTGCGCTGAATTCGCTACACTGGCGCCCATTCGAACCCTGTTGCAGACCTCAATGACCGCGCTGAAATACCTCCAGGCTTACCCCGCAGCCCTCCAGGAGCAAGTACGTCAACTGATCGCCAAGGACCAGTTGGGCGCTTACCTGGAGCAGCGTTATCCCGAGCGTCATGCGGTGCAGAGCGACAAAGCCCTGTACGCCTACGCACTGGCGTTGAAGCAGGAACACCTGCGCAATGCGCCAGCGATCGACAAAGTGCTGTTCGATAACCGCCTGGATCTGACCCACCGCGCCCTCGGGCTGCACACCACGATTTCGCGGGTGCAGGGCGGCAACCTCAAATCCAAGAAAGAGATCCGCATTGCTTCACTGTTCAAGGACGCCGCTCCGGAATTTTTGCGCATGATCGTGGTGCACGAGCTGGCGCACTTTAAGGAATCGGACCACAACAAGGCGTTCTATAAACTCTGCGATTACATGATGCCGGGCTACCACCAGGTGGAATTCGACCTGCGGGTGTACCTCACGTATCGCGACCTGCAGGGCAAGCCCTGACCGCACAAGGCGACTGACCATGGATGTGAGCAAGACCAAAAGCAGCTTCTACCGCCGCCTGTACGTGGCGTACCTGATCGACAGCGGGCTCGCCAGCAGTGTGCCGGCGCTGACCGACGTCACCGGTATGCCCCGGCGAACGGCGCAGGACACGATTGCGGCGTTGGCTGACCTGGATATCGTGTGTGAATTCGAACAGGAAGACGGCGCCCGCAACCATGCCGGGCACTATCGGATTCGCGACTGGGGCGCGATTGATCGGGGGTGGATCGAGGTGAATCTCGACCAGATCAAGCGGGTTCTGGGTTATCCCTGAGTTTGGCGGTGGCTGGTCTGGCGCTATCGGGAGCAAGCCCCCTCCCACAGTTTGAATGTATTCACACATTCAAACTGTGGGAGGGGGCTTGCTCCCGATGGCGGCCTTAAGCGCGCCGCATACCAATATGTGGAATGTCATCCTCCAGGTATTCCTCACCCGCCACCACAAACCCATACCGCCCGTAATAGCCCTGCAAATGCGCCTGGGCTGACAGGAAGATCGGCGTCTCAGGCCAGGTCTCCTCAATCTGCTTGAGAGTTTCTTCCATCATCTCGTGCCCCAGCCCGGTACCCCGTGCCGCCGGTGCGACGATCACCCGACCGATAACCACATCGCCACCTTGGGATTCCGGATCCAGCAGGCGCAGGTAGGCCATCAGTTCATCGTCTTTCCAAGCCATCAGGTGGTGGGTATCACCCGTCAGATCCTGCCCGTCGATGTCCTGATAAACGCACTTCTGCTCGACAACGAAAACCTCGCAGCGCAAGCGCAGGATGGCGTATAGCTGCTCCTTGCCCAGGTCGGTGTGATGTTTGCAGACCCAATCGACTGTCATGGTGTGTTCTCTCGTAAATGTCTGTTCTGGATAGTAGGCGCGACGGGCTTCAGTGTCTAAATCAACTATTTTTGTGAATGAAATCAATTTGCCACTATTGAGTGCAGGCGGCGGCCGTTTCTTTGTGTAATCTGAGCTAATGTTAGAACCTCAGGCGCAGCCTGAGCTAAGGCCACCGCCTGTCCGCCAAGGATTTTGAGCATGCCGCGATTCTCTCGTGCCGTTGCTTTGATTGGAGTGTTGCTGCTGGCAACGCCTGCATGTGCACAGCGCCTGCGCCTGGTCGCGGATGCCTGGCCGCCCTTTACCGATGCCACGCTGATCAACGGGGGCTTGGCCACTGATATTGTCAGCACGGCCTTGGCGCGCGCGGGCTATGCCAGCGATTTCGAGCAGGTGCCCTGGGCTCGCGCGCTGATGGGCGTGGGTGACGGGCGCTATGACGTGCTGGTCAACGCCTGGTACGACGACGCGCGTACGCACTTGGGGCAATTCTCCGGCGAATACCTGCTCAACCGCGTGCGTTTTATCAAGCGCCGTGACGACCCCATCGAGTTTCAGAACCTGCAGCAACTGCACGACTATCCCATCGCGGTGGTACGTGGTTATGCGTATTCAGCGGCGTTCGATGGGGATGCGCAGTTGCAGAAAGTGCCTGTGCATAACTTCGCCATGGCCGTGCGCATGCTGGCGGCGCAGCGGGTGCGGCTGACGGTGGAGGATGAATATGTGGCGCGCTTTTACCTGGCACGGGAGTCGGCCCGGGTGCGTAATACGGTGGAGTTCCTGCCACAGCCGCTGAGTGAAAACAGCCTGCATATTCTGGTGAGCCTGAAGAACCCTGAGCACGCGCAGATCGTGGCGAGCTTTGACCGCGAGATTGCCAAGATGAAGGTCGATGGCAGTTATGCGCGGTTGATGAAGGCCCATGGCATGTAGTGCCTGTGCGGGCCTCATCGGGAGCAAGTCGAATCGTCGCACCGCCCCTCCCACATTCGGACCGTGTGAATCCGATCAAGTGTGGGAGGGGCTTGCCCCCGATAGCGGCCTAAGCCGCGCTGGTATCTTTGATCAGGTGCGCCGCCAAGGTGCGCAACGGCCCCAACTGCCGGCAAATCAAGGCCAACTGTGTCTGCACCAATCGCTGCCCTTCATCAATCTCATCCGGCATCTGCTCCAAGTCCGCCGCCAGGGCTTCCTCGGCGTCGCTCTGGATCGCAATGGGTTGCTTGTTGGCCAAACCTGTCGCGATTTCATCGATGCTCGCAGCGAGGGTTTTACCCGCGCCGTCGATCAGATGCTCGCGCACCTCAGCCGGCAATGGCGTATCGCGGTGGGCTCCGAGGCCTGACAAGTAGCTGAGCAAGGTGTGGGACAACACCAGGAAACGGAAGCCCACATCCGCCTCCTTACGGAAATGCCCCGGCTCCATCAACATGTTCGCCAGCGTGGTGGACAGCGCCGCATCGGCGTTGTGCGCGTTGCGGCGGGCCAGGCGATAGGCCAGGTCGTCGCTTTTGCCGGCGGCGTATTGCTGCATGATCTGGCGCAGGTAGATGCTGTTGCAGGTCAGGGTGTTGGCCAGCACTTTGTTCAGGCGACGGCCTTGCCAGTCCGGCAGGAACAGGAACACGGCCAGGCCGGCGATCAAACTGCCGAGCAAAGTATCGAACAGCCGTGGCAAAAACAGCCCGTAGCCATCCCCCACCTGGTTAAAGCAGAACAGCACCATCAGGGTGATTGCTGCTGTGGCCAGGGTGTAGCGGGTGGTGCGGTTGATAAAGAACACCAGGCCGGCAGCGATGGCGAACATCGATTGCACCAAGGGGCTTGGGAACAGGTCGAACAGCGCCCAGGCCACGGTGAGGCCGATAGCGGTGCCGATGATCCGCTGGCCGAGCTTGCGCCGCGTCGCACCGTAGTTGGGCTGGCACACAAACAGGGTGGTGAGGATGATCCAATAACCTTGGGAGGCGTGGATGGCATGCAAGGTACCGTAGCCGATGGTCAGCGCCAGTGACAGGCGCAACGCGTGTCGGAACAGCAGCGACGTCGGCGTGAGTTGGGTGCGCAGGCGCGTCCACATTTCTTTGAGGTTGCGCGGCGCGCGGTCCAACAGGTTGCTGTCGGTGGCGTCGGCCAGGGCGTCGGGGTTGCTCGCGTCGCCGAGCAGGCGGTCAAGTGTGGACAGGTTGGCCGCCAGGGCGCGCAACGAACGCAGCAGGCCGCGCCAGGCCGGGTTGCTCTGGATGCGCAAGTGTTCCAGGGAGGCGTTCAGGTCGCTCAGGGCTTCGGCGAAGCTGTCGTCATAGATGAACGGTTGGCGCAGTTGGATCGACTCGGCCAGGGCCTGGCAGGCCTTGCCTTGTTGGCGCAGCAAGCGCTGACAGCGGAACAGCACATCGCTGTGGAAGAACGCATCGGCCAGGGCGTTGTAAGGGTAGTGGGATGAGCTGGCGCGTTCGTGGATGTCCTGGGCCAGGAAATACAGCTTGAGGTAGCGACTGACCTTCGACCCCGGTCGACCATTGCCCACGCGGTGCAGGATGATTTCTTTCGCGGCATTCAGCGCGGCCACCACCCGGCCATTTTGCTGGGCAAGTTCCAGGCGGGGCGCCTCCACATCCAACTGGCGGATTGGTTCAAACAGCGACGACTTGAGCTTGAGGTAGCGCCCCAACTCGCGGAACAGCCGCGCCAGGCTCTGCTGCACCGGCTGGTTGGAAAACAGCGCCTGCCACAGCACCGACAACGCGCCGTACCAGGCCGCACCGGCCACCAGCAGCAACGGCTCATGCCAGAAATCACTGACGGCGCCGCCGCGCTGATCCACGCCGATCATGGTGTAGACCGACAGGATTAACGTGGCCGACGCAATCGCGCCATAGCGTTCGCCCAGCGCCCCGAGCATCGTCAGGCCGAACGTCGCCAGAGCCAGGGAGATGGCGAAAATCCAGGGGTAAGGGAACAGCAATTCCACCGACAGCGCGGCGATGCTGAAGCACACCAGCGTTACTGCCAGGGCATTGAGGCGGCCCTGCCAACTGTCGTCGGTCTCAGCCAGGGCGCTGGCGATAATCCCCAGGAACAGCGGGATCAGCAGCGTCATTTCATCCTGATACCAGCACAGCGCCATGCTGCCGGTGAGGGCGATGAATACCCGAATGCTGTAACTGAATTTATCCAGCGCCCACAGGCGCCGCATAGACTGCTTGAACGAGGTCGATGACATGAAGTCGTGAGTCTTCCGGGACGATGCCGTTAAATTGAGCCATCAGTGACGCCACGGCAAGGGTGGTGATCACATCTGACAACAAATTATTCGCAGGCACCCCTCAAATCAAAATGTGGGAGGGGACTTGCCCCCGATTGCAGTGTGTCAGCCAGAATATCGGTGACTGATGCACCGCTATCGGGGGCAAGCTCCCTCCCACATTTTTTACTGCGTGGTGTCAAACAAACTGCGCGGCCGCGTAGCCGGAAGCCCACGCCCACTGGAAGTTAAATCCGCCCAGATGGCCGGTCACGTCCAGCACTTCCCCAATAAAGTACAAGCCAGGGCTTTTCAGCGATTCCATGGTTTTGGACGACACTTCCCGCGTGTCCACCCCGCCCAGCGTCACCTCGGCGGTGCGATAGCCCTCGGTGCCCGCTGGCACCAGCTGCCAGCTCCCCAGCTTCTGCGCGATGTCGGCGATTTCGGCGTGGGTGTACTGCTTCATCGGCTTGGACGCAAACCAGGTGTCCGCCAGCAGGTTGGCCATCTTCTTGGTGAAGATCTCACCCAGCAGGGTTTTCAGCTCGCTGTTGGGGCGCTCGACCTGTTGCTGTTGCAGCCAGGTGTGGGCGTCGTGGTCGGGCAGCAGGTTGATTTCCACGGTGTCGCCGGATTCCCAATAGGAGGAAATCTGCAAGATCGCCGGACCGCTCAGGCCACGGTGGGTAAACAGAATGTTCTCGCGAAAGCTCTGATCGTTGCAGCTGACCAGGCAGTCCACGGACGTGCCGGACAACTCGCCGCACAAGTCCTTGAGCTGATCAGTGATGGTGAACGGCACCAGCCCGGCGCGGGTTGGCAGCAGTTCGTGACCGAATTGCTTGGCCACTTGATAACCAAAACCGGTGGCGCCCAGGGTCGGAATCGACAAGCCGCCGGTGGCGATCACTAAGGATTCGCAGCGCACCTCACCCAGCGTGGTTTGCAACTGGTAGCCGCCGTCGACCTTGGCAATCTCCTGGATCGACGTGTCCAAGTGCATGCTCACGCCGGTCTGGATGCATTCGTCGAGCAGCATGCCGAGGATGTCGCTGGACTTGTTATCGCAGAACAACTGGCCCAGCTTCTTCTCGTGATACGGCACGCCGTGCTTGGCCACCAGCCCGATAAAGTCCCACTGGGTGTAGCGGGCCAGGGCGGATTTGCAGAAGTGCGCGTTGTGCGAGAGGAAGTTGGCCGGCTCGGTGTACATATTGGTGAAATTGCAGCGGCCACCGCCGGACATCAGGATCTTCTTGCCGGCCTTGTTCGCATGGTCGATCAGCATCACCTTGCGCCCGCGCCCGGCGGCGGTCAGCGCGCACATCAAGCCTGCGGCGCCGGCGCCAATGATCACAACTTCGGTCGAGCGCAAAACGGTGTCCTCATACAAATTCTGATTTGGAATGCAGTTAATGTGGGAGGGGGCTTACCCCCGATAGCGGCGGTTCAGTCACATCTATATTGACTGACACTCCGCTATCGGGGGCAAGCCCCCTCCCACATTGGATCTCCATTGGTGCGGAGATGGTGTTACAGGATCCGAACGCGCAACGAACGGCCTTTGATCTTGCCGTCATTCAAACGCTGCAACGCTTGCTTGGCGATTCCGCGCTCAACAGCCACAAAGGCCTGGAAGTCAAAGATCGCGATCTTGCCGACCTGGGCGCCCGGGATGCCGGCTTCGCCGGTCAGTGCGCCGAGGATGTCGCCCGGACGTACTTTGTCTTTACGGCCTGCGGCGATGCACAGGGTGCTCATCACCGGCAGCAACGGACCGCCGCTTTGCGGCTTGAGGTTGTCCAGTTGGTCCCAGTTCAGCGGCGACTTCTGCAGTTGCTCGATGGCCTGGGCGCGGTGCGCTTCGGACGGCGCCACCAGGCTGATTGCGATGCCGGTCTCGCCCGCACGACCGGTACGGCCGACGCGGTGGATATGGATTTCCGAATCGCGGGCCAGTTCGACGTTGATCACCATGTCCAGCGCGTCAATGTCCAGGCCACGGGCGGCGACGTCGGTGGCGACCAGCACCGAGGTGCTGCGGTTGGCGAACATCGCCAGCACCTGGTCACGGTCGCGCTGTTCCAGGTCGCCATGCAGGCCAACGGCGGAAATGCCCTTGGACGTCAGGTGGTCGACGGTTTCCTGTACTTGCTGCTTGGTGAAGCAGAACGCCACGCAGGAAGCCGGGCGGAAATGCGCCAGCACCTTGGTCACGGCGTCCATGCGTTCTTCCGGGGAGATCTCGTAGAAACGCTGCTCGATCTGGTCGTCGGAGTGGAACGCTTCGGCTTTCACTTGCTGCGGCGCGCGCATGAACTTCGAGGCCAACTGCTTGATGCTCACCGGGTAGGTGGCCGAGAACAGCAGGGTTTGGCGGCGTGGTGGGGTCTTGCTGATGATGTCTTCGATCGCGTCGTAGAAGCCCATGTCGAGCATGCGGTCGGCTTCATCGAGGATCAGGGTGTTCAAGCCGTCCAGCACCAGCGAACCTTTGCGAAGGTGTTGCTGGATGCGGCCCGGGGTGCCGACGATCACGTGGGCGCCGTGCTCAAGGGAGGCGATCTGCGGACCGAGGGACACGCCGCCGCACAGGGTCAGGACCTTGATGTTGTCTTCGGCGCGGGCCAGGCGACGGATTTCTTTGGCGACCTGGTCGGCCAGTTCACGCGTCGGGCACATCACCAGCGCCTGGCAGCCGAAGTAGCGCGGGTTGATCGGGTTCAACAGGCCGATACCGAATGCAGCGGTCTTGCCGCTGCCGGTCTTGGCCTGGGCAATCAGGTCCAGCCCTTTGAGGATCACCGGCAAGCTTTGCGCCTGGATCTGCGTCATCTCGACATAACCCAGCGAGTCGAGGTTAGCCAGCATGGCGGCGGACAGGGGCAAAGTATTAAAAGCGGTGGCGATGGTAGTCACGGGACTGGCTCTGCAAAACAAAATGTCGCGCAGTGTACCAGCCCTGTGGGAATTTCCCCGCAAGTTCTAGACGAGACGCCGCTTAATGCTCGATATGTTGGTCTGGGTTGACCACCCGTTTGCCGTCTGTTGGCGACAGTTGCAGGAAGATCGCCGCCGCCAGCATCGCCATGATGCCCACGGTGAGGAAGGTCAACTGGAAGGCGCCCAGCACACTTTCCACGCCATCATTGCCCGATTCGGCAGTGAAGCCGCCGAGCAGCGCACCGGCGCAGGCCACGCCCAGGCTCAGAGACAGTTGCGCCACCACCGAAAGCAAACTGTTGCCGCTGCTGGCCTGAGCGTCGTCGAGGTCGATCAGGGTCACGGTGTTCATGGCGGTGAATTGCAGGGAGTTGATCGCCCCCAGCACCGCGAGCATGCCCAGCAGCAAAGGGTAGGGCGTCTGTTCCGTAACCAGGCCCATGCTGGCGAGCATCATCCCCAGCGCCAGGGTATTGCCGGTGAGCACGATGCGATAACCCAGGCGCTCGATCAACGGACGCGCCACGGACTTGGCAAACATAGCCGCCGCCGCCAGTGGCAGCATGCTCATACCGGCTTGCGATGGCGAATAACCCAGCGCTACCTGCAACAACAGCGGCACCAGGAACGGCAGCGCGCCGCTGCCCAAGCGGGCGAACAGGTTGCCCAGAATGCCCACCGCAAACGTGCGCGTCTTGAACAGCACCGGCGAGAACAGCGCATTGTCGATATGCCCGGCCCGCAGCCAATACGCCGCCAGGCACGCCAGCCCTCCGAACAGCAGCAACATCACCCGCAGGTGCGGAAGGTGCAGTTCGCCCAGGCCTTCCATAGCGATGGTGATCAACACCATCGCCGCGCCGAACAGCAAAAAGCCGAGGCCATCAAAGCGTGTGCGCTCGCTACCGCGCAGGTCGGGGATGAATTTCCACACGGCGTAGCAGCCGATCATGCCCACCGGCAGGTTGATCAGGAAGATCCAGTGCCAGGTTAGGTATTGCACCATCCAGCCGCCCATGGTCGGGCCGAGCAATGGGCCGAGCAGGCCAGGAATGGTGATGAAGCCCATGATCCGCACCAGCTCGGAGCGCGGGTAAGCACGGAGAACGACCAGCCTTCCGACCGGCAGCATCAGCGCGCCGCCCAAGCCTTGGATCACCCGCGCACCCACCAGCATGGTCAGGCTGCTGGACAAGGCGCACAGCAAGGAGCCGATGCTGAACAGCATGATCGCGCCAAAGAAGATTTTCTTAGTGCCGAAGCGGTCGGCAATCCAGCCGGACGCCGGGATCAGCAGGGCGACGGTGAGCATGTAGGCGATCACCACACCTTGCATACGCAGCGGGTTCTCGGCGAGGTCCCGCGCCATTGCCGGCAGCGCCGTATTCAGAATCGTCCCGTCCAGCGACTGCATGAAGAAGGCAATCGCCACCACCCAGGGGAGCCAGCGGGCGGTCTTGTCATCGAGCGGGACGCGATTCGGCATGGGAACCCTTTTGTTAGCAGGCTATGTGTTGGCGATTATGCGCCATTCGTCGCGCTTTTTCCCACTGGCGGTTCGTCTAAGTCCGACAACACCGCGTGCTCGCCCACCAAAAAATTCAGCAGCGCGCGGTGCACCGATAACGCGGCCTCGCGGGACTCCAGATCAAGCAAATGACCGGTGTGCTCGGCCACTGCAAAGCTGCTGCGGGCCACGTAATGCTTGAACAGCTGGGCTTCGGCGGCCGGGGTGTATTCGTCCAGGGCGCCGTTGAGGAAGTGCACCGGCGTTTCAATCTGCCGCAGTGCTGGCAGGTAGTTGCCGTCACCCAGACCGAGTACCTGATGGATATGGAAGCGCGCCTGGCGGTACTCGGTGGTGGCCATGGTCGACAGGTGACGGTGGTTATTTCGTTTGAGCCGGGGCGAGAGGTATTTGCCGACCGTCTCGTTGAGCAAGTGGCCGACAGCGGATTTGTCATCGGCCTCGATCAGCACGCGCACGCGCTCCACGTAGTCGAGCATGGGTTGGTTGAGGTTGGGCGCCAGGGCCATCACCACCGAGCTTTCGATGGACGGCGGGTTGTGCGCGAGGGTCAGCAGCGTGGAGATGCCACCCCAGGAGGCCGATACCAGGTGGTTGACCTCGAAGCGTTCCACCAGGGCGCGCAGCATCTGCACTTCGTCGTCCTTGGTCACTAGGTCCAGGTCGGTGTTGTGCTCGCGGGAATAGCCGGAGAATGGCAAATCGAAGAGCAGCACATTGAAATGCTCGGCCAGGCATTTGCTGGTGCGGGCGAAGGAGCGGGTGGTGGAGAGCGCGCCATTGACCATCAGTACCGTTTTCTTTTGCGGGTCGTGACCCAGTTGCTCCATGTGAACGTTGTAGTGTTTGAACAGCTTTTGTATGACGAAACTTCCATGGTTCATCGCAGTACTTCCAGTATGTGGCGGTATGCCACTAGCTGTTATAGCGAGGTTTTTTGCAGGCGACAACAGGCCGCCCGTGCAAACGGGCAGGAAGAGAATTTACGGTAGGAAGGGCCGAAACCGGGATGTCTGAAATCAGCACAAAACACTGTGGGAGGGGCTCCTCCCACAGGCATTTGATGTTTAGAGAGTCAGGGTCAGGCGTTTTACCAAAGCCCCCGGCAACAGGTTGGATGCAGTGTTGCGCTGTCCGTAGGTGCTGGCCGACAGCAGCAACTCGCGCTCAGCGGTGAGGGCTTCCAACTGCGAGCCGAGCAGGCTGTAGACGCTGTCATCAAACCGCATGGTGCTGACCGGCGCCTTGATCTCGCCGTCTTCCACCCAGAACGTGGCGAAGCGCGTCATGCCGGTGAGGCGGGCGGCGGGCAGGTCTGAATAGTTCAGGTACCACAGGTTGCTGATGTACAGCCCGGTGCCGAGTTGTTTGAGGATGTCAGCTTCGGCCAGGCTGCCCGCTGCCATCTGCAAGGCACTGGGGGATTCGTCGCTGCTGGCGCCGTTGGTGCTGAGACCATATTCGGCGGCACTGCGCGAGTTAACCAGTTGGCCTTCGGCCTTGCCCGCGTTGATCAACGTGACATCGCCGCGCGGGTAGCCCTCGCTGGAAAACGCCTGGCTCAGGGAGCCGCTGACGTGTTCGTTCACTGTTACCAGCGGGCTGAGGTGTTGCTCGCCCGCGTACAGCTTTTGCAGTGAGCTGCCTTTGCTGGCGATGGCCTGTGCGGAGAAACCACCCCAAGTGATGATGCTGATGATTTCTTCCAGCGCCGCCGGGGCGAGGTAGGCGCGATACTGCCCGGGCGCCAGGGTGTGCAACGGTCGACCGAGGAACTCAAGCTGGTTGCGGGCCTGTTGCAAGCGGCGGGCGAACTCGGCGCTGTCCCAGGTGTGCCCGGCATAGTTGGCCTTTACCGCTTCGCCGTTGGCATGGAACAGGCTGAAGTCGAAGTTGAAGCTATTGGCCTGGTGCCAGCCGAATGCCCCATCGGAACTGGCAAAGCCACGGCTGATCGGCCCGGCGGCGTAGATGCCAACCAAGTCCACGCCGTCAGTGGACTGGCTGATGTCCTCCAGCACGAGGGCCAGATCGGGCAGCGGCTGGGCCTGTTCGTTGTGGCTGTGCCAGGCATCGTGGTTGAGCAACAGATACGGGTCATGGGGCAGCAACGGCAATGTTTCGCGCAGTTGTTGCAGGCCATCGGCGAGGCGCTGGCGGTCCAGCTCAGGCGTGCCGGCCAGGGTGATAGCGAGGTCGGCGTGGCGGCCATCGTTGATCAGTTTCAGGTTGAGGCTGGCCTGTTGCACTTGTCCGGCCTGGCGCACCTTGGCGTGGTTGAACCGCACGAACTCGGACGCCTCGGCCGCATAGCTCAGGTGAAATTGTTCCTTTTCGGTGATGGCCTGCTTGAGCCACTCCACCAATGCCTTGAAGGTATTCATCAGGCATCTCCCCCAAATACGTCAATGTTGCTGAACACACACGCGGGTGAGGCGTGGCCGACACGGATCACCTGGTTGGGTTCGCCCTTGCCGCAGTTCGGCGTGCCCAGCACCTTGGTGGTGCTGGCGTCACCCACGGCGCTGAGCTTGCGCCAGAACTGCGCGGAAATAGCTCGGTAGTTGGGGTTCTTCACCACGCCCTTGAGCTCTCCGTTTTCAATCAACTGGCCCCATTCGCAGCCGAACTGGAATTTGTTGCGCGCATCGTCGATGGACCATGAACGGTTCGTCGACATCAGGATGCCGTTTTCGATGCCGCCAATCAGTTGCGCCAGGCTCTTGTCGCCGGCTTCGATATTCAGGTTGGCCATGCGGTCGATCGGCGCGCGGTTCCAACTGCTGGCGCGGCTGTTGGCCACGCCGCTCATGCCGGATCGAAATTGCGACAGCGCCCCACCCAGCGGCTTGATCAACAGCCCTTCGCGTATCAGGAATTGCTTGCTGGCGGCGGTGCCGTCGTCGTCATGGCTGTAGCTGGCGAGCTGTTCGGGAATGTTCGGGTCGAACGTCACATTGAGCAGCTTGGAGCCGTATTGCAGGTGGCCAAAGTCGCTGGCCTTCACAAAACTGGTGCCGGCGTAGTTGCGCTCGTCGCCGAGAATACGGTCCAGTTCCAGCGGGTGGCCGATGGACTCGTGGATCTGCAGGATCATCTGGTCAGGCATCAGCAGGAGGTCGCGCGGGCCTTGGGGCGTGTTCGGCGCCAGCAGCAGTTGCAGGGCTTCGTCGGCAATGCGCGGGGCCGCGCCGACCAGGCCGAAACGGTTGATCACCTCAAAGCCGCCTTGCTGGCCAAAGTTGCTGCCGCCGAGGGTGCGGGTCTGGCTGTCGTTGCCGTCAAAGGCTGTAACGTTGACGCCAGGGAACACAAAACGCTGGGCCTGGCGCAGCTCGGCGCCGGCAGTATTGAGGTAGATCTGCTCGACGTGGGTCAGACCCAGGCTGACGTCCCAACTGACCAGGCGCTCGTCCTTGGGCACGGCGGCCGATTCGTCGCCAAGCAGGTGATAGCAGTCACTTAGGGACGGGAAGGCTTGGTCGAGGTCAGGCGACAGATAGTCGGCGATGTCGCTGGAGACGTGTTGGTCGCGCACATCCAGCAGGGCGTGAGGCTTGATTTGCCGGGCTTGCTGTTCGGCGCGCTCAAGGGCGGCTTGCAGGCCGGCAAGGGAAATGTCGTTGGTCGCGGCGTAGGCTTCGACACCGTTGAGACGCACGGTGAGCATGGCGCCTTCGTCGTTGCTCAAGTGTGGCGGTTCGGCGACGTTCTTGCGCACCGACAGGTACTGGCCGGATTCGCGAACGTAGCGTAGGGAGAAGAAATCGGCGGTAGTGCGCAGGGCACTGAAATGCCGTTTGAGTGTGGCGTGGTGTTCGAACATGGGGCCTTCCTTGTGGGCAGCTCAGCGCGGGCAGGCAAACAGAGTAGGCCTGGGCTGGGGGCTGATCAAGGAAAGTGTAGAGGTAAGGTTTGCAGTGCCTGATCGGGCCCTATCGGGCCCTATCGGGGGCAAGCCCCCTTCCACACTTGATTTGTGAATACATTCAAATGTGGGAGGGGGCTTGCCCCCGATGAAGGCACCGCAGTGAATCAGTTACTGCGCAGTCGGCCCCACTTCACGCAGCGGCTTGCCACGCACCGGCGCATCGCCTGCCACGTAGTAATCCGCCGTGCTGCGCGGCAGCGGCTGGCGACCACGGATCTTGTCGGCGATTTTCTCGGCGATCATGATCGTCGGCGCGTTCAGGTTACCGGTGGTGATGATCGGCATGATCGAGGCATCGACCACACGCAGACCTTGCATGCCATGCACGCGACCTTCGCCATCCACCACGGCCATCTCGTCGGTGCCCATCTTGCACGAGCAGGACGGGTGGAACGCAGTTTCGGCGTGCTCGCGGATGAACTTGTCCAACTGCTCATCGGTTTGCACGTCGATGCCCGGGCTGATTTCGCGGCCACGGTATTGATCGAGGGCCGGCTGCTGCATGATTTCACGGGTCAGGCGAATGCCGTCGCGGAATTCCTGCCAGTCCTGTTCGGTGGCCATGTAGTTGAAGAGGATGCTCGGGTAGTCCCGTGGGTTCTTCGACTTCAGCTGCACGCGGCCACGGCTCGGCGAGCGCATGGAGCCCATGTGTGCCTGGAAACCGTGCTCTTTCACACCGTTGCTGCCGTTGTAGTTAATCGCTACCGGCAGGAAGTGGTACTGGATGTTCGGCCATTCGAATTCTTCACGGGTACGGATAAAACCGCCCGCTTCGAACTGGTTGCTGGCGCCGATACCGGTGCCGTTGAACAGCCATTCGGCACCGATAGCCGGCTGGTTGTACCAGAGCAGCGACGGGTACAGCGACACCGGCTGAGTGCACGCATATTGCAGGTACAGCTCAAGGTGGTCCTGCAGGTTTTCGCCGACGCCAGGCAGGTCATGGACCACGGGGATGTCGAGGCTTTCCAGCAATTTGGCCGGGCCCACGCCGGAGCGTTGCAGCAGTTGCGGCGAAGCGATTGCGCCGCTGCACACCAGCACTTCTTTACGCGCACGGGCTTCAACGCGCTCTTCGGCGGCACCGATCAGGTAACGCACGCCAACGGCACGCTTGCCTTCGAACAAGACTTTGTCGGTGAGGGCGTGGGTGACGATGGTCAGGGTCGAACGCTTCTTGGCCGTGTCCAGGTAACCGCGCGCGGTGCTGGCGCGACGGCCGTTAGGCGTGACGGTACGGTCCATCGGGCCGAAGCCTTCCTGCTGGTAGCCGTTCAAGTCTTCGGTACGCGGGTAACCGGCCTGCACGCCCGCTTCAACCATGGCGTGGAACAGCGGGTTATTGCCGGCTTTAGGCGTGGTCACGCTGACCGGGCCATCGCCGCCATGCCAGTCGTTCGGGCCGATGTCGCGGGTTTCAGCCTTGCGGAAATACGGCAGGCAATCGAGGTAGCTCCAGTCTTCCAGACCTGGCAGCTTCGACCAATTGTCGTAGTCCATGGCGTTGCCGCGGATGTAGCACATGCCGTTGATCAGCGAAGAGCCACCCAGGCCCTTGCCGCGACCGCATTCCATCCGACGGCCGTCCATGTGTGGCTCTGGATCGGTCTCGTAGGCCCAGTTGTAGCGGCGGCCTTGCAGTGGGAACGCCAGGGCGGCGGGCATTTGGGTACGGAAGTCGAGGCGGTAGTCGGGGCCGCCGGCTTCCAGCAGCAGGACGGTGACGCCTTCGTCTTCGGTCAGACGGGTCGCCAGGGTATTACCGGCGGAGCCGGCACCCACAATGATGTAGTCGTATTCTTGGGACATTGAATGCACCCTCTTTGATGTGTGGTCAGGTCGGGCCTCATCGGGGGCAAGCCCCCTCCCACATGTGATCGGGTTCACACCGTCAAAGGTGGGAGGGGGCTCGCCCCTGATGGCGGCCTCAAAGGCAACGCAAGGCTCGGGTCTTAGAACACCGAGGCGTAATCGCCCAGCTCAACCTGTACCGATTTGATGCGGGTGAAGTTATTCAGCGAGCTGATGCCGTTCTCACGGCCAACACCCGATTGCTTGTAGCCGCCGACCGGCATTTTTGCGTCGGACTCGCCCCAAGCGTTGATCCAGCAGATACCCGCTTCCAGTTGATGAATCACGCGGTGAGCGCGGTTCAGGTCTTTGGTGACCAGGCCGGCGGCCAGACCGAAGTCGGTGTCGTTGGCGCGGCGGATCACTTCTTCTTCGGTTTCGTAGGTGAGGATGCTCATCACCGGGCCGAAGATTTCTTCACGCACGATCACCATGTCGTCGGTGCAGTCGGTGAAGACAGTCGGTGCCACGAATGCGCCTTTGGCGAAGTCGCCGTCGGTCAGGCGGTCGCCGCCGCACAGCAGGCGGGCGCCTTGTTCTTTGCCTTTGGCGATGTAGCCCAGCACGCTTTCCATGTGGGCGAAGCTGACCAGCGGACCGAAGTTGGTGTTGTCGTCTTGCGGGTCGCCAACGCGGATGCGCGCAACACGCTCAACGATCTTGGCTTCGAACGCCGCTTGCAGGTGCTTAGGCACGAACACACGAGTGCCGTTGGTGCAGACCTGACCGGAGCTGTAGAAGTTGGCCATCATCGCGATGTCGGCCGCACGATCCAGGTCGGCGTCTTCGAACACGATCAGCGGCGACTTGCCGCCCAGTTCCATGGTCACTTCTTTGAGCGAAGAGCTCGACGCGCTGGCCATGACTTTCTTGCCGGTGTCGGTGCCGCCGGTGAACGAGACTTTCTCGATGCGTGGGTGCTCGGTCAGCCAGGTGCCGACTTCACGGCCGCTGCCGGTCAGTACGTTGAACACGCCAGCTGGAACGCCAGCCTCGGTGTAGATCTCGGCCAGTTTCAAGGTGGTCAGCGAAGTGACTTCGCTTGGCTTGAAGATCATCGCGTTACCGGCAGCCAGGGCCGGTGCGGATTTCCACAGGGCGATCTGGATCGGGTAGTTCCACGCGCCGATACCGGCGACCACGCCCAGCGGTTCGCGGCGGGTGTAGACAAACGAGGTGTCGCGCAGTGGGATCTGCTCGCCTTCGATGGCTGGCACCAGGCCTGCGTAGTATTCCAATACGTCAGCGCCGGTGACGATGTCGACGTACTTGGTTTCGGAGAAGGATTTGCCGGTGTCCAGAGTTTCCAGGGCGGCCAGCTCGTCGTTGCGCTCGCGCAGGATGTCGACGGCACGACGCAGGATGCGCGAACGCTCCATGGCGGTCATGGCGGCCCAGATTTTCTGGCCTTTTTCAGCGCTGACCACGGCACGTTCAACGTCTTCTTTCGTTGCGCGTTGCACTTGGGCGAGAACTTCACCGTTAGCCGGGTTGATGGCTTCGAAGGTGGCATCGCTGCCAGCGTCGCTGTAGCCGCCGTCAATGTAGAGTTTTTGCAGGTCGAAACGGGCCATAAAGTCCTCGCAAGTGCATAAGTGGTTGGCGTTACCCGCCGCTAAGTGGGCCATAAGGGTGTGGCAACACTGAGCGGCAGACGTTCAGGGGTTGAGCGTTTATAAGGGCTCTAACTCACCTGCTTGGCCAATTGGAAATCCATGTATTCGTAAGCGATCCGTTGCGCTTGCGCCGTGTCGAAAGCGTCTCCCGACAGGGCGCCGCGCAACCACAAACCGTCGATCAACGCCGCCAGGCCTCGGGCTGCTTTGCGTGCATGCGGCAGCGGCAGCGTTCGGCGGAACTGGCAGCACAGGTTGGAATACAGACGTTGATCGTTGATCCGCTGCAACCTGTGCAATGACGGGTGGTGCATGCTGGTGGCCCAGAAGGCCAACCAGGTTTTCATTGCCGGGCCGTTGACCTGGCTGGCATCGAAGTTGCCCTCGATGATCACCTGAAGGTGTGCCCGTGGGCTGTCGTCCGTGAGCGCAAGCCTGCGTTCGTGGACGTTCTCAATCAACGCGTTCATCAGGTAGCGCATCGTCGCTGCAATAAGGCCGTTCTTGTCCTTGAAATAGTGACTGATGATGCCGTTCGAAACGCCGGCCAAACGGGCGATCAGCGCAATGCTGGCATCTCCCATTCCGACCTGATCGATGGCCGTCAACGTGGCTTCGATCAACTGTTGGCGGCGTATGGGTTGCATACCGACCTTGGGCATGTAGCACCTCTCCTTAGGCCTGCCGACGGGCGATGAACGTTCGTCGACTTGAAGGCCAGTCTATTTTGTTTTGATTGAACGTTCAATCAACAAAGAATAAGCTCTGCGACAAATGGTCGCTGCCTACAGGTATTTCCTACGTGAGGGCGGCGACATCTGACACCTGGGAAACCCTTGAAACAGGCCGCATAAGCGCCTGGCACCGCATCGACGGGGCGCAGGAATTTTCGGGGTGTCTTTATAACACCCGTCCGTCGACTGCCGAAAAATCGATGGCCTGGGATAACCGTTGCCTTGTGTTTCTCTCTCGCACTGCCCGGAGCATCTGCGCCATGAGTTCTGCCTCTCTTATAAAGACCCCGCCGGAAAAGGTGCGGGTCAACGGTTGGGTGTTCTACACCTCCACCGCGCTGATTCTGTTGTTGACTGCCATTCTGATCATCGCCCCGCAGGAGGCCGGGCGCATGCTCGGCGTAGCCCAGGCGTGGCTTTCCAAAAGCTTCGGCTGGTACTACATGGTGGTCATCGCCGCCTATCTCGTATTCGTAGTCGGCCTGGCGTTTTCGTCCTACGGCAAGTTGAAACTGGGCAGCAAGGACGACACCCCGGACTTCAGCTACGGCGCCTGGGCCGGCATGTTGTTCTCGTCGGGCATCGGCATCTCGCTGCTGTACTTCGGCGCCTCGGAGCCGTTGGATCACTACTTCAACCCACCTGAAGGCGCGGCCGCCAGCAATGGCGCCGCTCGCCAGGCGTTGCAACTGACCTTCCTGCATTGGGGCTTGCATGGCTGGGCGATCTACGCCTTGGTCGGCCTGGCCGTGGCGTACTTTGCGTATCGCCATAACCAGCCGCTGGCGTTGCGTTCGGCGTTGTACCCGCTGATGGGCGAGCGTTGGGTCAAAGGCGCGGCGGGCCACGCGGTGGACGGTTTCGGCATGTTCGTGACCCTGCTGGGCCTGGTAACCAACCTGGGGATCGGTTCGTTGCAGGTGTCGTCCGGGTTGGAAAACCTGTTCGGCATGGAACACAGCAACACCAACCTGCTCATCGTGATCATCGTGATGAGCACCGTCGCCACCGTCGCTGCCGTGTCGGGTGTGGAGAATGGCATTCGTCGCCTGTCCAACCTCAACATCGTGCTGTTCAGCGGTTTGCTGATCTTCGTGCTGCTGTTCGGCCCGACCCTGCACCTGCTCAATGGCCTGGTGCAGAACACCGGTGATTACCTCAACGGCATCGTGCTGAAGACGTTTGACCTGTATGTGTATGAAGGCGACGGTGAAAAAACCGAGCGCTGGATGGGCCTGTGGACGCTGTTCTACTGGGCCTGGTGGATTTCCTGGGCGCCATTTGTAGGTATGTTCATCGCGCGTATTTCCCGTGGTCGCACGGTGCGTGAACTGGTGGCCGGCGTGCTGCTGATCCCGCTGGGCTTTACCCTGGCGTGGCTGTCGATCTTTGGTAACTCGGCGCTGGACCTGGTGCTGAACCAAGGGGCGGTGGAGTTGGGCAAGACGGCGCTGGAACAACCGTCCATGGCCATCTACCAACTGCTGGAGCACTACCCAGCGTCGAAAATCGTCATTGGTGTGTCGATCTTCGTAGGCTTTGTGCTGTTCCTGACCCCGGCGGATTCCGGCGCGGTGATGATGGCCAACCTTTCCTGCAAAGGCGGCAACGTGGATGAAGATGCGCCGCACTGGCTGCGGATCTTCTGGTCGGTGGTGATCACTCTGGTGACCATCGGCCTGCTGTTTGCCGGCAACTTCGAAGCCATGCAAACCATGGTGGTGTTGGCGGGGCTGCCGTTCTCGGTGGTGCTGATTTTCTTCATGTTCGGTCTGCACAAGGCCATGCGCCAGGACGCGGCGATCGAACAGGAGCAGGCGCAACTGGCTGAACGCGGGCGTCGTGGTTTCAGCGAGCGTTTGACGGCACTCGACCTGCAACCGAGCCAGGGCACTGTGCAGCGCTTCATGGACAAGCACGTCACGCCAGCGCTGGAAGAGGCGGCGGTCGCGTTGCGTGAGCAAGGGTTGGAAGTGCAGACGCTGTTGGGCAAGTCCAAGCGTTGCATCGGTGTGCGGATCGAGATGGAAGAGGGCAACCCGTTCGTTTATGAAGTGAGCCTGGATGCTTACTCGTCGGCGCCGAGCGACCTGCCTGAAGAAGAACGCACCCGCTATTACCGTGCCGAGGTGTACCTGCACAACGGGCCTCAGGAATACGACCTGATGGGCTTCGCCCAGGAACAGATCACCCGGGACGTGCTCGATCAGTTTGAAAGCCATCGGCAGCTCCTTGGCCGTGTCTATAGCTGATGCTTTGAAAGCCCGGTGGTGTTGTCACTGACACCACTGAGGCAAAAAATGTGGGAGGGGGCTTGCCCCCGATTGCAGTGTGTCAGTCAGTTCATCTGTTACTGATCCACCGCTATCGGGGGCAAGCCCCCTCCCACATGTTTGACCCAGTTTCTCCAATGGCGTTTGCGGTGTTTGCTAGCCCAGGTTTTTGCCCAGCAGGGCGTGGTAGAGCTCACTGTCGCCCAGGATCCCCACCACCTGGTTGTTGTCATGCAACACCAGCTTGTTCCCTGTCTGGTAACGAATCTGCAGCGCATCACGCATGCCGATATTCGAATCCACCAGCGTCGGTACCCGACCCAGGCCTTCTACTGCTTGCCCCGGTGCCCAGTTCTGCAGGTTCATCACCACGCCATTCTGACGGGCGCCCTGGATAGTGTTGCCCTCGGCCAGGTCCAGCCACGAGTCACCGCCTGGATCGAGGCACACCGAGCCGTTCACTCGCGTGCAGTTGTCCAGCGTGCGCATCAGGCTGCGGCCGCACAGCACGTTCAGCGGGTTGGTGTGGGCGACGAAGGTACGCACATAGTCGTCCGCGGGGTTGAGTACGATCTCTTCCGGCACGCTGTACTGAATGATCTTGCCGTCTTTCATGATCGCGATGCGGCTGCCCAGCTTGAGCGCCTCGTCGAGGTCGTGACTCACGAACACGATGGTCTTGCTCAGCTTGCGTTGCAGTTCCAGCAACTCGTCCTGCAAGCCCTGGCGGATTAGCGGGTCGAGGGCGGAGAAGGGTTCGTCCATCAGCAGAATATCGGCGTCCATCGCCAACGCACGGGCCAGGCCAACACGCTGCTGCATACCGCCGGAGAGTTCGTCCGGCTTCTTGTTGCGCCACTGGGTCAGGCCCACCAGCTCAAGTTTCTCGTCCACCAGCTTGCGCCGTTCTTTCTCCGGACGGCCCTGCATTTCCAGGCCGAAACTGATGTTTTCACGCACCGTCAGCCAAGGCATCAGGGCAAACTTCTGGAACACCATGGCGATGCGCTTGGTGCGCATCATTTTCAGCTCGGCAGGGGTGCAGGAAGCGATGTCGATCTGGCGACCTTCATGCTCCACAAACAGCTGGCCACGGCTCACGGTGTTAAGGCCGTTGATGCAACGCAGCAAGCTCGATTTGCCGGAGCCCGACAGGCCCATCAGCACACAGATTTCACCTTTCTCGATATCCAGGCTGGCTTTTTCAACGCCGACAATCTGCCCGGTCTTTTTCAGAATCTCGTTGCGATGCATGCCCTGGTCGAGCAGCTTGAGTGCTTCGCGTGGGTCTTTGGAGAAGATCACGTCGACATTGTCGAATCGGATAATGCTCATGCATCACCCCCTACTTTGGCGTCGGGTTGTTTGCAGATGCGGTCGAGCATGATGGCCAGCAACACAATTGCCAGGCCCGCTTCAAAGCCCAGGGCGATGTCGGCGGTGTTCAGCGCGTTGACCACTGGCTTGCCGAGGCCATCGGCGCCTACCAGCGCGGCGATCACCACCATCGACAGCGACAGCATGATGCATTGGGTAATGCCGGCGGCAATGCTCGGCATGGCGTGGGGCAGTTCAATGCGCGAGAGCAACTGACGGCGCGAGCAGCCAAAGGCCTTGCCGGCGTCCATCAACTCTTGCGGTACATCGCGGATACCCAGGTAGGTCAGGCGGATCGGCGCGGCAATGGCGAATACCACCGTGGAGATCAACCCAGGCACCACACCCAGCCCGAAGAGGGTCAGGGTAGGGATGAGGTAGACGAAGGTCGGTACGGTCTGCATCAGATCGAGCACCGGCCGCATCATGGTGTAGAACATCGGTTTGTGCGCGGCAACAATGCCCAGCGGCACACCGATGACCACGCAGACCAGGGTGGCGAACAGCACCTGCGCCAGGGTCTCCATGGTTTCCTGCCAGTACCCCAGGTTGAGGATCAGCAGGAAGGAGGCGATGACAAAAACCGTCAGTCCCCATTTACGTTGAATAAAGTGAGCCAGCAGCGCAATCAGACCGATCAATGCCAGCGGATTGAACCAGGTCAGCGCAAACGTCACGCCGTGGATCATCGTTTCCAGTGTCGATGCGATTGCGTCGAAGTAGTTGGCACCGTGTTGGGTCAACCAATCGACGAAGGCAGCGATGTACTGGCCTAGTGGGATTTTCTGTTCAGTCAGCATGGTAGTGAATGTCCACATGCGAAGAGGGAATACATCCCGGGGCAGCGTACCGCCCCGGGGTCAGCAGTATTACTTGGCGAGATACGCTTTGACGGCCTCCAGACCTGGTTTGCCATCGACGGTGGTGACCCCTGCAAGCCAGGTGTCGAGTACTTCTGGGTTCTTTTTCAGCCAGGCCTTGGCGGCGGCGTCGGGCTTCATCTTGTCGTCAAGGACGTTACCCATCAGGGTGCTTTCCATGTTCAAGGTGAACGACAGGTTTTTCAGCAGTTGGCCAACGTTGCTGCATTCCTGTGTATAGCCCTTGCGGACGTTGGTGTAGATGGTGGCCTGGCCGTAGTTGGGGCCGAACGAATCGTCACCCCCGGTCAGATACTTCATCTTGAAACGGGTGTTCATCGGGTGCGGTTCCCAGCCTAGGAACACGATGGCCTGGTCGCGCTTGGAGGCGCGTTCCACCTGCGAGAGCATTCCGGCTTCGCTGGATTCGACCACTTTGAAGCCGGCGGTTTTCAGGCCGAAGGCGTCTTTATCGATCAGCGTCTGGATGGTGCGGTTGCCGTCGTTGCCCGGCTCGATGCCGTAGATCTTGCCGCCCAACTCATCCTTGAATTTGGCGATATCGGCGAAGTCTTTCAGACCTTTGTTGTACAGCGCCTCGGGGACCGCCAGGGTGTACTTGGCGTTCTCCAGGTTGGCGCGCACGGTTTCCACGGTGCCGGCATCACGGTACTGCTTGATGTCGTTTTCCATGGTCGGCATCCAGTTGCCGAGGAAAATATCCATATTCTTGCCGTCGGCCAGGGACTTGTAAGTCACCGGTACCGAAATCATCGTGGTGCGCGGCTTGTAGCCCAGGCCCTTGAGGATTTCGCTGGTGGTCGCGGTAGTGACGGTAATGTCGGTCCAGCCGACATCGGAGAAGTTGACGGTCTTGCACTGTTCCGGTTCTGCAGCGTGCGCCATGACGGGAAGACTCAGCATGGCGGCCAACAACAACGAGGGTGAACCTTTCATCTGGGTAGACTCCTGTGTTTTTTCTGGCGGCCTTCGCCGCGCTTTATAAGTGTTGCGGTTGGAGCGTGCGACAACAGCTCTGCCACGGTGCCTTGCAAACGAGTCGAGACTGATCATGTACCAGTGAAAATCTGACGCCTACAGGGGGCGTCGTATCCAGTACAGGGAGGGTCGCATCCAGTGTCGGTGACGTCGCTTACAGGTTTTTCCCAAGGCAAAACCGCAGTTTTTGCCCATCTGCGCCGCTGAAAACGGCCAAAACAGGCGATCGCACGCGAGCGACGCTGGTGAGCATGGGTGCGTCGGTGTGAGACGCCGTGACGGCAGATAAAACCTTGATGATGCCGCCATCTGGGCGATCTGAGCGTAGCAGCTTGTTCAAGTCCGGCCCGTGCTTATCGAGGAGTTCCACGTTAATGGCTATCAGCGTTTTCGACCTGTTCAAGATCGGCATCGGGCCTTCTAGTTCTCACACCGTCGGCCCCATGCGCGCCGCGGCGTTGTTCGTCCAAGCACTGCGTGAACGTGAATTGTTGGAACAAGTACGGCGCGTCGAAGTTCAGCTGTACGGCTCGTTGTCGGCCACCGGCATCGGCCACGGCAGCGACACCGCAACCATCATGGGCCTGATGGGCGAGTGGCCGGATGCAATTGATCCGTCGCAGATCGGCCTGCGCATCCACACCCTGCGCGAGACCGACACACTGCTGCTGGACGGGCGTTTGCCGGTGCCGTTTGTATGGGCACGGGACATGCGTCTGCTCGATGAGAACCTGCCGTTCCACCCCAACGCCATGACCTTGGTGGTAGTTGGTGATGATGGGGAGCTGCACCGCGACACCTACTACTCAGTGGGCGGTGGTTTCGTGGTGGATGAAGCCCAGGCCCGAAGCGGCGTGGCGGATATGGACCGCACCGAGTTGCCCTATGACTTTTCCAGCGCGGTGGAGTTGTTGCAGTTGTGCAAGACCCACAACCTGCGCGTTGCCGAGTTGATGCTGGCCAACGAAAAGGTCTGGCGCTCCGAAGAAGAAATCCGCAACGGCCTGATGAAGCTTTGGCACGCCATGCAGGCGTGCGTGGAGCAGGGCCTCAAGCACGAAGGCATCCTGCCTGGCGGCCTTAACGTGCGTCGCCGCGCGGCCAAGTTGCACCGCAGCCTGCAGGAGTTGAACAAGCCCAATGTGATTGGCTCGACGTTGAGCGCCATGGAGTGGGTCAACCTGTTCGCCCTCGCGGTCAACGAAGAAAACGCCGCGGGTGGGCGCATGGTCACCGCGCCTACCAATGGCGCGGCGGGGATTATTCCGGCGGTGTTGCACTACTTCATGAAGTTCAGCGACGAAGTCACTGAAGCCAACGTGGTCGACTACCTGCTCAGTGCTGCGGCGGTAGGGATTCTGTGCAAGAAGAACGCCTCAATCTCGGGTGCCGAAGTCGGTTGCCAGGGGGAAGTGGGTTCTGCGTGTGCCATGGCCGCGGCCGGACTGGCCGAGATTCTTGGCGCTACGCCGGAGCAACTGTGCAACGCCGCCGAAATTGGCCTGGAACACAACCTCGGCTTGACCTGCGATCCCGTGGGCGGGTTGGTGCAAGTGCCGTGCATCGAGCGCAATGCGATTGCGGCGGTAAAAGCGATCAACGCGGCGCAAATGGCCTTGCGTGGCGACGGTCAGCACTTTATTTCCCTGGACCGGGTAATCCGCACCATGCGCGATACCGGGGCAGATATGCATGACAAGTACAAAGAGACATCGCGGGGTGGGTTGGCGGTCAGTGCGGTGGAGTGCTGATGAGCTTGTTGTGATGAACAGGGCCTTAGTGATGAACAGGGCTTTTGTGGTGAGCCGGGTTTTTGTGGTGAGCGTGCTTTTGTGGTGAGCGGGCTTGCCCCGCGCTGGGTGGCGAAGCCGCCCCAATCAATAAAGGCACCACATAGTTTCAGATAAAACCCGGTCGCCTGATTTTGGGGCGGCTTCGCCACCCAGCGCGGAGCAAGCCCGCTCACTACAAGTGAACACTCCAACCAAAATCGCCACCTTTTAGCGCGTCGCAAACAGATAAGTAGCTCCCGAACGATTTTCCCTCCGACCACTCGTCACCTGTGCGTGTGGTGACAGACTTTTCCTACGCGCTGAAAGCGCCTTCCCACAAGTGCTACCGAACTGCTCACACCCCTTGAGCAGTGCTGCTCCTACGTCCCTTTTCGGCCATATTCCGCACTTCCTGCGCGGGCTTATATAGACGCGTCATCAGGTCGTTTTCAGGAGTTATTGAATAGCCATTCAATTTTAGGCATGGCATTTGCTCTATCTATTTAAAGCGTCGCCTTCCTGAGGCCGACCGCCATAACAAGAGCCTCGCCTGAGGCCAACACCCGCTTAGTGTGAGGAGATACCGCGATGACGTCGTTCAACTCAGGGGCCCAACCCCAGAACCGTGCGCCTCAATCCATCGGCTTTTTGCTGTTGGACAATTTCACGCTGATTTCCCTGGCGTCAGCCGTGGAACCGCTGCGCATGGCCAACCAATTGTCCGGTCGCGAGTTGTATCGCTGGACAACCCTGAGTGTCGACGGCAACCAGGTCTGGGCCAGCGACGGTCTGCAAATCACCCCCGATGCCTCCATGCACAAAGCTCCGGCCCTGGACACCGTCATCGTGTGCGGCGGCGTGGGTATTCAGCGCACCGTTACCCGTGAACACGTGTCGTGGCTGCAAAGCCAGGCGCGCCAGTCCCGCCGTCTTGGCGCCGTCTGCACCGGCAGTTGGGCTCTGGCTTGTGCCGGCCTGCTTGATGGGTTTGATTGCAGCGTGCACTGGGAATGCCTGGCGTCGATGCAGGAAGCCTTCCCGCGCGTGGCCATGAGCACACGCCTGTTCACCCTCGACCGCAATCGCTTCACCAGCTCCGGCGGCACCGCGCCGCTGGACATGATGCTGCACCTGATCAGCCGCGATCATGGCCGCGAACTGTCGGCAGCGATCTCCGAGATGTTTGTGTACGAGCGCATCCGCAACGAACAGGATCACCAGCGTGTGCCGCTCAAGCACATGCTGGGCACCAACCAGCCGAAGCTGCAGGAAATTGTGGCGTTGATGGAAGCCAACCTGGAAGAGCCTATCGACCTGGACGAACTGGCGGTGTACGTCGCCGTGTCGCGGCGCCAGTTGGAGCGCCTGTTCCAGAAATACCTGCACTGCTCGCCGTCGCGCTACTACCTCAAACTGCGCCTGATCCGTGCACGGCAGTTGCTCAAGCAAACGCCGATGTCGATCATCGAAGTGGCCTCGGTGTGCGGGTTTGTGTCTACGCCGCACTTCTCCAAGTGCTACCGCGAATACTTCGGCATTCCGCCACGGGATGAGCGCGTCGGTTCCAACACCACCCAGCAGGTGGCGATGATGCCGATTCCGCAGGCGCTGGTGTTGTCACCGTTGGCCGGGCCGATGTCGGCGTTGAGTCAGGCGCGCAATGAGTCGACTTTTGCGAGCGTGCGGCTTTAGACCGAGTTGACTGCATCGGGAGCAAGCCCCCTCCCACATGGGAATGGATTCCAAGTGTGGGAGAGGCGGTGCGACGATTCGACTTGCTCTCAATAGCGTTCTATCAGACACCAGAGTTCTGCTTGAACTGCACCAAAGCCGGCAACAGCTGCTTATCAATCGCCTGACGCACCGCCGGCAGGATCGTCGCGCTGCCGCTGTACATCTGTTCCACCATGCCCTTGAGCGCTTTAGCCCGTGCTTCGCTCAAACCGCGCACGGCGCACTCGCAGGCCTGCTCAGCGGTGGCGCCGCTGGACACGTCGAAACCCAGTGAGCGCAGTTGGCCCAGCAGGTCATCCTGGTCAATCAAATCCGCATGCATCATGACGTTTATCCTGGTGAGGGGAGCGAGGTCTGACTGGGATTCTGGTAGCCGCCCATGCGGTCGGCAAGGGCAGAATGCGTGAATGCCTCAGATGGCTATGAGCGTGTCGTTTTCGGGCCATTTGCCAACCGCACTTATCGGCACACTGAACCCAGGCACACAGCTTGACGGTTTGGTCACCCTCGGGATGTACGGCTCACACAAGGCACTCTGCCCCGATCCACTCCACATTGGATCGGGGTTTTTTTTGCTTATTGTCTGACCGGCAAACCGATGACACGGCCAAGCAGGGCAGGCTTGGGCAGGTCAGCCTGTGCAGCGCTGACAGCGATGATTTTTTCCAGCGTCGGCTCGGTAAACGGCGCCGAATGCGGGCCGGCCAGATCGACGTGCAAGAGCATCTGTTCGTTACCCGCCAGCGCCCGCTCTTCGCCCACAAGATGCAGGCTGTGATAGAGGTGCAGGCGCTTGGCGTCATGGGCGATCAGTTGGGTATGCACCTCAACCTCGGCGCCGAGTTTCACCTCGTGCAGGTAGTTCAGGTGCAGTTCCAGGGTGAACAGCGAGTGGCCGCTGGCGTCGCGGTTTTCGCTGTCCAGGCCCAACGTGTCCATCAGCGCGTCGGTCGCGTAGCTGAAGATCAGCAGGTAGAACGCGTCGCGCAGGTGGCCGTTGTAGTCGACCCACTCGGGGAGGATTGCTGTGGTGTAGGTCGTCAGTGCAGGCATGGAAAACTCCCGGATCAGTACTCGGTCAAAATGTGGGAGGAGCTTGCCCCCGATAGCGGTGTGTCAGTTGCCAGATTTCTTGACTGATCCAATGCTATCGGGGGCAAGTCGATTCGTCGCACCGCCCCTCCCACATGGGTTATTCGGCGAAAGCCATACCGTGCTTGGCTTTGGTGGTTTTTACCGCTTCCAGCACCGCCAACAGGCAATCATCACGATAGCGTTCCAGTGCCGAAATGCTGTGTGTACCCAACTGATCGCTAGTGCCATCCACCACATCATCAATCAATTTGTCAGTCAGCTCGGGCGCCGGCAGATACGTCCACGGCAACTGCAGTGCCGGACCAAACTGCGCCATGAAATGCCGCATCCCCGCATCGCCGCCCGCGAGGGTGTAGGTCAGGAAGGTGCCCATGAACGACCAGCGCAACCCTGCGCCAAAGCGGATGGCATCGTCGATTTCGCCGGTGGTCGCCACGCCGTCATTCACCAGGTGCAACGCTTCACGCCAGAGCGCTTCGAGCAGGCGATCGGCAATGAAGCCCGGTACTTCCTTACGCACATGCAACGGGCGCATGCCGAGGGATTCGTACACCTTGATCGCGGCTTGAATAGCGTCGGGCGCGGTGTTTTTGCCGCCGACCACTTCCACCAATGGCAGCAGGTAAACCGGATTGAACGGGTGGCCGACCACGCAGCGCTCAGGGTGGGTCGAGCCCTCGTAAAACTCGCTCGGCAACAGGCCTGAGGTGCTGGAGCCGATCAATGCATTGGGCTTGGCTGCTGCGCTGATCTTGCTGTGCAATTCCAGCTTCAGCTCCAGGCGTTCTGGGGCACTTTCCTGGATGAAGTCAGCGTCTTTTACGCACTCTTCAATGGTGGCGACAAAGCGCAGGCGGTCTTGGGATGCGCCGGGTGCGAGGCCTTTTTTCTCAAGCGCTCCCCATGCGTTGGCAACGCGTTTGCGCAGGGCGGCTTCGGCGCCGGGGGCCGGATCCCAGGCGATTACATCAAGGCCGTGGGCGAGGGCGCGGGATACCCAGCCACTGCCGATGACACCGCTGCCGAGCGCGGCGAAGGTTTTGATTTCGGTGATAAAGCTCATGGCACATTCCTAAAGAGGTTGGTAATCCCCTGTGGGAGGGGGCTTGCCCCCGATAGCGGTGTGTCAGTCGATACAGCTGGTGCTGATCCTCCGCCATCGGGGGCAAGCCCCCTCCCACATGTTGATCAGCGGCGTTTGGTGAGGCCCATCTTTGCCCGGCCCTCTGCGGGGGTCATGACTCGCGCGCCCAAGCGGCTGAGGATCTCACTGGCCCGTTCTACCAACTGCCCATTGGTCGCCAGCACGCCCTTGTCCAGCCACAGATTGTCTTCCAGGCCTACCCGCACATTGCCGCCCAGCAGTACCGCTTGCGCCGCCATCGGCATTTGCATGCGGCCGATGCCGAAGCCCGCCCACACTGCGTCGGCGGGCAGGTTGTCGACCATGGCTTTCATGGTGGTGGTGTCGGCCGGCGCGCCCCATGGGATGCCCAGACACAGTTGGAACAGCGGGTTGTCGAGCAGGCCCTCTTTGATCATCTGCTTGGCGAACCACAGGTGGCCGGTGTCGAAAATTTCCAGTTCGGCTTTTACACCCAACTCTTGAATGCGTTTGGCACCGGCGCGCAACTGCGCAGGGGTGGACACATAAATGGTGTCGCCATCGCCAAAATTCAGGGTGCCGCAGTCCAGGGTGCAGATTTCCGGCAGCAGTTCTTCCACATGGGCCAGGCGCGTCAGCGGGCCGACCAGGTCGGTATTGGGGCCGAACTCCATCGGGTTCTCGCCGCCGCCGATCTCCAGGTCGCCGCCCATGCCGGCGGTGAGGTTGACGATGATGTCGATGTCCGCCTCGCGGATGCGCTCCATCACTTCGCGATACAGCGCCACGTCGCGGCTGAACTTGCCGGTTTCGGGGTCACGCACATGGCAGTGCACCACGGTGGCGCCGGCCTTGGCGGCTTCAACCGCTGCGGCTGCGATTTGTTTGGGGGTGACCGGCACGTGTGGGCTTCTGGCGGTCGTGTCGCCAGCACCGGTAAGTGCGCAGGTGATGATGACGTCGTGATTCATGAGACGGTTCCTTACAGGCGTGGTGATGCCGTTCGCAGCCGTGTCTGGCTGCGAAGCAGTGGTTGAAAGGGTGTTACTTGCCGGTCAATTGCAGGTTGGCGGCGGCCGGTTTGCCATCGAAGGTGGTCACGCCTTCCAGCCAGCGAGCCTGGTCTTGAGGGTGATCCTTGAGCCACTGCTTGGCCGACTCGATAGCGTCCTTGTGATCCAGCAACGGCTGCATCATTCGGCTCTCGTCGGCCGCGGTGAAGGTCAGGTTGGTCAGCAGTTTGTGCACATTGGGGCACTGCTCGGCGTAGGTCGGCGAAGTGACGGTCCAGACGGTCGCCATGCCTTCGTTCGGGCCCAGGGCGTCGTCGCTGCCGGTGAGGTAAGTCATCGCCACGTTGACGTTCATCGGGTGCGGCGCCCAGCCAAAAAACACCACGGCTTCCTTGCGGCGAACGGCGCGGTCGACGGCGGCTAGCATGCCGGCTTCGCTGGATTCCACCAGTTGGAATTTGCCCAGGCCGAACTGGTTCTTTGCGATCATCGCCTTGATCTGGGTGTTAGCCCCCGAACCCGGCTCGATGCCGTAGATCTTGCCACCCAGTTCTTTTTCGAATTTGGCGATATCGGCGAAGGTTTTCAGGCCCTTGTCCGCCAGGTAAGTCGGCACGGCGAGGGTGGCGCGGGCGTCTTCCAGGCTTGGCTTGTCGAGGACTTTGACTTGTTTGGCGTCGACGAATGGCGTGATGGTCTGGGTCATCAGCGGGTTCCAGTACCCCAGGAACAAGTCCAGGCGCTGGTCGCGGATGCCGGCGAAGATGATTTGCTGGGAGGCGCTGGTTTGTTTGGTCTTGTAGCCGAGGCCGTCGAGCAGTACTTGGGTCATGGCGCTGGTGGCGATGACGTCGGTCCAGTTCACCACGCCCATGCGCACGTTCTGGCATGAAGCGGCATCCGCTGCCATCACATTGGTGCTCAAAATAGCGCTGGCACTGAGTGCAAGCACGCAGCGGCTGATCAGTCGATTCATGGTGGATCCCTCGGCAGGTCGTTATTGTGGGGGCCGGCGTCTTTGTGCGCCGTGCAGCCAAGTTACGCAAGCCAGGGGCCAGCAAAACGCACGGCGGCGACCACCTCTTGCACTGCAGCGACCTGCCCCCTTGAATCCGCCCCTGAACGGGAGTATCACAGTGCCACGCTGCCCGTCCGACGAGAGCGCCACCATGTCCCAGGATTTCTACTTTCTGCTGATGCCGGGGTTTTCGGCCATTGGTTTTATCTCCGCGCTGGAACCGCTACGGGTGGCCAACCGCTTTCGTGGCGAGCTGTACCGCTGGCATGTGCTGAGTGCCGATGGCGGCGCGGTGTTGGCGAGCAATGGCATGTCGGTCAACGCGGACGCCGGGCTGGAGCCGCTGAAAAAAGGGGCGACCTTGCTGGTGGTGGCCGGCTTTGAACCGCTGCAGTTCGCCACCCCCGCCCTGGAACACTGGCTGCGTCGCCTCGACCACGACGGCGTGACCCTTGGCGCCATTGATACCGGCGCCTGCGTCCTCGCCGAAGCCGGCCTGCTTGACGGCCATCGCCTGACCCTGCATTGGGAAGCCATCGACGCGTTCAAGGAGTCCTATCCTCACCTGACCGTCACCCAGGAGCTGTTCGAGATCGACCGCCGCCGCATCACCTGCGCCGGCGGCACCGCGTCCATCGACCTGATGCTCGACCTGATCGCCCAGGCCCACGGCCCGGAACTGGCGATTCAAGTCTCCGAACAATTCGTACTCGGCCGCATCCGCCCACGCAAAGACCACCAGCGCATGCAGATCGCTACGCGCTACGGCATCAACAACAAAAAATTGGTGCACGTGATCGGCGAAATGGAGCAACACACCGAACCGCCCTTGAGCACCTTGGCCCTGGCCGAAGCGATCAAGGTGACTCGGCGCCAGTTGGAGCGGCTGTTTCGCCTGCATCTGAATGACACGCCCAGCAACTTCTACCTAGGCCTGCGCCTGGAAAAGGCCCGGCAGTTACTGCGCCAGAGCGATTTGAGCGTGCTGGAAGTCAGCATTGCCTGTGGGTTTGAGTCGCCGTCGTATTTCACGCGCAGCTATCGCGCTAGGTTTGCGAAGTGCCCGAGGGAGGATCGGCGACGGGAGGTGGTTTGACGGGCAACTATAGTCAATTATACTCGTGGCTATAATTTATAGTCCTTTCCATAATTGAGTATAAAACCATGTCCAAGAACAGCGGTTTCGTGTTCCGCCGCCCAGTCCTGGCGCGCAGCATTGCCGATGGTCTTGTGGGGGCCGGTATTCAGGATTTCACTTCCGGCCTGTTTCTCGCAGCGCCGCGCCGCACCGGTAAAAGTACTTTTTTACGCGAAGACCTGATCCCGGAGTGTCAGCTTCGGGGCTGGCTGACCGTGTACGTGGATTTGTGGGCCGACAAGGAAAAGGACCCCGCCGAGTTGATCGCCAGCGCCATAGCCGCTGCGCTGGTTCCCTATGAAAAGGGCATTCGTAAGCTGGCCAAGAATATCGGGATCGAGAAGCTCAGCTTTTTGCGTACCCTGTCCTGGGATTTCAGCAAGCCGCAATTGCCGGTCGGCGCCACGTTGACCCAAGCTTTGGAATTGCTCCACAGCGTTGCGCAAAAAACCGTCGTGCTGGTGATAGACGAAGCGCAGCACGCATTGACCAGCGATTCGGGTATCAACGCGATGTTCGCGCTCAAAGCTGCCCGGGACCAACTCAACCAGGGCCGTGACGAGGAGGGCAGCGGATTGCATCTCGTGTTCACGGGCTCCAATCGCGACAAACTAGCCCATTTGGTGCTGGGCAAAAGCCAACCGTTTTTCGGCTCCAGCATTACGCCGTTTCCATTGCTGGGCAAAGAGTTCACCCAGGCCTACACCGTGCACCTCAATGCGCACTTGGCTCAGGACAATCAATTCAGTGCTGCGGATATCGACGAAGCCTTCGAGTTGGTCGGTCGCCGTCCCGAAATGCTGCGCACGATCATCGGCGAAGTGGCGTTGGAGTTGGGCGAGGCCAGCAATCTGGGCGAACTGCTGCACAGTCGCGCCGAACTGCTGCGCGCGGGTGTATGGACCGAATTCGAAAGCGCTTGGAACGCCCTGACGATCCCGCAGCGTGCGGTGTTGGAGGTGATGGTGGAGCGCTCACACAACAACGAACCTTTTGCGCCGTTTACCGACAGCACACTGATAGCGGTCAGCAAGGCGCTGGAGGACATGGGCAGCGACGTGGTGCCGGGCACCCAGACCATTCAGGCCTGTATCGATGCGTTGCGCGATAAGGAGCTGGTGTGGAAGTCGAGCCGGGGAGGTTATGCCCTGGAAGACAAAACGTTCGGCGATTGGCTGCGGCACAAGCGCCATACACCCCACTAAAGACACCCCAGACCCAGTGTGGGAGGGGGCTTGCTCCCGATAGCGGTAGGTCAGCCAATGCATGAGCAAGCTGATCCGCCACCATCGGGAGCAAGCCCCCTCCCACAGTGGATTTCGGCGTGGCTTATTTCTTCAGCAGGGCGGAGCACGCGGTCTTGAAGGCCTCATGCTGATACTTGTTCAACGTCGCCGGCAGTTCAAAGGTGTGCTTCTTGTTCTGCGCATTGATGGTCTGCGGCGACAGCAACGTCACCTCAACCCCCTCCAGCAGTTGAAACACCCCTTCAATCTTGAACGTGGTCGGGCCACCGGCGAATTCGCCTTTTTTGCTGCGTTTCTTGATCGCGATGCGAGTGACGGCGTTGGCCTGCACGAAGGCCTTCACCTGGGCGGCAAAGGCTTTGACGTTGGCCGCTTCATCATCGTCTTCAAGGGCGATTTTCTTGGTAGCCAGGGCGACGTGGCTCAGCGCCTGGTTGTCCCGGGAGGCGACAGCGATGATGGCTTCGCTGCCTTTGATTTCGATGCCGCAGATAGTCATGAAAAACCTTGGCGCAGAGTAAAAGTGGCGGGGATTGTCGCTCATTCCTGCCCAATCGACTCCAAAAACTCCGACCGCTCATCACTCATCCGCGCCAGGCAGTCATTTTGCGCAATCGCATAGGCTTTGGTGCCGGTCACTGCCGGGAAGGTGTCCACCGCGCAATCGGCGTCACGTAGTTTTTCCCACTTCTGCTGGGCGTCCTTCAGACGAGCGGTAATGTCGGCGAGCTTGGTCTTGTCGCTGCCATAGGTAGAACCCATGCGTTCCAGCAGGCCCTGATAGTTGTCTTTCAACAATTGTTCGGCGGTGGTTTTGTTGTAAGTGGCGCATTCCAGGGTTTGCTTGTCGTTTTCGATGCCATCGCACGGCGTGCTGTCGGTGTCTTCAGCCGCGTGGACGCCGGTTGCGATGAGTGCCAAAGCCAGGAAAATCGATTTCATTGCGCCGTCTCATATCAGGTGATGCGGGAATTCTGGCTCAAGCGTAAGACAAAG
This sequence comes from Pseudomonas sp. 2995-1, assembly GCF_002742505.1. NCBI lineage: Bacteria > Pseudomonadati > Pseudomonadota > Gammaproteobacteria > Pseudomonadales > Pseudomonadaceae > Pseudomonas > Pseudomonas sp. 2995-1. The sequence goes on along the minus strand of NZ_LJSA01000332.1, from coordinate 145,954 downwards.
AACAGTCGCCAGTCAGAGCTGTCATGTAGGCCTTTGTCGCGGATTGACGCTTTCGGCAATTCCCCTGTCGTTTTTGCACCCGGCTCAGGTTGCCCCTGGGCATATGCTGGCCCCAAAGCGCCGGCAGACGATTCGGCGCATGAATCGCCAATAAGGGGACGCCTGATGAGCCCAGCCGAATTGCACGCCGACAGCATCGTTATCGACGGGCTGATTATTGCCAAGTGGAACCGCGACCTGTTCGAGGACATGCGCAAAGGTGGCCTCACCGCCGCCAACTGCACCGTGTCGGTGTGGGAAGGGTTTCAGGCCACCATCAATAACATCGTCGCGAGCCAGACCCTGATCCGCGAGAACAGTGACCTGGTGATCCCGGTGAAAACCACCGCCGACATCCGTCGCGCCAAGGAACTGGGTAAGACCGGCATCATTTTCGGCTTCCAGAATGCCCACGCGTTTGAAGACCAACTCGGCTACGTCGAGATCTTCAAGCAGCTCGGCGTTGGTGTGGTGCAGATGTGCTACAACACCCAGAACCTGGTCGGCACCGGTTGCTACGAGCGTGACGGCGGCCTGTCGGGCTTCGGGCGCGAGATCGTCGGCGAGATGAACCGCGTCGGCATCATGTGCGACCTGTCCCACGTCGGCTCCAAAACCTCCGAAGAAGTCATCCTCGAATCGAAAAAGCCGGTGTGCTACTCCCACTGCTTGCCTTCCGGTCTTAAAGAGCACCCGCGCAACAAGTCCGATGCAGAGCTGAAGTTCATCGCCGACCACGGCGGCTTTGTCGGCGTGACCATGTTCGCGCCGTTCCTCGCCAAGGGCATCGATTCGACCATCGACGACTACGCCGAAGCCATCGAATACACCATGAACATCGTCGGCGAAGACGCCATTGGCATCGGCACCGACTTCACCCAGGGCCATGGCCAGGATTTCTTCGAAATGCTGACCCATGACAAGGGCTACGCCCGCCGCCTGACTAGCTTCGGCAAGATCATCAACCCGCTGGGCATCCGCACCGTGGGCGAGTTCCCCAACCTCACCGAAACCCTGCTCAAGCGCGGCCACAGCGAGCGCGTGGTGCGCAAGATCATGGGCGAGAACTGGGTCAACGTGCTCAAGGACGTCTGGGGCGAATAAGCCACCGCTGACACTTCTTTACCCTCGGCCATCCGGCGCCGAGGGCATACAAACGAATTTTCTGGAGTTAAGTTTCCATGGCCAAGATCGCCCCTCAATTGCCTATCGAAGTCGACAGCGAAACCGGTGTCTGGACCTCCGACGCCCTGCCGATGCTGTACGTGCCGCGCCATTTCTTCGTCAACAACCACATGGGCATCGAAGAAGTCCTGGGCGCTGACGCCTACGCCGAAATCCTCTACAAAGCAGGCTACAAATCCGCTTGGCACTGGTGTGAAAAAGAAGCTGAATGCCACGGCCTGGAAGGCGTCGCGGTGTTTGAACACTACATGAAGCGCCTGTCGCAACGCGGCTGGGGCCTGTTCAAAATCCAGGACATCGACCTGGATAAAGGCACCGCCAGCGTCAAGCTCGAACATTCGGCATTTGTCTACGTGTACGGCAAGGTCGGGCGCAAAGTGGACTACATGTTCACCGGCTGGTTTGCCGGCGCGATGGACCAGATTCTTGAGGCCCGTGGCAGCAAGATCCGCACTGTGGCCGAACAAGTCTACGGAGGCTCCGAAGAGGGCCACGATGACGGCTTGTTCACCGTCAAGCCGTTGTAAGCCGAGGACCGTGCCATGGCTTTCGAAGCAATGTTCCAGCCGATCCAGATCGGCAAACTGACCATCCGCAACCGCGTGCTCAGTACCGCCCACGCCGAGGTGTATGCCACCGACGGCGGCATGACCACCGATCGCTATGTGAAGTACTACGAAGAGAAAGCCAAGGGCGGTATTGGCCTGGCGATCTGCGGCGGTTCCTCGGTGGTCGCCATCGATAGCCCCCAGGAATGGTGGAGTTCGGTGAACCTGTCCACCGACCGCATCATCCCGCACTTCCAGAACCTGGCCGACGCCATGCACAAGCATGGCGCCAAAATCATGATCCAGATTACCCACATGGGCCGTCGCTCGCGTTGGGACGGCTTTAACTGGCCGACCCTGATGTCGCCGTCCGGTGTACGTGAGCCGGTGCACCGCGCGACCTGCAAGACCATCGAGCCGGAAGAGATCTGGCGCGTGATCGGCAACTACGCCAGTGCCGCCAAGCGTGCCAAGGCCGGTGGCCTTGACGGTGTGGAACTGTCGGCAGTGCACCAGCACATGATCGACCAGTTCTGGAGCCCGCGGGTCAACAAGCGTACCGACGAATGGGGCGGCACCTTCGAAGGCCGCATGAAGTTCGGCCTAGAAGTGTTGAAAGCCGTACGCGCGGAAGTCGGTGATGACTTCTGCGTGGGCATGCGCCTGTGCGGTGACGAGTTCCACCCGGACGGCCTGTCCCACGAGGACATGAAGCAGATCGCCAAGTATTACGACGACACCGGCATGCTCGATTTCATCGGCGTCGTCGGCTCGGGTTGCGACACCCACAACACCCTGGCCAACGTAATCCCGAACATGAGCTACCCGCCGGAGCCGTTCCTGCACCTGGCGGCCGGTATCAAGGAAGTGGTCAAGGTCCCAGTGCTGCACGCACAGAACATCAAAGACCCGAACCAGGCCACGCGCATCCTTGAAGGCGGCTATGTGGACATGGTCGGCATGACCCGTGCACACATCGCTGACCCGCACTTGATCGCCAAGATCAAGATGGGCCAGATCGACCAGATCAAACAGTGCGTCGGCGCCAACTATTGCATCGACCGCCAGTACCAGGGCCTGGATGTGCTGTGCATCCAGAACGCCGCGACGTCCCGTGAATACATGGGCGTGCCGCACATCATCGAGAAATCCACCGGACCGAAACGCAAGGTCGTCGTAGTCGGCGCCGGCCCAGCAGGGATGGAAGCTGCGCGTGTAGCAGCCGAACGTGGCCACGACGTAACCCTGTTCGAGAAGAAAGAATTTATCGGCGGGCAAATCACCACTGCTTCCAAGGCTCCGCAACGCGACCAGATCGCGGGGATCACGCGCTGGTTCCAACTGGAACTGGCGCGCTTGAAAGTCGACCTGCGCCTGGGCGTGGCGGCCGATGCCGAGACCATCCTGGACCTGCGTCCAGACGTGGTGGTGCTGGCGGTCGGCGGGCATCCGAACATCGAGCAGAACGAACATTGGGGCGCGGCTGAAGGCCTGGTGGTGAGCAGCTGGGACGTGCTCGACGGCAAAGTCGCGCCGGGCAAGAACGTGCTGGTCTACGACACCATCTGCGAATTCACCGGCATGTCGGTGGCTGACTTCCTGGCCGACAAAGGCAGCCAGGTGGAAATCGTCACCGACGACATCAAGCCGGGCGTGGCGATTGGCGGTACGTCGTTCCCGACCTACTACCGCAGCATGTACCCGAAAGAAGTGATCATGACCGGCGACATGATGCTGGAAAAGGTCTACCGCGAAGGCGACAAGCTGGTGGCGGTGCTGGAGAACGAATACACCGGCGCCAAAGAAGAGCGGGTAGTGGACCAAGTGGTGGTCGAGAACGGCGTGCGTCCGGATGAAGCCATCTACTACGGGCTCAAGGAAGGTTCGCGCAACAAGGGTCAGATTGACGTTGAAGCCCTGTTCGCGATCAAGCCGCAGCCGTGCCTGAGCGAGGCGGGCGAGGGGTACTTGCTGTTCCGCATCGGTGACTGTGTGGCCCAGCGAAATACCCACGCTGCCATCTATGACGCCCTGCGCCTGTGCAAGGATTTCTGACACCACAGGGCCAAAAATGTGGGAGGGGGCTTGCCCCCGATAGCGGTGGGTCAGCGACAACTGTACCGACTGACAGTCCGCCATCGGGGGCAAGCCCCCTCCCACATTCGGGTCAGTTTCGCATTAGATTTGTGTGGTCTGTGGGAGCTTCACCATGTTGAACACCTTGCTGCCTATTCTCTTGTTCGCCGCCCTGGGCCTTGCCGTCCTCGGCGCCCTGCGCCGGGTCAACATGTGGCGCCGTGGCCGCGCGTCCAAGGTCGACCTGCTGGGCGGCCTGCTGGCCATGCCCAAGCGCTACATGGTCGACCTGCACCACGTGGTCGCCCGCGACAAATACATCGCCAACACCCACGTCGCCACGGCCCTGGGCTTTGTGCTGTCGGCACTGCTGGCGATTCTGGTGCATGGCTTCGGCCTGCAAAACCGTATCCTCGGCTACGCCTTGCTGTTGGCCTCGGTGTTGATGTTTGTCGGCGCCACCTTCGTTTACCTGCGTCGGCGCAACCCGCCGGCACGCCTGTCCAAAGGCCCATGGATGCGCCTGCCGAAAAGCCTGATGGCGTTCTCGGTGAGCTTCTTCCTGGTGACCTTGCCCGTGGCCGGGATTCTGCCGGCGGACTTCGGCGGTTGGTTGCTGGCTGCGCTCTTGAGTGTGGGTGTGCTGTGGGGCGTGTCCGAAATGTTCTTTGGCATGACCTGGGGCGGCCCGATGAAACACGCCTTCGCCGGTGCCCTGCACCTGGCCTGGCACCGTCGCGCTGAACGTTTTGGCGGTGGTCGTTCCACCGGTTTGAAGCCGCTGGACCTCAGCGATAAAACCGCGCCGTTGGGCGTGGAGAAACCCAAGGATTTCACCTGGAACCAACTGCTCGGCTTCGACGCCTGCGTGCAGTGCGGCAAGTGCGAAGCGGCGTGCCCGGCCTTTGCCGCCGGCCAGCCGTTGAACCCGAAAAAGCTGATTCAGGATATGGTGGTCGGCCTGGCCGGCGGCACCGATGCCAAATTCGCCGGCAGCCCATACCCAGGCAAAGCCATTGGCGAACACAGCGGCAATCCGCATCAACCGATCGTCAACGGCCTGGTGGACGCCGAAACCCTGTGGTCCTGCACCACCTGCCGCGCCTGCGTGGAAGAGTGCCCGATGATGATCGAGCACGTGGACGCCATCGTCGACATGCGCCGCCACCTCACCCTGGAAAAAGGCGCCACGCCGAACAAAGGCGCCGAAGTCCTGGAAAACCTGATCGCCACCGACAACCCCGGCGGTTTCGCACCGGGCGGTCGCCTGAACTGGGCGGCGGATTTGAACCTGCCGTTGCTCAGCGACAAAAGCAGCGTTGACGTGCTGTTCTGGGTCGGTGATGGCGCCTTCGACATGCGCAACCAACGCACCTTGCGTGCGTTCGTCAAAGTGCTTAAAGCCGCCAAGGTCGACTTCGCCGTGCTCGGCCTGGAAGAGCGCGACAGTGGCGACGTTGCCCGTCGCCTGGGCGATGAGGCGACGTTCCAACTGCTGGCTACGCGCAATATCCAGACTCTGGCCAAGTACAGCTTCAAGCGTATCGTCACCTGCGATCCGCACAGTTTCCATGTGCTGAAAAACGAGTACGGCGCCTTCAACGGCAACTACCGCGTACAGCACCACAGCACTTTCATGGCCGAGCTGATCGGCGAGGGCGCGCTGAACCTGGGCCAGCATAAAGGCAACAGCGTGACCTACCACGACCCTTGTTACCTGGGCCGCTATAACGGCGAATACGAGGCGCCGCGCGAAGTGCTGCGGGCGCTGGGGATTGAGGTCAAGGAGATGCAACGTTCGGGCTTCCGCTCGCGTTGCTGCGGCGGTGGCGGCGGCGCGCCGATCACCGACATCCCCGGTAAGCAACGTATCCCCGACATGCGCATGGACGACATCCGCGAAACCGGCGCCGAGCTGGTGGCGGTGGGCTGTCCACAATGCACTGCGATGCTTGAAGGTGTGGTCGAGCCGCGTCCGTTGATCAAGGATATCGCCGAGCTGGTGGCCGATGCGTTGCTTGACGAGGCATCGCCAGCCAAAGCTCCCATCAAACGTGAACCTGCGGAGGTGCACTGATGAGCGACATTATCCGCCGCGACCCACGGGCCGAATGGATCGCCCGTAACCGCCTGCACCCGTTGCATGCGGCGATGCAGCCGGTACAACACAGCTGGATGGGGCCGAACGGCGTTATCCGCAAAAACGTACATGGCGTCGGTTTTATCGGCCCCAACGGCATCAAGCGCATCGACCGCAGCGGCGCCCAGCAGGGTGGCGTGACCAAGCGTACGGCGGCGATTGAAGTGCAGTTGCCGCTGCATCAGGTGCCTGCGCCGGCGTTCTATATCAACGTGGTGCCGGACATGGTCGGCGGCCGCTTGAGCAGCCACGACCGCGACCTGCTCGGCCTGGCTCGGCAACTTGCCGGCAGCGACGGTGCGGTGTTGGCGGTGGTGTTTGGCGAGCATAAGGAAAACGCGTTCGCCACGGCCGGTGTCGACCGTCTGCTGGTGCTGGACGGCCACGAATTCGACGGTTATTCACCGGAACAACGCGTGCAGGGTTTGCGGGCTGTGGATAACCAGTTCAACCCACGCCATTGGTTGCTGCCCGACAGCCGCAGCGGCGGTGGTGAGCTGGGTCGGCGGTTTGCCGCGAGCCTCAAGGAGCGCCCGGCCACGCGGGTGTGGCAGATCAAGGGCGACGCGTGCATCGGCCGCGCCGGCGCTGGCCAGGAAGACCTGGCGCGGCCACTTCCGCGCCTGATCCTCGCCGCCGTCGAATGTGCCGATCCGGTCAGCGACACACGTCATGAAGTCTTGCCCGTGGAGTTATCCACAACCCTGGCACGCAGCCTGCCGCGCATCGAAGACCTCGGCGCGGTGGCAGTGGACCCGGCGGCGATCCCCATGGCCGAGGCCGAGTTTATTTTCTCTGGCGGCAACGGCGTGAAGGATTGGAACCTGTTCCACCAGACCGCTGCTGCCCTGGGCGCCACCGAAGGCGCGTCGCGTGTGGCTGTGGACGACGGCTTTATGGCCCGCGATCGCCAGGTCGGCGCCAGCGGCACCTGGGTCACCGCACGGGTGTATGTGGCCGTGGGGATTTCCGGGGCTATCCAGCACCTGCAAGGCATCGGCGCCTGCGACAAGGTGGTGGCGATCAATCTCGATCCGGGTTGCGACATGATCAAGCGTGCCGACCTGTCGGTGATCGGCGAAAGCGCCGCGATACTGCAAGCCTTGATCGATGCGGTCGAGGCCTACCGCAACGGCGCCAAGCGCGATGCGGCTTGAGGACATGACTATGACCACGAATGTAATCAGCCTAGTGTCCATCGGCGCACACCCCACCTCCGGGCGCCCGCGCCGGGCAGAGCAGGATGCGCGAGCCGTTGAACTCGGCCTGCAAATGGCTGGGGATAAGTTGCAGGTGCTGCACGCGGGCAATATCGCCGAACCCACCTTGCGCAGCTACTTGGGCATGGGCTTGCCGCAACTGCATGTACTCGAACAACCGGAGGGTGCCGATGCCTTGCCGGTACTCAGTGATTATCTGCGCGAGGCAGGCGCCCAGGTGGTGCTCACCGGCAGCCAGGCCGAAACCGGTGAAGGCTCGGGCATGCTGCCGTTTCTGCTGGCCGAGCAATTGGGCTGGCCGCTGGTTGTCGGGTTGGCTCAGGTGGAGTCCATCGAAGGCGGCGTTGCTCATGTGCTGCAAGCCTTGCCGCGTGGGCAGCGGCGGCGCTTGAAGGTGCGCTTGCCGTTTTTGGCGACTGTGGATAACGCCGCGCCCAAGCCTCGGCAGAGCGCCTATGGCCCGGCGCAACGCGGTGAGTTGGCAGCCCATGAGGTTGAAGTTGAAGCCGATGAGTTATTCACAGGCGCGGTGCTGCAACCGGCCAAGCCTCGTCCCAAACGCCTCAAGGTGATCAAAGCCAAAAGCGGCGCCGACCGCATGAAAGCCGCTACGGCCAAGGCCAGTGGTGGCGGTGGGCAAGTGCTCAAAGGTGTCAGCGCCGAGGAAGGCGCCCAAGCCATTCTCAAGTTGCTCATAGAAGAAGGCGTCGTGCGCTAACCCACCAACACTGCAAAACAAATGTGGGAGGGGGCTTGCCCCCGATGGCAGTGGTTCAGTTACAGATGAGCTGATTGATCCACCGCAATCGGGGGCAAGCCCCCTCCCACATTTTTATCTCCATCAGGGTCTGAGGTTAAGGGGCGGCTGGCGCGGGTTTCGGCACCAGCTCCGGCAGCGGTGGCGGCAGCGGCTGCCAGGTGGCATCCGGCTGTTGCATCGGCGGTGGCAGGGCCGGTGTAGGGTCGCCGCCCATCGGCTTGAGGATCATTTTGTCGGTGGTGTCGCGCAGGATCATGCCCTGGGTTGAGCTGCGCGCTTCGGTGCCGCTGTGAAAGGTGCTGATCTGGGAAATCGGCAGGTCGAGGTTGCGTTCGATCCTCGGCGTCAGCAGCAGGATGATCTCGGTTTTCTGCTGCGTGTTCTGGTTAGTGCCGAACAGCTTCTTGCCGATCCACGGGATCTGGCTCAACCACGGCAGCCCCGAGCCTTCGTCGATATCCGAGGTGCGTATCAGCCCCGAGACGATCTGGGTTTCGTTGTTGCGCGCGGTCAGCAGGGTCTTGGTGGAACGTGAACCCAGTTCGAAGGTGGCTGGCACGTTTTCCGAGCCGGGAATGCGCTTGGTGATGTGGCTCATTTCCACGTTCAGCTCCAGGTTCACCTCATCGCTCAGGCTGATATTGGGCTTGACGGAGATCTGCAGCCCCACGTCCTGATAAGACACCGATGAGGTGGTGATTTGGTTGGCGGTAGTGGTGGTCACCACCGGGATCTTGTCGCCGATATTCACCTGGGCTTCTTCACGATTGCGCACCCGCACCCTGGGGTTGGCCAGGGTCACGGTGTTGCCGCTGCGCTGCAGCATATTGATACGCGCCGATGTGCTGCCCGAATCCAGCAGGATGTTGTCACCGTTGATCCCGCGCAACGCGCTGATGGGGATACCCGCAAGCCCGGCGGGCACGTTGGCCAGGTTGCCTACCGACAAGCCGATACCTTCCGGGTACTGGATGCCCAGGTTCAATTCGTCGGTCAGGCTGACCTCCAGCACCTGGATATCGATGGTCACTTCCGACTGCGCAATGTCGATGGCCTCCACCAGTTTTTCCACGGCGCTGAGGGTGTCCAACCCATCGCGCACAATCACCGCATTCAGGCGCTCGTCTACCAACACCTCCTTGGGCTTGAGCACCTGCTTGATCTCGGCAGCGATGACCTTGGGGTCGCCATGGCTGAGGTAGAAGGTGCGGACGGCCAACTCACGGTATTCACGTTCTTTGTCCGGGCGGCGGGGGTAAACCAGGATGGTGTTGGCGTTAAGGATTTTCTTGTCCAGCCCTTGGGTGGTCAGCAGCAGGTTCAGCGCATCTTCGGCGGTGGTTCTGCTGGCGGTCATGCTTGCCGAGGCGCTGGGATTGACGTCTTTGTCGATGACGAAGTTGACCCCCGAGAGTCGCGCGATGGTCTCGAAAATCGTGGTCAGGCTCTGGGCGCTGAACTCCAGGCTCAGGGGTTTGCGCATGGCCTCGGAAAGGTCGGCGCTGAGGTAGTCGGCGCTGACCAGCTCGCGGGTCAGGGCATTGCGAAAGTCCAGGGCCTCTCGGTAGTTGGGCTTTTGCGCGATGATCCGGCGCACCAGGTTGAGCGCCTCCACTGGGTTTGCGCGTTTCATTTCGTAGGCCTGCGCCAGTTGTGGGCGCAGTTGTTTCATCGCCTGGATGCTCTGGATTTCCTGGCGTGCGCCGAGGTTGCTGGGGTCGTATTTGAGGATGGTTTCCAGGGCGCGGATGGCGGCCGCGTCGTCACCACGCATCAGTGCGGTACTGGCCTCGCGGCTGTATTGCGCCACCAGCAACTCCAGTTTGCTGAAATTGGCGGTGCGCAGTTGCACGTCGTCCGGGTCTTGTTTGGCTTCGGCTTGGAGCACTTCCACCGAGCGGATGATGTCGCCCTTTTGGCGCAACTCATCGCTTTCTTTGATTGCGCGTTGGGTCTGGCACGCGCTGAGCAGAGCCAGGGTCAGGCTCAAATAAATCCATGTACGTATCGCCATGATCGTGTCCCGCCCTGGTCAGTGAGTGTCAAGCCGCAAGGTGCTGACATGCTTGAGCGGCATGTAGGTCAGCACCACGGTCGTGTCGGTCAGCTTGTCCAGTCGGTAGTGCGAGTCGAGCATCTTGCCGGGCACGATGCGCCCCGGCACCGAGCAGCGGTTGCACAGCGTGTATTGGCGATCGTTACCGCGCAGCACGACGATTTTCGATTGGTTCTCATAACGCCACTGCGCGCTCACGCTGAAGGGCAGCGCAGGTGGTTTGGGCGGTGCGGTGTCGACTGGAATGGGGGGCGGCGCAGGTGTCCAGGTTTGGGTGGGGAACAGGTCGACCGTCTCAGCCAAGGTTGGCGCTGAGGGTGACCCTGGCGCTGTGGGTTTGATCTGCGGCGTCGTCGTCACGGGTGACGATGCAGGGGCAGGGCTGTCCACCGTGTCCTGCCAGAACAGCCAGCCAAAGCTGATCAGGGTCAATAACAGGAGCACGCGCAAATACAGTGGCAGCTTCATTCCACCACCCCCAGCACACTGACCTTGAGGTTGATGTCCAGCATGCCGCTGCTGATGTCTTTGCGTTCCAGGGTCACGCGCTCGATGCGCACGGCGGGCTCGTTCGAGAGGTCGACCAGGGCATTGCGCAATAAGGCGTAGGGGCCGGAGAGCGGGATCTCCACGTCCAGCCGTTGCAGCCCTGTGTCGCCGGGCGCGGAGTAGGCCAGCGTGGTCTGTTCGATGGCAAAGCCGTAGCGGCTGAGCACACCCAGCAGCGTTTCCAGGCGGGGGGCAAAGTCCTGCGCGCTGGGTAAGCGCTCGACCACCGCCGGTTCGGTGACTTGCACATCCTGAGGCTGTTCATCGATGCCGGCCTGCAGTTCCTGGCGGCGCAGGTTGTCGCTGATGCCTGCCGGGTAGATCACCGTCACTTCGATCACCAGCGCCGCCATCATGGCCCCCACCGCCAGCAGGCCCCAAAATCCCAGGCGCTGTTGCCACTGGGTCAGTTGCCAGCGCAGGCGCGGCAGGTGGCGAGTAAGGGCATGCATGGGCATTACCCCGCGCCAACGGTGAGTTTGACCTGCACCGGGTGTTGCGGGTCGTTGGCCTTGCGGGCGCTTTGTTGCAGGTTCACCTGTACACCGGGTTGCGCCTTGAGTCGCTCGGCAAATCGAAAGGCGTCGCCCAGCACTTTGGCTTCCAGGTCCAGATGAATCAGTTGGGCCTGTGTGTTGATCTCGACGCGGGTCAAGGCGATGTCTCGGGACCAGGCCTGAGCCACGGCATCCATCAGTGCGAAGGGGGTGGCCTTTTGTTGGGCGAAGGTGGACAGCTGCTGTTTTTGCGTGGGCGACAGGCGAATGGCGGCCTGTATCAACTGCTCCTGACGGCGAGTCAGCTGGATGAAGTGCTGCTCCAATGCGTCGGTCTGTTGTTGCTGTTGCTCCATGCGTTGCCAGTGCTGCCAGGTGTTGAACAGCAGGGCGGCCGCGCCCAGCCATAGGACAGTCACCCACGGCCGGCGGGTGGCGCTGGCGCGTAGGAAATCCACGTGTGGCCCTTGAGGCGTACGCAGGTGCTGCCAGACAGTCGCGAGCCTGGATTTCATGCAGACGACTCCTCCAGCCAGGGGTGCACCGGCCCCAACCGGTTTTCCGCCGGGGTGTTGGTGACCACCAAGGTGGCAGCGGCATGCCGCTCCACCAGCAGGTCGGCGGTGAACAGGTTGTCGCTCAAGGTGCTGCCGCGTGGGGTGGGTATGACGCAGACCTGATCGATCACACCCTGTTGTCGATAGAGGCAACTGAGGCTTTCGGTTTCGGGCACCACCAGCACACAGTCGGCGGGTAAGTGCCGCCAATACCGCTGCGCCACCGCTGTCAGCAATGGCATACACGTCACCAGCGGCAGGCGACGCAGCTTGAATAGCTCACGCAGGTCGTGCAGCAGCTCCCGATGCATCGCGACCGCCAGGCGTTCATGGCCGAAGGCGCTGTCCGCCACGTGTATCTGCCACTGCTCAGGGTCGATGCCGGCTTGTTGGCTGAACGTGGCCTCGGCGAATCCTTGCCAATCGTCTGCGCTGTACAACCCGGTTTGCCACCCCAGCATCAGGTAATGCACATGGGGAAATCCCAGCAGCACCGTGGCGCGGTCCAGGAACCCTACGCGGCCGCGCGGCGCCTGTTCCAACAGCTCGGCGCAGGCGGCCAAGGGCACGCCTTCATGTTGCGCGCGCCACACCGGCGCACCGCGCCAGCGCGGGCGCGCGGCCCACTCGGCACCGGTGCTGTGCAGCCACACCACATGCTCAATAAAGGGAAATGACACGGTGGATCTCCTTGAGCGTGGTATCGCCCTGGGCGGCATGGGCCAGGGCGATATCGCGGATAAATACGTGGCCGGCTTCACGCGCCAGTTCACGCAGGCTGGAGGCCGAATTGCGGTTGAGCAGGCCCTCCTTGATGCTGTCGGTCAGCGTCAGCACTTCAGCTAGGGCGAGCCGGCCGCGATAGCCGGTGTGGCGACAGGTCTCGCAGCCTGTGCCCACACGGTAGTGGCCCTGTCTGAGTTGGGCGTCAGGCAGTTGGGCGAGGCGGACAATATCGGGGTCGGGCTCGGCGTCGACGCCGCAGTCCGGGCAGATGCGCCGCACCAGGCGCTGGGCGACCACGCCGTTGAGGGCTTCGACAAAACTGGCCGGGTCCACGTCCATATAGGTAAAGCGCTCCAGCACACTGAACGCGCTGTTGGCGTGCACCGACGACAGCACCAGGTGCCCGGTCAGCGCCGCCTGCACCGCGATACCGGCGGTTTCGCCGTCGCGGATTTCCCCCACCAGAATCGTGTCCGGGTCGTGGCGCAGGATCGAGCGCAGGCCACGGGCGAAGGTCAGGCCCTTCTTGTCGTTGACCGGAATTTGCAGCACGCCGGGCAGTTCGTATTCCACCGGGTCTTCGATGGTGATGATCTTTTTCTCGCCGGTATTGGTCTCTGACAGGGCGGCGTACAGCGTGGTGGATTTGCCGCTGCCGGTGGGGCCGGTCACCAGCAACATGCCATAGGGTTCGCTGGCCAATACGCGGATGCGCGCGATGGTGTCGGCGCTCAGGCCAAGGGTTTCCAAGCTCAGGGATTCGCCGCGCTGGGACTTGTCGAGAATCCGCAGCACCGCATCTTCGCCGTGGATGCTGGGCATGATCGACACACGAAAATCCACCTCGCGGCCCTGGATCTTCATCTTGAAGCGTCCGTCCTGGGGCACCCGCCGCTCGCCGATGTCCAGCTCCGACAGCACCTTGATCCGCGACAGTGCCTGCTCGGCCATGTCCAGGCCGCTGGCCTGGCCCATCTGCTGCAACACGCCGTCGATACGGTATTTGATCACCAGGCCCTGGGGCGTGGTTTCCACATGGATGTCACTGGCGCGGCTTTGCAGCGCATCGAACAACATGGAGTTGACCAGGCGCACCACCGGGTTGTCGTCGCGGGCGATGCTGCTCAATGAGATTTCCTGGGCGGCCTGGATGACACGGGCGCTTTCATCGTCGCTGCCGAAGGGTTGCATGACCCGTTGGCTGGCTTCGGCCAGAGTCAATTGAGCTTTCACCGCGCCGGGCAGGCTCATGGCGAGGGGTAATTGGCGCAAGGTTTTGGAGGACTGCAACCAGTGTCGGCTGGCCAGGGTGAACGGGTCGCCCAGTACCAGGCAGGGCTCACCGTGGTTATCCACAGGCAGCGCGTTATGGATCAGTGCCTGAGGCAATGCCAGCAGATCAAAACGCCAGTTTTCACTGAGGGTTTGCGGGGCGATGGCAAGCAGGCCGAGGGGCTGGGCGATAGTGCTTAATTGGTCGGGTGCTTTTTCCAGGACCTCCCGCAGGTAATCGGACAAGGGGATGCCTCGTTGTGCCGCAAGCGCTTGCCATTGCAGTGTCTGCTCACTCATCGCGTTACCCCTGAATGGAACCCGCCAGTTCGAAAATCGGCATGTACAGCATGAACACGATCAAGCCGATCAGCCCGCCCACCACCAGCATCAACAGTGGCTCGAACACCTTGCTGAACAGTTCAATGGCGCGCTCCAGTGCCTCATCGTGAAACTGCGCGATGCGCTCACACATGGCCGCCAATTCGCCGCTTTGCTCGCCCACCCGCAATAGGCGTTCGGCGACGGCGGTGGTCAGTTGATGGCGGGCGAGGGCGGTAGAGAGGGGTTGGCCGGCCTGGATATCGGTCATGGCTTGGCGCAAGGCGCCTTGGCGTTCCACGGGCAGTAGCGCGCCGGACAATTCCACCGCCGTGACCACCGGCATTCCGCCCATCAGCAACATGCCTGCGGTGCGATAAAACCGCGCGAGCACAAACAGCGTGCGCTGGGCTCCCAGGCTGGGGATTTTCCAGAACAGGCCCGCTGCGCGACGCTTGAACCCGGCGCTGCGAAACATCAGCACCAGTGCAGCGATGACCAGCACCAGGCCGACCAGCATCTCCAGGCTATGGGCGTCCACCAGCGCGCCCCACCACACCATGAAGCGCGCGGTGGCTGGCAGGTCGGTGACCGCATCGAATACCGAGGCGAAGCGCGGGATCACGAAAAACAGCAGAAACAGCAGGATCAACGCGCCCACGCTGAGCACCACCAAGGGGTACATCAGGGCGCCGCTGACGCGCTTTTTGACGGTTTCCAAATGCGCTTCGAAATGATGGTAGCGGCGCAGGGCCACGGCCAATTGGCCGCTGTGCTCGGAGGACGCCACGGTGGCGATCAACAGCGAAGGAAACGTCTGTGGCTTGAGCTGCATCGCCTTGGACAGTGAGTTGCCTTCATACATGGAGGCGAGCAGATCGCTCATGACCTGTCGGTTGACGCCCGGCGGCGCCTTGTCGCGCAGGGTTTCCACCGCTTCCACCAGCACCAGTCCGGCGTCCAGCAGCACCACCAGTTCCTGGATAAACAGGCCAAGGGCGAACGTGCTGCGGCGACTCGGCAGTTTGAGTTGGCGGCGGGCTTTGAGCGAGATGACTTGCACACCCTCGGCCTGCAGTTGCCGGCGCGCCTGGGAGAGGTCCACGGCGTGCAGTTGCAGGGACTGCAAATGGCCGTCGCGGATGATGCGTGCGTCGACGTCGATCATGGTGCCTGCCTCGCCAGTTGTTGGCGTTGTTGCAGTAACTCACCGTAGTAGCGCCACACCGCCCGGGCGTAGCGCGAGCGCTGCGCCTGGCGATCCGATTTGGCCCCGGCGTTGTAGGCGCCGACTGCCTGCCAGCCATAGCCCTGTTCGCGGATAAACCCGGCGAGGATCCACGCGCCGACCATCACGCTGGTGCAGGGCTGGGTAATCAGGTGTTGTTCGGTGATGCCCCATTGCGCGAGCGCAGGCAAGTGACGGCTGTTGATTTGCATCAGGCCGATGTCCTGGCTGCCGTCACTGTTGACGTTACGCGCGTGTGGGTTGAGGCCGGACTCGACCTTGGCGATGGCGTACAGCAGAAGCGGGTCAACGTGGTAACGGCTCGCCGCCAACTGCCAGCAGTTGGCCTGGGCGACGCCCATGCAGCACAACAGGGTTAAGGCAAGCGGCAGGCGGCGCATGGTGGGTCACAGCCCGTAGACGATGTCGGCGTAGGTGTTCTCACCGCCGGCTTTGCCGTCTCGGCCCAGGCAGATGATCTCTGCGTCGTTGGGCGCAGTGCCGGGGTTCTTGAAAAGGTAAGGGTTGCCCCATGGGTCTGGCGGCAGTGACTTGAGGTACGGCCCCTGCCAATTGTTCGCGTTGGCGGGGCGCGTCGTGAGCGCATTCAGGCCGAGTGTTTCGTCGGGGTAGGTGCCATTGTCCAAGCGGTACTGATGCAAGGCATCGGCAAGGGACTTCATCTGCCCCTGGGCTGTTTGCACCTTGGCCAGTTCCAATCGATCAAACATCTTCGGCCCGACGTAGCTGGCGAGCAGGGCGATGATCAGCAGGACTACCAGCAGCTCAAGCAAGGTGAAACCGCAGGAGCGGGTGCGGAAAAAGGTGCGACTGTACATGGAGATACCCTGTGGGAGTGCCAAGGCACGGCGGTTGTGTAGCCATCTCCCGGCCCGCGTTTGAGCGGGCACCGCCGGTAGTACTGCATCGCTATTCGAATTACACCTCTACAACTGTAGCGTTCGTCGATATAAGGCGCCGTGAGGCGCCCTATAACGTTTGGCTCTTGGGGTTATCGAGTTAATGAATATGCGCGTCGGCTTATTTCATCTCATCCCAAGCCTGGTCCCATGCAGTGCCGGTCCCCGGTGCATAAGCCCATGCCGCGCCCGCACACCAAGCGGTATAAGGATGCGGTTTGCAGCGATAGTTCTTGCCGCGGTTGCTCACGGTGTCCCCGGCTTTGTACGGTGTGCCCTCTACGTAGGCCGGATACTCTCCGCCGCCGCTGTCCGGAGTCACCGTGAAGTCGAACTCCGCCTGGCTGGTCTTGCCGTTTTGCTGGTCGCGCACATTCAGGCGTGCCTTGAACGGGGTCGCCTCTGTGACGGTGTAGGCAGTACCGCTGACGTTGGCGGCGTTCTGCGCCCCGGTCATCCCAGGCACCGCCCATTGGTAGAGCAGTTGCCCGTTGCTACCGGTCGAGCCCGTGCCACTGAAGGTAAATGCCTGTCCGGACTTCAACGAAGTGGGGCCGGTAATACGGGCAACCGGTGGCGCTGGGTTAACAGGCGTTTCCCCACCCGGAATGATGGACATCGCCTTGGAGTAACCCTCGTTCTGGACGAACACTGAGTTGGCGCTTGGGTCGGCTGAGTTGAACGCAATGTCGTTGCCGTGCTTTTCCCCGACTTTGGCGATGCTCGCATTGATCTGACTGGCCAGTTGTTGGCCCCAGATTTTCGCGTCCAGATTGGCCGCCGTGATGGGCAGGGTTATATCGACGACCTCTTGGGCTCGCGGGGTGTTGTCGAGGATGCGGAAGCGCACGGCGTCACCGGGTTTGAGGGCGCCCATGACGGCGTCGATGAACTGGCCAAGCTCGCGCCAGCGCTCCGGAATACCGCCCCCGACGATGTTAATGTCGCTGCAGTTGTAGAACCCTTCCCCGGCCGGATCTATGCGCTGCCATTGCACGAAGAGCGTCGCCTTGCCGGACTGCTGTGCCGGAACCGGTACTGACATTTTGAAGTATCCCGAGGCCGAAATAGCCGGTGGCTTGTTGCCCCAGTTGGTTTGCGCGACCGTGAATTGCTCGGTGTGGATAAGGGTCAAGTCATTCCAGGTCAAGGGCGCGCGGGTCGGGTCAACGCCTGGTTTGGTCAGGAACACCCGCGCAAAACTGGGCACGTGGGGCGCCGTGCCGATGATGCGCACGTCCATTTTGCCGTTTTCGGGCGTCACGTCGGTGCGGTGCCAATCCCATTTCGCCTTCGGCGGCGATTCGTTCCCCACCAGGTTCAGGCCGTCTTTTTCGCTGTCGGCTGCCGAGCACAGTTTGCCGTCCGGCACTTCTCGCTTGACGGTCTCCAGGTCCTCATAACCGGGCGCCCGGATCAAATGCGCGACTTCATTCCATTGTTGACCTGGATACCTCCCACTTATTTCGTCCAGTGCTGCGCACCCCGCGTCACTATTGCTACCTGACCAAAAGTCCGGAAGCATTCTGCAGTGGATCTGTCGTGCGATGGGTGTATCCACGCCGCCATGGGCTATCGCCAGCGCCGGCATCAGAATTGCCAGTGCGAGCACCCAGTTAATCAAGTTCCTTGTGTAGCGCTGTAGGTTATTCATGTTGTAGTCCGCCTCAATTCAGATAGAAAAGTTCCGAACGGCTGGAACGATCAGTGTGTGTGCAAGGGCATCATTGGTTGGGCTGGTCTCCACGGGGAGCGCTGGGGATTGGAGGGTTACTCTGTCCAGGGCCGTACAGAAACACCCACCCTTGATAACTGCCTTGCCCTGTAAAACTCTGATTGATCACCGCAAAGTTGCTTTGCTTGAACGGCGTGCCGCTGGCGTTGCTGAACACGCCCATGATCGTTTCACCCGGCCCCGGGACCACGCCCCAATCGGCGGTGCCGGTCAGCGGGTCGTCATAGACCCGGCGCAGGTAGCGCTTGATGGTCGGTTGGCGGCGGTCCAGCACCAAATCTTCGAGGGACTTGGGGAACGTATTACCGGCGGCGTAGTACAGGCCGATCGCCCGCCGAATCTCATTGCCTCGCGCCAGCAGTTCCAACTCACGCTCGCGCTGCAACACGCTGGACCACAGCGTGCCTGTTTCCATCAACATCACCGCCACCACGGCCACTGTCACCAACATGCCCATGAACACCGAGCCGTCCTGGCTGTGTTTACCAGTCTGCATAGGCGCTCCCGTCGTGGGCGCTGCCGGGCGCACCGCTGCGCACGTCGCCCAGGCCTTGTTCGTCGGAGGGTTGCAGTTGCCAGGTGTCGCGCTTGCCGGTGAGCGGGTCCATGGGGATTTCGCGCAAATAGCGCCGGTCGACCAGGGCTTGCAGGGACTCGGGATTGTTGCCGTGGTCTTCACGGTATTGGTCCAGGGCCTGGCGGATGGAAGACAGGTTATGGCGCAGCACGGTTTCCTGGGCCTTGGCGTGCTGGCGAAAATACTGGGGTGTCACGAGGGTCATGAGGGTGGCGATGATAGCCATCACCACCAGCAACTCGATCAGGGTAAAACCCCGATTACCACTGGCTGTATGACGTTCCATTCAAACTCTCCCGAGTGCTGCGGGACGAAACGTCGAATACATCTTCCCCCTCTTGTGGGTTATCAGCGGTGCTCTTGTAACTGCGCAGTTGCCAGGTTTGCGCGGGCAACAGTTCCGGACACTCGCAGACGGGGTCGCGGGGGATGCGGCGCAGGAAGAAGAGTTTTTTGCCTTTGAGATCGGTCTTGTCCGTGACCCCCTCGACTAATGCTTGGAGGGAGGGTGGATAACCGCTGTCGCTGATACTTTTTTCAATACGTCCGTCGTCGCTGGCTTCTTTGTAGGCGTCGATCCCACGGCGTATTTCCCGCAACGAGCGTTGCAGGTCAAGTTCCCTGTCGCGTTTACCCATCAACGCCGTCAGCGGATAAGCCACTGTCGAAAGCGTGGCCAGTAAGGCCAGCGTCAGTAGTAATTCAATCAGCGTAAAACCTTTGGCGCAGTGATGGCTGGAATGACCCCGCCCTATCACTGATCTATCTCCCTCTATCGCGCCAAGGACTTCTGCATTAACCCAGGCCAATGGATATAACTGCAAAAGTGAGTGTAGATGAACTTTGAATCTGAGTATTTTTTGTACAGTTGGCCGATAAGCGGTGGTTACCCACAATCACTGTGCACGTGCCTGTGGATAAGGTGTTTGTGGTTGTCCACAGAGCTTGTAAATCAAGGCCTACAGCGCGCTGTACGAAAAACAACCAGGCTAAGTGGCGGTTTTTACAGGCGTTTTGATGTGGATAAGGACGCTGCCCATTCTCGACTTGCCCCCAAACTCTGTTGGCGGTTCTGTGGATAAGATGTTCGCTATCAGCTACAGGCCATATAAACAGCGGCTCTCAGTGAGTTGGTTGTATTTTGATCAATTCGGCCTATTTGTTCCGATAAACCGGTAGATGCCCCGGTTTATGAAGGGTTGAGGCGGTTTTCCACAGCGTCGCCAGAGTTGCCCCCAAAGTCTGTTGGCGGATCTGTGGATAAGGTGTTTGCGTACCGCTGTGGGCTTTGTATTACGTGGCTTGCAGGCTATTGATCATAAATTGATCAAAGCAGGGCGAAACCCGTGGAGTTGAATAAGTCACGGATTTTCTTCAGTTAATTTTGGACAAGTAAGCCAGTTGCCCACAATTACTGTGGGTGGCTTTGTGGATAAGTTGTTTGGTAAAGGCTGGAGGGCGCGCTGGCAGAGGCTTGCGAGAGATTTGATCAAATATTGAGCAGTGTGAGGTTCAAGTGCGGGAGGGGGCTTGTCCCCCTCCCACCTTGTTGAGCTGCGGGTATCGATTATTCGTGTGCAGCCACGCCTTTGAGGTAAGGCGCCGGTGCAGCGCCCAGATTGCTCAGCAGGCGCTCGCTGTACCAGTCCACAAAGTTCACCACGCCGAACTCATAGGTCTTGGAGTACGGCCCTGGCTGGTAAGCGGTGGAGTTGATCCCGCGCTGGTTCTCTTCGGCCAAGCGACGGTCCTGGTCGTTGGTGGCGTCCCACACTTGGCGCATGCGCTCCACGTCGTAGTCCACGCCTTCGACGGCGTCCTTGTGCACGATCCACTTGGTGGTGACCATGGTTTCCTGGGCGCTGATTGGCCACACGGTGAACACGATGATGTGATCGCCCATGCAGTGGTTCCAGGAATGCGGCAGGTGCAGGATGCGCATCGAGCCCAGATCGGGGTTTTTGATGCGGCCCATCAGCTTGGCGCAGCCTTGCTTGCCGTCCAGCGTCATCGACACAGTGCCCTTGAGCAGCGGCATGCGCACGATGCGGTTGCGCAGGCCGAAGCTGGCGTGGGCGTAAGGAATTTTTTCCGCGTCCCAAGCGGCTGCGGAGGCGGCCACGTGGTCCTTGAACGCCTGGTCGGCACGCGGGTCGGTGACATCGTCCCATTCCAGCAGGGTCTTGAGCAGTTCCGGGTGCGAGGCGTTGCAGTGGTAGCACTCGCGGTTGTTTTCCAGCACCAGCTTCCAGTTGGCTTTTTCCATCAAGGTGGTTTGCACCGCCACCTTGGTGTTCTCCATGTCGTACGGTTCCATGTAGTGGTTCAGGGTCGACAGGAAGTCATCAATGGCCGGCGGGTTCTCGGCCAGGCTGATGAAGATGTAGCCACCGGCGGTCTTCACGTTCACCGGCTTCAAACCGTACTGCTTCATGTCGAAGTCGGCGCCCATTTCGGTACCGGCAAACAGCAGGCGGCCGTCCAGCTCGTAAGTCCACTGGTGGTAGTGACACACCAGTTTGGCGACCTTGCCCTTGTCACTGGTGCACAGGCGCGAACCACGATGGCGGCAGACGTTGTGGAACGCATGCACCACGCCTTCGGCGCCACGAATCACGATGATCGGGTTCTTGCCGATTTGCAGGGTCAGGTAGTTGCCCTTGGCGGGAATTTCGCAGGTCATGCCAGCGATCAACCACTCTTTCTGGAAAATCTCCTGCATGTCGATATCAAACAGCCGGTCATCAGAGTAGAACGGCTGCGGCAGCGAAAACGTGCGCTCGCGCTCTTGCAGCATTTGCGCGGTGGCCTTGCGTGCGGGTTCCAGCGGATCGCCCAAGCTTAAGGTTGCGGTGACGTCCATCGTGTGTGTCCTCATGGCCATTCTGTGTGGCCGGCGAATAGTGGCTACGGTTGATGCTATGCAAGGCGTAAAGAAAGCGTAGTTGTTGGGTGCGAGTGTGGGGCCGGCGTTGCGACGATCCTTATCCATGGGCGACATGGCCCAATCTGATCCCGACGCGCAACCCCCTGTCGTTGGGGGCTGGTCGCGATAAGTATGTGAATGTCGCAGATAGGTAAATGGGTGGTTCTCGCGTTACGCAGAATCGCCACCATAAAGCCGAATATCGGCAGTGGAGAATCAGCATGTCCAACAGTTTCCTGAATCCAGTAACTACCCAGACCTGGGCCAATGGTCGGCACATCGTCCGTTGCGTCAAAGTCATCCAGGAAACCTGGGACGTGCGCACCTTTTGCTTCATGGCCGACCAGCCGATCCTGTTCTTTTTCAAGCCGGGGCAATTTGTCACCCTGGAGCTGGAAATCGAAGGCCAGCCGATCATGCGCTCGTACACGATTTCGAGCTCGCCCTCGGTGCCTTACAGCTTCTCGGTGACCATCAAGCGTGTGCCGGGCGGCAAGGTGTCCAACTGGCTGCACGACACGCTGCACGAAGGTCAGGAGCTGGCGGTACACGGACCGGTGGGGTTGTTCAACGCCATCGACTTCCCAAGCCCCAAAGTCTTGTACCTCAGCGGCGGTGTGGGGATTACTCCCGTGATGTCCATGGCGCGTTGGTTCTACGACACCAACGCCAATGTCGACATGACCTTTATCCACAGCGCCCGCTCGCCCAAAGACATCATTTACCACCGCGAGCTGGAGCACATGGCGTCGCGGATCGATAACTTCAGCCTGCACCTGATATGTGAGAAGCACGGTCTGGGCGAGCCTTGGGCCGGTTATCGGGGCTACCTGAACCACAAGATGCTCGAACTGATGGTGCCCGACTTCCTGGAGCGCGAAGTGTTCTGCTGCGGCCCGACGCCGTACATGAACGCGGTCAAGCGCCTGCTGGAAGTGGCCGGGTTCGACATGGCGCGCTATCACGAGGAATCCTTCGGTGCTACGCCGCCGGAAGCTCGTGCCGACGCGGTGGAACAAGCCGAACAAGCGGCCGACGCGCCGGAAATCGATTTGGCAGACCTGCATCAGGTGGAATTCATTTCGTCAGGCAAGAGCATCCGCGTGGCGCCGGGCGAGACCGTGCACGCAGCGGCGGCCAAGCTTGGGCTGTTGATCCCGAAAGCTTGCGGCATGGGTATTTGCGGAACGTGCAAGGTGATGAAGCTGGGCGGGGAGGTCGAGATGGACCACAACGGCGGGATCACCGAGGAAGACGAAGCCGACGGTTACATCCTGTCGTGCTGCAGCGTGCCGAAGGGGGATGTGCGTATCGAGTTCTGATTGCTCAAGCAGGCACAACGCAGTCCAAATGTGAGAGGGGGCTTGCTCCCGATAGCAGGGTGTCAGTCACTGCATGTGCAAGCTGACCCACCGCCATCGGGAGCAAGCCCCCTCCCACATTTTTTATGTACATCAGTGAGTCGTTGTCAGGCGCCCATGACTTCGCGGATGTCTGCGGCCAGTTCGCGCACGCTCTTCCTCCAGGCACAACACAGTCCACATGTGGGAGGAGGCTTGCTCCCGATAGCAGAGTGTCAGTCACTGCATGTGCAAGCTGACCCACCGCCATCGGGAGCAAGCCCCCTCTCACATTTTTTATGCACATCAGTGAGTCATTGTCAGGCACCCATGACTTCGCGGATGTCTGCGGCCAGTTCGCGCACGCTCTTCCTGCAGGCACAACACCGTCCAAATGTGGGAGGGGGCTTGCTCCCGATAGCAGAGTGTCAGCCACTGCATGTGCAAGCTGACCCACCGCCATCGGGAGCAAGCCCCCTCCCACATTTTTTTATGTACATCAGTGAGTGATTGTCAGGCACCCATGACTTCGCGGATGTCTGCGGCCAGTTCGCACGCGCTCTTCCTCCAGGCACAACACGGTCCAAATGTGGGAGGGGGCTTGCTCCCGATAGCAGGGTGTCAGTCACTGCATGTGCAAGCTGACCCACCGCCATCGGGAGCAAGCCCCCTCCTACATTTTTTATGCACATCAGTGAGTGATTGTCAGGCGCCCATGACTTCGCGGATGTCTGCGGCCAGTTCGCGCACGCGCTCTTCCTGCAGGCACAACACAGTCCACATGTGGGAGGGGGCTTGCTCCCGATAGCAGAGTGTCGGTCACTGCATGTGCAAGCTGACCCACCGCCATCGGGAGCAAGCCCCCTCCCACATTTTTATGCACATCAGTGAGTGATTGTCAGGCGCCCATGACTTCGCGGATGTCTGCGGCCAGTTCGCGCACGCGCTCTTCCTGCAGGCACAACACAGTCCACATGTGGGAGGGGGCTTGCTCCCGATAGCAGAGTGTCGGTCACTGCATGTGCAAGCTGACCCACCGCCATCGGGAGCAAGCCCCCTCCCACATTTTTATGCACATCAGTGAGTGATTGTCAGGCGCCCATGACTTCGCGGATGTCTGCGGCCAGTTCGCGCACGCGCTCTTCCTGCAGGCACAACACAGTCCACATGTGGGAGGGGGCTTGCTCCCGATAGCAGAGTGTCGGTCACTGCATGTGCAAGCTGACCCACCGCCATCGGGAGCAAGCCCCCTCCCACATTTTTATGCACATCAGTGAGTGATTGTCAGGCGCCCATGACTTCGCGGATGTCTGCGGCCAGTTCGCGCACGCGCTCTTCCTCGGTATCCCACGCGCACATGAATCGCGCGCCGCCTTTACCGATGAAGGTGTAGAAGCGCCAGCCCTTGGCGGTCAACGCGGCAATGGCCGGTTCCGAGAGTTGCAGGAATACGCCGTTGGCCTGTACCGGGAACATCAATTCCACGCCCGGAATATCCGCCACCAGGCTGCTCAGCAGTTGTGCGCAGTGGTTGGCGTGGCGTGCATGTTTGAGCCAGGCGTCGTTTTCCAGCAGCCCCACCCATGGCGCCGACAGGAAGCGCATCTTCGACGCGAGCTGGCCGGCCTGTTTGCAGCGGTAGTCGAAGTCTTCGGCCAGCTTGTGGTTGAAGAACAGGATCGCTTCCCCCACGGCCATGCCGTTCTTGGTGCCGCCAAAGCACAGTACGTCCACACCGGCTTTCCAGGTCAGGTCTGCTGGCGAGCAGCCGAGGAAGGCGCAGGCGTTGGAAAAGCGCGCGCCGTCCATGTGCAGGTTCAGGCCCAGTTCTTTGCAAGTGGCGCTGATGGCGCGGATTTCTTCCGGGGTGTACACGCTGCCGACTTCAGTGGCTTGGGTCAGGGTGACTACGCGCGGTTTGGGGTAATGGATGTCTTGGCGTTTGAGCGCGATCTCGCGGATCGATTCCGGGGTCAGCTTGCCGTTTTCGGTGCGGGCTACGAGCAGTTTGGAGCCGTTGGAGAAAAACTCTGGCGCGCCGCATTCGTCGGTTTCGACGTGGGCCGTTTCCGAGCAAATCACGCTATGGTAGCTCTGGCACAAGGAGGACAGCGCCAGTGAATTGGCGGCGGTGCCGTTGAAGGCGAAGAACACTTCGCAGTCGGTTTCGAACAGGTTGCGGAAACCGTCGGCGGCGCGGTGGGTCCATTCATCATCGCCATACGCGCGCTGATGGCCTTGGTTGGCTTGTTCCATGGCGGCCCAGGCTTCCGGGCAAATGCCCGAATAGTTGTCACTGGCGAATTGTTGGCTCTTGTCGGTCATGGCCCATTCCTGTGGTCGATGTTGGTGCGCACTTTAACCAAGATTGTCGGGCGTACGCACGCTCTGTAAATGCAAAGTCACTGGGGAATTATGCACGGTACTGAAACGATACCTGTCGGACGTGTCCGTGATGGCGCTTTGGATTTGCTCAAGTGGCTGGCGCTGCTGAGCATGGTGCTCGACCACCTGCGTTATGTCGGCTTGAGCCTCGATGGCCTCTACGTACCGGGGCGCTTGGCGTTCCCGTGGTTTTGCCTGGCGATTGCGGCGAACCTGCACCGCGTCGCAAACGCACCGGTGACTGGGCATTGGCGTTACCTGGGCTGGCTGCTGCTGTTCAGTGTGATCAGCGAAGTGCCGTACCGGATGTTTATCGACGATGCCGATACGTTGAATGTGCTGCCGACCTTGGCCTTGGGCTTGCTGGTTGCCCGAGGATGGCAGCAGAAGGCGCTTATTGATCGAGGATTGGCGTTGATCGCCGCCACGATAGCGGCCGTATTTTCATCCCACTTAATGTTCGGTTTCTTTGGTGTATTGCTGCCATTGGCGATGCTGCTGGTGTTTAGTCGGCCTTGGTATTTCAGTGTGTTGCCGGGCCTGGTCTGCGTCGCGGCCAACCAGTGGCAGATCCTGCTCAATAGCGGCACGCCGGTGGCGCTGTTGGGGTTGGCTGCATGCCTGATTGCGCCATTGGCGGGCTTGGTCTTATTGCGACATGCCAATAGCGCCGGGCCCCCGGCCATGCGTCGTTGGGCGTATGTGCTCTATCCCGCGCATTTCCTGCTGCTGCTACTCCTTCGCAAGTTCATCACCTGACCCATTGTGGGAGGGGGCTTGCTCCCGATAGCGGTGGATCAGCTTGCACATGCTGTGGCTGACACACCGCTATCGGGAGCAAGCCCCCTCCCACATTTGTTCTGTGTTGTTCCGGCAATGTCGTAAACGCACCTTTGCGTGGCGTCCGTAGGCATTTGGCCTGTCTGCGCCAGCCCTACCATCGCATCAAAGGGCCCTGCGACGGGCCTCAACAATACGAAAGGCTGGGAGAGACGCGATGTTCAGCAAACAAGACCAGATCCAGGGATATGACGACGCACTGCTGGCGGCCATGAATGCCGAAGAGCAGCGTCAGGAAGATCATATCGAGCTGATCGCGTCGGAGAACTACACCAGCAAGCGTGTGATGGAAGCTCAAGGCAGCGGCCTCACCAACAAATACGCCGAAGGCTACCCAGGCAAGCGCTACTACGGCGGCTGCGAGCACGTGGACAAGGTTGAAGCCCTGGCCATCGAGCGCGCCAAGCAACTGTTCGGCGCCGATTACGCCAACGTGCAGCCACACTCCGGTTCGTCTGCCAACAGCGCTGTGTACCTGGCGTTGATCAATGCCGGCGACACCATCCTGGGCATGAGCCTGGCCCACGGCGGTCACCTGACCCACGGCGCCAAAGTGTCGTCCTCGGGCAAGCTCTACAACGCGGTGCAGTACGGCATCAACACGGATACCGGCTTGATCGACTACGACGAAGTCGAGCGCCTGGCCGTCGAGCACAAGCCGAAAATGGTGGTGGCCGGTTTCTCTGCCTACTCCAAGACCCTGGATTTCCCACGCTTTCGCGCCATCGCTGACAAAGTCGGCGCGCTGCTGTTCGTCGACATGGCCCACGTCGCCGGCCTGGTTGCCGCCGGCCTGTACCCGAACCCGCTGCCCTACGCAGACGTGGTCACCACCACTACCCACAAGACCCTGCGCGGTCCACGTGGCGGTTTGATCCTGGCCAAGGCCAACGAAGAAATTGAAAAGAAACTCAACGCCGCCGTGTTCCCTGGCGCCCAGGGCGGCCCGCTGATGCATGTGATCGCCGGCAAGGCCGTGTGCTTCAAGGAAGCCCAGGAGCCAGGCTTCAAGGTCTACCAGCAGCAGGTGATCGACAACGCCCAGGCCATGGCCGGCGTGTTTATCAAACGCGGCTACGATGTAGTGTCCGGCGGCACCGATAACCACTTGTTCCTGGTCAGCCTGATCCGTCAGGGCCTCACCGGCAAAGAGGCGGATGCCGCCCTCGGTCGCGCCCACATCACCGTCAACAAAAACGCCGTGCCGAATGACCCGCAGTCGCCGTTCGTGACCTCGGGCCTTCGCATCGGCACCCCGGCGGTGACCACGCGCGGTTTCAAAGTGGCGCAGTGTGTTGAGTTGGCCGGCTGGATCTGCGACATCCTCGACAACCTCGGCGATGCCGACGTCGAGGCCAACGTGGCCAAGCACGTGTCTGCCCTGTGCGCTGATTTCCCGGTTTATCGCTGAGCGCGGTTTTGGAGTAATGACTATGCAACGCTACTCGGGCTTCGGCCTCTTCAAGCACTCCCTCAGCCACCACGAAAACTGGCAGAAGATGTGGCGCACGCCGACCCCGAAAAAGGTCTACGACGTGGTTATCGTCGGCGGCGGCGGGCATGGTCTGGCGACCGCCTACTACTTGGCGAAAGAGCACGGCATCACCAACGTGGCCGTGGTCGAGAAAGGTTGGTTGGGCGGTGGTAACACCGCGCGCAACACCACCATCGTGCGTTCCAACTACCTGTGGGATGAGTCGGCGCACCTGTACGAACACGCGATGAAACTGTGGGAAGGCCTGTCCCAGGACCTGAACTACAACGTGATGTTCTCTCAGCGTGGCGTCTACAACCTGTGCCACACCCTGCAGGACATCCGTGATTCCGAGCGCCGAGTGAGCGCCAACCGCCTCAACGGCGTGGACGGCGAACTGCTCAATGCCAAGCAAGTGGCCGACGAGATTCCGTACCTGGATTGCTCCAAGAACACCCGCTACCCGGTGCTTGGCGCCACCGTGCAACGTCGCGGCGGCGTGGCCCGTCACGATGCCGTGGCCTGGGGCTTTGCCCGCGCCGCTGACGCACTCGGCGTGGACCTGATCCAGCAGACCGAAGTGATCGGTTTCCGCAAGGAAAACGGCGTGTGCATCGGTGTGGAAACCAACAAGGGTTTTATCGGCGCCAAGCGCGTCGGTGTGGTGACGGCGGGTAACTCCGGCCACATGGCTTCGCTCGCGGGTTTCCGCCTGCCGATCGAATCCCACCCGCTGCAAGCGTTGGTGTCGGAGCCGATCAAGCCGATTATCGACAGCGTGATCATGTCCAACGCCGTGCACGGTTACATCAGCCAGTCCGACAAGGGCGACCTGGTGATCGGCGCCGGTATCGACGGCTACAACGGCTACGGCCAGCGCGGCTCGTACCCGGTGATCGAACACACCATCCAGGCCATCGTCGAGATGTTCCCGGTGCTGTCGCGCGTGCGCATGAACCGTCAGTGGGGCGGCATCGTCGACACCACGCCGGACGCCTGCCCGATCATCTCCAAGACCCCAGTGCCGAACATGTTCTTCAACTGCGGTTGGGGCACCGGTGGCTTCAAGGCTACGCCGGGCTCAGGCAACGTGTTTGCCGCGAGTCTCGCCAAGGGTGAAATGCACCCATTGGCTGCACCTTTCTCCATCGACCGTTTCCACAACGGTGCGTTGATCGACGAACACGGCGCTGCGGCCGTCGCCCACTAACAGGAGAAATTTCCTATGTTGCATATCTTCTGTCCTCACTGTGGCGAACTGCGCTCCGAAGAGGAATTCCACGCGTCCGGCCAAGCGCACATCCCGCGCCCGCTGGACCCGAATGCCTGCACCGACGAGCAGTGGGGCGACTACATGTTCTTCCGCGACAACCCGCGCGGCCTGCATCACGAACTGTGGATCCATGCCGCCGGTTGCCGCCAATATTTCAACGCGACCCGCGACACCGTGACCTACGAAATTCTTGAAACCTACAAGATCGGTGAGAAGCCGCAATTCACCGCCAAGGCCTCTGGAGAGAAGGTATGAGCCAGATCAATCGCCTGTCCAACGGTGGCCGGATCGACCGGAATAAAGTCCTGACCTTCAGCTTCAACGGCCAGAGCTACAAAGGCTTTGAAGGCGATACCCTGGCCGCTGCATTGCTGGCCAACGGCGTCGACATCATTGGCCGCAGCTTCAAGTACTCGCGTCCACGGGGCATCTTTGCTGCGGGCGCTGAAGAGCCAAACGCGGTGCTGCAGATCGGCGCCACCGAAGCCACGCAAATCCCTAACGTGCGCGCCACGCAACAGGCGCTGTACCAAGGCCTGGTCGCCACCAGCACCAACGGCTGGCCGAGCGTCAACAACGACATGATGGGCATTCTCGGCAAGGTCGGCGGCAAGCTGATGCCGCCGGGTTTCTACTACAAAACCTTCATGTACCCGCAATCGTTCTGGATGACCTACGAGAAGTACATCCGTAAGGCCGCAGGGCTGGGTCGCTCGCCGACCGAGAACGACCCGGACACCTACGACAACTTCAACCGTCACTGCGACGTGCTGGTGGTCGGCGCAGGCCCCGCCGGCCTCGCTGCTGCACTGGCTGCTGCGCGCAGCGGTGCCCGCGTGATCATCGCCGATGAGCAGGAAGAGTTCGGCGGTTCGCTGCTCGATTCCCGCGAAAGCCTCGACGGCAAGCCGGCCACTGAATGGGTCGCGAGTGTCATTGCCGAACTGAAATCCCTGCCGGACGTGGTGCTGCTGCCCCGCGCCACCGTCAACGGCTACCACGACCATAACTTCCTGACCATTCACGAGCGCCTCACCGATCACTTGGGTGACCGTGCGCCGATTGGTGTGGTGCGCCAGCGCATCCACCGCGTGCGTGCCAAGCGTGTGGTCCTGGCGACCGGTGCTTGCGAGCGTCCGCTGGTGTACGGCAACAACGACGTGCCGGGCAATATGCTCGCGGGTGCGGTTTCCACCTACGTGCGTCGCTATGGCGTAGCGCCGGGTAAAAAGCTGGTGCTGTCGACCAACAACGACCACGCTTACCGCGTTGCGCTGGACTGGCTCGATGCCGGTCTGCAAGTGGTGGCGGTGGCTGATGTGCGCCACAACCCACGCGGCGCGCTGGTTGAAGAAGCTCGCGCCAAAGGTATTCGTATCCTCACCGGCAGCGCCGTGATCGAGGCTCGTGGCACCAAGCGCGTGACCGCTGCGCGTATCGCCGCGATCGACGTCAAGGCGCATAAAGTCACCAGCCCCGGCGAGTGGCTGGACTGCGACCTGGTGGCCAGCTCCGGCGGCTACAGCCCGGTGGTCCACTTGGCCTCGCACCTGGGTGGCAAGCCGACCTGGCGCGAAGACATCCTCGGTTTTGTACCGGGCGAAGCACCGCAGAAACGTGTGTGCGTCGGTGGCATCAATGGCGTCTACGGCCTTGGCGATTCCCTGGCGGATGGTTTTGAAGGCGGCGTACGCGCGGCCAGCGAAGCCGGTTTTGCCCCGGTGGAAGGTACGCTGCCAAAAGCCTTGAGCCGTCTGGAAGAGCCAACCCTGGCGCTGTTCCAAGTGCCTCACGAGAAAGCTACCGCACGGGCGCCGAAGCAATTTGTCGACCTGCAGAACGACGTCACCGCCGCCGCCATCGAACTCGCCACCCGCGAAGGTTTCGAGTCGGTGGAACACGTCAAACGCTACACCGCGTTGGGCTTCGGCACCGACCAGGGCAAGCTCGGCAACGTCAACGGCCTGGCGATTGCCGCGCGCTCGCTGAACGTGACCATCCCGCAGATGGGCACCACGATGTTCCGCCCCAACTACACGCCGGTGACCTTCGGCGCGGTAGCGGGCCGGCACTGTGGGCACATCTTCGAACCCGTGCGCTACACCGCGCTGCAAGCCTGGCACGTGAAAAACGGCGCCGAGTTTGAAGACGTCGGTCAGTGGAAACGCCCGTGGTACTTCCCGCGTAACGGTGAAGACCTGCACGCCGCGGTGAAACGCGAATGCCTGGCCGTGCGCGACAGCGTCGGCCTGCTGGATGCGTCCACCCTCGGCAAGATCGACATCCAGGGCCCGGATGCGCGCGAGTTCCTCAACCGCATCTACAGCAACGCCTGGACCAAGCTCGATGTGGGCAAGGCGCGTTACGGCCTGATGTGCAAGGAAGACGGCATGGTCTTCGACGACGGCGTCACCGCCTGCCTCGCCGACAACCACTTCCTGATGACCACCACCACCGGCGGCGCCGCCCGTGTGCTGCAGTGGCTGGAAATCTACCAACAGACCGAATGGCCGGACCTCAAGGTGTACTTCACTTCGGTCACCGACCATTGGGCGACCATGACCCTGTCCGGTCCTAACAGCCGCAAGCTGCTGGCCGAAGTCACCGACATCGACCTGGACAAGGACGGTTTCCCGTTCATGACTTGGAAAGAAGGCCTGGTGGGCGGTGTGCCGGCGCGGGTGTTCCGTATCTCGTTTACCGGTGAGCTGTCGTACGAAGTCAACGTGCAGGCCGACTACGCCATGGGCGTGCTGGAACAGATCGTCGCGGCCGGCAAGAAGTACAACCTGACCCCGTACGGCACCGAAACCATGCACGTACTGCGGGCCGAGAAGGGCTTCATCATCGTCGGCCAGGACACCGACGGCTCGATGACCCCGGACGACCTGAACATGGGCTGGTGCGTTGGCCGCACCAAACCGTTCTCGTGGATCGGCTGGCGTGGGATGAACCGTGAAGACTGCGTGCGCGAAGAGCGTAAGCAACTGGTGGGCTTGAAACCGATCGACCCGACTGTGTGGCTGCCGGAAGGCGCGCAACTGGTGTTCGATCCGAAGCAGTCGATCCCGATGAAGATGGTCGGCCACGTCACCTCAAGTTATGCGCATAACTCCCTGGGCTATTCGTTTGCCATGGGCGTGGTGAAGGGCGGCTTGAAGCGCATCGGCGAGCGGGTGTTCTCACCCCAGGCGGATGGCAGCGTGATCGAGGCGGAGATTGTGTCTTCGGTGTTCTTTGATCCTAAGGGTGATCGGCAGAACATCTGATAGACCGCGGCGCGGCCATCGGGAGCAAGCCTCCTCCCACATTTTGATGGGTGAATACTTTCAAATGTGGGAGGGGGCTTGCCCCCGATGAGGCCAGAACAGTCACCCCAGAATTCAGATAGGTGCTTTATGACAGCAGCCAATGTTTACCAACAACGCCCCACCTCCGGCGCCAAGGCCGAGTCGTCGCTGCACCATGCCGACCTCGCCAGCCTGGTCGGTAAGGGCCGCAAGAACGCCGGCGTGACCGTGCGTGAAAAGAAACTCCTCGGCCACCTGACCCTTCGTGGTGACGGCCATGACGCAGCCTTCGCCGCCGGCGTGCACAAGGCCCTGGGCATCGAACTGCCCGGCGCCCTGCAGGTCATTGTCAAAGGCGAAACCAGCCTGCAATGGCTCGGCCCGGATGAGTGGTTGCTGATCGTGCCAAGCGGTGAGGAATTCGCCGCCGAACAAAACCTGCGCGCCGCTCTGGGTGATTTGCATATCCAGGTCGTCAACGTCAGCGGCGGTCAGCAGATCCTCGAACTGAGCGGCCCGAACGTGCGTGATGTGCTGATGAAATCCACCAGCTACGACGTGCACCCCAACAACTTCCCGGTGGGCAAGGCAGTGGGCACGGTGTTCGCCAAGTCGCAATTGGTGATCCGCCACACGGCTGAAGACACCTGGGAACTGGTGATTCGTCGCAGCTTCTCGGATTACTGGTGGTTGTGGCTGCAGGACGCCTCGGCCGAATTCGGCCTGAGCGTTCAAGCCTGATCGAGTGGGCGCTTTTGTGGCGAGGGGGCTTGCCCCCCGTTGGAGCGCGCAGCGGTCCCACTAAGGTCAGCGCATTTTTTCTGCAATAACCGAGTGGCGGGTTTTGGAGCTGCTTCGCAGCTCAACGGGGACAAGCCCCCTCGCCACAAGGGCCTGAGGATTCCAGTATGAGCCGCGCACCCGATACATGGATTTTGACCGCCGACTGCCCCAGCGTGCTCGGCACGGTGGACGCGGTCACCCGCTATCTGTTCGAACAGGGCTGCTACGTCACCGAGCACCATTCGTTCGATGACCGTCTCTCGGGTCGGTTTTTTATTCGCGTCGAATTCCGCCAGCCGGACGGCTTCGACGAGCAGGCTTTCCGCGATGGCCTGGCCACGCGCGGTGAAGCCTTTGGCATGATCTTCGAGCTGACGGCGCCGAACTACCGGCCAAAAGTGGTGATCATGGTCTCCAAGGCCGATCACTGCCTAAACGACCTGCTGTACCGCCAGCGTATCGGTCAGCTGTCTATGGATGTGGTCGCAGTGGTGTCCAACCATCCCGATCTCAAACCTTTGGCCGACTGGCATCAAATTCCCTACTACCATTTCCCCCTCGACCCCAACGACAAACCGTCCCAGGAGCGTCAGGTGTGGCAGGTGATTGAAGAGACGGGCGCCGAATTGGTGATTCTTGCGCGCTACATGCAAGTGCTGTCGCCGGAGCTGTGCCGCAAGCTGGACGGCAAGGCCATCAATATCCACCACTCGTTGCTGCCGGGGTTCAAGGGCGCCAAGCCTTATCACCAGGCGTACAACAAGGGCGTGAAACTCGTCGGCGCTACGGCGCATTACATCAACAACGATCTGGACGAAGGTCCGATCATCGCCCAAGGCGTGGAGGTGGTGGATCACAGCCACTATCCCGAGGATTTGATTGCCAAGGGGCGGGACATCGAAGGGCTGACATTGGCTCGGGCGGTGGGGTATCACATTGAGCGGCGGGTGTTCTTGAATGCCAATCGGACGGTGGTGCTCTGACTGCCGCCATCGGGAGCAAGCCCCCTCCCACATTCGACCGCATTCCAAAGGTAGAACTCGGTCAACTGTGGGAGGGGGCTTGCCCCCGATGAGGCCCTCACAAACAACGCAATAACAGCATCTGTACCCGAGCACTTAAACGCGCTGCCCACCCAACGGGCAACGCAGTTCCATAAAAACAACAGCGAGGTGAAAGCATGTCTGGTAATCGTGGTGTCGTGTATCTCGGCAACGGCAAGGTCGAAGTACAGAAAATCGACTATCCCAAAATGCAGGACCCCCGTGGCAGGAAGATTGAACACGGCGTCATCCTGCGCGTGGTCTCCACCAACATCTGCGGCTCCGACCAACACATGGTGCGCGGCCGCACCACCGCCCAGACCGGCCTGGTGCTCGGTCACGAGATCACCGGTGAAGTGATCGAGAAGGGCAGCGACGTCGAAAACCTGAAGATCGGCGACCTGGTTTCCGTCCCCTTCAACGTCGCCTGCGGCCGCTGCCGCTCCTGCAAAGAACAGCACACCGGCGTGTGCCTGACCGTCAACCCGGCCCGTGCCGGTGGTGCTTATGGCTACGTCGACATGGGCGACTGGACCGGTGGCCAGGCCGAATACGTGCTGGTGCCGTACGCCGACTTCAACCTGCTGAAACTGCCCGACCGTGACAAGGCCATGGAGAAAATCCGTGACCTGACCTGCCTCTCCGACATTCTGCCGACCGGCTACCACGGCGCGGTGACTGCTGGCGTTGGCCCTGGCAGCACCGTCTACATCGCCGGCGCCGGTCCCGTCGGCCTGGCAGCTGCTGCGTCTGCACGCCTGCTGGGCGCGGCGGTGGTGATCATCGGCGACGTCAACTCCATCCGCCTGGCCCACGCCAAGGCCCAGGGTTTTGAAATCGTCGACCTCTCCACCGACA
The DNA here is from genome assembly GCF_002742505.1 of Pseudomonas sp. 2995-1. Lineage (NCBI taxonomy): Bacteria > Pseudomonadati > Pseudomonadota > Gammaproteobacteria > Pseudomonadales > Pseudomonadaceae > Pseudomonas > Pseudomonas sp. 2995-1. The sequence goes on along the minus strand of NZ_LJSA01000332.1, from coordinate 111,336 downwards.
CCCCATTGCACGAACAAATCGCCGCGCTCCTCGGCGAGCCCGAAGTGGACTGCGCGGTTGACTGCGTAGGCTTTGAAGCACGCGGTCACGGTCACGACGGCGTCAAGGCCGAAGCCCCGGCCACGGTGCTCAACTCACTGATGGGCGTGGTGCGTGTGGCGGGCAAGATCGGTATCCCCGGCCTGTACGTCACCGAAGATCCAGGTGCTGTGGATGCCGCGGCGAAGATGGGCAGCCTGAGCATCCGCTTCGGCCTGGGCTGGGCCAAATCCCACAGCTTCCACACTGGGCAAACGCCAGTAATGAAGTACAACCGCCAACTGATGCAGGCGATCATGTGGGACCGTATCAACATTGCCGAAATCGTCGGTGTGCAGGTGATCAGCCTGGATGACGCACCACGTGGGTATGGCGAGTTCGATGCGGGCGTGCCGAAGAAGTTCGTGATTGATCCGCATAAGTTGTTTAGTGCGGCGTAGTTGATAGATAAGGGCGACTTAGAGTCGCCCTTGTTTTGTGGAGATCAAGCTTTTATTAACAGCCAACTGATAAACATCGTCAGGGCTGATAGATGGGTAATGAGTGCGGGTATAACCATCCAGCATCTGAGGCGTCTTGGGATCTTTTCAATATCCTCCGTGACTATCAGGTTTCTCCATTGAAATAATTTTGGCAGAAGAATAACCGTGGCCACGACATATAGGCGCACGTGTCTCCCCTCAAAGGGCAAACGGCGCAGAGTATGTTGCGTCCCCACGATGTATGTGCTGCGTTGCAGATAATGTTCCGCTGCGTCGAGCTTATCGAACATGACATAAAAGTTGAGTGGGAGGCTGAGTAGCATGATGGCTCCTGACAACATACCGATAAATGTCGGATCCATTTAGCCTCCCCAAGTTTTGTAGAGAAAGGTGCCCGCTTCTTTACCTACGTCGCTCGCGGCGGAGCCTAGGGCAAACCCTCCTGCAGCGCCTCCTACGATTGCGCAGGCCAGGGCCCCGGCGCCCGCTGTAGGTATGCCAAAAACAAGCATGCAGGCACCGATCCCGATAGCCGCACCAATGTTTCCTCCTGCGTATGCACCGCCAACGGCAAACACCAATTTGCCTCCTTCAACGTACTTCGCTTGAGTACACTCTTGCTCACGCCCGGTGGAGCATGCCTCCGCTATCTCCAGCGTAGTCGCTCCAATATCCAGAGCGATCCCAATATAAGTGCCTTTTTTCAACATTTCTGAGGCCTTGGCTACTCGCTTTACAGTCTCCTCATACCCCCGAATCTCCCCATGATGCCAATAACTCTTAGTGGAAATCCCTAGCATCTTTTTAATCGAACCTTCGTTTTTCAGGCCCGTCCCCAACCGTGCCAACCCTGACAGTTGACCATCCAGCCTCGCAAACAACGCCCTACGCTTAGCCAGAAATTCATTTCTCGCACTCACGGTACCGTTCCTCAGGTACTGCTTATGCAATTCATCGATTTCCTTGAGCGTCTGCTCGATCTGCGTCAGGTGATTGATCCAAGCACCGCTCACACTGCCGATGCCCAAAGACGCATGGGACATGATGGTCTGCAATTGATCGTAGTTTTTGATCATAAATTGATCCGCGGCGGAGTGTGCCAACAGCGCATGCTTGATGTTGGCTGCCGATCGCATCAGTCGGGCTTCTTCAGCGGTACAGGAAGCTGTTCGGCTGTCCCCGATAATGACCAAATGTCCAGGCAGTACTACGGTGTTGCGAATGTGTTGGTTGAGGATGTCGAACTTGATTTGGGTATTTGGGGTGAGAGAAAGGCTCAGTTTGAGCAACGGATAAGGCTGCGGCCGCTCATTGATAAATGCGTAAGGTCCCTGCATCGCGTACACCTCCAAGACTGAGGTGCAGGACTATAAGAAGGCGCCATAAGGGATGTAAGGCGTGTACAAGGAAGTTGGTAGCGTTTCGGAAACGGACTACCTGAGTTAGGGCTGATGACTACAAATCAGCCCTACGCAGCGCAACGTTCATTGATGGTTGAACATGCATTTCAAGTTGTCATTAGCCTTGCAGTAGTTGGCTTCCCAGAACGTATTGGGCGCATGTGAGAACTGATGCACAGGTTTTAGTACCAGTCTCAGGGCGTCATCGCCGGCCCCGGAGTAATCACAGATGACCGCAGGCATGCTGTTTCTCTCGTCGTTTATGGGCTTGTAGTTTGCCGCCGTGAATTCCAGGCTTGCCATGCGCAGTTCTTTGGCGGTCTCGTTCTCGCCGGCCCATTTCTGATCCAAAGGACCATCAGCCACATAGTGGTAGCCGCCTTTGTCCATCCGGTATTGCTTGATGTCGGCAGGCTTGGGGCAGGAAGAAGTTTGTGCAAAGACGTGACCGGTCACAGTGAGCATTGCCAATAGGCAAACAACACGGTTGAGGTTCATGAGAGAGACTCCCTTGTGCATTGGACTTGAATGCTGAGGGAGTTTTTATCAAGCATCTACTGTGAGAAATGACAGTGGCTTAGATTCAATTTTGATAAAAAACGGGGTGCTCAGAGCACCCTTGCGGCAATGGGCTCAGCGCGTTGCCAAAGCCCCCTGATAGACCGTCGGCCCCGTCGGTTGCTTGCTCACTGAGCCGCCTTTGCTCTCCGCGCTCACCATCAATTCCACCGGTTTGCTGATCGAGGCCTGTTGCCTCGGGTTCAAGCCGATGATGCCTTCGCCATCCTCCGGTATCAGTCCAAGTGACACGGGCTTGCCGCCGTCGGGTATCGCCCACAGTTCCAGGCTCTGGTCCGGCGCGGGTGCGGTGATGGCGATGGGTTGCACTTCCAGGTAATCCTTGTGCGCCATGACCTGCGCCGCCGGCTGTTGGGTGGTGGTGATCAGGGTGGCGGCGGACTTGACGTTGTCCTGAGTGTAGAACGCGCCGCCGAGGCCGGCGATCACGGCCACGCAGACGCCGATAAACAGGCGTGGACGGCTCCAGAAAGGCGGCTTGGGCTCAATGATTGTGGGGCGTGTCGCGCTCATAACGTTGTTCCTGACAGGGCTTTCAGTGCTGTCATGGACTCTGGTTTGCGCGATGGGTTCCTGGCCCCCCTTGCAGGTTAAAGTGATGCCAATTGGCCCTGATACAGCACCGGTCCGGTGGGTTGCCCGGTGGGCGAGCCGCCGTGTGGTTCCAGGCTCACGGCCAAGGTCAGCGGTGCGGTAAGCAAGGCTCGCTGCGCTTCGCTCAGTTGGATTCGGCCTTTGCCCACTGCGGGCACCAGGCCCAGGGAGATCGGTTTGCCTCCGGGCTTGATGGCCCACAATTCCAGGTCCTGTGCCGACGTCACGGCGGCCAGTGACAAGGGTTCCACTTGCAGGTGGTCGGCAAAGGCCTTGATCTGCAACGCGGGTTGTTGGTTGGCGGCGACCAGTGTGGCGTTGTACGCCACACCCAGGTCGCGCTGGTACAACACGCCCACCAGCACTGCGATAACAATCCCGAACGCCGCCGCCCACAGTCGCAGGTTCGTCCACAACGGTTTCTTGGCCGGCATGTGCAGCACCTGCGGCTCGATCCGTGACTTGATGCCCGCCCACACATGCTCGGGCACCGGCCGCTCGGGCAATGCGCCGGTCAGGCTGGCAAGCGCTTCCTGCCAATGGCCCAGTTCAACGCGCAGCGCGGCGTCTTCCAATAACAGCGCATCAAAACGCCGACGGGCGGTGGCGGGCATCAGTCCGATGGCGTAGTCGGCTGCCAGGGCGCGGCGCAGGGCTGTGGTTTTGTAGTTCATGATTCAAGGCACCTGCGCAGGCGCTCCATGCCGCGGCGAATCCAGGATTTGACCGAGCCCAGCGGCGCGGCCAAGTGTTCGGCCAACTCCGAACACGACAGGCCCTGGAAGTAAGCCACAGTGATCGATTGACGCTGCATGTCGTCGAGGGTGTCGAGGCAGCGGTTGAGCGTGCGGGCTTCGCGTTCGCTGTCGAGCCGTTCGTAGGCGCTGGGGCCTTCGTCGAGCAAGGCGTCCTGTTGACCGTCGGCCAAAGGCTGTTCGCGGCGTTTACGCAGTTGGTCGATGGCCAGGTTGCGGGTGATGTTGATCATCCAGGTCATCGGCGCCGCCAGGTGGGCTTCGTAGCGCGAGGCGTTGTACCAGATGCGTACGAAGGCTTCCTGCAGCACCTCTTCAGCCAGGTCCTGGCGTCCCATAAACACCATGGCGACCCCGTGCAGACGCGGCGAAACACTGCGATAGAGCGTTTCAAACGCTTGGCGATTGCCCAAGGCGCATTGGGCCAGCAGGGGCCGCAACGTGTCAGCATCAGTGAGCGTAATAGGGCTTCTCCAGGCTCTCGTTTGAGGGCGACGGGACTGCGCACGGTAGGCAGAGGTTAGTTCAGCTTGGGCATTCATTCCATCCAGCTCCGGGCAGCGTATGAAGCCTATACGTAGGGCAGGGCGATTCGGATGCGGGTGTGGGAACAATCCCCCGGAATGCCCAGTCAAACGCCTGCTTTCGCACCTATATCCAGAGGTTGTTTCAATGAAGATTTCACGCGGTTTCGCCCTTTCCTGCCTGATGACTCTGGCGGCCGGCCCCGTACTCGCCGCGGGCTTCAGCCTTGGTGATGCGGCCAATGCCATTTCCGGCATGCAGGGCGGTAGCAACAAAGCCGCTGCCGCCGCACCGTCGTCCGAGACGGCCGGTTTGCTGAGCGCGCTGACCTCGCAACTCAATATCACCCCCGAGCAAGCCGTTGGTGGCACCGGCGCGATGTTGGGCCTGGCCAAGAACAAACTGAGCGGCAACGATTATTCGCAACTGGGCAACAGTGTGCCGGGCCTGGATCAGCTGTCGGGCAACAATGCATTGGGCAGCCTCGGGGCCTTGAGCGGGATGCTCGGCCAGACCGGTGGCAGCAAAACCAGCGGCCTGGACGGCTTGCTGGGTAACGTGAAGAACACCAACGACCTCAACACCGCGTTCAGCGCGTTGGGCATGGACAGCGGCATGATCGGCCAATTCGCTCCGGTGATCCTGCAATACCTGGGCGGCCAGGGCGCCAGCAGTTCGGTGCTGGGCAAACTGGCCCAGGCCTGGGGCACCGGCAGCTAAATGCTCTGCGCGCGCAGTTGTTCGATGCGCGCGTCTTTCTCCTTCCAGAGCTGGTTGACCCAGTTCTGGACGGTCTGGCGAAATGCCGGATCGTTCTCGTAATCTCCCTGCCACAACGCCGGGTCCAGCTCACGGGTCTGGATGTCGATGATCACCTTCGGCACCGCGCCGCTGATCAAGTCCCAGAACCCCGGAATCTTCTGCTGCGGATAGACCACCGTGACGTCGAGGATTGCGTCCAGCTGTTCCCCCATCGCTGCCAGCACAAACGCCACACCGCCTGCCTTGGGTTTGAGCAACTGGGTGAAGGGTGAGTCCTGCTGCCTGTGTTTGGCCTCGCTGAACCGCGTGCCTTCCAGGTAATTGACCACCGTCACCGGCTGGCGCTTGAACAGCTCACAGGCTTGTTTGGTGATCTTCAAATCCTGGCCCGCCAGCTCGGGGTGCTTGGCCAGGAACGCCTTGGTGTAGCGTTTCATGAACGGGTAATCCAGCGCCCACCAGGCCAGGCCCAGGAAGGGCACCCAGATCAGTTCTTTTTTCAGGAAGAATTTAAAGAACGGCGTACGCCGGTTGAGCGCCTGGATCAGCGCCGGAATATCCACCCAAGACTGGTGGTTGCTGATGACCAGGTAGGAGGTGTCCCTGCGCAAGTCGTCGCCGCCGCGAATGTCCCATTGCGTCGGGATGCAGCGGGCGAAGATCAGTTTGTCGATCTCGGCCCAGGTCTCGGCGATCCACATCACCGCCCATGACGCATAGTCACGGTAGCGCCCCGGTGCCACCAGCTTGAGCAGGGCGAACACCAGCAAGGGGCCGATCAGGATCAGCGTATTGAGTAATAGCAGCAGGGTGACCAAACAGCCGGTGAGCAGGCGGCGCATAAGCAACTCTTGGGATCTTGTGGGCGGATCATGATAAGCAAGCTGAGTCTAGAGGCCAAATCGCAAAGCGTCGGACGAATGTTTCACAATGTTCCGGGTATGTTGGGCTGACTAACTAACGGTCGCTTTTGCGGTCTAGAATCCGCCTACTTAATTCAAGGAAACCACCTACGTGAAATCTATCCTTGCCTTGCTTGCCCTCGTTGCGCTGCCTGTCATGGCAGCCGAACCGACCCTTTACGGTCGCTACGAATACATTCAACTGCCGGAGATCGGCGAAACCTTCAAGGCCAAGATGGACACCGGCGCGCTGACCGCCTCGCTGTCGGCCCGCGACATCGACACCTTCACCCGTGATGGCGATGATTGGGTGCGCTTCCGTCTCGGCGGCAAGGACGCCTCCGATAAGGTCTACGAACACAAGGTCTCGCGCATCAGCAAGATCAAGAGCCGCGCCGACGAAGACGACGACAAGGACGAAGCCAGCGTCGCTAAGCGCCCGGTGATCGACCTGGAAATGTGTCTGGGCAACGTCAAGCGGACCGTCGAGGTCAACCTGACCGACCGCAGCAGTTTCAATTATCCGTTGCTGATCGGCGCCAAGGCTTTGCGTGAATTTGGCGCAGCGGTAAACCCGGCTCGTCGGTACACTGCCGACAAACCGGACTGCTGATTTGAACCCATGCCCCACATCCTGATTGTCGAAGACGAAGCGGCGATAGCCGACACGCTGATATTCGCCCTGCAAGGCGAGGGCTTTACCACCACCTGGCTGAGTCTCGGCCAGGAGGCATTGGCCCATCAGCGGCAGACGCCCGCCGACTTGATCATCCTCGACATCGGCCTGCCCGACATCAGCGGTTTTGAAACCTGCAAGCAATTGCGCCGTTTCACCGAAGTGCCGGTGATGTTCCTCAGCGCGCGCGATGCTGAGATCGACCGGGTAGTGGGGCTGGAAATCGGCGCCGATGATTATGTGGTCAAGCCGTTCAGCCCACGGGAAGTGGCGGCGCGGGTCAGGGCGATTCTCAAACGGGTCGGCCCCGGCGTTGCACCGGCGGTGTTCCAGGTGGACCTGGAACGCATGCAGATCACGTATCGGGGCCAGCCCCTGAGCCTCACGCGCCATGAATTCCGCCTGCTGCAGAGCCTGCTGGAACAACCCGAGCGGGTGTTCAGCCGCGAGCAATTGCTGGATGCGGTAGGCGTACCGGCGGATGCCGGCTACGAGCGCAATATCGACAGCCATATCAAAAGCCTGCGCAGCAAACTGCGTAGCGTGGCGGCGGACGCCGAACCGATCCAGACCCATCGCGGCCTGGGCTACAGCTACAGCCCGAGCAACAGCTGATGCGCCTGGGGCTGCGGATTTTCCTGGTGTACGCGCTGTTTATCGGCCTCACCGGTTACTTCGTGCTCAGCACGGTGATGAAGGAAATCCGCCCCGGCGTGCGCCAGTCTACCGAGGAAACCCTGGTGGACACCGCCAACCTGTTGGCCGAGATCCTGCGCGATGACGTCAAAAACCGCACCCTCGGCCAAAGCCACTGGCAGGAATTGCTCAAGGCCTACGGGAACCGTCAGCCGGGCGCGACCATCTGGGGCCTGCCGAAAAACCAGGTCAACCACCGCATCTATGTCACCGACGCCAAAGGCATCGTGTTGCTCGACTCCACAGGCGAAGCGGTGGGCCAGGACTACTCCAAATGGAACGATGTTTACCTGACGCTGCGCGGCGAATACGGCGCCCGCTCCACCCGCAGCCAACCGGATGACGCCACTTCATCAGTGATGCACGTAGGTGCACCGATCCGCGACAACGGCCAGATCATCGGCGTGGTCACCGTGGCCAAGCCCAACAGTTCATTGCAGCCTTATGTGGATCGCACTGAGCGGCGCCTGCTGTGGTACGGCGCCGGATTAGTCATCCTGGGCCTGCTGTTGGGCGCGCTGTTGTCGTGGTGGTTGAGCGTCGCGCTGCGACGGCTGACGGCCTATGCCGAGGCGGTCAGCGAAGGCCGGCGCGCCGAGTTGCCTCACTACCGTGGCGGCGAGTTGAAGCAGTTATCCACTGCCGTGGAGCACATGCGCACGCAACTGGAGGGCAAGGCCTACGTCGAGCATTACGTGCACACCCTGACCCATGAATTGAAAAGCCCATTGGCGGCGATTCGTGGCGCGGCAGAGCTGTTGCAGGGTGATATGACCCGCGAGCAGCAGCAGCGTTTTGTCGGCAATATCGACAGTGAAAGCGCACGCCTGCAGCAGTTGATCGAGCGCTTGCTGAACCTGGCGCAAGTGGAACAACGCCAAGGCCTGGAAGAGCAGGTGAGTATCCCGCTGGCAGCCTTGGTCGACGACGTGCTCAAGGCCCAATGTGCGCGGATCGAGGGCGCCGGCTTGCAAGTGGAGCAGACGATTGCGGCGGATGTGAAGGTGTTCGGCGAGCCCTTCCTCCTTCGCCAGGCACTGGGCAATCTGCTGGAGAACGCCTTGGATTTCACCCCCCCTGGCGGGCTGTTGGCATTCGCTGCACTGACGCACCACAACGATGTGCAGGTGAGCCTGTTCAACCAGGCCGCACCGATTCCCGACTACGCGTTGCCGCGCCTGAGCGAACGTTTTTATTCCCTGCCACGCCCGGCCAGCGGACGCAAAAGCACGGGGCTGGGCCTCAACTTTGTCGAGGAAGTGATGAAGCTTCACGGCGGCGCATTGCAGATCGGTAACGTCCCTGGCGGAGTGCGCGTAGAACTGCATCTCCACACAGTCTCCACATTGCCCACATAAATCCCCCACATGCGCGGCCCACTCTCTCTCCATCAAAACAGGGAGAGACCCATGAACCGCAGCCTGCTTTTCAAACTTGGCGCGATTGCGCTGCTGATCCTGCTGTTGCTGATTCCGTTGCTGATGATCAACGGCATCATCAGCGACCGCCAGCAACTGCGCGACGGCGTACTGATGGACATCGCACGCAGCTCCAGCTACGCCCAACGCCTCACCGGCCCGGTGATGGTGGTGCCGTATCGCAAGACCGTGCGTGAGTGGAAGCTCAATGAAAAGCTCAACAAGCGCTACGAAGAAACCCGTGAAGTGCGTGGTCGTTTGTATTTCCTTCCGGAGCGTTTTGAACTCGACGGCAAGGTGCAGACAGAACTGCGCGCACGGGGCATTTACCAAGCTCGGCTGTTCCACGCCGACAATCGCATCAGCGGGCGTTTTGTGCTGCCGGAGCAATGGGGCATCACCGAGAACTATGCCGATTACCGCTTTGAGCCGGCGTTTTTGGCGGTGGGCATCAGCGATATTCGCGGTATCGAAAACGCGCTGAAACTGGAGCTGGGCAGCCAGCGCCTGGAGTTCTCGCCGGGCAGTCAGGTCGGTTGGTTGGGTGAAGGTGTACACGTCGAACTGCCGGCGCAGGACAACAAGAAACCGGCCGCCATGGACTTCGCCTTTGACCTGCGCCTGCAGGGCACCGAGCAACTGCAAGTGGTGCCGGTGGGCAAGACCAGCCAGGTCTCACTCGCGTCCAACTGGCCACACCCGAGCTTTATCGGCAACTTCCTGCCGGCTCAGCGTGAGGTCACCGACCAGGGCTTCACCGCCAACTGGCAGACTTCGTTCTTCTCCACCAACCTCGAAGAAGCCCTGCGTGGCTGCTTGTCCGAAAACAGCTGTGAGGACTTCAACAGCCGCAGTTTCGGGGTGAACTTCATCGATCCGGTGGACCAGTACCTCAAGAGCGACCGTGCGATCAAATACGCGCTGCTGTTCATCGCCCTGACCTTTGCCGGCTTCTTCCTCTTCGAAGTGCTCAAGAGCCTGGCAGTGCACCCGATTCAATACGCCTTGGTGGGTGTGGCGCTGGCGTTCTTCTACCTGCTGCTGTTGTCGTTGTCCGAGCACTTGGGTTTTGCCCTGGCGTACCTGATCTCGGCGAGTGCCTGTGTGATGTTGATCGGCTTTTATGTGTGCCATGTGCTGCGCAGCGTCGCCCACGGCCTGGGGTTTTCGGCGGGGTTGGCGGCGTTGTACGGCTTGTTGTACGGGCTGTTGAGCGCCGAGGATTACGCGCTGCTGATGGGCTCGCTGCTGTTGTTCGGCCTGCTGGGAACAGTGATGGTGCTGACGCGCAAGCTGGATTGGTACGGCGTGGGCAAGCGCAAGGTGGTCGAGCCGTTGGCGTTTGATCTGGAGGCGGTGCAATGAGTGGGTTACGAGAGGATCGGCAAGAGCGGTCGCAGTTGGTGGAGAAAATTAACGCGCTGTTTTCCGCTGTTGTGGTGAGTGAGGTTTGCGTGGTGAGCGGGCGGGCTGTGGAGAGTAAGCGGTCTGTGGTGAGTGGACGGTCTGTGGAGAGTGGGCGGTCTGTGGTGAGTGGATTTTTGGGGTGAACGGGCGGTCTGTGGTGAGTGGATTTTTGGGATGAAGGGGCTGTCTGTGGAGAGTGGATTTTTGGGGTGAAGGGGCTGTCTGTGGTGAGTGGATTTTTGGGGTGAAAGGGCTGTCTGTGGTGAGTGGATTTTTGGGGTGAAAGGGCTGTCTGTGGTGAGTGGATTTTGGGATGAAGGGGCTGTCTGTGGTGAGTGGATTTTTGGGATGAAGGGGCTGTCTGTGGAGAGTGGATTTTTGGGATGAAGGGGCTGTCTGTGGTGAGTGGGTTTTTTGGGGTGAACGGGTTGTCTGTGGTGAGCGGGCTTGCCCCGCGCTGGGCTGCGAAGCAGCCCTAATCCAGACACCGCGTTTTTTCAGCAATACCCGATTGGCAAGTTTTGGGGCCGCTTCGCAGCCCAGCGCGGGGCAAGCCCGCTCACCACGGACAGCCCACTACCACAGACAGCCCGCTCACCACGGACAGCCCACTACCACAGACCGTCCACTCACCACAGGAAAGCTGAGCGGTTTGCTAGACCGGCGGCTGGGTCTCCAGCATCGAAGGTCGCTGGCTGACTTCGGCGTACCAGCCGGCAAGCTTGGGGTTGTCGACTCGCCACTGCATGTCCGGATGACGGAAGTCGAGGTAGCCCAGGGCGCAGGCCACGCTGATCGAAGCAATGTCGAAGTGGCTGGTCAGCTCGGCGATGGCATCCTGTTCCAGCTCGGCGAGGGCGCGGCGGATCTTGTTGCGTTGCTCGTCGAGCCAAGGCGCCCAATGTTTCTCCACCGGACGCAGGGTCGATTCATAACGCACCAGCACGGCGGCATCCATGATGCCGTCGGCCATCGAGGCCAGGGTCAGGCGGCGCCAGCGGGCCGAGCCGTCGCGGGGGATAAGTGGGTTGCCCACATGCTGGTGGTCGAGGTAATCAAGGATCACCCGACTGTCGTGCAATGCGCTGCCGTCCGCCAGGCGCAGGGCTGGGATCTTACCCACGGGGTTGCCTTGCACCACCTGCGCGTCCGGGTTGACCGGGGTCGGCATGCACCCTTGCAGGGCCACGCGATCCTGCTGGCCGGTTTCGATCAGCAGCACGCGGACCTTACGAACGAACGGTGACGCGGGGTTATGGAACAAGGTCATGCTGGGAGTGGGCATGGGCAAACCTCAAAATTGACTGTGGCTAGCCTAGAGGGTTGCGCGGTGGCTGGCGAGGGGGAGTGCGGGTGTTTTTGAGGGCCTCATCGGGGCAAGTCGAATCGTCGCACCGCCCCTCCCACGGTTGACCGAGTTGTCATGACGAACGCGGAACACCTGTGGGAGGGGCTTGCCCCCGATAGCGCCCTCAGCCACGCTGCTTGAACAACACCCACATGCCAATGGCGGCCGGTATCCCCAACCCCACCCAACTCAACGAATCCCACAGCCCATCACCCAGCAACGCCGCAAACAACCCGGCGGCGCTGAGCAGGCCAATCCCCAGCGGGATGCCAAATACCTTCCAGAAACTCGACTGTCTTGGCTTCATGCCTTGCCCGCCTTGCGCCGGACGATCCACAGATAAATCCCGCTGATCAGCACAACGATGGTCAACACATCCAGCACCGCCCACAGGATTTTCATCGGCATGCCGCCGTAGTCACCGAAGTGCAGCGGCTGGGACATGCCCATGGCGTCCATGTACCACGGCCGTTCGGCAACGGCGGTGACGGCCAGGGTGCTCGCGTCGATCAGCACCGGCGTGAGCAGGTGCGAGGTCAGGTGGGTGCTGCCTTTCATGAACACCGCGTAATGATGCTCGCTGGAAAAGCGTGTACCAGGAAAGGCGATAAAATCCGGCTGCATACCAGGGGCGGCCTTGGCGGCGATGGTCAGCAGTTCCGTTGCTGGGGCACGCTGGGTCAGCGGCGGGGCATTCTTGTACGGTTCGATCATCGCGCTGAGGCTGTCCTGACGCCACGCGGCGATGATCAGGTCGGCGCAGGCGCTGATCACGCCGGTCACGCCCACCACCAGCGCCCAGGTCAGGGTGACCACGCCGATCAGGTTGTGCAGATCCAGCCAGCGCAGGCGGGTGGATTTGTCCTGGCGCACAGTGGCGAACTTCAATCGGCGCATAAACGGCAGGTACAACACTGTGCCGGAGATGATCGCCAGCACAAACAACACGCCCATGAACGCCAGCAGCAACTTGCCCGGCAGCCCGGCGAACATGTCCACATGCAGACGCAGCAGGAACAGCGTGAAACCGCCATTGGCCGAAGGCATCTCCACCGACTCGCCGGTGCGCGCGTCGAGCATAAAGGTGTGGGACGAATTGGGCTCAGTGCCCGCAGTGGCGGCCATGATCGCGATCACACCGTTCTTGTCGTCCTCGTCCCACGCCAGGTATTGCATGGCTTCACCGGGGCGATGGTCCTGCGCCTTGGCGACCAGTTGCTCAAGGTTGAGCTGCGGCGTATCGGCAGGCATCTGCGCCAGTGTGGGCTCGTTGCCCAGCAGATGGTCGATCTCATGGTGAAACACCAGGGGCAGGCCGGTGAGGGCGAGCAGCAGGAGGAATACGGTGCAGATCAGGCTGGTCCAAGTGTGGATGAAGGACCAGCGGCGGATGGTTTTGCTTTTCATCACGGCTCCAAAAGGCAAAAGGGCCGCAGTTCAGGCGGCCCTTCATCAGCGGTTTTTCACCGTCTTAAAATTTGTAGTTCACGCTGGCGACCACGTTACGCTGGTCGCCGTAGTAGCAGTAGAAGCCGTCGCAGGTCGACAGGTAATCCTTGTTGAAGATGTTCTTGGCGTCGACCGCCACCGTCACACCTTTCATAGAACTGTTTACGCGGCCCAGGTCGTAGTGCACGGAGGCGTCATATACGGTGTAGGACCCCACATGACCGAGGTCGGTGTTGGCAGCATTGCCGTAGGTGTCGCCGACGTAGCGCACACCTGCACCCACGCCGAACCCGTCCAGCATGCCGCTGTGCCAGGTGTAGTCGGCCCAGCCTGTGGCTTGGTTGCGAGGCAACTGGTTCAGGCGATTGCCTTTTTCTGCCGCAACCCCTTCGGTGATTTCACTGTCGTTATAGGTGTAGGAACCTACGAGCTTGAGGCTTTCGGTGACGTCGGCACTGGCTTCCAGTTCAAGGCCTCGAACCCGTACCTCACCGACTTGGCGAGTGATGCTGCCTTCGGTGACCGAGGTGTTTTGTTGTGTCAGGTCGAACACTGCAGCGGTGAATAATGCTTTGGTGCCGGGAGGCTGGTATTTGATACCGGCTTCATATTGCTTGCCTTCGGTGGGCTTAAATGCTCCGGTGCTGGCTACTTGTGTACCCGAGCCGGCCTGGAATGATTCAGCGTAGGACAGGTACGGAGTGATGCCGTTGTCGAAGACATAGCTCAGCGCCGCGTTACCGCTGAAATGTTTGTCACGCTGAGTATTGGTTGCGTCGTTGAGGTTATGAAACGTGGTGCCGGTATGGACCCAGTCTTCACGCCCGCCGAGGGTCAGGCGCCAGTTGTCGAGGGCCATTTGGTCTTGAAGGTAGAGGCCGGTCTGCTGGGTCTTCTGGTTGTAGTCATACATGGTGAAGTAGGTGACTTTCGAGAAGTCCTGCCCATACACCGGACGGTTGAAGTTGATGGTCGGCACGCCCGCCGATCCCCACAACCAGCGCGCATCGCTGTCGGAGCGCTGGTGGTCGAGACCCAGCAGCAGGGTGTGATTGATTGCGCCGGTCTTGAAGTCTGCCTGGAAGTTGTTGTCGACGGCGAATTGGCCGATGTTTTCATCGACCTTGCCAGCGGAACGACTCACGTCGCCATCGGCATCAACCGCAACTTCAGGCCCATTTGGAAAGAACGCGCCACCGGCGGTAATGCCCTGGAAGGACAGGTCATTCTTGGTGTAACGCAGGTTTTGGTGGAACTGCCAGGTGTCGTTCAGGCGCGTCTCGAACGCGTAACCCAGCGCGTAGTAAGTGCGGTCATAGAATTCCCAGTCCGGATCGCCCAGGTTTTTGTGGTGGGAAATCTTGCCGGCCGGTGAACTCAACTTGGTGCCTTGCAGTGGCAGGAACTGCCCGGTGATACCCGTATCGTCGCGGGTGAACTGGGTCAGCAGCGTGAACCTGGTGTCGTCGTTGATATTCCACGTCAGGCTGGGTGCGACGTTGTAGCGCTTGTCCGGGATGTGGTCGACGGCGGTGTTGCTGTCGCGCACCACGCCGCTTACGCGGTAGAGGAACTGTCCTTCATCGTCGATCTTGCCGGTGCTATCGAAGTTGATCTGTTTGTGGTTATTGCTGCCTGCCTGAACTTCAATTTCGTTCGAGCTTTCGGCCTGGGGGCGGCGACTGACCATATCCAGCAAACCGCCGGGTGGGGTTTGCCCGTAGACCGACGAGGCCGGACCTCGGAGGACTGCGATGCGTTCCAGGTTCCAGGTGTCAATCTTCGGCGTGGCGTAGTTGCCTTTGGGCAATGGCAGGCCGTCAAGGAATTGGGTTGGGACAAACCCGCGTACCAGCAGCCAGTCACTGCGCGAGTCTGATCCGTAGCCACTGCTCTGCACGCCAGCGGTGTAACGCAGTGCATCGTTAAGGTTGAGAACGGAGCGGTCTTCCATTTGCTGGCGAGTGATCACCGTGACCGAGCGAGGCAACTCGGCGATAGGAGTATCGGTCTTGGTGCCAGCCGCTGTGCGGGTGGCGACATAACCATCCACCGGCCCCCATGCGCTTTCATAACTGCCCTGTCCGGTGATGCTGGTCTCTGGCAACGCCACAACCCCCTCAGGAATCGCCACCAAGGTAAACGTCCCCGCACCACCCTGTTCCAATTGCAACCCAGTCCCACGCAACGCCTCGCGCAGTGCACCTTGTGCATCGAACTGGCCCTGGACCGGCGCCGAGGTCTTGCCGGCGGCCAGCGACGGGTTGAGGGTCAGCGCGAGGCCGGCCTGGCTGGCGATTTGGTTCAGGGTGGTGGCCAGCGGTGCAGCCGGCAGGTTGTAGGCGCGCACGCTGGACGCTTGTTCGGCGGCAAACAGTGAAGGGCTGGCCAGCGGGGCGCTGAGGGCTATGGCCACGGCTAACAGGCTGGGGCGCAACAAGGTGTCTAGCGTGCGGGACATGGGGCGGCTCCTGAATGGAAGTAATTCGCAATTGCCTATGTGCCGAACGAGAATCGAGAAGTGATAGGGCAGGATCGAAATATTTTTGCGGTGGGTGTGAGGGCCTCATCGGGAGCAAGTCGAATCGTCGATAGCGATAGCCCAGCCACCCCAGAACCTATGGCTTACCCGTGACCGTTACCCACCACGGCGTGTGCTGCTCGATCCGCACCGGCAGGGTCGGCAGCAGAGCGTTGAGCGCAAGGGTGGTGTCGTGCAGCGGGAAGCTGCCAGTGATGCGCAGGTCAGCCACGTTTTTATCCACACCCAAGTAGCCGGTGCGGTAGCGGCTGAGCTCATCCACCACATCGCCCAGGCGGGCGTTGTCGACCACCAGCATGCCGCGGGTCCAGGCGTCGGTGGCAGGGGTGACGGCCAGCGCTGGGCCGAGGCCGTCGCCACGCATCAGCACTTGCTGGCCTTCCTTGAAAATCTGTTCTTGATGCAATGCTTGCGGCTGCGCCGCGACTGCCGATTGCAAGACGCTCAACCGCGTGGCGTCGTCTTCGCGCCTGACGATAAACCGCGTGCCCAGTGCCCGCAGGCTGCCGTCGCGGGTTTGCACGTAGAACGGGCGCGCGTCGTTGTGGCCGGTCTCGACGAGGATTTCGCCTTCCTGCAACACGATCAGCCGGCGTTTTTCATCAAAGCGTACGTCGATGGCGCTGTGGGTATTGAGGTTGATCTGCGTGCCGTCCGCCAGTTTCAGCGTGCGCTGTTCGCCGGTGGCGGTGCGTTGGTCGGCCAGCCAATAGTGGATCGGCACATAACGCTCGCCGGCAAACAACGCCAAACCGCACACCAGCGCGATACTCGCCAGGCCAGTACCGAGCTTGCGCACCCGTTGGCGAATACCTTCACGCGATTGCAACAACGCCGCCCGCGCCGGGCCCGAGGCTACGCCAAAGCGCTGGTCGAGCATCCCCAACTGGCGCCAGGCGCGAGCGTGTTCTTCATTACTGGCCAACCATTTGCTGAACTCTTCACGTTCCACCGCGCTGCCGTCGCCGGAATCCAGGGACAGCTGCCAGGCAATCGCCGCATCCAGCACACGGGCCGAGACCGGTTTTGAGCTGATCGCACTCACAACGGTTCGCCATACAACGCGATGTAGCACTGGCGAATGCCCTGGGCCAGGTACTGGCGCACACGGGGTACTGACACGCCGAGGCGCTGGGCGATTTCCGCGTGGCCCAGGCCGTCGAGGCGGTTATAGAGGAACGCGGCGCGGGCCTTGCTCGACAGCTTGCCGAGCAGGCGGTCGATGGCCTTGAGGTCTTCCAGGATAAGTTGCTGTTCTTCCGCAGAAGGGTGTTCGCTTTCCGGGACTAGCATTAATTCGGCGAGATAGGCCTGTTCCAAGGCGGCGCGACGGAAGTAGTCGAACAGCAAGCCTTTGGCGATCGCCACCAGAAATGCCCGTGGCTCGCGGGGGGCGCGCAGCTCGTCACGGCCCAGCAGGCGCATGAAGGTGTCCTGACTCAGGTCTTCGGCGCGACTCGGGCAGGCCACGTTGCGCCGCAGCCAGGCCAACAGCCAGCCACGATGGTCGCGATACAACGCGCCAACAAGCTCACTGTGTGGGTTCTGGACCGACGACAAGGCATCACCGAATAAACAAGGGTTTAAACTAACGAGAATTATTCGCGATTGTGTCAGAGGCGTGGGATGGGCGCAATTGGCGTCCGTCGGGTTGAAGGCTTAATGACATCTCATTGGTAGATGAGCGTTGCCTGGTGAGACGGGCTCTTTGTGGTGAGGGCTTTCTGTGGTGAGCAGGTTTTCTGTTGTGAGGGGGCTTTCTGTGGTGAGTAGGTTTTCTGTTGTGAGGGGGCTTTCTGTGGTGACTAGATTTTCTGTGGTGAGCGGGCTTGCCCCGCGCTGGGCTGCGAAGCGGCCCCAACACCTGCCAATGGGTTATGACTGAAGAAGCGCGGTGCCTGGATTGGGGCTGCTCCGCAGCCCAGCGCGGGGCAAGCCCGCTCACCACAATGAAAGCTCATTCACCTAAAGGTCATTTATTTAAGTGGTTAGAAAGAGGCGCTTGCTTGCGCCGTTTCCATTGGCTCAAGCGTGGTGAGGGGGCTTTCTATGGTGACTGGGCTTTCTTTGGTGAGTAGGCTTTCTGTGGTGACTAGATTTTCTGTGGTGAGCGGGCTTGCCCCGCGCTGGGCTGCGAAGCGGCCCCAACACCTGCCAATGGGTTATGACTGAAGAAACGCGGTGCCTGGATTAGGGCTGCTCCGCAGCCCAGCGCGGGGCAAGCCCGCTCACCACAATGAAAGCTCATTCACCTAAAGGTCATTTATTAAGTGGTTAGAAAGAGGCGCTTGCTTGCGCCGTTTCCATTGGCTCAAGCGTGGTGAGGGGGCTTTCTTTGGTGAGCAGGTTTTCTGTGGTGACTAGATTTTCTGTGGTGAGCGGGCTTGCCCCGCGCTGGGCTGCGAAGCGGCCCCAACACCTGCCAATGGGTTATGGCTGAAGAAACGCGGTGCCTGGATTGGGGCTGCTTCGCAGCCCAGCGCGGGGCAAGCCCGCTCACCACAATGAAAGCCCTTTCACCTAAAGGTCATTTATTAAGTGGTTAGAAAGAGGGCGCTTGCTTGCGCCGTTTCCATTGGCTCAAGCGCTCCTGAAGCGCCTTCGGGGAGTCGATCTGCTGTTGTCGCGCACGACTGAATAAGATAAGCATCAGCTCCGCCGTGGCCAGGGCGTCGGCGCTGGCGTGATGGCGTTCGCCCACGTGCAGTTTGAAATGGTTTATCCAGTCGTCCAGTCCGGCTTCGCGGATAGGCGCCTCGGGGCACAGCAGTGGGGCGATGTCGGCCACATCCAGAAACGGATGCGCCAGGCGATAACCCAGGCTGTCCTTGAGTGCGCGGCCGAGCATGTGCTGGTCGAACGGTGCATGGAAGGCCAGCAATGGGCTGTCGCCGACAAATGCCATGAAGTCCAGCAGCGCTTCCACCGGATCACTGCCAGCGGCGATGGCGCTGGGCCCTAGACCATGGATCAACACGCTGGGGCTGAGCTTTGTTTCGGCGCGCTGCAGGGTGCGTTCGAACAGCTGTGAAAAGTCCACCGCGCCATCTTCGATCACCACCGCGCCGATGGACAGCACTTGGTCACGGTTGAGATTCAGGCCGCTGGTTTCCAGATCCACCACCACCCAGCGTTGGGTACGCAATGGGTTATCGCCCAATGCCGCGGGCTTGGGCAGTTGCACCAGGCGCCGTTGTTGCGCGGCATCAAGGCCAGGTTTTTTCGCACGTAACCAGTCGAATAAACTCACAGTTGATACCGCAACGTCAGGCTGCTTTGCAGGCGTTGGGCCTGGCGCAGGGATTCGCGCAGAATGCGCCGGTCCAGGTGGTTGAGGCTATCGGGGTCGACGCGGTTGGAATACGGCTGGTTCTCGCGGGTCTGTAACTGGTGCTGCTGCATGCGGGTTTGCTGGATAAAGTGGTACGCCTCTTCATACGCGGCGCCGTCCAGCGGCTCGATGACTTCCTTGGCCACCAACTGGCGCAGACGCTCTAGGGTGTTGTTGGCGTGGATGCCATTGGCCAGCGCCAGCAGGCGCGCGCCGTCGACAAACGGTGTGAGGCCCTGCACCTTGAGGTCGAGCGTGGCTTTTTCACCGCTTTTGCGTGTCAGCACGAATTCGCGGAAACGTCCTACAGGTGGCCGTTGGCGCAAGGCGTTCTCGGCAAGCATGCGTTGAAAAAGCCGGTTGTCTGCGACCTGATCCAGGACGTTTTGGCGCAAAAAATCGCCCCCCTGTTCATCGCCCCACACCACCCGCAGATCAAAATAGATGCTCGAACCCAACAGGTTCTCCGGCGTTGCTTCACGAATAAACGCCGCAAACCGCCGCGCCCATTCCGCCCGCGATAGGCACAGCTCGGGGTTGCCGGCCATGATATTGCCCTTGCACAGGCTGAACCCGCACAGCGCCAAGCTCTGGTTGATCTGCTGCGCCAGGGGCAGCAACCGACCGCGAATCTCGGCGGCCTCCACCGCGTCCTTGGCCTCGAACAGAATGCCGTTGTCCTGGTCGGTGTACAGCGTCTGCTCGCGGCGGCCTTCGCTGCCGAAACACAACCAACTGAACGGCACGCCGGGGTCGCCTTTTTCGGCGAGGGTCAACTCGATTACTCGACACACCGTGTGATCGTTGAGCAGGGTAATGATGTGAGTGATCTGGGTGGATGACGCGCCATGGGCGAGCATTCGCTCGACCAACTGGCCAATCTCGCCGCGAATCGCCACCAGGTTCTCCACCCGGGGCGCATTGCGGATGGTGCGGGCCAGGTGCACCAGATCGACCCGTTGCAGGGAAAACAGATCGCGTTCGGATACCACGCCACACAGGCGCTGGTCCTTGACCAGGCACACGTGGGCGATATGCCGTTCGGTCATGGCGATGGCGGCGTCGAATGCGCTGTGGTCCGGGGTCAGGAAAAACGGCGCCTGGGTCATGTGACTGTCGATCGCCTGGCTGAAATCGCTGGTGCCGTCGGCGACCACTTGGCGCAGGTCGCGCAGGGTAAAAATCCCCAGGGGCGACTGATGGACGTCGACGATCACAATGCTGCCCACCTGTTGCTCGTGCATCAGCGTCACCGCTTCGCGCAGCGGCGTGTCCGGGCTGCACATTACCGGGTGGCGCATGGCCAATTCGCCCAGACGGGTATTGAGCGAATACTGCGTGCCTAGGGTTTCCACGGCTTTTTGCTGCACTTGCTGGTTGACCTGATCCAGCAGGCTGCTGACGCCGCGCAGGGCAAAGTCGCGAAACGGGCTGGAGAGGGCAAACAGTTTGATAAAGGCGGGCTTGTTCAGTTGCAGGCAGAAGGTGTCTTCGGCGGCTTTATGCTCGGTGCGCGTGGCTCGTTCACCTAAAAGCGCAGCAAGGGGGAAGCACTCGCCAGTGGTGATTTCGAAGGTGGTTTCTGCCGAGTCCGGTCGTTCGCCCACGACGCGGCCTTGTTTGACGATGTAAAAGTGCTCCACCGGCCCGCCCGACGGCTTGAGAATGCTCTCGCCAGGGCCGAAGAAACGTAATTGACACTGTTCAACCAGAAATGCCAGGTGCGCATTTTCCATTTGATTGAATGGCGGGAAACGTTGCAGGAATTGCAAAGTGCCGTGGATGTTCTGCAACACGGCGGTTTTACCCGCCTGCGTGAAAGCATCAGCTTTACTCATAACAGTGACCGCAGTTTTTTTGTCGTTATCGTCCTGCATGGTCGACTCCTACGCGATAGGTGCCCATTGGACGTAAGTCTAGGTCGATGAAAACAGCGTAGAGCTAGGGAAAAACCTTACATGAATATCGTCCAAACCCCGTGGAACACCCACTAGTCAAACTTTCCGACGAAGTGCACATTGATCGCCCTTCCGCAGATGTCTGACGAGTGTGCTGGGAGATTGATGAAAATTGTTGAGAACCGTATGTCCGACCACGATATTTTGAGTGATGCCGAGCGCGAGGCCCTGAGCGCCGTGATGCTGGAGCCTGATTTACCGCCGCAACGCGTGCTGATTGTCGATGACGACAAGGATGCGCGAGAACTGCTGGCGGAGATCCTTGCTCTGGACGGTATTCGCTGCATGACTGCCGAGAGTGGTGAGGCAGCGTGGAATTTGTTGAAATCCAGCAGCTCCATCGGTTTGCTGATCACCGACTTGCGCATGGCACCGAGCAATGGCCTGGAGTTGATCCGCCAAGTGCGCGAATCCACCCGCGCGGCGCTGCCGATCATCATCATGTCGGGGGACGCCGAAGCGCCGGATGTGATCGATGCGATGCATTTGAGTGTGGTGGACTTTTTGCTCAAGCCGATCGACAGCGTGAAGTTAGCGAAACTGGTCAAGCGCGAGTTGGGGATGGCTTCCTGATTTTTGCGGTATCTGCACGGGCTTCATCGGGAGCAAGCCCCGTCCCACAGTTGACCGCGTACATCCACAACACAGCCCCAAAGAAAAAGCCCTGATCTCTCGATCAGGGCTTTTTCATTTACAGGCCGTTTTTAGCCTTGAACTCCCGACGCCGACGGTGCAACACCGGCTCGGTGTAACCGTTGGGTTGCTTGGTCCCTTCAATCACCAACTCCACCGCTGCCTGGAACGCGATGTTGCTGTCGAAGTCCGGGGCCAGTGGGCGATACAGCGCGTCCCCTGCGTTCTGACGGTCCACCACTGGCGCCATGCGCTTGAGGCTTTCCATCACCTGGGCTTCGTTGACGATGCCGTGGCGCAACCAGTTGGCGATGTGCTGGCTGGAAATACGCAGGGTGGCGCGGTCTTCCATTAGGCCCACATCGTTGATGTCCGGCACTTTGGAGCAGCCGACGCCCTGGTCGATCCAGCGGACCACGTAGCCGAGGATGCCCTGGGCGTTGTTGTCCAGCTCGTTGCGGATTTCTTCCTCGGACCAATCGGTGTTGCTGGCCAGGGGGATGGTCAGGATGTCGTCCACCGAGGCGCGCTCGCGCGTGGCCAGTTCGGCCTGGCGGGCGAATACGTCAACCTTGTGATAGTGCAGGGCGTGCAGCGCAGCCGCCGTAGGCGACGGTACCCAGGCGGTGTTGGCACCGGCCAATGGGTGAGCGATTTTCTGTTCGAGCATCGCGGCCATCAGGTCGGGCATCGCCCACATGCCTTTACCGATCTGTGCGCGGCCTTGCAGGCCCGTGCTCAAGCCGATATCGACGTTCCAGTTCTCGTAGGCGCCGATCCATTTTTCGGCCTTCATGGCGGCCTTGCGCACCATCGCGCCCGCCTCCATGGAGGTGTGGATTTCGTCGCCGGTACGGTCCAGGAAGCCGGTGTTAATAAACACCACGCGCTCGCTGGCCGCCTTGATGCAGGCCTTGAGGTTGACCGTGGTGCGGCGCTCCTCGTCCATGATCCCGACCTTGAGGGTGTTGCGCGGCAGGTTCAGCACGTCTTCGATGCGACCGAACAGCTCGTTGGTAAACGCGGCTTCTTCCGGACCGTGCATTTTCGGCTTCACGATGTACACCGAGCCGGTGCGGCTGTTCTTGCGGGTGTTGTTGCCGTTGAGGCTGTGGACCGCCGCCAGGCTGGTGACCAGGCCGTCGAGGATGCCTTCCGGCACTTCATCGCCGTTCTTGTCGAGGATCGCGTCGATGGTCATCAAGTGACCAACGTTGCGCACGAACAACAGCGAACGGCCATGCAACGTCACGTCCTGACCGTCGATGCCGGTGTAGACACGGTCAGGGTTCATGGTACGGGTGAAGGTCTTGCCGCCCTTGGCCACTTCTTCGGCCAAGTCGCCCTTCATCAGGCCGAGCCAGTTGCGGTAGATCACCACTTTGTCGTCGGCATCCACGGCGGCGACGGAGTCTTCGCAGTCCATGATGGTGGTGAGCGCAGCTTCCATCAGTACGTCTTTCACGCCGGCGGCGTCGGTCTGGCCGACCGGGGTGCTGGCGTCGATCTGGATTTCGAAGTGCAGGCCGTTGTGTTTGAGCAGGATCGCAATCGGCTCGGCCGCCGGGCCCTGGAAGCCGATCAGTTGCGCATCGTCACGCAGGCCGCTGTTGCTGCCGCCCTTGAGGCTGACGATCAACGTGCCGTCGACGATCTTGTAACCGGTGGAATCGACGTGGCTGCCGGCGCTGAGCGGCGCGGCTTCGTCGAGGAAGGCACGGGCGAAGGCAATCACTTTGTCGCCACGCACTTTGTTGTAGCCCTTGCCCTTCTCGGCGCCGTCGGCTTCGCTGATGGCGTCGGTGCCATATAGCGCGTCGTACAGCGAACCCCAGCGCGCATTAGAGGCGTTGAGGGCGAAACGGGCATTCATCACCGGCACCACCAGCTGTGGGCCGGCCATACGGGCGATTTCGTCATCGACGTTTTGGGTCGAAGCCTGGAAGTCTGCGGCTTCTGGCAGCAGGTATCCGATGTCTTGCAGGAAGGCTTTGTAGGCCACCGGGTCGTGAGCCTGGCCGGCATGGGTCTGGTGCCAGGTATCGATGCGCGCCTGGAAATCGTCGCGTTTGGCGAGTAGGGCTTTGTTCTTCGGTGCCAGGTCATGGATGACCTTGTCGGCGCCGGCCCAGAACTGGTCGGCAGTGATGCCGGTACCGGGAATGGCTTCGTTGTTCACGAAGTCGAACAGGACTTTGGCGACCTGCAGGCCACCGACTTGAACGTGTTCAGTCATTGCTTGCCTCACTCTGCGGAGCTTATGCGCTTTTTCAGATTTTCATTATGTAGTGCACGGTTGGGCATACTACATGATGACTTGCGGTTGTGAAAATTAGACTAAATACGTCGTTTAGCGACCCACTTTGGTCGTACGGTCACAGCGGAGAACAGGATGTTCTCAAAAAACTATTGGATTGTTCCAGATAAATATAAAAATGGTACACGATTTGTTTTCGTGGGCCCCCGGGTCCACCTTGTAGATTGAATTCAGAGGGCTTCGCCATGGACCATCTTGTACTCACAATTATCGCCGCCGACAAACCCGGCCTGGTCGAGCGCATCGCGCAGAACATTGCCGCCCACGGTGGCAACTGGCTGGAAAGCCGCATGGCCCATATGGCCGGGCAGTTTGCCGGGATCCTGCGGGTCAGCGTACCTACGGAAAGCCGTCAGGCGTTATTGGGGGCGCTGGAGGACTTATCCACACACGGCATTCGCGTGTTGGTGGGTGAGGGAAGCACTGGGCAGGCCTCGGCGTCCAAACCAATTGTGATGACGTTGGTGGGCAATGACCGTTCGGGCATCGTGCGTGAGATCACAGCGTTATTGAGTCAGCAGGGCGTGAACCTGGAGCGCTTGAGCACGGATGTGCGCCCGGCCCCTATGAGTGGCGACCCGCTGTTCACGGCTGAAGCGTTGTTGCAGGTGCCACCATCGTTGTCCCTGGAGAGCTTGCAGCAATCCCTGGAAACCTTGGCCGATGACTTGATGGTGGAGCTGCGTAACGAGGAATAATTTGTCCACAAGGTTATGCATGGAAATCTTGCATGGGCCTGTGGATAACCTTGGGGTGAATGCCTGCAAGCCATGCCGGCTGTGGCTTGCAGGATGCTGTACGTTATTTGATCAGCGTTTGCGCACGGTCAGCCAGGCGTCCACGCTGTAGACCACCAACCCAGCCCAGATAAAGGCGAAGGCAATCAGCGTGCTTGGCGCCAGGTGTTCGCCGAACAGCAGTACGGCTTCGAGCAACACCAGGGTCGGCGCGACGTACTGCAAGAAACCCAGCGCGGTGTACGGCAAATGCCGTGCGGCGGCGTTGAAGCACACCAGCGGGATGAGCGTTACCGGACCCGCGGCCACCAGCCACCAGGCTTCGGACGTACTCCAGAACGCCAGTTGCGCACTGTGGGCGGAGGGGTTTAACAGCAGCCACGCGACGGCAATTGGCACCAGCATCCAGGTTTCCACCACCAGCCCTGGTAGCGCCTTGACCGGTGCCTGTTTGCGGATCAGGCCGTAGAAGCCAAAGGTCAGCGCCAGCACCAACGACACCCACGGCAAACTGCCCACTTGCCACACCTGTTGCGCCACGCCCACTGCGGCCAGGCCCACGGCGGCCCATTGCAGGCGACGCAAGCGTTCGCCGAGAAGCAACATGCCCAGCAGTACATTCACCAACGGGTTGATGTAGTAACCCAGGCTGGCTTCCAGCATGCGGCCACTGTTCACCGACCACACATACGTCAGCCAGTTACCGGCAATCAACGAACCGCTGAGGGCAAGGATCGCCAGGCGCTGGGGGTTGTCGCGCAGCTCGCGGAACCAACCGGGATGCTTCCACACCATCAACAGCAAACCGCCGAACAACGCCGACCACAGCACACGGTGAACGATGATCTCGGCGGCGGGTACGCTGGCGATGGCTTTGAAGTAGAGCGGGAACAAGCCCCAGATGACATAGGCGCTCAGGCCCAGGATGTACCCCTTGCGGGGGTTGGCGGCGTGCATTGCAGAATCCTTGCTTAGGCAGCTAACAAAGCGCGATTGTAAGGATATTTGTCAGGCAATGGGACTGGCTAGGTAATGCGGTCTGCTTTGTGTAGGAGGGTGCAAGCCCCCTCCCACGTTCACAAGCAATCAGAAGAGTTTGAGCGGCTCTTCATTGAGCGCCGAAAGCTGCTCGCGCAGTGCCAGCACCTGATCACCCCAATACCGCTCGCTGCCGAACCACGGGAAGCTGTGGGGGAAGGCGGGATCGTCCCAACGCCGCGCCAGCCATGCACTGTAGTGCATCAGACGCAGGGCGCGCAGCGGTTCGATGAGTGCCAATTCCCGCGGGTCGAAATCGTGGAACTCTTGATAGCCGTCCATCAACTCGGACAGTTGGCCCAGGCATTCCTGACGGTCGCCAGCGAGCATCATCCACAGGTCCTGCACCGCCGGCCCCATACGGCAGTCATCCAGGTCGACGATATGGAACATCTCGTCGCGGCACATCATGTTGCCGGGGTGGCAATCGCCGTGCATGCGGATGTTCTTGTGCGGTGTGGCCTTGTAGACCTCTTCCACACGCTTGAGCAGGTCGCGGGCGACGGACTCGTAGGCCGGCAGCAGGCTTTTGGGAATGAAATTGCCTTCAAGCAGCGTGTTGAGTGAATCGTGACCGAAGTTCTTCACGCCCAGGGCTTCACGGTGTTCGAACGGGCGGGTCGAACCCACCGCGTGCAAACGGCCGAGCAGTTGCCCGAGTCGATACAGTTGATCAAGGTTGCCGGGCTCTGGCGCACGGCCGCCACGGCGAGGGAACAAGGTGAAGCGGAAACCGGCGTGTTCGAACAGGCTCTCGCCGTTGTGGATCAATGGCGCGACTACTGGCACTTCGCAGTCGGCCAGCTCGAAGGTGAAGCGGTGTTCTTCAAGGATCGCGTCGTTGGTCCAGCGTTGAGGGCGATAGAACTTGGCGATCAGCGGTTCACCGTCTTCGATACCCACCTGATACACGCGGTTTTCGTAGCTGTTGAGCGCCAGAACACGAGCATCGCTGAGAAAACCGATGCTTTCGACGGCGTCGAGCACGAGGTCAGGGGTGAGGGTTTCAAACGGATGGGCCATGGGAACTCCTGCGGGCAGCAGGGCGCCGCTTCCGGCCGGGTATGGTAACGCACCAAGCCTGAGATAGGGGGCGCCTGTGCCATTGTCATCGGGGGCAAGTGTCCTCCCACAGGTGACCGCGTTTATCCTGTAGGAATGCGGTCTGATGTGGGAGGACGCTTGCCCCCGATAGCGGTCTATCAGGCGCCGACAATCCCGCCATCATCTCGCCGAATCGCTATCACCGACGAACGCGGCTTGCCATTCGGCAGATGCTCCGGCCAAGTCGAGCCGCCGGTTTCCCCCGGATGCTGAATCCCCACAAACAACGTCTTCTGATCCGGTGAGAAGCTGATACCCGTCACTTCACACGCCACCGGCCCGACCATGAAGCGGCGGATTTCTCCGGTGACTGGGTCGGCGCAGAGCATCTGGTTGTTGCCCATCCCGGCAAAGTCGCCCGCGTTGCTGTAATCGCCATCGGTGAGGATCCACAGGCGTCCGGCCTTGTCGAAGCCCAGGCCGTCGGGGCTGTTGAACATGTTCTGCGG
Source organism: Pseudomonas sp. 2995-1 (assembly GCF_002742505.1). Classification (NCBI taxonomy): domain Bacteria; kingdom Pseudomonadati; phylum Pseudomonadota; class Gammaproteobacteria; order Pseudomonadales; family Pseudomonadaceae; genus Pseudomonas; species Pseudomonas sp. 2995-1. Next base: position 84,195 of record NZ_LJSA01000332.1, on the reverse strand, counting down.
GTTGATGTTGGACGATCCGCCCTTGGGCTTGCCCGCGTGTACGCCGGGGTTGCCGGCGACCACAAACAAGTCCCAGCTGAAATCGGCCGCGCCGTGGTCATCGGCATTGGCTTTCCAGCGCAGGATCTGGCCGTAGACGTTCTTTTCCCGTGGGTTGGGGCCGCCTACCGGTTGGCCGTCTTCGCCGCGCTTGGCGTTGTTGGTCAGGGTGCAGTAAACCTGGCCATCGGTGGGGCTGACCACGATCCATTCCGGGCGGTCCATGCGCGTGGCTTTGACCACACTGGCGGCCAGGCGCGCGTGGATCAGCACTTCTGCCTGGTTGGCGAAACCGCTGCTGGCGTCGATACCGTTTTTTCCATGGGTCAACTCGACCCACTGGCCCTTGCCCTTGGGATGGTCGGCATCGCCGTTGCCCGCGTCGAAGATCGCCACGTACAAGGTGCCGTGGTCGAGCAAGTCCTTGTTGGCCTTGGGGTTCTTGTGGTTGATCTTGTCGCGGCTGACGAACTTGTAGATGAACTCACCGCGCTCGTCGTCGCCCATGTACACCACCGCGCGGCCGTCGCGGGTTTCAGCGAGGGCGGCGTTTTCGTGTTTGAAGCGGCCCAGCGCCGTGCGTTTGGCCGGGGTGGATTGCGGGTCGAATGGGTCGATTTCCACCACCCAGCCATGACGATTGAGTTCGTTGGGGTTCTTGGCCAAGTCGAAGCGTGGGTCGTGCTGGTGCCAGTTGATGTCTTTACTGGCGGCCACCACGCCGTAGCGTTTCTGTGCGGCGTCGAAAGTTTGTTGTGGGTTGCTGCTGCCGAAGCAGTCGGTGAAGTTTTCTTCACACGTCAGATAAGTGCCCCAGGGTGTCTTGCCGTTGGCGCAGTTCTGGAAGGTACCGAGGGCTTTCTTGCCGGATTTGTCGGCGCTGGTTTTCAGCCAGTCGTGGCCAGCAGCGGGGCCGCTCAGGCGGATTGGCGAGTTGCCGTGGATACGGCGGTTGTAACGCGAGTCCTGGACGAACTGCCAGGTGTCACCCTTGCGCCGCACTTCAATTACCGACACGCCTTCGCTGGCCAGGGCCTTGTGCACATCTTCCGCCGATTGCGGCGCGCCGCCGTGGGCGTAGAGATAGCGGTAATTGGTGTATTCGTTGTTGATCGCCATCAGCGCGCGGTTGTCGTCGCCGGGGAAGGCGAACAGGCTCATGCCATCGTTGTTGTCGCCGAATTGTTGTTCCTGGGCCTTGGCCGTGCCGTTGCCGGAAGGGTCGAAGGCCGGCGCGCTTTTGTGCAGCGGCTGCCCCCAACTGATCAGCACCGAGGCGCTGTAGCCCGGCGGCAAGGTGATGGTGTCGCTGGTGGCGGCAGCGATGCTGGCAAACCCCAGCAGCGGGCTGGCGGAAGCGGCGTTCACGGCCAGTGCGCTGCGGCTCAGGAGGTTGCCGCCCAGGAACATCGCGGCACCGCACAGGGCGCCGGCGCCGATGAAGCGGCGGCGGGTGAGGCCAACCATCTGTTCAAGGTCGGTGGCTTGGTTTTCTTCTAATAGGCTCATCTCAGGCTCCCTGCGGTTTTTGCAGACACCATAAGGAGCGGGTGTGACGAAGTTGTTGCAGTTTGAAGAACTCTGCGGCTCAGACCGGTGTGCCGAGCAGCACATGACTGGGGGCAAATTGCACTTGGATCGCCTGGCCTTCGGCGGCTTCCAGGGCGATGAGTACGTCGGGCTGCGCCAGGGCGCATAAAACCTGGCCATTGGGCAGGGCGATACGCACTTCGCTGGGACCGTCCTCGGCGTGGAGAATGGCGTCTAGCGTCCCGCTCATACAATTGTGTCCGAGTGTTACGGCGCCATCCGGTGCCAGCAATTCCAGCCAGCCAGCCTTGATCAGCGCGACGACTTCCACGCCGATCTCCAGCTCCAGCCGTTGTGTGCTGTCGTGGGTGATTTGCGCCGCGAGGGTCAATCCACCCGCGAGTTGCAAATGAATCAGGTCGTTGCGTCCATGGCTTTCAATTCTGATGACCAAGCCATGCAACTGGTTGCGCGCGCTGGTTCGCAGCATCAGACGGCCCAGCAGATTGAAGTCACTGGCGGCTTCGTCCGAGCCCAGCACCTCAGCCTGCAAGGCTTGCAGGCGTTGATAGAGGCGCAATACCCGTTCCCCTTCAGCCGTGAGCCTGGCGCCGCCGCCGCCTTTGCCGCCGACGCTGCGTTCTACCAGCGGTTTTTGCGCGAGGTTGTTCAGTTCATCAATGGCATCCCAAGCGGCCTTGTAACTCAAGCCAGCACTCTTGGCGGCGCGGGTGATGGAGCCCTGTTCGGCGATATGCCCCAGCAGGGCGATGCGTTGGGGGCGGCGGACGATGTGTTGGCTCAGTAAAGTCGGAAGAGACATGGGCATATGCTGTGTTGGGATGAGCGGACGTTGCGGCTGTGAGGCATGAGAGTCAAGTGCCGGGCTTGGGTGTGCGGGCCAGGCAGTACACGTCCACCTGTCGCGCGCCGGCGTTGATCAACAGCCGCGCCAGGCTGTGGGCGGTGGCGCCGGTGGTGAGCACGTCGTCCACCAGCGCCAGGTGGCGGCCTTGTACAAGGGCATCAGGGGGCAGGGCGAAGGCGTTGAGCAGGTTGCGTTTGCGCGCCTTGGCGTCGAGGGTCTGTTGCGCCATGGTTTCATGGGGGCGTAATAACAGGTGTTCATCGTAGGGGATATTCAGGTCGGCACTGAGCCAGCGCGCCAGCATCAGCGCCTGGTTATAACCACGCTCGCGCAAGCGCTGGCGGGCCATGGGTACCGGCAGCAGAACGTCTGGGCGGGTGAGTTCGTTGTTGTCGAAGCGATCCCGCAGGTGTTGCCCCAGCAAGTGCCCCAGTAGATGCCCGAGTGGCCAGCGCGCCTGGTGCTTGAAGCGACTGATCAAGGTGTCCACGGGAAAGCTGTAGGTCCAGGGGGCGATTACTTGTTTAAAGGCGGGGGGGTGTTTCACGCATTGGCCGCAGATCAAACCGTCCATTGCCAAGGGTAACGCGCAGGTCTGGCAGTGATCCATCAGCCAGGGCAGCTCGGTTTCGCAGACGTTGCACACACAATCGTCTGTTTCTGTGGCCTCATCGCAGATTAAACAGGTGCGTATGTTTTTTAACCAGATGTAAACTTCGTGTTTGTATCTTGGTTGACAGTGCATGAATCTTCCTTAAATATGCCGAGCATCCGTGTCGCGCCTGTGGGTATTGCCCTTCCCGCAGCGTTTGCCAAAGCATAATCAAGGAATCGCCCATGAGCGCCAGCATCACCGCCACCTTGCGTCACGATTGGTCCCTGGCTGAAGTCAAAGCACTGTTTGTGCAGCCGTTCAATGACCTGTTGTTCCAGGCGCAGACCGTACACCGTGCGCATTTCGACGCGAACCGTGTGCAGGTGTCGACGCTGCTGTCGATCAAAACCGGCGCCTGTCCGGAAGATTGCAAATATTGTCCGCAGTCGGGCCACTACAACACTGGCCTGGAAAAAGAAAAGCTGATGGAAGTGCAGAAGGTCCTCGAAGAGGCCGCCCGCGCCAAGGCCATCGGTTCGACGCGCTTCTGCATGGGCGCCGCCTGGAAACACCCGTCGGCCAAAGACATGCCGTACGTGCTGCAGATGGTCAAAGGCGTGAAGGCCATGGGCCTGGAAACCTGCATGACCCTCGGCCGTCTTGACCAGGACCAGACCGAAGCCCTGGCCCAGGCCGGCCTCGACTACTACAACCACAACCTGGACACCTCGCCGGAGTTCTACGGCAGCATCATCACCACCCGCACCTACAGCGAGCGCCTGCAAACCCTGGCCTATGTACGTGATTCGGGGATGAAGATCTGTTCCGGCGGCATCCTCGGCATGGGCGAGTCCCTCGACGACCGTGCCAACCTGCTGATCCAGTTGGCCAACCTGCCGGAGCATCCGGAATCGGTGCCGATCAACATGCTGGTGAAAGTGGCCGGTACGCCGCTGGAAAACGCCGAAGACATCGACCCGTTCGACTTCATCCGGATGCTCGCCGTGGCGCGCATCCTGATGCCTCAATCCCATGTTCGGCTGTCCGCCGGCCGTGAAGCCATGAACGAGCAGATGCAGGCCCTGGCGTTTTTCGCCGGCGCCAACTCGATTTTCTACGGCGACAAACTGCTGACCACCGCCAACCCGCAGGCCGACAAGGACATGCAACTGTTCTCGCGCCTGGGCATCCTGCCGGAAGCCCGTGAAGAGCACGCCGATGAAGTGCATCAAGCGGCGATTGAGCAGGCGTTGGTCGAGCAGAAGAGCAGCGAGCAGTTCTACAACGCTGTCGTCTGATTGAAATGAAAGGCCAATGTGGGAGGGGGCTTGCCCCCCTATGAGGGAGTGTCAGTCGATAAATAAAGTGACTGGCCCACCGCTATCAAGGGCAAGCCTCCTCCTACAATTTGATCGAGTTAATCCTGCTAGTCCGAGGCCTGCATGTCTTTTGATCTATCCGCGCGCCTCGCTGCCCGCCGTGCCGAACACCTTTACCGTCAGCGGCCACTGCTGCAGAGCCCCCAAGGTCCTGAAGTGGTGGTCGACGGCCAACCGTTGCTCGCCTTCTGCAATAACGACTACCTGGGCCTGGCCAATCATCCTCAAGTGATCGAAGCCTGGCGTGCTGGTGCGTCCCGTTGGGGCGTGGGCGGTGGCGCATCGCATTTGGTGGTCGGGCACGCCACGCCGCACCATGAACTGGAAGAGGCCCTGGCTGACTTGACCGCTCGCCCCCGTGCGCTGCTGTTTACCACGGGCTACATGGCCAATATGGGCGCAGTCACGGCGCTGGTGGGGCAGGGCGATACGGTGCTGCAAGATCGTCTCAATCACGCGTCCTTGCTGGATGCGGGCTTGCTGTCCGGTGCGCGGTTCAATCGCTACCTGCATAACGACGCCGCCAGCCTGGCCAAGCGCCTGGAGAAAGCCACCGGTAATACGTTGGTGGTCACCGATGGCGTGTTCAGCATGGACGGCGATTTGGCCGACTTGCCCGCGCTGGCCCGTGAAGCCAAGGCCAAAGGCGCCTGGCTGATGGTGGACGACGCCCATGGTTTCGGCCCGTTGGGGGCCAACGGCGCAGGGATCGTCGAGCATTTTGGCTTGAGTCAGGAAGACGTGCCGGTACTGGTCGGCACCCTGGGCAAAGCCTTCGGCACCGCCGGCGCGTTTGTGGCGGGCAGTGAAGAATTGATCGAAAGCCTGATCCAGTTCGCCCGGCCGTATATCTACACCACCAGCCAACCACCCGCGTTGGCCTGCGCCACGTTGAAAAGCCTGGAGCTGCTGCGCACCGAACATTGGCGGCGTGAACACCTCAATGGCCTGATCCGCCAGTTCCGGCAGGGCGCCGAGCAGCTCGGCCTGGACTTGATGCACAGCTTTACGCCGATCCAACCGATCCTGATTGGCGACAGCGCCAGAGCCGTGCGTTTGTCCCAGATGCTGCGCGAGCGCGGCTTGATGGTCACCGCGATCCGACCACCAACGGTACCCGTCGGCAGCGCCCGTTTGCGCGTGACATTGACGGCGGCCCACAGCGAGGCGCAGGTGCAGCTATTGTTAAACGCATTGGAAGAGTGTTTCCGCTTGCTAGGCGCCCTGGAGCCCGACCATGCGTGATCGACTGATATTGCTGCCCGGCTGGGGCCTCGGCGTATCGCCGCTGGAACCTTTGGCCGCCGCATTGCAAGGGCTGGACGAACATTTGCACGTACAGATCGAGCCGTTGCCGGTGCTGGACTCCAGCGATCTCGGCGAATGGCTGGATGAACTCGACGCCACATTGCCGGATAACGCCTGGCTCGGCGGCTGGTCCCTGGGCGGCATGCTGGCCTCGGAATTGGCGGCGCGACGTGGCGAACGCTGCTGCGGGTTGCTGACCCTGGCGAGCAATCCATGTTTTGTCGCCCACGAGGGTTGGCCGAGTGCGATGCCTGCGCAGACGTTCGATTCCTTCCTCGCCGGCTGCCACGCCGATTCCCAGGTCACCCTCAAGCGCTTCGGACTGTTGTGCGCCAAAGGTGCCGAAGACCCTCGCGGGCTGGCGCGTTTGTTGGTCAGCGGCGCGCCGCAGACGCTGTCCGGCGCGTTGATGACCGGTCTTGAACTGCTTGCGCAATTGGACACCCGCGAAGCCTTGCTGGCCTATCGCGGCCCGCAGTTGCATCTGTTTGCCGGTATGGACGGGTTGGTGCCTGCCGAAGCCGCCAGCGACCTGCTGACGCTGCTCCCCGATGTTGAAATCGGTCTGATTGAACAGGCCGGTCACGCTTTTCTTCTGGAGGATCCCCACGGAGTAGCGGGGGCCATCCAGGCTTTTTTGCATGAGTGCGTTGATGACTGATTTATCCCACCCCCCTCTGCCGGGTGCCTTGCCGGACAAGCGCCAGGTAGCGGCGTCATTTTCCCGTGCGGCGGCCAGTTACGACAGCGTCGCCGAGCTGCAGCGAGCGGTGGGGCATGAACTGCTGTCGCGCCTGCCGTCAGCGTGCGCGCCACGACGTTGGCTGGATATGGGATGCGGCACTGGGTATTTCAGTCGCGTGCTGGGTGAGTTATTGCCGGCCAGCGAGGGCGTGGCGCTGGATATCGCTGAAGGCATGCTCAACCATGCGCGGCCTTTAGGCGGCGCGGCGCATTTCATCGCGGGAGATGCCGAGCGTTTGCCCGTGCACGATGCAAGCTGCGGGCTGATCTTCTCCAGCCTTGCGGTGCAATGGTGTGCCAACTTCGATGCAGTGCTCAGCGAGGCCCATCGCGTGCTGCAACCGGGCGGGGTATTGGCCTTTGCCAGTTTGTGTGTGGGTACATTGGATGAACTGCGCGAAAGTTGGCGCGCCGCCGATGGCCTGGTGCACGTCAATCGCTTCCGTACCTTCGAGGCTTACCAGCAACTGTGTGCGGCCAGCGGCCTGCGTGTGGTCAGCCTGGAGCGCCAGCCCCATGTGCTGCATTACCCGGATGTGCGCAGTCTGACCCATGAATTGAAGGCTCTTGGTGCCCACAATCTCAACCCCGGACGCCCCGGAGGGCTGACGGGCCGCGCGCGGATTGTTGCACTGGTCGAGGCTTATGAGCGATTCCGCCAGTCCCAAGGCCTGCCGGCGACTTATCAAGTGGTGTACGCCGTACTGGAGAAACCTCTATGAACGCCGCTTATTTCATTACGGGCACCGACACCGATGTCGGTAAGACCACCATCGCCGCCGGCCTCCTGCATGCAGCCGGCCAAGCCGGCAAAAGCACCGCCGCTGGTAAACCTGTCGCCTCCGGTTGCGCAGTAACCCCCGAGGGCCTGCGCAATGCCGATGCACTGGCGCTGCTGGCCGAATGTTCATTGCCGTTGAGTTATGCCGAGGTCAATCCGGTGGCTTTCGAGCCCGCCATCGCCCCGCACTTGGCTGCAAGGGAGGCAGGGGTTTCGCTGACGGTGCAATCGCTGCTCAAGCCCATGCAGCAGATTCTGGCGCGGCAAGCGGATTTCACCTTGATCGAGGGCGCAGGTGGCTGGCGCGTGCCGTTGGCTGACCAGGCCAATCTGTCGGACCTGGCCATCGGGCTCAAACTGCCGGTGATCTTGGTGGTAGGCGTGCGCCTGGGCTGTATCAGCCATGCTTTGCTCACCGCCGAAGCCATCGCAAGGGATGGTCTGTCGCTGGCGGGCTGGGTGGCGAACATCATCGATCCCAAGACCTCCCGTCTGGAAGAAAACCTCGCCACCCTGGCCGAACGGCTGCCTGCTCCGTGCCTGGGTCGAGTGCCGAAACTCAAGCACGCCAGCGCCGAAGCCGTGGCGCAATACTTACAGTTGGACTTGCTTGACTGATTTTGGCTATCGCTAAGGCATTATGCCATTAGTGTTTTTGACGGGCGTTTTGCCAGGTTCTCTGCTTCAATCAACATTCACGATTCTCTCAAGGCAGGCTTAAGCCATGGAAATCTCTGGAAGCAGCGCGTTTTATTCGGGCCTGAACACCATTCAGTCCGGGCAGAGCCGTGTCGACCAGGCCGCTGGCAAGATCGCCAGCGCAGCCACCAGCCAACCTTCCGATGCCCAGAATGATCGCTTGCAGGCGATCAACCGTGGCCAGCCGACCGATTCTGCCAGCAATATGGTGGAACTGGCAGAAGGCAAGTTTCAGGTGGAGCTGGGCGTCAAAGTCGCCAAGGCTTCCGACGAAATGCTCGGCACCTTGATCGACACCTACGCCTGATCTGCTGGCGCTTGAAATGTGAGAGGGGCTCGTCCCCCTCCCACATTTGTCCTGTTTTATTCTGATCCCTCTCTACACTCTCCCCGATGTGGCATCTCGCCTCAGGCCTTGTTGCGCCTGGGTTGACGTGCGTCATGACAGACGGCATCTGCCCGACGCTTGACATCCCTAGGTCGTAAACGTATGTTTCAAACACCTGTTTGACCGCCACAACACATCCACGCGGTTGTTCATTCCAGCTACATCAGCAGAGGTTTATCGCTATGCCTGACTACAAGGCCCCCTTGCGTGATATTCGCTTCGTTCGTGACGAACTGCTCGGTTATGAAGCGCACTATCAGAGTCTGCCGGCTTGCCAGGACGCTACTCCGGACATGGTCGACGCCATTCTTGAAGAAGGCGCCAAGTTCTGTGAACAAGTGCTGGCACCGTTGAACCGAGTGGGCGACATCGAAGGGTGCACCTGGAGTGAGTCAGGCGTTAAGACGCCGACGGGTTTCAAAGAAGCCTACAAGCAATTCGTCGAAGGCGGCTGGCCTAGCCTGGCCCACGACGTGGAGCACGGCGGCCAAGGCCTGCCGGAATCCCTGGGTCTGGCCGTGAGCGAAATGGTCGGCGAAGCCAACTGGTCGTGGGGCATGTACCCAGGCCTGTCCCATGGTGCGATGAACACCATCTCCGAGCACGGCACCCCCGAGCAGCAAGAGGCCTACCTGACCAAGCTGGTATCGGGCGAATGGACCGGCACCATGTGCCTGACCGAGCCACACTGCGGCACCGACCTGGGCATGCTGCGCACTAAGGCCGAGCCTCAGGCCGACGGCTCCTACAAAGTCTCCGGTACCAAGATCTTCATCTCGGCCGGTGAACACGACATGGCCGACAACATCGTCCACATCGTATTGGCCCGCCTGCCGGACGCACCGGCCGGCACTAAAGGCATCTCGCTGTTTATCGTGCCCAAGTTCATGCCTAACGCCGACGGTTCGGTGGGTGAGCGCAACGCGGTGACCTGTGGTTCCCTGGAACACAAGATGGGTATCCACGGCAACGCCACCTGCGTGATGAACTTCGACGCGGCCACCGGTTTCCTGATCGGCCCGGCGAACAAAGGCCTGAACTGCATGTTCACCTTTATGAACACCGCTCGCCTGGGCACCGCGCTGCAAGGCCTGGCCCATGCCGAGATCGGCTTCCAGGGCGGCCTGAAATACGCCCGCGATCGCCTGCAAATGCGCTCCCTCACCGGCCCGAAAGCACCGGACAAGGCCGCTGACCCGATCATCGTGCACCCAGACGTGCGCCGCATGTTGCTGACCATGAAAGCCTTCGCCGAAGGCAATCGCGCAATGGTGTACTTCACTGCCAAGCAAGTGGATATCGTCAAGTACGGCACCGATGACGAAGCCAAGAAACAGGCCGATGGCCTGCTGGCTTTCATGACGCCAATCGCCAAGGCATTCATGACCGAAGTTGGTTTTGAATCGGCCAACCATGGCGTGCAGATCTACGGCGGTCACGGCTTCATCGCCGAGTGGGGCATGGAGCAGAACGTGCGCGACAGCCGCATTTCGATGCTGTACGAAGGCACCACCGGTATCCAGGCGCTGGACCTGCTCGGCCGTAAAGTGCTGATGACCCAAGGCGAGGCGCTCAAGGGCTTCACGAAGATCGTGCACAAGTTCTGCCAGGCCAATGAAGGTAACGCGGCCGTTCAGGAGTTCGTTACACCGCTGGCTGCACTGAACAAAGAGTGGGGCGAGTTGACCATGAAGGTCGGCATGGCCGCGATGAAAGACCGTGAGGAAGTCGGTGCCGCTTCGGTGGATTACCTGATGTATTCCGGTTACGCCTGCCTGGCTTACTTCTGGGCCGACATGGCACGCCTGGCGGCCGAAAAACTGGCTGCCGGCACGACTGAAGAGGCGTTCTACACCGCCAAGTTGCAGACTGCGCGCTTCTACTTCCAACGCATTCTGCCGCGTACTTTGGCGCACAAAGCCACCATGCTGTCGGGCGCCAACAACCTGATGGACATGAAAGAGGAAGACTTCGGCCTGGCTTACTAAGCCTCACCGGGTTTCCCTGAACCGCCGCTTCCCTTGGAAGCGGCGGTTTTTTATGGGCGATAAAAAACACAGCGCAGCGCTCAGGGATTGTCGCCGCCTGCCGTTACAGTGATGGCAATGTGATACGTGACAGGCAGGGTGTGCTTAACTGTCCGCGCTAAGGCACATAGCCATCATTTTTGCGGGTCGGAGTTCTACCCTTGTCACGCGTGTCCGCTGTTCGTTTCAGTCATTTCCTCCCTTCGTTGCTGCTCTTGCTGGCCGGGCTCTCGGCTGCGTACGTCAAGGACCTCAACGTCTTCTTCACGTCACTGTTCAATGTGTTGCCAACCTTGGTGCTGTTGCTCGGCGGTTCGTACTGCGCTGTGTATCGGCGCCAGCGTGAGCTGTTTTTGATGATCACGGTGTACATCGCCTACTTCCTGCTCGATACCCAGACCGATTTCTATCGCGACAACGGCCGCGTGCGCGAAGACGCTGCCGTGGTGTTTCATCTGTGTTGCCTGTTGTTGCCGCTGCTGTTCAGCATCTACGCGCTGTGGCAGGAGAAAACCCACCTGTTCCGCGACTTCGTGGCCCGTTGCGCTGTGGTACTGGCGATAGGCAGCGTGGCGCTGGCCCTGGAGCAAAGTTATCCCCAAGCGGTGCTGAACTGGCTGGCGGAGATTCGCTGGCCGGCGCTGCACGGGACCTGGATGAGCCTGATCCAGTTGTCGTATCCGATGTTCCTGATCGGTTTTCTCACCCTCGCCGCCCAATACTGGTACCAGCCGCGCCCGCTGCACGCGGCGCAATTGGTGGGGTTGCTGGGGCTGTTCTGGATGCTGCCGAAAACCTTCATCCTGCCGTTCACCCTGAACATCATGTGCAGCCAGGTGATGTTGATGATCGCGGCCGGCGTGGCCCATGAGGCCTATCAAATGGCGTTCCGCGATGAGCTGACCGGCCTGCCGGGACGCCGCGCCCTCAACGAGCGCATGCAGCGGCTGGGGCGCAACTATGTGTTGGCGATGACCGACGTCGACCACTTCAAACGGTTCAATGACACCCATGGTCACGATGTGGGTGACCAAGTGCTGCGCCTGGTGGCGAGCAAGTTGTCCAAGGTCAATGGCGGTGGACGCGCCTACCGCTACGGCGGTGAAGAGTTCGCCGTGGTGTTTGCCGGCAAAACCCTGGATGAGTGCATGCCGCACCTAGAGGAAATCCGCGAAATTATCGCCAACTATGACATTAAGCTGCGCAACGCGGACCGTCCCCAGGATGATCAACAAGGCCGTCAGCGCCGGGCGGGCAGCGGCGCGACGAGTGTGTCGGTGACGGTCAGTATCGGCGTGGCCGAACGCCAGGCCGAGCAGCGCAGCTCAGAAGAAGTCCTCAAGTCCGCCGACCAGGCGCTGTATGCGGCCAAGGGCGCCGGGCGTAACTGCGTGATTGCCGCCGGGCAGACGCGCCGTGGCGCGGTGCGTATGGACAGCGCTGCCGGTTAAGTAATGGCGGTGTATTCAGCGGTTCTACAGTGATTGTTTGCGACGCTGGCCAGCAGTAGGTTGAGACCATCTGCTGCCGGAGACATGACCATGCCTGAGTACAAAGCTCCCCTGCGCGACATGCGCTTTCTGATCGACAACGTATTTGATTTCCACGGTCACTACGCCACGCTGGGCGCAACCGACGCCAGCCCGGACATGGTCAGCGCTATCCTCGAAGAGGGCGCCAAATTCTGCGAGAACGTGCTCTCGCCCCTCAACCGCAGCGGTGATGAAGAGGGCTGCCATTTCGACAATGGCGTCGTGACCACGCCCAAGGGCTTCAAGGAAGCCTTCGCCCAATACGTCGAAGGCGGTTGGCACGGTGTGGCGTCGGATCCGGCCTACGGCGGCCAGGGCTTGCCGCAATCGTTGGGCCTGGTGCTCAGCGAGATGATCGGCTCCAGCAACACCTCATGGGGCATGTATCCGGGCCTGACTCACGGCGCGATGTCGGCGATCCACGCCCACGGGACGGAAGAGCAGAAGGCCACGTTCCTGGGCAAACTTACCGCAGGCGAATGGACCGGCACCATGTGCCTCACCGAAGCCCATTGCGGCACCGACCTGGGCCTGATCAAGACCCGCGCCGTGCCCCAGGCCGATGGCAGCTATGCGATCACCGGCAGCAAGATCTTCATCTCAGCCGGTGAGCACGACATGAGCGCCAACATCATCCACCTGGTGTTGGCCAAACTGCCGGATGCACCCGCGGGCACCAAAGGTATCTCGCTGTTTATCGTGCCCAAGTTCCACGCTGACTCCGGCGAACGCAACGCGGTGCACTGCGGCTCCATCGAGCACAAGATGGGCATCAAGGCTTCGGCCACCTGCGTGCTGAACTTCGACGGCGCCAAGGGCTTTTTGATTGGAGAGGCCAACAAAGGCCTCAACTGCATGTTCACCATGATGAACCACGCGCGGCTGGGTACCGGCATGCAGGGCCTGTGCAACGGCGAGGCGAGCTTCCAGGGCGCGATCAAATACGCCAACGACCGCCTGCAAATGCGCTCCCTGACTGGCGCCAAGGCTCCGAACAAAGCCGCCGACCCGATCATCGTGCACCCCGATGTGCGTCGTATGCTGCTGACCATGAAAGCCTTCAACGAAGGCAATCGCGCGCTGACCTACTTCACCGCGCAATTACTCGACACTGCACACCTGAGCAGCGACGCCGCTCAACGCCAGGAAGCCGAAGACCTGCTGGCGTTCCTCACGCCGATCTGCAAAGCCTTTATGACCGACACCGGGCTGGAAGTGACCAACCACGGCATGCAGGTATTTGGCGGCCATGGCTATATCCGCGAATGGGGCATGGAGCAGTTGGCTCGCGATGCGCGGATTGCGCCGATCTATGAAGGCACCAACGGCATTCAGGCACTCGACCTGCTGGGGCGCAAGGTGCTGGGCAGCCAGGGCAAGTTGCTGCGCGGGTTTACCAAGATTGTGCATAAGTTCTGCGCCGCGAATGCCGAACATCCGCAGTTCAAGGCCTATGTGGCGCAGCTCAATCAGTTGAACCAGGAGTGGGGCGAGTTGACCACCCAGGTCGGCATGGCCGCGATGAAAAATCCCGACGAAGTGGGCGCCGCTGCCGTGGATTACTTGATGTACAGCGGTTACATCGTCCTTGCCTACCTGTGGCTGCGCATGGCGATCGCGGCGCAGGCCCATGACGATGTCGAGTTTGCCAAGGCCAAGCTGGCCACGTGCGAGTTCTACTTCAAGCGTCTGCTGCCGCGTACCACAACCCACCGCGCCGCTGTGCAAGCGGGCAGCGAATGCCTGATGAGTCTGCCAGCGGAGGCATTTGCACTGTAGTGACTTAAAAATACCAATCAGTCACAAGTGGACCCTATGTGTCTGAAAAGTTGTTCGGGTACACTCGGAGCCTGTAAAACCGATCCTATCGAATCACTTTTCCCGTTCTCACGAGGTTTGCCATGGCTGATTACAAAGCGCCGCTGCGTGATATGCGCTTCGTCCTCAACGAAGTTTTTGAGGTCGCCAATACATGGGCCCAATTGCCGGCATTGGCAGACAGCGTTGACGCCGAAACTGTCGAGGCGATCCTCGAGGAAGCCGGCAAAGTCACCGCCAAATCCATCGCCCCGCTGAGTCGCGGTGGCGATGAGCAAGGCTGCCGCTGGGATAACACCGCGGTGTTTACCCCGGACGGTTATCCACAGGCCTACAAAACCTACGCTGAAGGCGGCTGGGTCGGTGTCGGCGGCGATCCGGTGTTTGGCGGTATGGGCATGCCCAAGGCGGTGTCGGCCCAGGTTGAAGAGATGATCAACTCGTCGAGCCTGGCGTTTGGCCTGTATCCGATGTTGACGTCTGGCGCGTGCGTATCGATCAACACCCACGCCAGCGAAGAGCTCAAGGCTGCCTACCTGCCGAAGATGTATTCCGGTGAATGGGCCGGTTCCATGTGCCTGACCGAGGCCCATGCCGGCACAGACTTGGGGATTATCCGGACCAAGGCCGAGCCTCAGACGGACGGCTCCTACAAAATCAGCGGGACCAAGATCTTTATCACCGGTGGCGAGCACGACCTCACCGAAAACATTATCCATCTGGTCTTGGCCAAGCTGCCGGATGCGCCGGCCGGGCCTAAGGGGATCTCGCTGTTCCTGGTGCCAAAGTTCATGGTCAATGCCGACGGCAGCCTCGGCGCGCGCAACCTGGTGAGCTGTGGTTCCATTGAACACAAGATGGGTATCCAGGCGTCCGCTACTTGCGTGATGAACTTCGACGAAGCCGTGGGTTACTTGGTGGGCGAGCCTAACCGTGGGCTGGCGGCGATGTTCACCATGATGAACTACGAGCGTCTGGGTGTGGGTATCCAGGGCCTGGCGTCCGGCGAGCGTTCCTATCAGAACGCGATTGAGTATGCGCGTGATCGTCTGCAAAGCCGCTCACCGACAGGCGCTCAGGCGAAAGACAAAGCCGCTGACCCGATCATCGTCCATCCGGACGTGCGCCGCATGCTGCTGACCATGAAAGCTGCGAACGAAGGCGGCCGCGCGTTCTCCACCTACGTGGCAACGCAGCTGGATATCGCAAAGTTCAGCGAAGACGCCGCAGCCCGTGAGCGTGCGGATAACCTGGTGGCATTGCTGACGCCGGTGGCCAAAGCGTTCCTCAGCGACCTGGGCCTGGAAACCACGGTGCTCGGCCAGCAGGTGTTTGGTGGCCACGGCTACATCCGCGAGTGGGGCCAAGAGCAACTAGTGCGTGATGTGCGCATCACCCAGATCTACGAAGGCACCAACGGCATTCAGGCCCTGGACTTGATGGGGCGCAAGATCGTGGGCAGCGGCGGGGCGTTCTACACCTTGTTTGCCGACGAGATCCGCCAGTTCATTGCTCACTCGAACGCCGACCTGGCTGAGTTCACCAAACCGCTGAGTGCGGCGGTGGACAACCTCGATGAGTTGACGGCCTGGGTGCTGGATCGCGCCAAGACCAACCCGAACGAAATCGGTGCGGCCTCAGTGGAGTATTTGCATGCGTTTGGATACATGGCCTACGCCTACATGTGGGCGCGTATGGCCAAGGCCGCGTTGGGCAAAGAGGCTGAAGAAGACTTCTACGCCAGCAAGCTGGGGACCGCGCGCTTCTACTTTGCGCGCCTGCTGCCGCGTATTCACTCGCTGAGTGCGTCGGTAAAGGCCGGTAGCGAATCACTGTTTTTGATGGATGAGGCACTGTTTTAAGGGGGGCGATGGCGTGTAAGCATTCTCTTACATGACGTGCTGCTATTCGTCCTCTATCGCCAAATTGGATCCACGGATAATCTACTTCACATGGACGTCGCGCAGGAAGCGCAAAGAAACAACACGGACACGTAGGATTCTGCCAGGACGGCGGAGTGAAATGGATGTCAGGGAAACAGTCTGCAAAGCCCCGCTTCGGCGGGGTTTTCTTTTGCCCGCGAAAAAGTCAGGCCGGCGCCTGCGGGGCATTCATCACGTCTTCAAGCAAGGTGCGCAGCAGCGCCACTGTTGCTTGCTGGCGCTGCACGTCACGGCACACCAAGCCTACTTTCAGCGGCACCCTCGGTTCACTCAAGGGTTTCCACAGCAGCATCTGGCTGTTGTGTTCGTCCTGGGAGCGCCCCGGCAGCACCGTTGCCAGTTTGGTATGGGGCAGGCTGTCGAGAATCCCCACCATGGTGTTGAGCTCAGCCTGGACTTGTGGCCGTCGCCCAAGGTTGGCGAGTTGGCCCTGCCAGATCTGCCTGATTTGAAACTCTTCCCCCAGCAACAACATCGGCAACTCGGCCGCCTGTTTCAGCGAGACTTTCTTGAATTCGCGCAGGGGATGATCGTCCGGAATGACCACTTTCAACTCATCTTCATACAGCAGCACGCCATGTAATCCCGGCTGACGGGGTGGCAGGTAACTGATGCCGATGTCCAGCGAACCATTGAGCAGGCGCCGTTCAATCTCAAGCCCGGTCAATTCGTAAATCTGCACCACCAGATGCGGCTGGGCCTTGCGTACGCGCTCAAGCATCTGCGGCACCAGGCTGGTGTGCACGGTTTGCAGCACGCCGATAGCCAAGGTGCGCAGGGCCTGACCCTTGAAGTTGCGCAGCGCTTCGACGGCTTGCTGCATGCCATCTATCAACGGCAACGCGTGGTTGTACAGCGTGTGAGCGGCCAGGGTTGGCAGTAGACGTTTGCTGCTGCGCTCGAACAGGCTCACATCCAGGTTCTGCTCCAGTTGGCGAATCTGTTGCGACAACGCTGGTTGGGAAATCGACAGACGTTCGGCGGCACGGCCTACATGGCCCTCTTCATACACCGCGACGAAATAACGCAGTTGCTTGAAATCCATAAGTCTTTCTTATCGAAAAAGCTGAAAAATCGAAATGGCTGTTAGCCCTTTAGGCGCCTAGTCTAGCGCCTATTCGCAGGGCTTACAGGGCCAGATCAGGCAATGAACAGTGTTTGTGTTGATAGCGTTTACATAGGCAACTCAAAAAATTCACAGGCAGTCTTCGCGGCTTGCTCGGTTGCTATCGGGGGGGATCTGTGAACTTGTTCTCTATTCGCCGCCCCGCGCCTAGCCTGGACGATTTGGTCTTGGATACGCAGCACGATGATCCGTCCAGCGAATCCTTGATGCCCACGGTGGCGAGGCCGCCGCAAGTCTTCGTGCGTGGCCAGGGTTCCTGGTTGTGGGACAGCGACGACCGCGCTTACCTGGACTTCAGCCAAGGCAATGGCGCCAATAGCCTCGGCCATAGCCCCCAGGTGTTGATCAAAGCGCTGAGTGACCAGACCCAAGCGTTGATCAACCCCGGCGTGGGTCTGCATAACCGTGCCCAACTCAACCTCGTCGACCGTTTGTGTCACCGTACCGGCAGCGACCAGGCTTATCTGCTCAACAGTGGCGCGGAAGCCTGTGAAGCGGCGATCAAGCTGGCGCGCAAATGGGGTCAGCTGCATCGTGGTGGCGCGTACCGCATCATCAGTGCCAGCAACGGTTGCCATGGCCGCAGTTTCGCGGCGCTGGCTGCATCGGCCGGTACTTTGGAAAACCGTTTCGAACCGCAATTGCCTGGTTTCAGCCATGTGCCTTTCAACGACCTGCCGGCGCTGCACGCTGCTGTCGATGCTCAAACCGTAGCCATCATGCTCGAACCGATCCAGGGTGCCGGCGTAACCCCTGCGACGGAGCGCTACCTCAAGGGCGTTGAGCGCTTGTGCCGTGAACTGGGGATCCTGCTGATCCTTGACGAAGTGCAGACAGGCCTCGGTCGTTATGGCACGTTGCTGGCTGAACAACAGTACGGTGTACGCGCTGACATCATCACCCTCGGCAAAGGTCTGGGCGGCGGCGTGCCCCTGGCGGCGCTGCTGGCGCGTGGCAAGGCGTGTTGTTTCGAAGTAGGCGAATTGGAAGGCACGCATCACGGCAATGCGTTGATGGCGTCAGCCGGCGCGGCGGTGCTCGATACGGTGCTGGAGCATGGCTTTCTTGAGCATGTGCGCGAGTCCGGCTTTTATCTTGGCGAAGGCCTCACTCGTCTGGCCTATCGCTACGACCACGGCCAACTGCGCGGCCAGGGCCTGATGTGGGGGCTGACGTTGTCGGATGATTCTGCCGATGCTGTAGTAAGCGCCGCACTGCAAGAAGGCCTGATCCTCAACGCCCCGCAACCTGACTGCCTACGCTTCACGCCAGCGCTGACGGTGAGCAAAAGCAACATTGACGAAATGCTCCTGCGCCTTGCTCGCGCGTTCTCCCGCGTGCGTACCGCACAGCTGCAATGCCGCAAGGGCATCGCTGTTTAATCCCATTTTTCTGAACCGTCTCGCGGTATACGCGGCGCCTCCAGCCTGATTCTTTTGGCTGGGGGCGTTTTTTTGCCTGCTCGTTACAGGATGGCTCAATGCCAGAATTCACTGAACCCTCACGAATGGCAAAGGTCGATTAGCTACACGGCTCGCACGAGCCGATTTTTTGGAGCTGACCCATGGACATCATTCGTATCATCATCGCCATTCTGCTGCCGCCACTGGGTGTGTTTCTGCAAGTAGGCTTCGGCGGCGCGTTCTGGCTGAATATTCTGCTGACGTTGTGCGGTTACTTCCCTGGGATCATCCACGCGGTGTACATCATCGCCAAGCGCTGAGGCTGTTAGCCTTTTGCGATGAGCCGTGAATTGCGCTCATTGCGAAAGGCCAGTTGCTCGATGGTCTGGGTGGCGTGTTCGGCCTCTTCCCGCGCTTGCAGGATGATGCCGTGCTGCTCGGACTTGCTGCACACTGGGTCGGCATTGCTCGCATCCCCCGTGAGCATGAAGGCCTGGCAACGGCAGCCGCCGAAGTCCTTTTCCTTCTCGTCGCATGAGCGGCATGGCTCTGGCATCCAGTCGTAGCCGCGAAAGCGGTTGAAGCCAAACGAGTCGTACCAGATGTGTTGCATGCTGTGGTCGCGCACATTCGGAAACTGCACCGGCATCTGTCGGGCGCCGTGGCAGGGCAGGGCGGTGCCGTCTGGCGTGACGGTCAGAAAGATGCTGCCCCAGCCGTTCATGCAGGCTTTCGGGCGTTCTTCGTAGTAATCCGGCGTGACGAAGATCAGCTTGCACGGATGACCTTCGGCTTCGAGCTTGGCGCGGTATTCGTTGGTGATGCGTTCGGCGCGCACCAACTGCTCCTTGGTTGGCAACAGCCCAACACGATTGAGCTGCGCCCAGCCGTAGAACTGGCACGTCGCGAGCTCAACAAAGTCCGCTTCCAGCGCGATGCACAGCTCGATGATGCGGTCGATCTTGTCGATATTGTGCCGATGGGTGACGAAGTTCAGCACCATCGGATAGCCGTGGGCTTTCACCGCACGAGCCATTTCCAATTTTTGCGCGAAGGCTTTTTTCGAGCCGGCCAGCAGGTTATTTACCTGTTCGTCGCTGGCCTGGAAGCTGATCTGGATATGGTCCAGGCCGGCCTTCTTGAAATCGCTGATCTTCTGCTCGGTGAGGCCGATGCCGGAAGTGATCAGGTTGGTGTAGAACCCCAGTTTGCGCGCCTCGGCGATCAACTCGGCCAAGTCCTGACGCACCAGCGGTTCACCGCCGGAAAAGCCTAACTGCGCGGCGCCCATTTCCCGGGCTTCGCGAAATACCTTGATCCACTGCTCGGTGCTCAGTTCCTTGCCCTGCTCGGCAAAGTCCAGCGGGTTGGAGCAATACGGGCACTGCAGCGGGCAGCGGTAAGTCAGCTCGGCCAGCAGCCACAGCGGCAGGCCAATGGCCGGCTTTTCAGGCAAGGGTGATCCAGTGCTCAGCACGGGCGACCTCCATGAATTGCTCGATGTCGTCACCGAGCTCAGGCACACCTGGGAATTGTTTATCCAACTCGGCGATGATTGCGGCCACGTCGCGCTCGCCGTCGATCAAACCGCCGATCAACGCGGCGCTGTCATTGAGCTTGATCATGCCCTCAGGGTAGAGCAGCACATGGCCCTTTTGCGCAGGCTCGTACTGGTAGCGATAACCCTGGCGCCAGGTCGGTGTTCTGCTGCGATCAAAGCTCATAGGGTGATCCCTTTATGCCAGACCCGCTGCTCGGTCACGCTGTGATACGGCGGGCGTTTGAGTTCGTAGGCCATGCTCATGGCATCCAGCATGCTCCACAGGATGTCCAGTTTGAACTGGAGAATTTCCAGCATGCGCTCCTGGCCTTCGCGGGTGGTGTAGTGCTGCAGCGTGATCGCCAGGCCGTGCTCCACATCGCGACGGGCCTGACCCAAGCGAGTGCGGAAATATTCGTAGCCGGTTGGGTCGATCCACGGGTAATGCTGCGGCCAACTGTCGAGGCGCGACTGGTGGATCTGCGGCGCGAACAGTTCGGTCAACGAGCTGCTGGCGGCCTCCTGCCAACTGGCGCGACGGGCGAAGTTGACGTAGGCGTCCACCGCAAACCGTACGCCGGGCAGCACCAATTCCTGGGAGCGCAGTTGGTCCGGGTCGAGGCCGACTGCCTCGCCCAGGCGAAGCCAGGCTTCGATACCGCCGTCCTCACCGGGAGCACCATCGTGGTCGAGCAAGCGCTGGATCCACTCGCGACGGATCTCGCGGTCCGGGCAGTTGGCCAGAATCGCGGCGTCCTTCAGGGGAATGTTCACTTGATAGTAGAAGCGGTTGGCGACCCAGCCCTGGATTTGTTCGCGGCTGGCACGGCCTTCGTACATCGCCACATGGTAAGGGTGATGGATATGGTAGAAGGCGCCCTTGGCGCGCAAGGCGGCTTCGAATTCGGCGGTAGTCAACGGTGTGTCAGTCATGTCGTCTGCTCCTACAATTCAATGCTCATGCCGTCGTAAGCCACTTCGACATTGCGCCGCACCAGCTCCGCCCGCTCGGGAGAATCTTCATCGAGGATCGGGTTGGTGTTGTTGATGTGGATAAGCACCTTGCGCTGCTCCGGCAGTTGCTCCAGCACTTCCAACATGCCGCCGGGGCCGTTTTGCGCCAGGTGGCCCATCTCGCGACCGGTGCGGGTACCGACGCCACGGCGCTGCATTTCATCGTCGTCCCACATCGTGCCGTCTACCAGCAGGCAGTCGCTGCCGGCCATGATCTCCAACAGTGGCGCGTCGACTTTGCCCAGGCCCGGGGCGTAGAACAGTTTGCCGCCGGTGCGCAGGTCTTCAACGATCAGGCCAATGTTATCGCCGGGGTGCGGGTCGAAACGGTGCGGCGAGTAAGGCGGCGCAGCGCTGCGCAGTGGCAATGGAGTGAAGCGCAGATTCGGGCAGGCCGGGATGGTGAAGCTGGCGTCCAGTTCGATGCGGTTCCAGGCCAGACCGCCGTTCCAGTGGGTGAGCATGGTGAACAGCGGGAAGCCGGTGCTCAGGTCTTCATGGACCATGTCAGTGCACCACACCTGGTGCGGGCAGCCTTCGCGCAGGCTCAAGAGGCCCGTGGTGTGGTCGATTTGGCTGTCCATCAGGATGATCGCACTGATGCCGGTGTCGCGCAGGGCACGGCCCGGTTGCATCGGCGCAAAGCCTTGCAGCTGTGCGCGAATATCCGGGGAGGCATTGCACAGCACCCAATTCACACCATCGTCGGAGATCGCGATGGACGACTGGGTACGTGCCTGGGCCCGCAGGCTGCCATCACGAAAACCTGCGCAGTTCACGCAGTTGCAGTTCCACTGCGGGAAACCACCGCCGGCGGCGGAACCTAGAATCTGGACGAACATGGTTACTCCATCACGCAAAGCTCAAAACAAAAACGCCCCGGGCGAACCGAGGCGTTGTATTACCCAGCGGATTAACGGCTGGCGAAGTACATGGTGACTTCGAAACCGATGCGCAGATCAGTGTAAGCAGGTTTGGACCAAGTCATATTCTTACTCCTACGAAGTGATGGGACGTTTACTACCAAGTAATACATATAGTCCACCTCCAGTCGGAGATGTTCAGATGTGTGCGTAGGAATGTTACTCAATTCTTGTCAGGTTAGCGCTGTCTTGGTGGAAAAAGCCTGTTGCAGGGTTGGCAATGATCAGCCTGCTGGCGTTCAGGCGCTCAACGTCTCCGGGCCGTTGGCTACGTAGCGCCAGCCACCTAGGGCGTCATTCAATTGCTGGGCGGCCCGCAGCAGGTCTTCACGGCTAACGCTGTGGATCAGTTGCTGAATGTGCGTGAGATAACCCGACGGATGGCCGGCCAAGTGTGCGTGCCACAGCAGCTCGGCAGCTTGGGCGACCGGCAACGCCTGAGGTGAAAATTGTTGAGCCAGGGCAAGGTTGCCCAGATCTTCGAAACTGCCGACCAACGCTGGCAGTTGGGCCAGGAAAGTTTCCAGGTGTTCAACGATGCCTTCCAGGGACACGCTGGGAGACTGCACGCCAAACAACAGGCCGGTTTGCCCGTTTATCTGTCGGACTGCGCTGAATACTGCGTAGCCCAACTGCAGCTCAACCCGCAGGCGTTGGTAGAAAGGAGCTTGGAGCAGGTGTCCAAGCAGTCGCCACGACGCTTCATCGGCCAGGGATTGGCTTGGGGTCGGGCAAAACAGCAGCAAGGCGGCTTCGGTGGAGCTGGTTTTTATCTCATGCCACACGCGTTGACCACTGAGGTTTTGCATTGTTTGTTCGATGTGGGCAGGTTGCCCAGGCAGAAGGGCGGCGGCCGCTTTGATCAACGCTTGAGTTGCGATGGGTAAACCCAGGCCCAGGCCATGCCAGCGTGCGGTCGCCCAGGATGGAGGCTGCTCGTGGGGGTCGACATTACCAGCGGCGCAGCACGAGGGCAGCGCCTTGAGCAACGCTCGGATTGGGATCATGGGCGGTGGCGCGATGACAGCTTCTTGCGGCTGATTCAGGCTTTGCGCCAAGACCTCCAGCACGGCCGGCATGGGCTCGTGCAGGCCGGTCATCTTCACCAGCCAGTCACTACCGGTGGCTTCAAAGGACACTTCAACACCCGCCTGACCTGCATTTTCAAGCAAGGGCTGCAAGCTGCTTTCCACCCCGGCAGCAACTGGCGAGCCAAACCGCCATTGCAGGTACAGCGCGCCTTCGTCGCTGTCATCCGCCAAGGCCTGGCTGAATGTTAGCGCCGCTACCTCCCGGCGACCCCGCGAGCGATCCTGGGCAAAGGTTCGCAGCCCTCGGTGGGCGCTGGTTTGGCCGCGGATCAGGCCTGCGCGCTCTTGCTTGACCGGTGGGCGCAGGAACGGATTGTTCGATGGGAGTTGCCAGCGATGTTCGGCGGGCGGTAGTTGCAGTGATTCAAGTAGGGTCTTGAGCGCGACGATGCCTTGTTCACCCAGATCGTCGCTGTCGTTTCGGGCCAATGCCAGGGCGCCCTGGATCTGTTGTTGTCGCACGTTCAGCAGCGCGAACTCTTCGCGCAGCGGAGTCCAGTCGCTGTGTGAGAAAAAGCTCAGCCAGTCGTGCAACAGTGCCTCAATGTGTGTCGCCGGTTTGTCTGCGGTACCGAGCGTAAAGTCGATATCCAGCACTGCTTGTCCGGCCGCGTGGTACAGCACTGACGCCTGCAGTGCGCTGACCAATTGCCGTGCTTTCAACTCAGCGAGCAGCCCGCCCGGTGCAGAGGCGTTTAGCCAAGTGCAGAGGAAATCCAGTGCTTCGCGGGGTACGTCACAGGTGATGACGTGGTGCAGGTGTCCGCCTTCGGTGTGCTGATACCGCCGAGCCTGGCCTTGCATCAGGGCCGGTGGCGACGCCTGCGGATGTTGCGGGCCAGAGACCAGTTGCACACTGAACTGCTGCGCCAGGGCTTCCAGCTCTTGCAGCGACTGCGGACCGGCAAGGCTCAAAGTCATCTGCCCGCTCTGATAGAAATGTGTGTGGAATTCCCGCAAGGCTTGTTGAAACGCCTCGCGCTCCACCGGCAGGCTGTCGCGGTTGCCGGCATGAAAACCACGCAACGGATGATCCGCCGCCAAGCCTTCGAACAGCGCCACCTGTTGCTGAGCCTTGGCATCTTGAGACCAGGCGACAAACTCTGCGTGCAGCACTTCGCGCTCGCGCAGTTGATCCTCCAGCGTCAGGCGCGGATGGGTCAGCATGTCGGCCAGCCGTTCAAGTCCCTCTGCAAAGGTCGGAACGGGCAGTTCAAAGAAGAAGTCTGTGGTGCGTTCGCGGGTGCTGGCATTCACTTGGCCACCGTGACGTTGTACGTAGGCCATCAACCCTTCACCGCTGGGAAACCGCTCGGTGCCGAGAAACAACAAATGCTCAAGAAAATGCGCCAGACCCGGCCAAGCCAACGGTACGTCATGGCTGCCGGCAGCCACCCTTAACGCTGCGGCGCAACGCTTCAAACGTGGCGCATGGCGCAGGCAAACCCGCAGGCCGTTGGCCAGGGTCAAATGAACGGGATAAGGGTGGGCCGGGACAGGCATGGGCACTTCCAGAACGGGGCAAGTGCCTATGCTAACAAACCCATCGGATCAGGGCTTGTGCAGCGGGCCGTAAAGCTCGGGGCGACGGTCTTGCAGGTAGTGATTGGCGGTGCGGGCGTCGAGGATCGATTGGTGATCCAACGTGCCGACAATCAAGGCTTCATCCAGACCGGCCAGGGCGATGCGCTGGCCATCCGGTGCGGCGATGCTGCTTTGGCCACAGTACTGAATCTCGCCTTCGTGCCCGCAATAGTTGGCATAGGCCACGTAGCACTGGTTTTCAAAGGCCCGCGCCCGCACGGTGACGTCGGCAACGAAATCGAACGGCACCATGTTGGCGGTGGGCACCAGTATTAATTCGGCCCCGGCCAAGGCCAGGCGTCGGGTGTTTTCCGGGAACTCCAGGTCGTAGCAAATCAGGAATCCCAGCTTCCAACCGTTGAGCTCCACCAGTGGGAAGTCATCGTCGCCGGCACTGAACATCGAATGGTCCAGATCCCCGAACAGATGGGTCTTGCGATAGTTGCAGAGGCGCTGGCCGTTGGCGTCTATCAGCTGCACGGCGTTGTAGATCTGTCCACCGTCGGCCCGCTCAGGATAACCATACAAAATGGCCAGTCCGGCGCTTTGCGCGATGTCGGCAATGCTCTGGGCAGACTCGCCATCCTGCGCTTCGGCCAATGCCCCGACGGCTTCTGCGCCGATGTTGTAACCGGTCAGGAACATCTCCGGCAGCACTAGCACATCGGCGCCGGTCGCTTCGTGTGCGAGCTGGCGCAGGCGCTTGAGGTTGCCCGCCACTTCCAGTGGCAGCGGCGGGCATTGGTACAGGGCGACACGCATGGCGTAACTCCTTATTCGGCCAGGGCGATTGGCCCGATGTCATCGAACACGTCGCCCGGCCCTGGGTTCTCGGCGTGAGTACTGCCACCGAAGTGGGTCATGATGCCCCACACCGCGTTCAGCGAGGTTTGTACTGCGCCTTCCACCCAGGCAGGTGTCCAGGAAACGTCGTCGCCGGCGATAAAAATCCCACGCTGTTCGGCTGGCATGTCCTTCTGCATAAAGTGCGCATACATACGCTGGTTGTAACGATAGTGGCCAGGCAGCGCGCCTTTGAAGGCCCCGAGGAAATGCGGGTCGGCCTCCCAGGACACGGTGATCGGATCACCAATGATGCGCGCCTTGATATCGACTTTCGGGTAGATCTTGTTCAAGGCATCCAGGGCCAGCTTTACCCGCTTTTCGATAGGCTGCGGAAGCATTTTCAGCGCGTCGCTCATCCACGAGTACGACAAGCAGATCACCCCTGGTTTGTCGTCGCCGTTGTCGAACAGGTAAGTGCCGCGGGTGAGGCGGTCGGTGAGGGTCATGCTCATGAGGTCGCGGCCGGTTTCCGGATCTTTGTCTTTCCAGAAGGGGCGGTCGACCATCACGAAGGTTTTCGAGGATTGCATGTAGCGGGTGCGGTCCAGGGCCATCCACATCTTTTGCGAGAACAGGGTTTCATCGCATTCGATTTGGGTGGTCAGCAGCCAGCTTTGGCAGGTGGTGAGGACGGCGGCATATTCGCGGGTGTCGCCGTAGTTGTCGGTCACCGCGAAACGGCCATCGGCTGCATGTGCAATGCGCTTGACCCCGGCTCTCGGCGCGCCGCTGTGCAACGAGCTGAGGCTGGTGCCGGCCGGCCAGTGGGCGCAGCGTTCCGGTACATGGCGCCAGATACCCATTGGCACTTGGGCCACGCCACCGACCACAAGGTGTTGGTGGTCGTCGCAGTTGGTCATCACTACGCGGAAGATTTCCAGCATCGAGTTGGGAAAGTCCGAGTCCCAGCCGCCGGTGCCGAAACCGACTTGCCCAAACACTTCACGGTGATGAAACGACAACTTGGCGAACGCCTTGGACGTGGCGACGAAATCGTAGAAGGTGCGGTCGTCCCACAGGGGCACCAGCTTATTCCACAGCGCTTTGAGGCGCGGTACGTCGCGGTCGCGAATGGCTTGCTGGATATCACCGAACTGCGAGCCAGCTTCCAGGGCGTCGGCCCAGGCGTCAGCCACTTCCTGGAACAGTGCAGGCAAGTCGGACAGCTTTTGTGCGTAGTGGGTTTGGCCTTCGAGGTCGATCACGGTGCTGCCGGAGGCCGGCGTCAGTGGGTTGGGGAACGGTTTGGTTTCCAGTCCCAGCTTGTCCACATAGTGATAGAAGGCGGTGGACGACACCGGGAAGCGCATGCCGCCCAGCTCGGCGATGATGCCTTCGGCACCTTCGAAAGCCTGGGAGCGCAAACGGCCACCCATTTTCGAGGCTTCGTACACCACGGGTTTGAGGCCCAGCTTCATCAGCTCATAGGCGGCAACCAGCCCGGCGATACCTGCGCCGATGATGGCTACTTCTGCACCATGGTTGGCGGCGGGGATGCTGCCCAAGCCTGCGGGGTGCTCGATCCAGTCATCAAAGGCAAACGGAAAATCCGGGCCGAAGATGGTGATGGGCTTTTTACCGTCTGCAGGGTGGCGACTGTTTTTGTTCGACGTATTCATGGCTGACCTGGCTGGATACCCGGCGGGGCACGACCCGCTGAGTATAGGAAAAGATGGCAGCCAGTTTAGGGAGCGTTGCGCTCGTTAATAAGAGGCAATGTGTCGTCGGAATGAATTGTTTTCAGTCGAAGTGACGAGATTGCTGGTCAGATTGGTTGTCCGCGATCCAATTTGTTACTGAGGATGATCGAGGTGGTGGTTTTCTCTACACCATCGACACTGCCGATCTGGTCCAGTAACTGATCCAGTTGCTCCGGCGAATCCGTCCGTAGCCAAGCCACGTAATCAAACTCGCCGCTCACCGCGCACAACTGTTGCACCTGAGCCATGGCACTCAGCCTGCGCAACACTTCTTTGCCTGAGCGAGGTTGCACAGTGATGCCCACGTAGGCCTGCAAACCACCGTCCGCCACCCGTTGGCCCAAGCGCACGCCATAACCGGTGATCACTTGGGTTTTCTCCAGGCGCGCCAGGCGGGAGGTCACCGTGGTGCGCGCGATGCCCAGCTGCCGGGCAAGCATGGCTACGCTTTCGCGGGCGTTGATCTGCAAAGCGGCGATCAGTTGGCGATCGATTTCATCGAGGACAGGCAAGGGAGGCTCCGTGACGGGCTGCAATGGAAACGCATGTTACAGGCTTGAATCGTCCAGCAGGCAGCGGGCAAACAGTTGTGGCACTGGTAAGTGCCGTTGGCTATAGCGACTCAGTAGGATGACCTCTCGGTAAAACATCAGGTTGCCCAGCGGGATTATTCTTACTTGGGGCGAGCGCTCCAGCCACAGTCAGTAGTTTCTTCGGCCACCCATTGGTCATCCCCGGACATCCGAAAACCGCCTTCCAGGACGCGGCCCACACCAATGCCGTCGACGTCCACGATGTCCCCGTGCCGTATTTCGGCGTGGTATTGGGCTGTGAAGATTGGCACGTACTGGCGGAACGCTTGCAGGCGCGAGGTACGACGTTTGCGCTTGAGTCGCATATTCGGTTCAAGGGCCAAGTAGGAGGGCAGGCGACATTGTTCCTGTGTGACCCGTGCGTTAATGCACTTGAGTTCAAAGCTTCCAGAGATATTGGGCCGTTGTTTGCGAAGTGGGGCGGCGGACGTTGTGTGGACAGTCCGGATACTGAGAGTGGGTCTTCAGACACACAAAAGCCGCGCAATGCGCGGCTTTTGAGTTGGTGGGCCCACACGGACTTGAACCGTGGACCAAAGGATTATGAGTTATATGAGTAGACAGCATCGTTAGAGAAGTAACGGTTAATCAAAAGTAAGTTACATGAGGTCCTGTTACAGGAAACTAGTAGCCTGACGTACTTTAGCGAAAGTACCAAAATCTAATGAGTGTACTGCTAGCGTACCTCAAAACGTGCCTAGGTAAACCAAACTAGATCGGCGGCTGTCAATAATGATTGACATAATGCGCTGCGATTTGACATTATCATTAGGTTTTGACCTAAATTTGGTATGGCGTGCAGTGACAAAATCTGCTATACAAATGGACCTGCTGGCCAGCCTAGGCGTTGCCGGGCACGAACCGATTGCTACGATCTCCGATGAGGAGATGAGGTTGCTCCTGTCTGAAGACATTCACAGTGCGTGGACTTCATGTCAAGAATCTAATGAAGCTGGCGATAAGGATTTAATTCGAGCGCTGCATTTGGCTGCCAAAAAATGGGACCGCTCCGTAGACTACGCGAGTCTCCGCCGTGAATTATCAAAGCTTTCACATTACTTTCCTCATGGACGAAATATTGATCCCGCAAAAATAAATGCGGAGCTGATTCTTGTCAAAGAGCGGTCACTAGAAGAAAGATTTTTTAAAATCGCTCGTGGATATTGGTCTATGCCTTATTCACGTGGTTATGGGCGGAGATTGCGGTTCGTTCTTATGGACACATACCATGAGGCAGTAATCGGCATCATCGGTCTGCAATCACCCTCAGCAGATCTTGCATGTAGGGATAAATATCTCGGAGCTCCAAAGGACAAGAAGCTGGAGTTTGTGAACAATACGTTGGATGCTTTTACGATTGGTGCCACACCTGCGTACTCCTCACTTCTCGGAGGCAAACTAGTCGCAGGGCATTTGCACTCTGAAAAGATAAGACAAGCTTACTGGGCGCTTTACGGGAATAAAGTGACCACTCAGCTTGAAAAGAGGGTTCCTCAGCCTCTTTTGGCTATTACCACAGCGAGCGCATTTGGCCGCAGCTCAATTTATAATCGCTTAAAATATGCCGATCGCGTTCTTGCCACTCCACTGGGTTACACAAAAGGATACGGAACTATCCATTTGGAGCAGTTGTACCCTAAAATTGTTGAGTGGTTAAAGAGTACTGGTCGCCATGTTCCTGCTGGTTTCGGTAATGGTCCCAAGGTCCGGTGGCAAAATATTATGCGGACACTAAATGATTTGGGGATTTCACGGAAATATCTCTCTCATGGTATCAAGAGAGAGGTATTCATTTTTGAATTGGTTCACAATTTAATCGAAGTCTGTCGAGATGATGCTATACCAGATATGGCTAAGTTTGATGATCAACTGTGGACTGATTACTGGCGGGATCGTTGGTGTCTTCCGCGCTCAGTGCGAGATGAGCGCTGGAGGTCAGTAGATACCCAAGAAATAATGCTATCTGCGCTAGGATAACTCTATTTCTTTATTATCCCCAAACTCAGTCCGAAAAATGTCAAGATAAAGACAATCCCGGGGATGAGTGCGTCTTGTACTTTAAACTCGCCCTGTGTTGAAAATTTATAAACCGATAGTGCTGCTGCTCCTGCTATAAGGCCGGAAGCCAGCAATGGGCGGATACCTCCTACGCGTAGCGGAAAATCATATCTTGCCAAAGTCAACTCAGTCCGTTTAGATGCTGAGATTAATTTTGAAGCAGGAGAGCCATCCACTGCTGATGCGTCAGCCTCCTCGTTCTTGAAGATATTCATTCGAATTGAGAGATGGCCGTCAGCATTGCTAAACAGCGGCGTTGTAGTCAAACCTATGGTTTTTACATCTCGGCTGGAGTCCACGCGAACTCTCCGAGAACTGATAAAACTAGCTGCTGTGTGAGATAAATCGATGACAATCTCTCCTAGTGGATTTCGAATTGCCTGCCCTGTAGGTCTTGCAATTGTGTGTATATCAATATCAAATTTTGAGCCCATTTTAATGAAAAGCTGCCCTCTCTTTTCCAGTTTTTTTGTTTCTTTACCATTGAGTTTTTTGATATGGTAGAGAAAAGGAACAAGACTTTCTGAGGCTCTGGGTTTAAGTGCATTGTCGATTTCAAAAAACTTGGCGGCAACTTTTTCCCAGCCCTTTACGGTGCTGTTGGCAGAAAGTTCTTTCGGGTTCATCGAGAGCGGCTGGAGGTAGTGCGCTGGCGAATGTCCCGGATTGTTCGTGTCGTTCGGCAAGTTTTTCGCTACAGTACTTAGCGATTGAAAGAAAGTGGTTTTTAGAGACGCCGTAAAAATGTATTCATGTATGGCAATATCTACTATCGCCAAGTCGCCATCACACCGAGCTGATACAATTGAACCCTTTCGTAGCGGAATAATTGTAGAGGTTCCGTCTTCCTTTAATCCGGTAACCGCAATTAGAGCTTTGTAGCTTTTCGATATAGAGCCTGAGTTGAGCATGTCCCAGTATGCTTGAGCTACATAAGGTTTGCGATATCGAAGTCTGACATGTGAGCCGATTGGCAAACCAATAACGTGAATAATATCCTCAATATATCTGCGGTGGTGAAGGGATGTTATGCAAAGTATTATGTTCTCTTCGGCGCTGAAAGCTGGAGTCGTTCTGTTAGCGTTAGTGCTTGTGTAAATGGCGTTCAATTGTTTTCAACCTCGAACTGTCCGATTTCAGTCAGCGAGTTACATGATTCGTGCAGATTCTCAAAGCAGATAGTGAATGTCTCGCCAATTCCTCGCGAATAGTTATCGGCTGAGAATGTTTGGGGTCTTGCTTTGATAAGGGCTATTTCAGGTCGGGCCGCGATGGCTAGAGCTGTACCAATTGCTTGGATTTTGGTACCTGCGTGAATAACCGATATGTTGGTATTTGGGTTTTTTTGGCTTTGATCTAATATTATACGTAGGCACTCCGTATAGCTTAAAACATCGCAATATTCGTATTGGCCACTAGGGAGTGAGCGTTGGGGCTCGCCTTGTTCCGGAGCGCCGTATATCATTTCTGTTAGAGATAATTTTACTTGAGACTGCCGCCACGAATGTTCCGCATTATCTGTCTTGGGCAAAATCCAAAAGACGTTTTTTTCTACTCCACCTAAGGTTCCTATTCCCAGAAAGCTAAGACTTCGCTGGAGCCTAGCCGGGAACATTGAGGGTAGGGCTATGGCGTAGTTAGGGAAGTGATCATGCTGAATTCCAGGTGCCAACTCGTTAGCCGATACATCTAGTACACCACGCTCCCTAAGATCCGTGTCGCTCCATAGTGATACCGGTTCGGTTCTGCTTTTTTCGCACGGAGAGTGATACGTAGCAGCGGTGGTATAAAAAATTTGTAACTTCAGCTCACGCTCTAGTCGCGCCAATGATAGAAGTGCAGATGTTATAAAAGTTGCAGATCCGCCACTAATATCTAACCCGATATTGATTTTTTGTGTTTTTGGTAAGTGAGATAAAGAGCTTGCAATGGTTCGGTAGATATCCTCGGGAGATTCGGCCTCAAAAAAAGCTATATCGTCGCTTATCGATTTAAGCAAAGGAATGAGTTCGGTTTGACGTTTGGAGTTGTCTTCTGGGTTTGTTTTGTAAGTGCCAAGAATTACCTTGCTTGCTGTGGAGGCATTCTCTTGAAGCGCTCTAGGCGTGGCTAATACCCTTTCTTCAAATCCGCAAGTACCGATAAAGAGATCCAGTGAAAATGATCTGTTGTCGATTTTTTTTATTACGGGCAATGTCGATATTACGTTTGATGCTAATATCGGCTTTACTAGGAATTTTTTGCGAGCGCTCATTCTTCTTCATCCGAAAACAGGTCGCCGAACAATGAGTCAGGCGTGCGGGAATATCTAGCGTATACCTTAGTAGCGAAGGTTGTCGGGTTTGTTAATAGCTCTGCGAAGTCGTCAATATGCTTTATATCGATATAGTCTTTTCGTATCAGGGATGTGCCGAAACTTGGCAGTAATGACGAACGCAACTGCCACCGAATCGTTTGAGTGCTGGCAGACTCTTTACCACGACTGGGTGGAAGCTCAATAAAAATGGCACGCCTGACGAGCTCGCGTTTCAGTGCTACTAAAGTTTCACCGTTTGTGAGCTTTCTAAGCTCGCTATCTAGATCAACACCAAAAGGTAGGCTCATCTCAATACGGTATCGCCTTTGTACAATAGTGGCTCCGCTTTTATTGGAGCGCGAGGGTGCTTCAACAAGTAGCTTTTTCGCAAGCTCACCGTAGCTGAAAAGTATCCCACTCATCTCCGCTCCGAAAGGATGGAAAGCGCTTACACGCTCTCTCAAAGCGGTAGAAACTTTAGTTATTGCTTTATGCTGGACATGTCCGGGAATTAGCGTTGTGCTCTTACTGTCTACGTCGGCGCGTGCAAACATTTCCCGCGTCATATGAAGAATAGTGGAAACGTCACCGCTCCAGGCATTTGACAGCACATGAATTCCATAATAAAAACTACGCTGCCCAGCTCTCGATCCTTTAGTTGACCGAATAGCCTCAGCAAGTTCGTTGTCATGCTTGAATTCACTATTGCCAATCAAAGTGGCAGTGGTACCAGCATATTCTGCTGCTTCCAAACGTTTGTCCAAGAGGTTGGATATGAAGGTTCTGCGTTCTCCTTCACGTTCTGCAGGTATGGAGAGCTCACCCGCATCGATAAGGGTGTACTCTCTGTTGACGTCTATTCGAACATTGTCGGCATGATCTGAAATGAAGCCGTAGGGCTCGCTTGAGACCTTGAAAACGTGACTTTCATCGCGCTGCCAAAGCACAGTATTTAAAATAGACTGGATTTCTGGCGAGAGGCGATGAGAAGTATAGTCGTCTAATAGAAAGGCGATCCTCCAAGTTTTAAGGCCTGGAATCAACGACCGCGCATGCCTACAAATCTCGCGTATGAAGGTTGGCGCAAGTTTAATGCTAGATTTATTTTCGTCCAATAAATCTCTGCTAACTTTAAGCCTGAGACGATCGAGCATGTCCGCTCCCGCCTGTAACGGGTCCATGCCAACTACTCTTATTATTTCAGCACTTTCTCCAATTTGATCGGTAACAAAATTTGATAACTTGATCCTGGAATCTTCAGTCATCTGAAGAGCACTGGTCATTGACTGGTTAGACGCGCACATTGCTAATGATCTGAAAAGTTCACGAGCGAGCACAAGATTGAAATATGTTGTAATTTCTTCGCTCAAACGTTTTGGGCGTTCTTTCTCGCGTGAGAGCCAAAGAAGATCATTTTGGAGGTCACTAGCACATCCAATATATACGCCAAAGAATCCTAGGGTGTCTAAGATGCTGGGGTTGCTATCTAAGTTTGAAACGTGTGTCCTGATACTGAGGTGGCGGAAAACCATGGATTTGCCACAGCCTCGTGGACCAATCAATACTGACGGTTCTGGATTTTGTAATAAGCTAATCCAAGGAAGATGGTCGACAAAGAGCTGTAACAATAACTCGTCGCTTGCCAGGTGTTCAGCGCTAATAGCCTCGAAGGGATGGAACTTGGCAGTGGGTCTTGGAAACATTGTCAGTGTACTAGCTGCATCTTTGATCTTAGCTACATACATTGATGGCTCAGGAAAGTGCCGTCCAGGGTCATCATCGGCAAATGCCTCGATCAGTTCGCGCAAGCACATTAAAAACTTGGTGTGACGAGAAGCAATGGCTCGATTTTTATGAAGATGATTGTGGAGCTGCGCAAGGCACTTAGCTATCGATGACCAGTCGTCGTCGGCTTTTTTAGTGTCTTTGTCTAGTGCCTTTACGCTTCCTAAGTCAATTATTTTTACGGATGTCGGAGGCAGAGTTGGATCGATGGCCAGGCGAGCAGGGTCTGTGTCCACGAGCATAATGTTTGCTAGATGCAAATCATCATGTTTGTATCCTTTGATTTCTAGAAATAGTACTGCGGATATGAGTGTTTCCGCTACTTTTGCCACTAGCATTGACGTTATTTTATCAGGGTTTTTTTCTAAGTGGTCTTTAAGCGTAGTTCCATCTAACCAGTCGCTTAGAAAACATATCCAATTACGTTTGTCAGCGGTATCAGGCTGAGTGGAAAATGGGGCTGCCCTTCCGACTCCTGCCAAAAGGTGGATAAAATCACCTCCGCCTTTTAGCTTAGAAGCAAGCTCTACCTCTAGGCTGGGTGATTTATCTTGATAATCAGCGGGAATACAAAACTTTGCGGCTAACTCACGTTTTGTAACTTGATCAACTACGCGAAGTACAAAACCCTTTTTTCCAGTGCGATCTACCAAATTCGGTATCAAACCGTTCTCGTCCCGGTCAGCTATCTCGTATGTGGTGGTCGAACCGTTTGCACTGGTAATTAGATCAAAAGTTGGGGGGAACGGACCACCTTTTGCTATCCACTCGAGTAGTGAGGAGTCGATTACAGGTCCCTTGTGCGCTTCCACTGCTTTTCCTCAAAATTCAAGTGCCGACCATGGCTAATCCCTGGCCCAGACTCAGGTAGATTACGGTTTTTTACGCCGTGCTACTATCTTGATAGCACAAAATTGGGATGGCCGACAGAGTGGCCTATCACCTACAAGGAGGTACCAGTCTGCGAGCGCATCGCGCCGTCTTCGTGCATAGATGACAGTTTTTGGTTGCCTTGGAGGGACTGGATCTCAAGGTAGGGGATTGTTTTTATTCAGGAGACGTGGACGGCAAAGGAGCCTAGTGCTGTTTTGATCGTATGAGCGGCCATCGATGTTTCGGAATGAGGTTTTTAGCGGCTTGGTAGCACGTGTTTTCTACGCTGAATTGAGGTTTGCTAGCAAGCCCAACACGATTGGCGTCAATGATGATTCGCAGTGAATACGTTGTGTAATACAGCTTTCCGGTGAAAGCCTATCCTGCACTAGATCTCCACTCGCTTCAGTTCTTGTTCATGAACAAGCTTTTTGCAAAGCTCACTGCGTTCCTGATGGCTTAGAATCGTCGCTGTCAGGACGCATCTTCTGCGAGAGCATCACAAAATCGTTCAGGTCAATTTCGCCGGTGATGTAACGCTGACCAAGGTGTTTCATTTCTTCTGAGGTTTCGAATCCAGAAAGGCCGATGGATGCGGTGGCAAATGCGACAGCTTTCTTACGCTCGCTCTGCTCTGCCTCAGAAATCTGATGCTCTGGTTCCTTCGTATCAACGGCTTCAAATTTGGTGTTTCCTTGGTGCTGCGTTGGCTCTTGGTTGTTTGAGGTCATGCGGATTTCTCGCTGTTTGGCTGAACGTGGGAACGCGTTAGCGCTATGTATGAGGTGCTGCCAAAGTAGCAAGGTTTTTGCTGGATGTGGTGTCAAGGGCGGCACCGCAAGCCGCATGCGGAGCGGAGCCGAAGGCGAGCACCGAACGGGTGAGGATGCCGGGCGTAGCCGGACCCTTGATGCCACAGTAAGCACTGAGCCTATGGCAAGGGGGAGGTCAAGGGCTCTGCCCGCCGTACCTGCCCCCGCAGCCAGTCCGGCAAGTTCGGACACGGGATGCAACCGAAGGGGTTGCCCAAGCAACGCGCGGAGTTTTCGTAATCGTTTTGCATTCGTTTTCAGTGGGTTGTGTGTCCGGGGCGGGTTCAATGCGCCTTATGACTGAACATGAATCAGAGGCGCGCTGAAACTGTCTTGTTTTTGTTATTAATCGTTTATTTACAATCGGTTAACGTGTTTGAGAATTGCCCATCCCCCCGCCCTTCCCGCGAGCAGGAAGGGAGCGAGTCGCCCTCTGTCGTCAAGGGTGCAGGGGAGGCCTACGGCCTTGATCCCCTGCGCCCATGACTTGAGCGTTGGTCGCTTCTGCCGCGTCAAGGGGCCGGGTCCTCGTCGCTTCGCTCCTGCGGGCCGCACCAACCCCTTGACCCGTCATACGCTTTTTGAAAGTGCTCAGAAAAAGACCTCGCCGAAGCGAGGTCTGATCAGCCGTGGGTCAGTGGCTACTGATTTACTTTGCCCCCAGTTGCACTTCCCCAATTTTTGCCCATGTTCTGCATGACGTGCTGTCGGTACGCTGGATTCCAGGCTGTGTTCCCAGCCGCGAGGTGGTTCAGTCTTCCAGCTGTGACCATCTGGCCCGACTGCATGTCACGGCGCGTTGACTGTCTGTTGAGGCCCTTTGTGATTGGTGCCATGGCGCCGTTTGCGATTCCGCGCAAGGTCAGTGCCGCACTCGATATACCTCCTGCAAGGCCTCCTGCAACGCCATGAGCTTGATACATCATGTAAAGCACGACGATGGTAGTAACTAATAGCTCCAGGAACGTAGCGATTGGGTAGTCGCCTGGGTTCGCCAATATGCTGGCAGTTATCGAGGAAAAGTATTTGATCCCAAAGCTAAGAACCGTACTAACCAGTGCCGTCTGCATGATGTACGTGATGACCTGGGCAAACCAGCTATCGAACCATTTGGACGTGAACTGTCCGAACAGCAGCATCATGATGAAGACTGGCCCGATTCCGAGCATCACCGAAAGCATTCCTTTTGCTACAACAATCATGGCACCTGCTGGAACCGCGATGAGCAGCGTAGCGGTGTAGACGACGAGGGCGTTCAGGGCATCCCAAATAATCATCCCGATTTCATAGGAGTGGCGTTGTCCCATTTTCGACAACATATCTGCACCGATCTGCCAGCCGTCCGACATTGCCTTGTCGATGACCTGGAAAACCGAGTCCGAGGTTGAGGGATCACTTGTCGCTGTGAAGGCGGCCGTTACTCCTGTTTCAAGCCCCCTCAATGCCTCTACTACCCATGACATGTAAGTGTCGGCGTTCATGGCCAGGCCGCTGATAAGCAGGAACTTTCCGCAGGTTTTGAGAAAGTGAGAGGCTGACTGCTCAATTGTTCCGGTGATCATCATGTAGCCGACCATCGTCAAATATAGCGTCCCGCCTATCGTCACGGTGAGCGTGAAATCCTCAATCACTCGGCTCGAAGTAATGCTGATGAACGTATGGAGGGTTTGATCCATAGACCCTCCGATCCATTCAAATATTCCTGTTTTGGTCGCCATGTCTATTTTCCCTGAGAAGAGAAATTCGTGGGTTCTCGCTGCTTGTACTCCCGGTTCTCAAGCACTAATGCGTTTGCGGCGGTTTTCGCGTTGACGCAGTTCGGTGTCAGAGTAAGCTCGCCCGGATTGGCGTTACACCTTTCCAAAGCCTTCAGTCGTTCAAGCGAGTTTGCTTTGTACCAATCAACCGTCTGCACGGGCTCATCTCTGCCGCAGCCTGAAAGAGACGCGATGACGATCATCAGAAACGCAGGGATAGTAAGGTGGGATTTCATTTTTCTTCCTTGGATTGGATAACGATTGGGGGCCGTCCAGCGCTCTCTTGTTTTGCGATGTTGATTTTGTCGGCGTGCATAGAAAAGGCTAGCTCAGTTGCATCAATGATTTGCATCGCTGCCAGGGTGCGCAGCACGCTTTCCTTGGTGCCTGCCCAGTTACCTGCAAGCCGGTGAAGGGAGTTGTTCAAAATGGTAAGTGATGCTCCAAGGCTGCCGGCTGCCATGAAAGCGCCGAGCAGGGGAGGAATTGGAGCTGATTGGCGGGGAAGAGTGATGCCAAACCAGTCGATAAATGCCATCGCGAGGGGCACCAGCGCGAGGACCGCAGCCATGATGTCCCGATGGAGTAGTGTTGGTGCGCGCCGTGAGAGCTCCAGCATTAAACCCATACGGGCAGTGCATATCCAAAATCTGCGGATGGAGATAATTAGGAATGTGCTCAGAACAAGCATTGGTAAGTATGCATATGAAATCATTGTTACCTCCAGTAGTTACTTGGACACGTAGGCTGTGTATACGGCGCTTTGGTCGAGTTGTTTTCTTCGTTTTTCTGATGTAAGCGAAATTTGAATATCGGTATTGGATTGCTAAGTCGTGTGTGCGTTGCTTGTGCTCTGGTGGGGTATGGCTAAGACCAAGATTTTCGGTCAACCATGATTTGATCGGATAAATAGGGGATGTTGGCAAGTTCGTCTAAGGCCATTTCGACGGTCCTGAAGAAGAAAGGTCGATTCTCGTCGTCCGTTACAGTATGGCCAATGGTCCCATCTGATACGCTCAGTGCAAAGCCATGCTTATAGTGAGCTTTTAAAATTACTTGGATATCGCCTGTTCTGTCTAAGCTGTCGCAATAGCTTTCAAGTTGCTTGAAATGTAATGGCATTGAGAAGCTTCCTTTCAGTTTTGTAAATAGTTTTCTGTGGAGTTGCTAGCGTACAAGTTTGCTGGAAGTGAATTTTTTCATGCTTTCCAATGCTTGGTTACGTGCCTCCTTGTTACGGGCATTTGGTTTGGCGTGGGTTTCAACTGGTGTTTCGTTAAACAAAGGATTTGGTTTGCTCGGCCGCGCCATTGGACAGAAAAGTCCCTTTCTATAGTTTAGAATAAGACCGTTAAACCATTTTGAGGCTCGGCCTCTGATCCTCCCTGCTTTCAGTGCGGCTGCCAGTTCGTCCAAAAGCTGCTGAGCATCCGGGCTAGGTACATCTTGCAAAATATTGCTGATCCACATGCGATCACTGGCTTCTAATTTCGCCGGGTATCGGAGGCCAGTCTCAGTTAGTTTTTGTATTCCTTTTTTTTGTTCTGTTGGTAGTTCTTGGGGTGTCACTGCTGTGTCATCCCCGGTGTGACATGATGGTGTCTGGGGAGGGGGTGACTTTGTTGACACCCCCCCTATGACAGCCCTGTCACCGGGGCGCAGTGATTTCACCGGTGGGAGGGTTATGAAATATCTGTTTGAAGTCTGCCCGCCGTCTGGTCGGTATGCATTTTCAATAGTTAACCGACCGGTCTGCTCAAACTTTTTAATTATACGTTGTACTTGCCGCGCCGATATTCCGCAGCAACCGGCGATAGTCTTCACTTTCGGCCAGCCCTTTCCATTGTCGTCAGCATGACTAGCTATTTCGAGCATCACGAGCTTTTCGGTAGGTGAGTCAAAGCCATGGGCCCATACTAAATTATAAAACTTGTGGCTCATTGCAAGCTGCTCTTAGGGCTTACCTCGATGTCCAGATTCAATGCGTCATTGATTTGCATTGTCCTAAAATATACGCGGCGGCCGATCCGAATCATTGCCGGCTTCAGTTTTCGGGAAATGTCGGTGTCTGAATATAGAGAAACCCTTACTCCATCAGGCGAACGCCCTAGTAGAATGGCAATGTCCGGGATGCTCATCAAAGGGCCAAAACGGTTCAGTAGATACTCTTCAGTTGTCATGTGTAAGTTCGCCATGGTGTGAGAAGTTGAGCGAAGTTTTACGCGATGATTTACTGGTGTCAAACTAAGTGGTGACACAGATCGACCAAGAAGTATTACTTTGGTAGTCGTACTGTCGCCATATTGCTACCAAGGTTATATATGTTGGTTTTCTTGGTTTTGGCTAAGCCCTTGTAATTCAAGGGCTCGTATCGTTGTTTAGAAAATTATTGAAATTAATATAAATATTTGTGTTTTTTTTGGATGCTTTAGCTTCAAGGGTTACTGTTATCTTGAGATTTTGTCCAGCTTCTCAACTAGGTCTTCAGCACGAAGGTGGGTATATCGCTTGAGCATCTGCATCGACTTGTGACCACTAATGGCCGAAACCTCTTGATCAGATAACCCGCCTTCGACAAGCCTGCTCACTGCCTCATGGCGCAAGTCGTGAAACCTGAAGTCAGGTAGACCTAGCTTCTTCTTCAGCTGACCCCAAATTTTGGTGAAGGTATACGGCCGACGTTTCCCGTCTTTTCCAGGCTCGCCGAAAAACACCAGGTTGCAGTCGATTGGTCGCACCGGGTTATCCATCGCGGCTTTGAATACTTCGGTGGCACGCTTGCTGAGAGGCACAGTGCGCGAGCCGTCGTTCTTTGTGTCTGAGAGACGTATGACGCGCTTTGCCAAATCGACTTGAGGTCGACGTAGGGATGAGATCTCTGACGAGCGCATACCCGTTTCCAGGGCAATGCAAACAATCCAGCCCAACATAGGGTTGCTGTGTCGATTTACGGCCGCGAGCAGAAGGCGTTCTTCCTCCGGCGATAATCTTCGGTCCCGACCATCCCCCGGGCTCGGCTTTCGAATGTTCAGCACTGGGTTGAACGTCAAACCCAAACCCCACTCCTGAATCGCTACCGTGTAAAGGTGGCTCAATAGGGCGAGCTCGAGGCGAACAGTGTTGTTGCTGATGGTCCCGCCGCGGCTCGGTTCGTTCAGGCGCTTGTCGCGATAGCCGGCGATGATTTCAGCGGAGAGGGCAGCCATGGAGTATTTGCCCAAGTGCTCGATCAGCTTCTTGGCTTTCGAGGTTTCACCACGCTGAGTGGTGGGCTTCTTGGTGGGGGTTATGTCGCTCAGATAGCGCTTGAGTGCAGCCTCTAGCGTCATTTTCTCCGAGCCGCTACGCCGGATGTACACGCCACGCACCATTTCTTCTTCGGTACGCCTCGACCAGTCCTCCGCATCACGTTTTGTGCGGAAGGTTTTGGCGACAGTGGGCCAGCCATTTTTACGAATGAGTGCCTTCCAGGTGCCGGAAGGGGTTTTGACGAGAGTAGCCATGAGAGGGGGCTCCTAGGCGGCTGGCGAACCAGCACTGTACCTAAATTGTACCCTTGGACCATAGGACTGTATCTGTGGTGGACCAGCCAGAAACGCGAAAGCCGCGCAATGCGCGGCTTTGGAGTTGGTGGGCCCACACGGACTTGAACCGTGGACCAAAGGATTATGAGTCCTCTGCTCTGACCAACTGAGCTATAGGCCCTTAACAGGTCGCGGATTATAACGATGGTTTCTTCTGTGTGCTATCCGAAAAATCCTCAATGCTCATACGAAGGAAGGTAGCGACAAAAAGCTCCGGCGGCAGTGGCAAGCTGACGATGTAGCCTTGCATCTGTTCGCAGCCCTCAGCGGCCAGGAAGGCTTGCTGCGCGGGGTTCTCCACGCCTTCGGCGATGATGGTGAATTGCATGCTGTGGCCCAGGGCGATGATAGCGCGCACGATGGCGGCGTCGTGGGGGTCGTCCGGCAGGCCGCGGACGAAGGATTGGTCGATCTTCAGGAAATCCAGCGGAAGCCGTTTAAGGTAGCTGAGGGACGAGTAGCCAGTGCCGAAGTCATCAATTGCCAGCTGTACGCCCAGTTGTTTGAGTTGGTGCAGCACCTCAAGTGCTTCTTCGGCCTGGCTCATGATGAAGTTTTCAGTGATCTCCAGTTGCAGGTGACCTGGGTCGAGGTGGTAGTCGCGCAACAGTTGTTCTATTCGACTCAGCAAGCCGGGATGGCGTAGCTGCGCACCGGCGAGGTTGACCGACAGCGGGCCGAAATCTTCGTAGGTGCCCTGCCACGCATGCAGTTGTCGGCAGGCCTGTTCCAAGACCCAATCGCCAATTTGCAGGATCGTGCCGTTCTCTTCGGCCAGGGCAATAAAGTGTTCTGGCGGTACGTCGCCAAAGGTGGGGTGATGCCAGCGGATCAGGGCTTCGGCACCGATCAGTTCTTGTGTTACCAGGCTCAGTTTCGGCTGGTAATACAGGCTCAGCTCTTTACGTTCGATGGCTCGCCGCAGTTCATGCTCCAGTGCCACACGCTCGTTGGCCTGAGCCGTCAGGTCGCGGGTGTAGCTTTCGACCCGGTTACGTCCCTTGGCTTTGGATCGATACATCGCAGCGTCGGCATTCTTGACCAAGGTGGCGACATCCGTACCGTCCTGCGGGTAAAGGCTGGTGCCGATGCTGGCGCTGATGAAGAACTCGTGCTCGCCAGCCTGGAATGGCGGGGTGAAGCAGGTCAGTAACTTATTGGCCAATTGCTCGGCGTCATTGGCGTGTTGCAGGCCGGGTAGCAGGATGATGAATTCATCGCCGCCCAGGCGCGCTACGGTGTCGATGTCTCGCAGTTGGTCCTTGAGGCGCACGGCAATGTCTTTGAGCAGCAGATCGCCGATCGGATGGCCGAGGCTGTCGTTGATGTGTTTGAAGCGGTCCAGGTCGAGGAACAACACCGCGCCCTGTTTGCCAGTCTCTTGATGGCCGTTTAGGGCTGCCTGCAACCGGTTTTCAAATAGAGTGCGGTTGGGCAGCCCGGTCAGTGGATCGTGGTGCGCCTGATAATCGAGGCGCGCCTGGGCCAGTTTGAGGCTGGAGATGTCTGCAAACACCGCCACAAAGTGAGTGATCAATTGATCCCGGTTGCGCACGGCGCTGATGGTCAGCCAACTGGGGTACAGTTCGCCGTTCTT
This sequence comes from Pseudomonas sp. 2995-1, assembly GCF_002742505.1. Taxonomy (NCBI): domain Bacteria; kingdom Pseudomonadati; phylum Pseudomonadota; class Gammaproteobacteria; order Pseudomonadales; family Pseudomonadaceae; genus Pseudomonas; species Pseudomonas sp. 2995-1. The sequence continues at coordinate 41,962 of NZ_LJSA01000332.1, read as the reverse complement.
TCGACGGTTGGAAATCTCGCCCTGCCAATGACCTTGGGCCGTCAATTGGTGCCACATCGCGGCGTAAAACGCGCTGTCATGCAGGCCAGAGGCGAGGAGGCGGGGTGTTTGGCCGAGGGCTTCGGCTTCGCTGTAGCCAGTGATTTCGCTGAAGGCGCGGTTGACGGCGCTGATGTTCTGCCGGGTGTCGGTGATCAACACGCCTTCGGCGGTACTCTCGAATACCGTCGCGGCCTGTTGCAGTTTTTCCTGCATCAATTGACGTTCGGTGATGTCGCGGGCGATGGTCAGCATGCAGTCTTCCCCGGCGATCGGCAGCGGGCGACTGGACACTTCACACATCCGAATTTCACCGTCGCTACGGCGTATGTGGCAGATGAAATCACGCACAAAGCCATCTCGCTGCATCAGTTCCAGCATGTGTTTGCGTTCGTTGAGATCGACCCAGATGCCCAGTTCCAGGGTTGATTGGTCGAGAGAGGTGGCGCTGGTGTAACCGGTCAGGCGGCTGAAACCTTCGTTGACTTCAATCAGCAGGCCGTCGCGTTGGCGGCTCAGCAGCAAGCCGTCGGGCGAAGCATGGAAGGCTTTGGCGAACTTCTCTTCGGAGGTTTGCAGCAGTTGCTGGGTTTCCTTGAGTTGGGTGATATCGCGCACCACTACCACGATGGCTTCAATCGCGTCGAGCTGGAAGGGCTCCGCGGAGATAAGCCCGGTGAAGGCTTGGCCGTTGCTGCGCAAAAACGGCATTTCAAGGTTGCGAATACTGGTTGTCTGGACGCGTTGCAACAACTCCGGACCGATGCCCGCGATGCCCCATATTTCCAGTTCCGTGCCGGTTCTGCCGATCACTTCCTCTGCGGTCAGGCCGATTTGATCTTCGAACGCTTTATTGACCTCCAGCAGACAGCCATCGGAAAGCCGCGCGATCACCAGGATGTCCGGGCATTGCTGGAAGACCGAGGCAAACTTCTGCTCGGACAGCTGCAGCGCCTCCTCGGTGCGCTTGGCCTCGCTGATATCAATCATCAAGCCGCGCAGCACCGGCTCATGGCCGTGTTCGATCAGGCTGACAATATCGCGTACCCACAAACAGCGGCCGTCGGCGGTGATCACTCGGTAATCAATGCTGTGGTCGCGGTTGGCGCGGGTTTCGCGATAGCAATAGGCTTCGGTGCGGATCAGGTCGGCGGGGTGAATGATGTTGCGCCAGAAGCCCGGAATCAGCCAATGGGCTCGTGGGTAACCGAGCAGGTCCTCGGCGTGGGGCGACACGTAACTGTAGGTGAAATCGGTGATGCTGGCCTCCCAGGCAATAGCGGACAAGCTTTCTACCAGGCCGCGATAGTGGTACTCGCTGCTGCGTAATTCTTGTTCAAGCGCGACGCGGCGGGAAATTTCCGAACTCAGCCGGCGATTGATCCGAATCACGACGGCCAATACGGCGATTAGCAGCAGCACGGCGGGCAGGCCGTACATCAGCAGGTCGCGCCAGAACGTGCGGTTATCCGTGAAGTTGCCTACCCAGTGCTGTTGGATGGCATTGGTTTCATCGGGGCTGAGGTCGGCCAGGACTTTATCCAGGATGCCCACCAGTATTTTGTCGTCCCGTGGCACTCCCATCGCCAATTGATAGCGGTAAGGTGTATCGCCGCTGACGTATAGACCATCGAGTTTTAGTTCGCGCAGGCTCCAGACGCTGGACGCCAGGTCGCTGACCACGGTATCGACTTCGCCGGTCGCCAAGGCCTGCAGCGTGGAACTGACGTTGGGCATCGCGACCAGGTTGAGGTCAGGATGGTGGGTGCGCAGCAACTCGTGAGGGGCGTAGTTTTCCACCACGGCAACCTTCAATCCGTAAAGGTCCTTGAGATTACGCGGCCGTGCCCCGCCTTCGTGGGCAAGAATCACCATCGGAAAATCGATGTAAGGCCGGGTGAAGGCCAGATAATTCTGGCGCTCCGGTGTCGACATGATGCTGGGGATAAGGTCGAGCTGATTGCTTCGAGCCATCTCCAATACGGCACCCCAGCTCGGCGGCTCGATTATCTTGACCCTGACGCCCAGGCGATCCTGGATCAGGCGCACGTAATCCGCCGATAAGCCTTGGTATCGACCATTTTCATCACGGTATTCGAAGGGTGGCCACGAGGGGTCCACTCCCAGTCTCAGCTCCTGATGGTCCGCCAGCCAGCCACGCTCATCATCAGTAAGAGTCAACGCGCCAGCCGTTGCGGTCCAGTTCAGCAGCGACAGCAGTATCACGGTCGGCAATCTGGGCATAACGGTCTCGTTATGGCACGGGGGAATGTGTCGAGTGTAGACGGGCATTGCGGGGGGAGTGGGGCAGTACAGGATTTTATCTATGCAAAACAAAACCCCCGGCATGGGCCGGGGGTTCTGGTATCACTCGTCGAGGAAGGAGCGCAGATGCTCGCTTCGCGTCGGGTGGCGCAACTTGCGCAGCGCCTTGGCTTCGATCTGACGGATCCGTTCACGGGTCACGTCAAACTGCTTACCGACTTCCTCAAGGGTGTGGTCGGTATTCATGTCGATGCCGAAACGCATGCGCAGTACCTTGGCTTCACGGGCAGTGAGGCCGGACAGTACGTCGCGAGTCGCTTCTTTCAAGCTCTCAACAGTGGCGACATCGATTGGCGACTGCATAGTCGAGTCTTCGATGAAGTCACCCAGGTGGGAGTCTTCGTCATCACCGATCGGGGTTTCCATGGAGATCGGCTCTTTAGCGATCTTCAATACCTTACGGATTTTATCCTCAGGCATTTCCATGCGTTCGCCCAGCTCTTCCGGGGTCGGTTCGCGACCCATTTCCTGCAACATCTGCCGGGAAATACGGTTGAGCTTGTTGATCGTCTCGATCATGTGCACCGGAATACGAATGGTGCGGGCCTGGTCGGCGATCGAGCGAGTGATCGCTTGACGGATCCACCAGGTGGCATAAGTCGAGAACTTGTAGCCGCGACGGTATTCGAACTTGTCCACAGCCTTCATCAAGCCGATGTTGCCTTCCTGGATCAGATCGAGGAATTGCAGGCCACGGTTGGTGTACTTCTTGGCGATGGAGATCACCAGACGCAAGTTCGCTTCTACCATCTCTTTCTTCGCGCGGCGGGCTTTAGCCTCACCGATCGACATGCGACGGTTGATGTCCTTGATCTCGGCAATCGTCAGACCGGTTTCGGTCTCAAGTGCAGTCAGCTTCTGCTGGCAGCGGATGATATCCGGCTGCAGGCGACCAATGGCTTCAGCATACTTCGCCTTGCCTTTGGCCAGAGCGTCGCTCCAGCTTTCGTCAACTTCGTTGCCCGGGAACTGGCGCAGGAAGTCAGTACGCGGCATGCGAGCATCACGAACACAGAGCTGCATAATCGCACGCTCTTGTGCGCGCAGACGCTCAAGGGCGCTGCGAACGCGTTCAACCAGGCCTTCGAATTGCTTCGGAACCAGCTTGATTGGCATGAACAGCTCAGCCAGCGCCAGCAGCTCGGCAATTGCCAGCTTGTTGGAGCGACCGTGCTTTTTCAGGGCCTTGCGGGTGACTTCCATTTGATCGGAAACCGCACCGAAACGCTGGGCGGCGATGATCGGGTCTGGACCGCTTTCGACTTCTTCTTCGTCGTCGGTGCTGGCTTCAGCCTCGTCGTCATCGGAGTCGTCGTCCGCTTTTGCGGCTTTCGCATCGACAGGCGGCGGTACTTCGGCAGCAGGCGGCGCAATACCGTCGTCCGGGTCGATATAACCGCTCAGGACGTCGGACAGGCGGCCACCTTCGGTGGTGACGCGAGTGTACTCGGAGAGAATGTGGTCAACCGTGCCAGGGAAGTGCGCGATTGCGCCCATCACTTCACGGATGCCCTCTTCGATACGCTTGGCGATTTCGATCTCGCCTTCGCGTGTCAGCAACTCGACGGTACCCATTTCACGCATATACATGCGCACAGGGTCAGTCGTGCGACCGATGTCGGTCTCCACCGCGGCCAACGCAGCAGCGGCTTCTTCAGCGGCTGCCTCGTCGGTATCGGCGTCGGCCAACATAAGGGCGTCCGCATCCGGAGCACTCTCGTGTACGGGGATCCCCATGTCATTAATCATGCGGATGATGTCTTCCACCTGCTCAGGATCTGAAATATCCTCAGGCAGGTGGTCGTTGACCTCTGCGTAAGTCAGATACTTCTGCTCACGACCAAGGGTGATCAACTCTTTGATACGAGACTGCTGTTGCGCTTTTCCGGACATAACACCCTATCCACTGAAGGTCTTGGCGGGCAAAAAACAAGCCGAGGATTATACCCGAGCTATGACCTCACACGCCAGCTGAGGTCGGGTTTGATGCGGAAACATTCTGTTTTAAGAGGTCGCGCATCTGTTTTGCTATCTGAATTTGCTCTTCAGCCGATAATCCTGGCTGTCTTGCTCTCTTGATGAGTTCATCGAGGGTTTGCGTATGCTGACCCGCAGATAACCTAGTAATGGTGTCTAAAAACTGTTGTTCAAGGTTATCGCCGTCAATTAGCCACTCCTTTTCCGCAAGTGCTTTCAACAAGCGCCCTTGTTCTGTGCCGTGCCAGCGTGCCATCAGCTGAATTGAGTTTAGCTTAGGATTTTTCTGCACGGCTTCGATCAGCGCGATCAGCACCTGAGCGTAGGTATTGCTCGCATTGGCAAAATGGTCGGCACTTTCGACCTTGCCCGCCAGTTGCGGGTGGTGAATGAGCGTGCGCAGGGCGATCAGCGTGGGCGCTTCTACGGCAACTGGCGTGCGTGGGGCGTAGGCCTCATCGCGATCGCCACGCTTGCCGTTCTTGCTCCACGGTTTCTTGTCCCATTTCTTGCCGCCGGCACCGGGCTTCTTCGGCGTCCATTCCTGCTGGGGCGCGTAGGCCTCCTGCGGCTGGAAGTCGGCATAGTCCGGCATGGCGTCGTAATCCATGCCCGGGTCGTAGGCGGGCGGAGCATCCTGCGGTGCACTGTGCACCAGCTGACTGACGGCTTCGCCGCTTAGCCCGGTAATTTCCAGTAGACGTTGGCGCATCAGGGTGCGCAGGTTGGCGCCAGGCACCTTGTCGATCAGCGGCGCTGCGAGGGTGGCCATATGGGCCTTGCCTTCAAGGGAGCGCGGATCGGCTTCCTCAGTCAGTTGCTGGAAAAAATAATCGGCCAGCGGCTGCGCATGTTGGTTGATGCGTGCACGGAATGCGTCAGTGCCTTCGGAGCGCACCAGGGTGTCCGGGTCTTCTCCCTCGGGCAAGAACAGGAAGCGCGCGCGGCGCCCATCCTGCAGGCTCGACAGCGTGGCTTCGAGTGCGCGCCAAGCGGCGTTGCGGCCAGCCTGGTCGCCGTCGAAGCAGAACAGCACGCTGGGCACGACGCGAAACAGGCGCTTCAGATGTTCTTCGCTGGTGGCGGTGCCAAGGGTGGCGACGGCGTTGCGCAAGCCTTGCTGGGCGAGGGCGATCACGTCCATATAGCCTTCAACCACGATGATTTCATCGAGGTTGCGATTGTTCTTGCGCGCTTCGAACAGGCCGTAGAGTTCCTGGCCTTTGTGGAATACCGGGGTTTCCGGGGAGTTCAGGTACTTGGGTTTGTCGTCGCCCAGTACGCGGCCACCGAAGGCGATGATACGGCCGCGGCTGTCACGGATAGGGAACATCACGCGGTCGCGGAAGCGGTCGTAGCGCTTGCCGGTCTCGGCGTTTTCCACCAGGAGGCCTGCGTCGATCATGGCTTTTTGCTGCAGAGTGTCGCTGCTCAAATGTTTGTACAGGTTGTCCCAGCCGGGTGGCGCGAAGCCGAGACCGAAGTCGCGAGCGATTTCACCGGTAAGGCCGCGGCCCTTGAGGTAATCGACTGCTGCCTTGCGCTGAGGATGGCTCTTCAGTGCCTGCCGGTAAAAGTCGGCGGCGGCAGTGAGCAGCGGGTATAGCGGCGAATCGGTGGGTTGCCGTGGTTTGTGCGGGCGGCCACTTTCTTCGCGGGGGACTTCCATGCCGGCGGCTTTCGCCAGGTCCTCGATTGCCTGGGGGAAGTCCAGGTTGTCGTGGTCCATCAAGAAGCCGAGGGCGTTACCGCCTGCGCCGCAGCCAAAGCAGTAATAGAACTGCTTGTCTGGGCTGACGCTGAACGACGGGGTTTTTTCTTTGTGGAACGGGCAGCAGGCGGTGTAATTCTTGCCGGCTTTCTTCAATTGCACGCGCGAGCTGACAACATCGACGATGTCGGTGCGGTTCAGAAGGTCGTCAATAAAGCTCTGGGGAATTAGCCCGGCCATGGCGTTCTCGTCATCACTGCGTGTAAATGAGGGCCCGTGAAGTGCTCAAGCGCTTGGGTCGAGTGGCTCGACCATCAATCGTCTGCTTGGGCTGTATGGAAGTGTATCTGCCGAGCATTCACTGACGTTAATTTCTATCAGTCTTCGGCGAAGAAATGTTGCCCCTGGCTCCGGTCTTGGCCGCTGGCGGCCTCGGAAGCTCATCGATGGGCACAGCCGACCGTTGATCGCCTGTTTACAGAATAAGTGTGCTCGTCAGTAGCCTTGTTAGGCTCGTCAGAAGAGACGTGCACCGCTGGCAAAAGAGCCAGTCCTGACGTGTGAAGCAGTTGTCTCAGTCGCATGTGCGGCTTCGACGATGAAGCATCAAGCGATATCTGCAAATGCCAATAGCCCGGCTGTAGGGCCGGGCTTGGCAGAAGCTTGCTACGAACGTCTGTGTATTAGTACAGACGAACGGCGCGGCGCTGCTCGCGCTGAACTTTCTTGGCGTGACGCTTAACAGCGGCTGCTGCTTTACGCTTACGCTCAGAAGTTGGCTTCTCGTAAAATTCGCGGCTACGAACTTCGGCCAGTACACCGGCTTTTTCGCAGGAGCGCTTGAAACGACGCAGAGCTACGTCGAAGGGTTCGTTCTCTTTAACTTTGACGGCTGGCATCCAGAGCTACCTTCTTTCATTACCGGGATCAACGTTCTCGTCGCAAAAAATTCGCGGCTGAGGTCGTCGGTTTTTAAGGGTTGCGGATGTTAACCCCTCATTGACCGGAATGCAAAGCCTCTGATCGAAAACCGCTAGTCGGGAGGGGGAGTGGCGACTATTATGCGCGCCTTCGAATTTAGCCTCTACAAGGCGCAAACCCATGCTAGTACTGGGACTTGAAACCTCCTGCGACGAAACCGGTGTCGCACTTTACGACAGTGAACGCGGGCTTTTGGCCGATGCACTGTTCAGTCAGATCGACCTGCACCGCGCTTATGGCGGCGTGGTGCCGGAGCTGGCCAGCCGTGATCACGTCAAGCGCATGCTGCCCTTGATTCGCCAGGTGCTGGACGAGGCCGGTTGTGTGCCGACCGAGATCGACGCGATTGCCTACACGGCGGGCCCTGGATTGGTCGGAGCCCTTCTGGTTGGGGCCTCTTGCGCACAGGCGCTGGCTTTCGCCTGGGGTATTCCAGCCCTGGGTGTGCACCATATGGAAGGCCATTTACTAGCGCCGATGCTGGAAGAAAACCCGCCGCAGTTCCCGTTCGTCGCTTTGTTGGTTTCGGGGGGGCATACGCAGCTGGTTCAGGTCGACGGAATCGGTCAATACACGCTTTTGGGCGAGTCGCTGGACGACGCCGCCGGCGAAGCTTTCGACAAGACTGCGAAGATGATGGGCCTCAATTACCCCGGCGGACCGGAAATCGCCCGTCTCGCCGAAAAGGGCGTTGCTGGTCGCTACACATTCCCGCGTCCGATGTGCGATCGCCCCGGTTTGATGTTCAGCTTCAGCGGGTTGAAAACCTCCGCACTGAATACCTGGCAGCACAGCGTCAGCGCCGGGGACGACAGTGAGCAAGCCCGTTGCGACATCGCTCTGGCGTTCCAGCAGGCCGTGGTGGAGACTTTGACCATCAAGTGCAAGCGTGCTCTGAAACAGGCTGGCATGAAGCGTCTGGTGATCGCTGGCGGCGTCAGCGCCAACAAGGCGCTGCGCAGTTCATTGGAAAAAATGCTCGGTGATATGAAGGGTGATGTGTTCTACGCGCGCCCTGAGTTTTGCACCGACAATGGCGCCATGATCGCCTATGCCGGTTGCCAGCGTCTGCTGGCGGGGCAGCACGAAAGCCTGGCGATCAGCGTGCAGGCACGTTGGCCGATGGAGCAGCTGCCGCCGTTGTAGGCCGTTATTTGGGCGCGACGTGAGCCAGGCTCATCTGGGGGATTTAAAAATGCCGTTCGCGCCCGGCAAACAGGTCGCGTAAATTGCCCCGATGGCGCCAGACGATCAGCAATGTCAGCACGCTCATCGGCAGCAGCGCCGCCGGTTCCTGCCAGGCCAGCAATGGCAGGGTGAGCGGCGTGGCGATCAGTGCCGCCAGTGAGCTGGTTCGGGTCAGGTAGAACGTCAGCAGCCAGGCAAGCACGGCCAGTAGTGCCGCCGGTGGGTAGATCCCCAGCAGCATACCGGCCGCCGTGGCGACACCTTTGCCGCCGCGAAATCGGAAATACAGTGGAAACAGATGGCCCAGGACGGCGCACACGCCCACCCAGGCCTGCTGTTGCAGGGTAAGGCCGGCGGTGCTGGCGATCAGCACGGGCAGCAAGCCCTTGCACAGATCGCCCAGCAGCGTCAGCACGGCGAGCTTCTTGCCGGCCAGGCGCAACATGTTGGTGGCGCCAGCATTGCCGGAACCACTCATTCGCGGGTCGGGGTTTCCCGTCAGGCGGCTGAGCAAAATGGCGAAGGACAGCGAGCCGAGCAGGTAGGCGAGAATCGCCAGTGACCAAAACATGCTAACTATTCCGGGCGAGGACGCCCTGATTCTAACGGGGCATCGCGCCCTTGTCGTGCTGCGGAGAAGAGCTTGGACAGAGTGTTTATCGAAGGCCTGGAAGTCGACACCGTGATCGGGGCCTACGACTGGGAGCGCGGGATCCGCCAATGCCTGCGTCTGGACCTGAGCTTCGCGTGGGATAACCGCCCGGCCGCCGCAGGTGACGACCTGGCCTTGGCGCTGGATTACGCCAGCGTTTCGGCGCGTATCCAGGCGTTTGCCGAACAGTCCCAGTACCAACTGGTGGAAACCTTTGCTGAGCGCTTGGCCCAAGTGTTGATGAGTGAGTTCCAGATTCCCTGGCTGCACCTCAAACTGACCAAGCCCGGCGCAGTACCGGCCGCCAAAGGTGTGGGCGTGGAGATTGAGCGCGGATGTCGCTAACTCAGGTTTACCTTGGCCTCGGTAGCAATATCGAGCGCGAGCTCCATCTGTGCGCCGGGCTCGACGCGTTAGCGAGCTTTCTGACGGATATGCGCTGCTCGGCGGTGTTCGAAAGCCAGCCGGTGGGCATCAAAAGCGGGCCGTTCTTCAATCTGGTGGTGTCGGCCTATACCGACCTGTCGTTGACAGAATTGGACCGCCGTCTTAAGACCATCGAAGCTGAAAACGGCCGCTACGCGCCGGACCGCAAAGGCCTGCCATTGGACATCGATGTGCTGCTGTACGGCGAGTTGGTGGGGGATTTCGACGGTTTGATTCTGCCCCGTGCGGAAATTCTGAAAAACGCCTTTGTTTTGTGGCCGCTGTCGTTGATGGCGCCGGACCGCGTGCATCCTGAGGTGGGTAAAACGATGGCTGATCTGTGGCGGGATGCGCAGATCGATCAGTTGCTGGCGCCTGTCGCCTTTGAGTGGCAGGGCCAGCACCTGACGCCGAATGCGCTTCTAATTCGATAGGGCGCGTTGTTCCTTGTAGGCCTGCAACGCCTTGAGCCGTTCGCGCTTCAAGGCTTCGCCCAGCTCAGGGCCTTTGAAACCCTTCTCCACCAATGGCGCCACCGCCACCTCGCGTGCTGTCTGCGCCGCACCGCGCAAATAATCTGCCTGTGGATAACTGCGTTGCTCGAAGCCCTTGCGGCCCCGGGCATCCATTTCACAGGCGACCACAAACTCCTCAAAGCGCTGCGGTCGGCGATATACGTCAAAACTTTGCAGTAACTCCAGCAGCGTCGAGGCTTTCAGCTCCAGCGCTCGATGGCCGTGGGTGTGATATTGACCCACCAGCAGCGCCAGCTCCTGGCAATCCCTTGGCACTTTGAAACGTTCATTGACTGCCTTGATCAGCTTCAAGCCCCGATGCTCATGGGCGATATGCTGCGGCAACTTATCCACAGGCGTTAGACCCTTGCCCAGGTCATGCAGCAGGCAGGCCCAGCGCACGGTCAGTGGCTGTTTGTGCAAGGCGGCCTGCTCCAGCACGCTCAAGGTATGCACGCCAGTGTCTATCTCGGGGTGGTGGGCCTCGGGTTGGGGGACGCCGAAGAGTGCATTCACTTCCGGCATCAAGGTTTTCAGTGCGTCGCAGTCGCGCAGGACCTGAATAAACACCTGAGGCTGATCTTCCATCAGCGCTCGGGAGATTTCCTTCCAGCTGCGCTCCGGCGTCAGGGCTTCCAATTCGCCTGACTCGCTGAGTTGACGCATCAGTTCCAGAGTCTGCGGTGCCACTGTAAAACCAAGATGTGCATAGCGAGCAGCAAAACGTGCGACGCGCAGAACTCGCAGGGGATCTTCGGCGAAAGCGGGGGAAACATGGCGTAGAACGCGGGCTTCTAGGTCACGCTGGCCGTTGTAGGGGTCGGTCAGGTTGCCGTCATCGTCTTCAGCCATTGCGTTGATGGTCAGGTCGCGACGGATCAGGTCTTCTTCCAGCGTGACCTCGGGGCTGGCGTGAAAGACAAAACCGCCATAGCCCCGGCCGCTCTTGCGCTCAGTGCGGGCCAAAGCATATTCGTCGCCGTTCTTCGGGTCCAGGAACACCGGGAAGTCAGCGCCTACCGGCTTGAAGCCCTTCGCCAGCATCTCCTCGGTGGTCGCACCGACAACGACGCGGTCGATATCAGTGACCTTGATGCCCAGCAGGCGGTCACGCACGGCGCCGCCGACTTTGTAGATTTTCATGAAAAAGCCTCCATTAGCGGCACAGGATACCGCCTGTGCCTGACCAATGGAGGCTTTGCTGTTTCAGAGGTGAACGACGGCCATGTCCAGGCGACCATAGTCGTTATCGTTGTGATCACTGCGCGGTGGAACATGGTGAGTTTTCATCACCTGATCGCCTTGCAGGGTTTCCAGATGGATGTCAAAACCCCACAGTCGGTGCAGATGCTTGAGTACTTCCTCGGTGGATTCGCCCAGGGGTTTGCGGTCATGTTGCTGGTGACGCAAGGTCAGCGAGCGGTCTCCGCGGACATCAATGCTGTAGATCTGTACGTTGGGCTCCCGGTTGCCCAGGTTGTACTGCGCGGCCAAGGTTTCACGGATGATGCGGTAGCCGGGCTCATCGTGGATGGCCGGCACCACCAAATCGTCCTTGAGGTCGTCATCGAGGATGCTGAACAGTTTGAGGTCGCGGATCACCTGGGGTGACAGGTACTGCAGGATAAAACTCTCGTCCTTGAAGCTGCTCATGGCGAACTTGATGGTGGACAGCCAGTCGCTGCCGGCGATTTCCGGAAACCAGCGGCGGTCCTCTTCGGTCGGGTGTTCGCACATGCGCCGGATGTCGCGGTACATGGCAAAACCCAGAGCGTAAGGGTTGATGCCGCTGTAATACGGGCTGTCGAAGCCAGGCTGAAATACCACACTGGTGTGGGAGGTGAGGAACTCCATCATGAAGCCGTCGGTGACCAAACCCTCGTCGTACAGGTCGTTCATAAGCGTGTAGTGCCAGAACGTCGCCCAGCCTTCGTTCATCACTTGGGTTTGGCGCTGTGGATAAAAGTACTGGGCGATCTTGCGCACGATGCGCACGATTTCCCGTTGCCATGGTTCCAGCAGTGGGGCGTGTTTTTCCAGGAAATATAGGATGTTTTCCTGAGGTTCGGCGGGGAAGCGCGCATTGTCCTTGTCGCTGTTTTTGTCGGCGCGTTTAGGAATAGTGCGCCACAGGTCGTTGATTTGCTTCTGCAGGTGCTCTTCACGCTCCTTCTGACGCAGGCGTTCTTCCTCGGCGGAAATCGGGTACGGGCGCTTGTAGCGGTCGACCCCGTAGTTCATCAGGGCATGACAAGAGTCGAGCAAGTCCTCCACTGCGTCGATCCCGTGGCGCTCCTCACACTGCATGATGTACTGCTTGGCGAACACCAGGTAATCGATGATCGAACTCGCATCGGTCCAGGTGCGGAACAGGTAGTTGCCTTTGAAAAAGCTGTTATGCCCATAGCAAGCGTGGGCCACCACCAATGCCTGCATGCAGATGGTGTTTTCTTCCATCAAGTAGGCGATGCATGGGTCGGAGTTAATCACGATCTCGTAGGCCAGCCCCATCTGGCCGCGGGTGTAGGACTTCTCGGTGCTGAGGAAGTGTTTACCGTAGGACCAATGGTGATAACCCAGCGGCATACCAACAGACGCGTAGGCATCCATCATCTGCTCAGCGGTGATCACTTCGATCTGGTTGGGGTATGTGTCCAGGGCATAACCCGCCGCGATCCGACTGATTTCCTTGTCATAGGCCTGGATCAGCTCAAAGGTCCACTCGGAGCCGGTGGAAATGGGTTGGCGCTTAGTCTCTTTTTTGGCGGTCATGTCACTAACCTGCGCTGGAAGAGTTCACGGAAGACCGGATAGATATCGCCGGCCGAGACCAGTTGCTGCTGGGCGAACGTGTCGGCAAAAGCTTCGCCGATGCGCTCATATTCGAACCACAGGGCCTGGTGCTCACGGGGGGTAATTTCAACGTAAGTGTAGTACTGCACGAACGGCATGATCTGGTTGATCAGAATGTCGCGGCAGATGGGCGAATCATCATTCCAGTTGTCGCCGTCAGAGGCTTGAGCGGCGTAGATATTCCATTCGTTGGCCGGGTAGCGCTCGGCCATGATCTCCTGCATCAGCTTCAGGGCGCTGGACACGATGGTGCCGCCGGTTTCCCGCGAGTAGAAGAACTCTTCTTCGTCGACTTCCCGGGCGCTGGTGTGATGGCGGATGAACACTACGTCGATCTTGTCGTAGTTTCGCTTCAGGAACAGGTAGAGCAGGATGAAGAACCGTTTGGCGATGTCCTTGGTGGCCTGGGTCATGGAGCCGGAAACGTCCATCAGGCAAAACATCACCGCCTTGGAACTGGGGTTCGGTTGTTTGACGAGCAGGTTGTATTTCAAGTCGAAGGTGTCGAGGAACGGCACACGATGGATGCGCGCACTGAGTTTCTCGATTTCCGCCTCGATTTCCTGGATATCGCCGAAGTTATCCGGTTCTTCGCGCTTCAAGCGCGCCAACTCTTCCTTGGCCTCTTTCAATTTGGCGCGGCTGCTGCCCGACAGGGCGATACGCCGTGCATGGGCCGAGCGCAGGGTACGGATGATATTGATCCGTGACGGGTTGCCCTCGTTACTGATACCTGCCCGCACAGTCTTGAAGGTGTCGGTACCGGTCAGGTTTCGTTTGACGAGGTTGGGCAATTCCAAGTCCTCGAACATGAACTCGAGGAATTCCTCCTGGGTAATCTGGAACACAAACTCGTCCATGCCTTCGCCAGAATTGCCGGCTTTGCCTGGACCTTTGCCACCACCACCGCCTTGAGGTCGCTGGATATGTTCGCCGGTGGTGAACTCCTTGTTACCAGGGTGCACGACGGTCTGTTTGCCGCCGCGGCCATGGTGCAGGACCGGTTCGTCGATATCCCGTCCGGGAATGCTGATTTGCTCACCATGCTCCATGTCGGTGATGGAGCGGCGGCTGACGGCCTCTTCGACGGCCTTTTTGATGTGGTCACGGTAACGCCGCAGGAAACGCTGGCGGTTTACCGTGCTCTTGTTCTTGCCATTGAGGCGTCGGTCGATCACATAGCTCATGAGGAGCCCTCCGGGCAGCTTCACGTTACAAGCTTCAAGCGGCGAGCTGGAAGCTTAGAGACAAGCGGTCAACTGCCAGGCCCATGACCTGGCAGTGCACGCCTATCGCTGCCTTACTGCGATTTGCGAACCCGCAGATACCACTCGGAGAGCAGTCGTACCTGTTTGTCGGTGTAGCCACGCTCGACCATTCGTGTGACGAAGTCGTTGTGTTTTTGCTGGTCCTCCTTGCTGGCCTTGGCATTGAAGCTGATGACCGGTAGCAGATCCTCGGTGTTGGAGAACATTTTCTTCTCGATGACCACCCGCAGCTTCTCGTAGCTGAGCCAGGTAGGGTTCTTGCCGTTGTTGTTGGCACGGGCACGCAGTACGAAGTTGACGATCTCGTTGCGGAAATCCTTCGGATTGCTGATGCCAGCGGGTTTCTCGATCTTTTCCAATTCCTCGTTGAGGGCTACGCGGTTGAGGATCTCGCCGGTTTCCGGGTCGCGGTATTCCTGGTCCTGGATCCAGAAGTCCGCATACAGCACATAGCGGTCGAAAATGTTCTGGCCGTACTCGCTGTAGGACTCCAGGTACGCGGTCTGGATTTCCTTGCCAATAAACTCGATGTAGCGCGGCGCTAGGTACTCCTTGAGGAAGCGCAGGTAGCGTTCACGGGTTTCCGCCTGGAACTGTTCCTGTTCGATCTGCTGCTCCAGCACATAGAGCAGGTGCACCGGGTTGGCGGCGATCTCGTGCGGGTCGAAGTTGAAGACTTTGGACAGGATCTTGAACGCAAAGCGCGTCGATAGGCCGTTCATGCCTTCATCCACGCCTGCCGTGTCGCGGTATTCCTGGATTGACTTGGCTTTAGGGTCGGTGTCCTTGAGGTTTTCACCGTCGTAAACGCGCATCTTCGAGTAGATGTTCGAGTTCTCCGGCTCCTTGAGGCGCGACAGCACGGTGAACTGGGCGAGCATCTTCAGGGTGTCGGGTGCGCAATGGGCCTTCGCCAGGGAGCTGTTGAACAGTAGCTTGTCGTAGATCTTGATCTCATCGCTGACTCGCAGGCAATAAGGCACCTTGACGATGTAGATCCGGTCGATGAAGGCTTCGTTGTTCTTGTTGTTACGGAAGGTGTGCCATTCCGATTCGTTGGAGTGGGCCAGCAGGATCCCGGTGAACGGAATCGCGCCCAAGCCTTCGGTGCTGTTGTAGTTACCTTCCTGGGTCGCGGTAAGCAGTGGGTGCAGCACCTTGATCGGTGCCTTGAACATTTCCACGAATTCCATCAGGCCTTGGTTGGCCCGGCACAGTGCGCCCGAGTAGCTGTAGGCGTCGGCGTCGTTTTGCGGGAATTCTTCGAGTTTGCGGATATCGACCTTGCCCACCAGCGCCGAAATATCCTGGTTGTTCTCATCGCCCGGCTCGGTCTTGGCAACGCCGATCTGGTTGAGGATCGAGGGGTAGAGTTTCACCACGCGGAACTGGCTGATGTCACCGCCAAACTCGGCCAGGCGCTTGGTGGCCCAGGGCGACATGATGGTGTTGAGGTAGCGGCGTGGGATGCCGAAGTCTTCTTCGAGGATCGCGCCATCTTCCGTGGCGTTGAACAGGCCCAGTGGCGACTCGAAGACCGGCGAGCCCTTGATCGCGTAGAAGGGCACTTTCTCGATCAGCTGTTTGAGCTTTTCGGCCAGGGACGATTTACCGCCGCCGACAGGGCCGAGCAGATAGAGGATCTGTTTCTTCTCTTCCAGGCCTTGGGCGGCATGGCGGAAGTAGGAGACGATCTGATCAATGCATTCTTCCATTCCGTGGAAGTCTTCAAAGGCCGGGTAGCGGCGGATCACCTTGTTGGAGAATATCCGCGACAGGCGCGAATTATTGGCGGTTTCCACCAGCTCCGGCTCACCAATCGCCAATAGCAGGCGCTCGGCGGCAGATGCGTAGGTGCTGCGGTCCTGCTTGCACAGCTCAAGATACTCTTGCAGCGTGAGTTCTTCCTGCTGTGTGGACGCGAAGCGTTGTTGGAAGTGGCTAAAGATACTCATGACGTCGTCACCTCGCTCGATACGTGGAGCCGACGCCGGATCTATCAGTCGATGCTGGCAGTCATTGACGATCGCCAATGGCCGTTTTCCCCCCAGAACACCCTAAACGCTACCGATGACCCGCACGCCGGTGTACCGGCTCTCCCCTGATTCGGATGGCCTGCGCTTAAGGATAGTTCGGAATCTGGGAGGTCAAGGCGTGATACGCAATTAGTTTGCCTGCGCCGTTCGTCAGAAACGGCGCGAGCCCAAGCGTCACGCGGGGTAGCGGGGTTTGAAAATATTTATTGCGAATCGCCCGAAGAAATTTCTGCAGGATAGGTCGTACGCCACAGCTCAAAACCACCGTCCAGGCTGTAGACGTCGGAGAAGCCTTGGCTGATCAGGTAGGCGGCGGCGCTCTGGCTGGAGTTGCCGTGGTAGCAGGCCACGATCAGTGGCGCGTCGAGGTCGGCGGCGCGGATGAAGTCGGCGATGTTAACGTTATCCAGATGCTGGGCGCCGGTGATATGGGCTGCCGAGTAAGTAGGCTGGTCGCGGATATCAACCACCACCGCGCCTTGCTCGCGCAGGGCTTGGGCTTGTTCGGGAGGGATACGTTTGAATTCGCTCATGGCGGGCTCCTTGTCTTGGCGGCGCTTAGCGTCTAGCGCTTGGCGGCAGCCGGCAGTGTAATGGGAAGGGGAGATTCACACTGGCAGCTGTGGCGCTCGCCAGTGTCGATGTTCATCAGGGTCATGGCGCCGCCCCACACGCAACCGGTGTCGAGGGCGAATACGCCGGGTTCGTTGCACTTGCCTTCCAGGGCGGCCCAGTGGCCGAAGATGATCTTCGTATCACGGGTCTTGCGTTCCTTATGGGCAAACCACGGCTTGTAGCCGGGCAGGGCGGTGTCGGCACCTTCTTTGCTCTTGAGGTCCAGCTTGCCCTCGGCGGTACAGAAGCGCATGCGCGTGAAGTAGTTGGTGATCACCCGCAGGCGGGCGACGCCCGTCAGGTCGTTATCCCACTTCACCGGTTCGTTGCCGTACATGCCGTCCAAGTAGGTGGTGTACAGGCTGTCATCGGCCAAGGCACTTTCGACTTCGGCTGCGCACTTAAGGGCTTTCTTCAGCGTCCATTGCGGCGGGATACCCGCATGCACGAGGGCCATGTTGCGGCCTTCGTCGTAATGCACGATCTTTTGCCGGCGCAGCCAATCGAGCAACTCGGCTCGGTCGGGCGCTTCGAGAATTTCCCGCAGGGTGTCGCCCTTTTTCAGGCGCTCGATATTATTGCCGGCCGCCAACAAGTGCAGGTCATGGTTGCCCAGCACGCACACCAGGGAATCACGCAGGCTATATAAGTAGCGCAGGGTTTCCAGGGACTCGGGGCCGCGATTGACCAGATCACCGACCAGCCAAAGCCGATCATTGGCCGGGTCGAAGGCCACGCGCTCAAGCAGGCACTTGAGCGGCTCCAGGCAGCCTTGCAGGTCGCCGACTGCGTAGGTCGCCATCAGTGCAGGGCTCCCGGTACGGCAAGGCGAAATGGCTTGATGATGGCGTCGAACAGTTGGCCATCGGTGGCTTTCATCTGATACGAGCCTTGCATGGTGCCGACCTTGGAGGTCATCACCGTGCCGCTGCTGTAGGTGTGGCTGGCGCCAATGTCGATCAGCGGTTGCTGGCCAACCACGCCTGCGCCGCGCACTTCTTCCACTTGGCCGTCACCGTCGGTGATTACCCAATGGCGTGATAGCAACTTGGCCGGCACCTGCCCGTTGTTCTTCACCGTGATGGTGTAGGCAAAGGCAAAGCGGTTCTGTTCAGGTTGCGATTGGTCCGCCAGGAAGCGGGTCACGACGCTGACGTCGATCTGGTAGCGAGGATCGGACATGCAAGAGGCCTTAAAAGCAAAAGCGGAGGACAGCAGATGCGGATCAGTCTAGGCCAAGAGGTGGGCACTAGGCCAGACATGTGTCTGGCCATGGCTGGGTGCTTCAGTCGACTGCTGGAGCAGGCTGGATGGCAAGCTGGTCTGCCAGGCGCACGAACGCGGCCAGGTCCAGTTGCTCGGGACGCAGGCTACCGTCGACGCCGGCGGCTTCGATTTCAGCTTGGCTCAATAGGGCCTTGAGCGTGTTGCGAAGGGTCTTGCGGCGTTGGTTGAACGCTTCGCGCACGACACGTTCCAGCAACTTGTGGTCCTTGGCCGGGTGGGGCAGAACGGCATGCGGTACCAGGCGAACAATGGCCGAGTCGACCTTTGGCGGCGGGTTGAATGCACCCGGACCCACGTTGAACAGGTGTTCAACGCGGCAGTGGTACTGAACCATGATCGACAGACGGCCCCAATCACCACCACCTGGGCCTGCGGCCAGGCGTTCCACCACTTCTTTCTGCAGCATGAAGTGCATGTCGCGGATGATCCCGGCGTTGTTCAGCAGGTGGAAAATCAGCGGTGTGGAGATGTTGTACGGCAGGTTACCGACCACGCGCAGGCTGTTGGGCGCGGCGTTGAGGGAGTTGAAGTCGAACTTCAGTGCATCGCCCTGGTGCAGGTTGAAGTTGGATTTTCCGGCGAACTGCTGGTTGAGGATAGGGATCAGATCCTTGTCCAGTTCAACCACGTCCAGCTGGCCACCGCTGGCCAGCAGGCCTTGGGTCAATGCGCCCTGGCCTGGGCCGATTTCCAGCAGGCGGTCTTCGGGCTTGGCATGGATGGAGCGCAGTATGCGGTCGATCACGCCAGCGTCGTGCAGGAAGTTTTGCCCGAAGCGCTTGCGCGCCCGGTGTTGGTAATGCTCAGTCATATACGGGTCTCGGCCATCTGATAGGCGGTTTCCAGGGCCACGTGCAGGCTGCCGGTATCGATCTTGCCGCTGCCCGCCAAGTCCAGGGCAGTGCCATGGTCGACGGAGGTGCGGATGATCGGCAGGCCCAGTGTCACGTTGACGGCGGCGCCGAAGCCTTTGTATTTCAGCACCGGCAGCCCCTGGTCATGGTACATCGCCAACACTGCGTCGCAGTGCTCCAGATATTTGGGGGTAAACAGAGTGTCCGCTGGCAGTGGGCCACGCAGGTCCATGCCTTCTTGGCGCAGACGCTCCAGGGTTGGTTCGATGATGTCGATTTCTTCATGGCCCAAGTGCCCGCCTTCACCTGCATGGGGGTTGAGCCCACAGACCAGGATACGCGGTTGAGCGATGCCGAATTTTTGCTGCAGGTCGGCGTGCAGGATGCGCGTGACGCGCTCCACGCGTTCGGCGGTGATGGCGTCTGCGACGTCACGCAGCGGCAGGTGCGTAGTCACCAGGGCGACACGCAGGCCGCGTGTCGCCAACATCATCACGACTTGTTCAGTGTGTGTCAGTTCGGCGAGGAATTCGGTGTGGCCGGAAAAGGCGATGCCGGATTCGTTGATCACGCCCTTGTGGACCGGTGCGGTGATCATGCCGGCGAAATCACCGTCGATGCAGCCTTGCCCCGCACGAGTCAGGGTTTCGAGCACAAACGCCGCATTGGCCTTGTCCAGTTGCCCTGCAACCACCTTGGCCTGCAGCGGGGTGTCCCACACATAGAGGCTGCCCGCGGGCGCCGGCAGATCAGGCCAGTTGCCCGGCGCCACGTCCACCAAGTTGATAGCCACACCCAGTTGCGCGGCCCGCTCAAGGAGCAGGTCGCGGCTGGTAATGGCAATCAGAGGGTATGGCTGAGGCTGCGAGGCGAGCAGCAGGCAAAGGTCTGGACCAATGCCGGCCGGCTCGCCGGGTGTTACCGCGAAACGCTGGGTTTTCACTGTGCTGCCTGGTCGGTGCCTGTTTGCTCGGCGCCTGGCAGCTTGTTTTCCACGTAGGCTTCGTCACGGATCTGACGCAGCCAGGTTTGCAGCTCTTCGTCGTACTTGCGGTTACGCAGTACGTTCAGCGCTTGTTGCTCGCGGGCCTGGCTGGTGTTGTCAGTGGCGCGGCGGCCAAGGACTTCCAGTACATGCCAGCCATATTGGGTCTTGAACGGCTTGGACAGTACGCCTTGCGGAGTATCGGCCATTACCTGTTGGAACTCGGGCACCAGCGCTTTCGGATCGATCCAATTCAGGTCGCCGCCGTTGAGGGCTGAACCTGGGTCTTCCGAGAAGCTCTTGGCCAAGGTGGCGAAGTCTTCACCGCTTTCGATGCGGTCATAGATCTTCTGGGCCAGCTCCTTGGTTTGCGCCTCGGTACGGATTTCGCTTGGTTTGACCAGGATATGACGAACATGAACCTCGTCTTTCAGCGAGGTCTCGCCACCGCGACGTTCCAGCAACTTCAGGATAATGAAGCCACCTGGGGTGCGGGCTGGCTGGGTGATACCGCCCACTTCCATGGCACTCAGTTCACGGTCGAACGGAGGTGGCAGCTGAGCGGCTTTACGCCAGCCCATATCGCCGCCTTCAAGGGCGTTGTCGCTGCCGGACTGGGCAATGGCCATCTGAGCAAAGTCAGCACCACCTTTCAGGCGATCATAGATAGCTTGGGTTTTCGCCGCCGCCGCATTCAGTTGCTCGGAGTTGGCACTGTCCGGGGTCGGGATCAGGATATTGGCCAGGTGCAGTTCTTCGGAAAGCTGCATCTTGCCCAGGTCGGAGGCCAGGAAGTTCTTCACTTCCTGCTCGGACACCTGCACTCGCTCGGCAACGCGACGCTGACGCACACGGCTGATGATCATCTCGCGGCGGATCTGGTCGCGGGCGTCTTCGTACGAAAGACCGTCGCGGGCCAGGGCTGAGCGGAACTGGTCGATGCTCATGTTATTGCGTTGAGCGATGGTGCCGACGGCCTGGTTCAGCTCTTCGTCCGAAATACGAATACCGGAACGATCACCGATCTGCAGTTGCAGGTTTTCGACGATCAAGCGTTCCAGTACCTGTTGGTCCAGGACGCTGGTAGGCGGTACACCACCGCCACGCTTGGCGATGGTTTGCTGAACTTCCTTGACCCGCTGGTCCAGTTGGCTCTGCATGATCACGTCGTTATCGACGATGGCCACTACCTTATCCAGCTGTTGAACCGCAGCGTGTGCCGATGCGGTCCCCAGGAACAGTGCGCCCAGCACTAGCGGGCGCAGACAATCAGAAAGCTTGGTCTTCACGTTCACGATAACCTTCAATGCCTTTGTCGAGGAAGCTCTCTACCTTGGCGCCGGTCAGGCCGCCGAGTCCTTTGAGGACGATCTGCAGGAAGAGCCCGTGGTCACCCTTTTCGTTCAGCGGGGCGATCTGGCTGTATTCGTCGTTGGAAACCCAGTAACGGTTGATGACGCGCAGTTTCCAGCAGCAGTTGTCGTACTCGAAACCACCAAAGGCTTCCAGGGTACGGTTGCGTGCGTAGTCATACTGCCAGCGGGTGATCAGGTTCCACTGAGGAATGATCGGCCACATCATCGAGAAGTCGTGTTGTTGGATTTTGTAGTAATCCTTCACGTAGTTCGGGTCGCCTGGCTGACCGTAGTCGCCACCGAACTGCCACTTACCGGTCAACTGGTTGTAGACAACCTGGTCGTTACGATAGCGGTAACCAACGTTGATGATCTTGTTCGGGTTGTCTTCCGGCTGGTAGTGAAGCATCGCGCTGCCGGAGCGAGGGCTGTGCTCTTCGGTGTCCCAGTTGTAGTCGGCCGTGGCGCGCCAGTCGCGGTTGAAGCGGAACTCGTAGTCCAGGGCAACCGGGGACACGTCGGACTGTGCATCGGCACGGTCGGCGGCCAGGATACCCGGCAGTTGAACTTCACGATCCTTGAAGTACACAGCTTGGCCCACGGACACGCGTTGACGCTCGAAGCCGTTTTCTTCGATCCAGCGGCTGGTCAAGCCAAGAGACAGCTTGTTTTCGTCGCCGATACGGTCGGAGCCGCTGAAGCGGTTGTCGCGGAACAATGACGCGTAGCTGAACGAGTACTCGCTGGTGTCGAACACCGGAATATCGGCCTGGTCCTTGTTCGGCACGTACAGGTAGAACGCGCGCGGTTCAAGGGTCTGGCGATAGTCTTTGCCGAACCAGTTGGTATTGCGATCGAAGTACAGGCCGCTGTCGACGCTGGCTACAGGAATTGCGCGATCCTGAGAGCTTTTGAACGTGCCGCCGGCATATTGGGTGCCAGCTGTCGCGGCTGCAGCTTGTGCAGCGATGATGTCGTTCTTGCCTTTGTTGTCCAGGTCAAGATCGTACTTGGTGTAGACGTACTTGAGCTTCGGCGTCACAAAGCCGTAGGTCCAGTTCATCGGGTATGAAACGGCTGGCGCTACGTTCAGGCGAGTACCGTTTGCACGGGTCAGACCGTTGACGTAAGTGTCCAGGCGACGCTCGGAATCACCGTTTTCATTGATAAAGTTGCCGCTTTCCAGGCTGCGTTCAAACCGAACTGCTTCGGTTTCGTAGCTGAAGTTCAAACCACCTGGGTGGTATGGCAGCTGACCATTGAAGGTGATCTGTGGCAGTCGGTCATACGGTGTGATCTGGGAGATCGTAGCCAGCTGGTAAGCCTGGACATTCAAGCGCGCCTGGTAGGAGTCGCCGCGATAACTCACGGAGCCCTGCTGGTTGACGTAGTCCCGGCTCTCGACACCTTCCTGATAGGACTTGAGGTCCTGGAAGTAATAAGGGTCGCTGATTTTGGTGTAGTCGACCTGGGTCAGTACACGCGAATCCAACCCGCCTTTATGCTGCCAATTGAGCATGTAGCGGGTTTTTTCGTAATCGGTCTGCAGTTTGCGTTCGTCGTTGTCGTCGTTGAGGTACGCGCCGCCGAACTGGCCTTCGCTGGACTTGGTGAGGTAGCGGAATTCGCCCTCCATCATCATGCCGCGCTTGGTCATGTATTGCGGGTACAACGTGGCGTCGTAGTTCGGCGCCAGGTTGAAGTAGTACGGCGTAACCAGGGTGAAGCCGGTTTCGCTGCCGGTGCTGAAGCTCGGCGGCAGGAAGCCGGACTGACGACGGTCGTCGATCGGGAAATAGATGTAAGGGGTGTACAGGATCGGGATGTTCTTGATCCGCAACGTCGCGTTGGTGGCCGTACCGAAACCGGTGGCTGGGTTCAACGTGATGTTGTTGCCTCGAAGCTGCCAGGCGTTGCTGTCCGGCTCGCAGGTGGTGTACGTACCGTCCTTGAGACGGATGATCGCGTTTTCGGCGCGCTTGGCGTACAGCGCGTTACCGCGGATACGCGACTTGTGCAGCACGTATTCGGCGTTGTCGATCTGGGCCGCGCCGGTGTCCAACTGAACCTGGGCGTGGTCGCCGACGATCAGTGCACCGTTGTCACGCAGTCGTACGTTGCCGTTCAGCTCGCCGCGGCTTTCGGCCTGGTAAAGGCTGGCTTCTTCGGCTTCAAGCTGCATGCTGCCCTGGCGCATGACGACGTCACCCGCCAGGGTCGCGACTTGTTGTTCCTGCTCGTAACGAGAGGCCTTGGCACCGATGAAGGTGGGCGCATCGCTCTTGTTCGTCTTGTCGTTCATGCCAGGACGAGTCGGCTCGATGTACGCACCGCCGCAATAAGGACCGGTTTCGGCCAACTGGGCTGCGGTCAACTTTTCGCGAGGTACCCAGTCCAAGTGGCTGTAGTCGGCGCTGCGTGAGCGCAGGCCACGGCCCTTGGATTCTGTGACCAGTGCGGTCTTGGGTTCGGCCGCGGCAGTGCCACCAGCTTCGGCCTGCGCCGTGCTGTTGGCCGAGCTGACGGCAGCGCCGTCATGCACCGGGCGCGGTGGCAATGGGGCTGCGGCGGTTTTCGGCGCGCAATCCCAGGCACCCGAAGCAGAGACTGAGCAGTCATACTGTTCCGCGGCGACCACGAATGAGGTGGCGAAGGGTTGCATGGCCAGCAGACTGCCGGTTACCAGCAACGGAAATTTTCTACGAAACGCGGGGGATTTCAATGCCATCTTATTAGTCCGGGCTTCCTGCGTGCCATCTGCCCGCGGTTTGGGCCGCACGCCTCTCGATGGTCTGAAAAAGATGCGTGATAATAAAGCATGACCCGCTTGACGGCTAGCGCCGTCGGAGACCCTTGTAATGCCTGAGCAAGATCTACGTTTACAACAGCTGGAAGTCTGGCTGGATGAGCAGTTGCCGATCCTTTTCAACGCTCAAGACTGGGGCTCCGTACCCCCGGCCACACTGACTGCGGCCAGCAGCGACGCGAGTTTCAGGCGTTACTTCCGTTGGGAGGGTGGCGGCCGGACTTTCGTGGTGATGGACGCTCCACCCCCCCAGGAAAACTGCAAACCCTTCGTCGATATCGCCCATTTACTGGCGAAGTCGGGCATAAATGTTCCAAAAATTTATGCAGAAGATCTGTCGCGCGGCTTTCTTTTGCTCAATGACCTGGGCAGAAAAACCTACTTGGACGTGATTGACGAACAAAACGCCGATCAGCTGTTTGCCGACGCCATCGACGCCTTGCTGGCATTCCAGCAGTTGCCGATGGACGCACCACTGCCCAGTTATGACGTTGCCTTGTTGCGCCGCGAGCTGGAACTCTTTCCCGAGTGGTACGTACGGCGCCATTTGGGTGTCGAGTTGGATGCAGAACAACAAGCCCTCTGGCAGCGTGTCAGCGACCGGCTGATCGACAGCGCCTTGGCGCAGCCGAAAGTGCTGGTGCATCGCGACTATATGCCGCGCAACTTGATGATCAGCGAGCCGAACCCCGGCGTGCTGGATTTCCAGGACGCGGTCTACGGCCCGGTCACTTATGACATTACCTGCCTGTTCAAGGACGCTTTCCTCAGTTGGCCCCAGGCGCGCGTACGCGATTGGCAGCGCGGTTATTGGGAACGTGCGGGCCAAGCGGGCATCCCGGTGCAACCCGATTTTGATGACTTCCTGCGTGCCAGCGACCTGATGGGTGTGCAGCGCCACCTCAAGGTCATTGGCATCTTCGCGCGTATTTGCCATCGCGACGGCAAGCCGCGCTACCTGGCCGACGTGCCGCGCTTCTTTGCTTATATAGAAGCAGTGCTCGCCGATCGCCCGGAGTTGAGCGAATTGGCTGAGCTGCTGACCAGTCTGCGCCAGCCCGCTGAGGCCAGCGTATGAAGGCCATGATCCTGGCCGCCGGCAAAGGTGAGCGGATGCGTCCGCTTACCTTGCACACGCCCAAGCCGCTGGTGCAGGCCGGCGGCAAGCGTCTGATCGAATACCACCTGGAGGCGCTGGCCAAGGCCGGCTTCACCGATATCGTGATCAACCACGCCTGGCTCGGCCAGCAGATCGAGAGCTATTTAGGCGATGGTGCGCAGTTTGGCGTACGCATCCGTTACTCCCCGGAGGGCGAACCGCTGGAAACCGGCGGTGGGATTTTCCGGGCGTTGCCGTTGCTGGGGGACGAGCCTTTTCTGGTGGTCAATGGCGATATCTGGACTGACTACGACTTTACCCAACTCAAGCAACCGCTCAGCGGCCTGGCTCACCTAGTGATGGTCGACAACCCAGCGCATCATCCCTCGGGCGGTGATTTCTTCCTTGATGAGGGTCTGCTTCATGATGCGACGCCCGGTGCCGATAACCTGACCTTCAGTGGCATTTCAGTGCTCGACCCCCAGTTGTTCGCGGGTTGCAGTGCCGGTGCCTTCAAGCTGGCGCCGCTGCTGCGTGCGGCGATGGCCAAGGGTCAGGTAACGGGGGAACACATGGCGGGACGCTGGATTGATGTCGGCACGCTGGAGCGCTTGGCGCAAGTCGAAACCCTGCTGACAGCGGGGCAGTAGCATGTTGTGGCCAGGGACGCTGATCGGCGCCGGGGCTGGCTTTGCCATTGCCAGTATTCCGGGGGCCTTGTTGGGTGCATTGTTGGGGCAGGCGTTGGACCGCCGAATGCAATTGCGCAGTTGGGCTCAGTTGCGCGAGCGCATGGGCGGCCGCCCGGTGCTGCGCAATGATGAGTTGTTGTTTGTATTGCTCGGGCGCCTGGCCAAAAGCAACGGGCGCGTGGTGGACGGGCATATCCAGCAGGCGCGTCAGGAGATGCGCTCGCTGGACATGACCGAGTCCGCCCAGCGCCGCGCGATTGCGGCGTTCAATCGCGGTAAATCGGGCTCCGACCGTATGCGCAGTTATCTGCGCGTGCTCAAGGCCCAGCCTCATGCGGCGGAGGGTGTGTTGCGCGCCTGTTGGCGGATGGTCTGGGCGGACGGCAAGGCGGATGATGCCGAGCGCGACTTGATCAACCTGTGGGGCAAGTGGTTGGGCTGGACGCCGCAGCAGCTTCAGGCCTTGGCGGCGGACTACACGCCTGAGCGCAAGCCGTTGGTCAATCGAGGCACGACCTACCAGGAAGCGTTGCGACTGCTCGGCGTCACCGCTACCACCGAGCCGTCGGTCATCAAACGTGCCTATCGCCGCCTGCTGAGCCGTCACCATCCGGACAAGGTGGCCGGCAGTGGCGCCAGTCTCGCGCAAGTGCGTGAGGCGACCGAGCGAACCCGTGAATTACACAATGCTTACTCGTTGATTCGCGAGCGTCGGGATTTTCGCTAGATGCCGCTCTTTCACGGATAACCACATTCCGATGTGGGAGAGGAGCAAGCCCCTCCCACATTGTTTTTGTGCTGTTCTTCAGTCGGCGCTGGCCTGCGGGCTCAACCACCCGCGAATCCTGCGATACAACTGCTCCTGCTCGGCTGCGCTATTGCCGG
Organism: Pseudomonas sp. 2995-1; assembly: GCF_002742505.1. Classification (NCBI taxonomy): domain Bacteria; kingdom Pseudomonadati; phylum Pseudomonadota; class Gammaproteobacteria; order Pseudomonadales; family Pseudomonadaceae; genus Pseudomonas; species Pseudomonas sp. 2995-1. The sequence continues at coordinate 15,413 of NZ_LJSA01000332.1, read as the reverse complement.
GCACGGTTTTCAATGACACCTGCTTATAGCCATCATTCTTCAATCGCTTGGCAGCCTGGGCACGGGCCTGAGCGTTTTTGCGTGCCAGCGCGTTGTCTTGATAGAAGACATCGGCAGTCGGGAGTTTCAGGCCGGGCGCCAGTTGCTGCACGTCCGGATGGCGTCCGTTAGGCGTCTGCGCCGCGACCATCACAAATTTCTGCACCTGGGACGGTTGTTTCTCGGTGAGATAACGCGCGGCCCACCAGGCGCCTGTGCCATGACCCAGCAGCACCACACTGCGTGCGTTCTGGGTCTGGGCGAAGGCCACGGCAGCGTCGATGCGGTCGAAGATGCGCGAGGCGTCGGTCTTGTCCTGCTCGTCGGCGCCCGGCACCACTGACGGATCGGTGCCCTCGGCTTCGGCGCTGGCGGCTTGTTCGATCGGTTTGTCGGCGGTGCTCGCTTCTTTGCTGCTGGTGTCGACAGTGGCTTTGGGTGCTTCCATAACGCGCGGCGGCAGGGTATCTACGCTCACATCCGGCAATGACAGGCTGAGGCTGCCCCAATTGGCGTCGGGAAATTTGCGCCGCAACGGGCCGATTGCTTGCGGCCAGTCAGCACTTTCACCGCTGCCCGGTACGATAATCACCACACCTTCGGGTTCGGCGCTGTTGGCCGGTTTCCACAGGGCGAGGAATGAGTCGCTGCCAGCCTGCAATTGTTGCTGTTCCTGCTGAGGGATGGTGCGCTCCAGCGCGGTGGCGTCTTCCTGGCTGCGCTCAAGCAGAGGCTGGCGCTCGACGGGTTTTTCGTCGGCCGGCGCGGGGGCGTCGGCGGCCTGTACAGAAAAGGCACTGGTAAACAGCAGCGACAGGCACAATGCTGGCAGTGCCGAACGGTTTCGATAGGGCATCGTAGATTTCCGGCCAGAAGAGATTCCAGCAGCCTAATGGGTTGGTCAGTTTTTGTCAGTGATGTGAGACGTGGATCATGGGTTTTCGCTGTCTGCTGGTTATCGGCTGTTTGTGCGTCGCCTTGATGGCGAACGCCTCCCCTACGCCTGCCGCCCCGCAGGCGCAGCTCAATGCGCAGCAGCGCGAATGGCTGGCCCAGCACCCGGAGTTGCGGGTGGGCGTAGTGCTGCAGTTGCCTTACGCGCAATACGACCGTCGCTTGCAGCGCTTGTCCGGGGCCAATGTGGAGTTGATGCAGTGGCTGGCCAAGGCGCTGAATGTCGAGCTGACCTGGCGCAATTTCCCCAACCAGGAGCAACTGGAAGCCGCCGTCCGCGACGACGAAGTGGACATTGCCCCCGGCCTGCAACAAACCCCAGCCGGTTTGCGCCTGTGGTTATTCAGCGACCCATATATGCGTGTGCCCCAGCATATCGTTGGCATCCGCGAGGGCGGCGGCGCGGTTGAGCTGGAAAAACTGGACGATCAATCCCGCGTCGCCGTGCGCATGCCCAGCGCCGTGGCCGATTACCTGCGCAGCACTTATCCCAACCTCAACCTGCAAGGTGTGCCCATTGAACGCCAGGCCTTGCAGTTGTTGGTCAGCCAGCAAGCGCGTTATGCCGTGGTAGATGAAGCGCAATTAAGCCGATTATCCGGCGAGGCCGAGTTCGCCGGTTTGGCGGTGGTGGGGGACATCGGTCTGCCGCAATTGTTGCGGGTGGCCACACGGCGCGATTGGCCCGAACTGGCGGGCATCATGGAAAGTGCCTTGGGCGCTATCCCCGCCCGAGACCTTGACCAACTGCATAGCCGCTGGCTGCAACCCAAATACCCACGGTTATCGGAGTCGCCTGGGTTGTGGCAGAACCTCAGCCTGTTACTGAGCCTGCTGCTGCTCGCCAGTTTGGCGACCGTGTTCTGGCAGCGCCGCCAGCAACGTGCGTTGGAGCATGGCCTGCTGGCCGCCCGTGAAGAAAGCGCCGCCCGCGCTGCCGGTGCCGAAGCGCTGCGGTTGACACAGTTTTCCATCGACCAAAGCACCGTCGGCATCCTGTGGGTCAACTGGGACAGCCATGTGCGCTACGCCAACCACGCCGCCGAAAGCATGCTCGGTTATGCTCCTGGCGCACTGATCGAGCGGCCGCTGGTTGACCTCGACCCGACCCTGGACATGGACCGCTGGCTCAATTTGTGGAAGCGCGCACGGGCCAGCGAAGAGGGACCACAGAACTTCGCCACCGATTGTTTGCGCGCCGACGGCAGCATCCTGCCGGCCAACGTGTCGTTGAGCTTTTTGCGGTTTGCCGAGGCTGAGTACTTGGTGGTTTACCTGAACGACGTCACCGAGTTGCGCCGCACGCTGGCCGCGTTGATGCAAAGCGAAGCGCAACTACGCGAACTGTCGGCCCACCTGGAAACCGTGCGCGAGGAAGAAAAAGCCCGCATCGCCCGGGAAGTACATGACGAACTCGGTCAGATGCTCACCGTGCTCAAGTTGGAAACGTCCATGTGCGAGCTGGCTTATGCGCAACTGGATCCTGGCCTGCACGAGCGCTTGAACAGCATGAAGCGCCTGATTGCTCAACTGTTCCAACTGGTGCGGGACGTCGCGACGGCGCTGCGCCCACCGATTCTCGATGCTGGCATTGCCTCCGCCGTTGAATGGCAAGCCCGTCGTTTTGAAGCGCGCACGCAGATTCCCTGTCTGGTTCAGGTGCCGGATAACCTGCCGACCCTGAGCGACGCCAAGGCCATTGGCCTGTTTCGTATCCTGCAGGAGGCGCTGACCAACGTGATGCGCCATGCCCAGGCGCATACTGTGGAGCTGACGCTGGCCATAGAAGGCTCGGATTTGCGGTTGACCATCAGCGACGACGGCGTAGGTTTCGTCCAGCCTGAAGGGCGTGCGGTATCGTTTGGCCTGGTCGGTATGCGCGAGCGGGTGCTGATCATGGGCGGGCAATTGAGCCTGCACAGCGAGTTGGGGGAGGGCACCACCCTGAGTGTGACGGTGCCGCTGGATGCATAACGCCAAGAGGAAGTCCCTGTGATCCGTGTACTGGTAGCCGAAGACCACACCATCGTTCGTGAAGGCATCAAACAACTGATCGGCCTGGCCAAAGACCTGCTGGTGGTGGGGGAGGCTAGCAATGGCGAGCAGTTGCTGGAGACGTTGCGCCACGTGCCGTGCGAGGTAGTGTTGCTGGACATCTCGATGCCCGGCGTCAACGGCCTGGAAGCGATTGCGCGCATCCGTGCGTTGAGCAACCCGCCGGCGATCCTGGTGCTGTCGATGCACGACGAAGCGCAAATGGCAGCCCGTGCCCTGAAGGTCGGTGCCGCCGGTTACGCCACCAAGGACAGCGACCCGGCGTTGTTGCTGACGGCGATCCGCAAAGTCGCGGCCGGCGGGCGTTATATAGACCCGGACCTAGCCGACCGTATGGTGTTTGAAGTCGGTCTGACCGACGCCCGGCCATTGCATTCGTTGCTGTCGGAACGGGAGTTCTCGGTGTTCGAACGCTTGGCGCAGGGCGCCAACGTCAATGACATCGCCCAGCAACTGGCGCTGAGCAGCAAGACCATCAGCACTCACAAGGCGCGATTGATGCAAAAGCTCAATATCACCTCCCTGGCTGAGCTGGTGAAGTACGCCATGGAACACAAGCTGTTGTGATGACATGCCTGTTTGCGACCTGCTTCAAACCCCGCTGACGCCATTCCCGGCGCTTCGCACTGCAGCACTGTTCCATCCCCGCCATCCGTGTAGGGCAATCCCTACCCCCAAGCTTCCATCCTGCTGATGCAATTCTCTCCTGGCCCCCGATTTCCGGGGCCTCGCGCCTGGACTACGCTTGTGCCACAGCAGTCCAAAACACAAAGGTGCGGGTATGAGCGAGGTGGATTCAAATGATGTGCTGGTCAGCTTTCGTGGCGTGCAGAAGAGCTACGACGGCGAGAACCTGATCGTCAAAGACCTCAACCTGGAAATTCGCAAGGGCGAGTTCCTCACCTTGCTCGGGCCTTCCGGTTCGGGCAAGACCACCAGCCTGATGATGCTCGCCGGGTTTGAGACGCCGACTGCCGGTGAAATCCAGCTGGCCGGGCGCTCCATCAACAACGTGCCGCCGCACAAGCGCGACATTGGCATGGTGTTCCAGAACTACGCGCTGTTCCCGCACATGACCGTGGCCGAGAACCTGGCGTTTCCCTTGTCCGTGCGCGGTTTGAGCAAGACCGATGTCAGTGAGCGGGTCAAGCGCGTACTGAGCATGGTCCAGCTCGACGCGTTCGCCCAGCGCTACCCGGCGCAACTGTCCGGCGGCCAGCAACAGCGTGTGGCCCTGGCCCGCGCGTTGGTGTTCGAACCGCAACTGGTACTGATGGACGAACCGCTCGGCGCTCTCGACAAGCAATTGCGCGAACACATGCAGATGGAGATCAAGCACCTGCACCAACGTCTCGGCGTGACAGTGGTGTACGTGACCCATGACCAGGGTGAAGCCCTGACCATGTCCGACCGCGTGGCGGTGTTCCATCAGGGCGAGATCCAGCAGATCGCCCCGCCGCGCACGCTGTATGAAGAACCGAAGAACACCTTCGTCGCTAACTTTATTGGCGAGAACAACCGCCTCAACGGCCGCTTGCACAGCCACACCGGAGACCGCTGCGTGGTCGAGCTGGCGCGGGGCGAGAAGGTTGAAGCACTGGCGATCAATGTCGGCCAGATCGGTGGCCCTGTAACGCTATCGGTGCGTCCGGAACGGGTCAGCCTCAATGGCTCCAGCGAAAGCTGCATCAACCGCTTCTCCGGGCGGGTGGCCGAATTTATCTACCTGGGCGACCACGTGCGTGTGCGCCTGGAAGTCTGCGGCAAGACCGATTTTTTTGTGAAACAACCGATTGCCGAGCTGGACCCAGCACTGGCGGTCGGCGACGTGGTACCGATTGGCTGGCAAGTCGAGCACGTTCGCGCACTCGACCCACTTCTAGAGGCGAATTGATCGCCCCATGGCTTCACCAACCCTGCACGTGGAGAGAACAACAATGTTGAGATCCCTGAAGTATTCCGTCCTGGCCTTGAGCTTGATGGGCGCGACACAGGCCATGGCCGGCCCGGACCTGACCGTCGTGTCCTTTGGTGGCGCGAACAAGGCTGCACAGGTCAAGGCCTTCTATGCACCGTGGGAAAGCGCGGGCAACGGCAAGATCGTCGCCGGTGAGTACAACGGTGAGATGGCCAAGGTCAAAGCCATGGTCGACACCAAAAGCGTGTCCTGGGACCTGGTAGAAGTGGAATCGCCGGAACTGTCCCGCGGTTGTGACGAAGACATGTTCGAACCGCTGGACCCGAAACTGTTCGGCGACAGCGCCAACTACGTGAAGGGTGCGATCCAGCCATGCGGCGTGGGTTTCTTCGTATGGTCGACTGTGTTGGCGTACAACGCCGACAAACTGGCTTCCGCGCCAACCAGCTGGGCGGATTTCTGGGACACCAAGAAATTCCCGGGCAAGCGCGGCCTGCGCAAAGGCGCCAAGTACACCCTGGAATTCGCCTTGATGGCCGACGGCGTAGCGCCGAAGGACGTGTACAAAGTGCTGGCCGGCAAAGATGGCCAAGACCGTGCGTTCAAGAAACTCGACGAACTCAAGCCGTCGATCCAATGGTGGGAAGCTGGCGCACAACCGCCGCAGTACCTCGCATCGGGTGACGTGGTGATGAGCTCGGCTTACAACGGCCGAATCGCTGCCGTGCAGAAAGAAAGCAACCTGAAAGTGGTGTGGAACGGCGGCATCTACGACTTCGATGCATGGGCGATTCCAAAAGGCCTGGCCAAGGATCGCGCAGAAGCAGCGAAGAAATTCATCGCCTTCTCGGTCGCACCGCAGCAGCAGAAGACCTACTCGGAAAACATCGCCTACGGCCCGGCCAACACCCAAGCCGTACCGTTGCTGGCCAAGGACATCCTCAAGGACATGCCGACTACGCCAGAGAACATCGCCAACCAGGTGCAGATCGACGTGAGCTTCTGGGCGGACAACGGCGAGCAGCTTGAGCAGCGCTTCAATTCTTGGGCTGCCAAGTAACCCGCCTGCTGTGTTCAAGGGGCTTTTGTGGTGAGCGGGCCTGCCCCGCGCTGGACTGCGAAGCAGTCCCAAACCAGGCGCCGTGTTCTGTCTGAAAGAACGCGGTGACTGTCAGAGGGCCCGCTTCGCCGCCCAGCGCGGGGCATGCCCACTCACCACAGCGTCTGAGCCCAGGCACAGGTTTGTCGTCACTTTCAGATTTTCGGAGTTAGCCATGGCCATCGCCGTTCCCTCGAACGAGGTCAACAGCCCCACCCTCAAGCAGCGCCTGGCGCGTGCCGAGCGGGTCAATCGCTGGAAGGCCCAGGCCTTGATTGCACCGCTGGTGCTGTTTTTGCTGCTGGTGTTTCTGGTACCGATCGTCGCGCTTTTGTTCAAGAGCGTCGGTAATCCGGAAGTGGTGGGCGGCCTGCCGCGTACCGTGGTGGCGGTGACTGCCTGGGACGGCCGTGGTCTGCCGGGTGAACCGGTGTATCAGGCTCTCAGTGAAGACCTGGGTGAGGCGCGCAAAAACCAGACCCTGGGCGATCTGTCCAAACGCTTGAACATGGAGCTGGCCGGCTATCGCAGCCTGCTGACCAAAACCGCGCGGGCGCTGCCGTTCACCGAAGCGCCTGCCTCCTATAAAGAAGCGCTGGAAACCCTCGACGAACGCTGGGGCGACCCGGCGTACTGGCAAGCGATCCGGCGTAATACCAGCAGCCTGACACCGTTCTACCTGCTGGCGGCCGTCGATCACCGCATCGACGACCTCGGCGAAGTGGCCCCGGCCACCCCGGATCAGGCGATCTATCTGGATATCTTTGCCCGTACCTTCTGGATGGGCCTGGTGATCACCGTGATCTGCCTGTTGTTGGCCTATCCCCTGGCGTATCTGCTGGCCAATCTGCCGGCGCGTAAAAGCAACCTGCTGATGATTCTCGTGCTGCTGCCGTTTTGGACCTCGATCCTGGTGCGAGTGGCAGCGTGGATCGTGCTGTTGCAATCCGGCGGTCTGATCAACAGTGCGCTGATGGGCATGGGCCTGATCGATAAGCCCCTGGAGTTGGTGTTCAACCGCACCGGTGTCTACATCTCCATGGTGCACATCCTGCTGCCGTTCATGATTCTGCCGATCTACAGCGTGATGAAAGGCATCTCGCCGACCTACATGCGTGCGGCGATTTCCCTGGGCTGCCACCCGTTCGCCAGTTTTTGGCGCGTGTACTTCCCGCAGACCTACGCCGGCGTTGGCGCTGGTTGCCTGTTGGTGTTCATCCTGGCGATTGGTTACTACATCACCCCGGCACTGTTGGGCAGCCCGAACGACCAGATGGTCAGCTACTTCGTGGCCTTCTACACCAACACCAGCATCAACTGGGGCATGGCGACGGCGTTGGGCGGCTTACTGCTGCTGGCGACCGTGGTGCTGTACCTGATCTACAACCGTTTGGTCGGCGCCAGCCGCCTGCGCCTGAGCTGAGGAGACCTTGCGATGCTGAGCCCTTATATGTCGCCCGTTGAGCGGGTTTGGTTCTACAGCTTGCGGATCCTCTGCGGCTTGATTCTGCTGTTCCTGATCTTGCCCGTGCTGGTGATCATCCCGCTGTCGTTCAACAGCGGCAGTTTTCTGGTGTACCCGTTGCAGGGCTTCTCGCTGCACTGGTACCAGGACTTCTTCGCTTCGGCCGAATGGATGCGAGCGCTGAAGAACAGCATCATCGTCGCCCCGGCGGCCACGGTGCTGGCCATGGTGTTTGGTACGCTGGCGGCGATTGGCCTGACCCGTGGCAATTTCCCCGGCAAAGCACTGGTCATGGCGCTGGTGATTTCGCCGATGGTGGTACCGGTGGTGATCATCGGCGTGGCCAGCTACCTGTTTTTTGCGCCGCTGGGTTTGGGTAACAGCTTTTTCTCGCTGATCGTGGTGCACGCGGTGTTGGGTGTCCCTTTTGTGATCATCACGGTGTCGGCGACGTTGCAGGGTTTTAACCACAATCTGGTGCGTGCAGCGGCCAGCCTGGGGGCTTCGCCACTGACTGCGTTTCGTCGGGTGACCTTGCCGTTGATTGCGCCGGGGGTGATCTCCGGGGCGCTGTTTGCGTTCGCGACCTCGTTCGACGAGGTGGTGGTGACGCTGTTCCTCGCCGGCCCTGAACAAGCGACCCTGCCACGGCAGATGTTCAGCGGCATCCGCGAAAACCTCAGCCCCACTATTGCGGCGGCGGCGACGTTGCTGATTGCCTTCTCGGTGTTGCTGTTGCTGACCCTGGAATGGCTGCGCGGCCGTAGCGAGAAACTGCGTACTGCCCAAGTCTAAAGCCCAGCACAGAACCCATGTGGGAGGGGGCAAGCCTCCTCCCATATGGGTTCTGTGACCATTCAGCTGCTGAATGAAAGACAACCTGTTTCGGTCAGCTACTCTTGTGCCAGCCCATCGACTAATAAGAGGCCGCGCACATGAGTACTTCCTCATTCAAGATCGCCCACAAATTGCTGACCGGCGCTGGCGCCATCGAACAACTGGCCTTTGAACTCACGCGCCTGGATGTGGATAACCCGCTGATCGTGACCGACGCCGTGCTGGTCAAATCCGGCACCGTGGCGCTGGCGCTTGAACACCTGGGTGAACGCCCCTACGAAATTTTTGATCGCGTGCTGCCCGACCCGGAAATCGCCATCGTCGAAGACTGCATGCAGGCCTACCGCGACGGCGGGCACGACGGCCTGATTGGGCTGGGCGGCGGCAGTGCCATCGACATCGCTAAAAGTGTGGCCGCCTACGCCGGTTACCATGGCGCCCTGGCCGACTTGTTTGGTGTCGACCAGGTACCGCGCAAGGGCCCGCCGCTGATCGCCATCCCGACTACGGCCGGCACCGGCTCGGAGGTGACCAATGTGGCGATCCTCTCCGACAAGGCCGCACAGCTGAAAAAAGGCATCGTCAGCGACTACCTTTTGCCGGATGTGGCGCTGATCAGCCCGCAAATGACCCTGACCTGCCCACGCAGTGTCACCGCCGCCAGTGGTGTCGATGCACTGGTGCATGCCATTGAGTCCTACCTGTCGCTGAATGCCTCTCCGATCACGGACGCCTTGGCCATCGGCGCAATCAAGCTGATCGCCAAGGCGCTGCCCAAGGCCTACGCCAACCCCGCCAACCTCCAGGCCCGCGACGACATGGCCACCGCCAGCCTGATGGCCGGCATGGCGTTCGGGAATGCCGGGGTGGGTGCGGTGCACGCGTTGGCTTATCCACTGGGCGGGCGTTTCAATATCGCCCATGGCGTGAGTAATGCGCTGTTACTGCCCTATGTGATGCACTGGAACAAGCTGGCGTGTGTCGAGCGGATGCAGGACATTGCCCAGGCCATGGGCGTGAATATCACTGGGTTAAGTGCCAATGACGCGGCCGACCAGGCGGTCGAGGCGATGACGCGACTCTGCGCCGCAGTGGAGATCCCGGAAGGGCTTCACAGTTTCGGGATTCCCGAAGGCGCAATTCCCACCATGGCCGCCGAAGCGGCAGGTATCGAACGGTTGATGCGTAACAACCCGCGCAAGCTCAGCGTGGCGGATATCGAGAAAATCTACCGGGCCGCTTACTAGCCATTGAGCCAGGTCACGGTGCGCGCAGCAAAGCATGAGGTATACAATGCGCGCCATCGTGATTTAGCTCAAAAAAGGTGCGTCATGCAGCCCTTCGTCATTGCTCCATCGATTCTCTCCGCCGATTTTGCCCGCCTGGGTGAGGAAGTGGACAACGTGTTGGCCGCTGGTGCCGACTTCGTGCACTTCGATGTCATGGACAACCACTACGTGCCCAACCTGACCATCGGTCCGATGGTCTGCGCAGCGTTGCGCAAATACGGCGTTACCGCGCCGATCGATGCGCACCTGATGGTGAGCCCGGTAGACCGCATCATCGGCGACTTCATCGAAGCCGGTGCAACCTACATCACCTTCCACCCGGAAGCCTCGCTGCACGTTGACCGTACCTTGCAACTGATCCGCGAAGGCGGCTGCAAGGCGGGCCTGGTGTTCAACCCGGCTACCCCGTTGGACGTGCTCAAGTACGTGATGGACAAGGTCGACATGGTGTTGCTGATGAGCGTCAACCCAGGTTTCGGCGGGCAGAAGTTCATCCCCGGCACCCTCGACAAGCTGCGCGAAGCCCGCGCGCTGATCGATGCGTCCGGTCGTGATATCCGCCTGGAAATCGACGGTGGGGTCAACGTCAACAATATCCGTGAAATCGCAGCGGCCGGCGCCGATACGTTCGTGGCCGGTTCGGCGATCTTCAACGCGCCGAACTACCAGGAAGTCATCGACAAGATGCGTGCCGAACTGGCGCTGGCACGTCCATGAGCGGCTTTGAGCAGCTGTTTCCCGGCAAACTGCCACGGTTGGTGATGTTCGATCTGGACGGTACGCTGATCGACTCGGTGCCAGACCTGGCGGCGGCGGTGGACCAAATGCTGCTCAAGCTGGGACGCAAGCCGGCGGGGATCGAGTCTGTACGCGAATGGGTTGGCAATGGTGTGCAGATGCTGGTGCGCCGGGCCCTGGCTAACCATATCGACGCTGAAGGCGTCGATGACGTGGAAGCCGAGCACGCGCTGGAGTTATTCAATGCTGCTTATGAGGACGGCCACGAACTGACCGTGGTTTACCCCGGCGTGCGCGACACCCTCAAATGGCTGCACAAACAGGGCGTGGAAATGGCCCTGATCACCAACAAGCCGGAGCGCTTCGTAGCGCCGCTGTTGGACCAGATGAAAATCGGCCGGTATTTCCGCTGGATCATCGGTGGCGATACCTTGCCACAGAAGAAACCCGACCCGGCGGCGCTGTTTTTCGTGATGAAAATGGCCAATATCCCGGCGTCCCAGTCGCTGTTTGTCGGCGACTCGCGCAGTGATGTGCAGGCGGCAAAAGCCGCGGGTGTTCAGTGTGTAGCCCTAAGCTACGGTTATAACCATGGCCGGCCGATTGCCGAAGAGTCGCCGGCGCTGGTCATTGATGACCTGCGACTGCTAATCCCCGGTTGCTTGGGAGCGGGCGCTGAGATAACGTTGCCCGACATCGATAAGTCCCCTTCTGGAAATTCCATCGTGGTGGTCACTCGCAAACTCTGGATGAAAGTCATCAAGGCCCTGGCCCGCTGGCGTTGGCGCGCCTGACTGATCCTGGCCGCGCCCTGCGGCACGTTTGCATACCTGACTGTTAGACCCTCACGCCACGAGGCACATCATGATCCGCGAAGAATTCCTGCGTTTGGCCGCTGCCGGCTATAACCGTATCCCCCTGGCCTGCGAAACACTGGCCGACTTCGACACGCCACTGTCGATCTACCTGAAACTGGCCGACGAGCCCAACTCCTATCTGCTGGAGTCGGTACAGGGCGGCGAGAAGTGGGGCCGTTACTCGATCATCGGTCTGCCATGCCGCACGGTGCTGCGGGTACACGACCATCATGTGAGCATTACCCATGATGGCGTCGAGATCGAAAGCCATGACGTTGAAGACCCGCTTGCCTTCGTCGAAGCCTTCAAGGCGCGCTACAACGTGCCGACCATTGCGGGTCTGCCGCGTTTTAACGGCGGGCTGGTGGGTTACTTCGGCTACGACTGCGTGCGTTACGTGGAAAAACGCCTGGGCAAATGCTCGAACCCGGACCCGCTGGGCGTGCCGGATATTCTGCTGATGGTGTCTGACGCGGTGGTGGTTTTCGACAACCTCGCCGGCAAGATGCACGCGATTGTGCTCGCTGACCCATCCCAAGCTGACGCCTTCGAACAGGGGCTGGCCAGCCTGGAAGCCCTTCTGGAAAAACTGCGCCAGCCGATCACCCCGCGTCGCGGCCTGGACCTCAGCCGTCCACCGGCGAGCGATCCGGTGTTCCGCTCCAGCTTTACCCAGGATGACTACGAGCGCGCCGTCGATACGATCAAGGAATACATCCTCGCCGGTGACTGCATGCAGGTGGTGCCGTCGCAACGTATGTCCATCGACTTCAAGGCCGCGCCTATCGACCTGTACCGGGCGCTGCGCTGCTTCAACCCGACGCCGTACATGTACTTCTTCAACTTTGGTGACTTCCACGTAGTGGGTAGCTCGCCGGAAGTGCTGGTGCGTGTCGAGGATAACCTGATCACCGTGCGCCCGATCGCCGGCACTCGTCCGCGTGGCGCGACTGAAGAAGCGGATCTGGCGCTGGAAGAAGACCTGCTCAGCGACGATAAGGAAATCGCCGAGCACTTGATGCTGATCGATCTGGGCCGTAACGACACCGGGCGTGTTTCGGAAATTGGCTCGGTGAAGCTGACCGAGAAGATGGTCATCGAGCGTTATTCCAACGTGATGCACATCGTGTCCAACGTCACCGGTGAACTGAAAGCCGGGTTGACGGCGATGGACGCACTGCGGGCGATTCTGCCGGCGGGCACGTTGTCGGGCGCGCCGAAGATTCGCGCGATGGAAATCATCGACGAGTTGGAACCGGTCAAGCGTGGTGTCTACGGCGGCGCCGTGGGGTATTTCGCCTGGAACGGCAACATGGACACCGCTATTGCGATCCGCACGGCAGTGATCAAGGACGGGGAGCTGCATGTGCAGGCCGGTGGCGGGATCGTCGCCGACTCGGTACCGGCCCTCGAATGGGAAGAAACCCTGAACAAGCGCCGCGCGATGTTCCGCGCTGTTGCGCTGGCTGAACAGACCCCCAATTCCTGAGGTTTCCCCATGTTGCTGATGATTGATAACTACGATTCCTTTACCTACAACGTTGTGCAGTACCTGGGCGAACTCGGTGCCGAGGTCAAGGTGGTGCGCAACGACGAGCTGACCGTGGCCGAGATCGCCGCGCTGAATCCCGAGCGCATCGTGGTTTCGCCGGGCCCGTGCACGCCGACCGAGGCGGGTATTTCTCTCGAAGCCATCAAGTACTTCGCCGGCAAGCTGCCAATCCTGGGTGTATGCCTGGGCCACCAATCCATTGGCCAGGCCTTTGGTGGTGACGTGGTGCGTGCGCGCCAAGTGATGCACGGCAAGACCAGTCCGGTGTTCCATAAGGACTTGGGCGTATTCCAGGCACTCAACAACCCGGTGACTGTGACTCGCTACCACTCGCTGGTGGTCAAGCGCGAAACCCTGCCGGAATGTCTGGAGCTGACTGCCTGGACACAGCTGGAAGACGGCTCGGTCGACGAGATCATGGGCCTGCGTCACAAGACACTGAACATCGAAGGGGTGCAATTTCACCCCGAGTCGATCCTGACCGAGCAGGGCTACGAGCTGTTCGCCAACTTTCTCAAGCAGAGCGGCGGCACGCGCTAAGGACTTTCCATGGATATCAAGACTGCCCTGAGCCGTATCGTCGGCCATCTGGACCTGAGCACCGCTGAAATGAGCGATGTGATGCGCGAGATCATGACCGGCCAATGCACTGACGCGCAGATCGGCGCGTTTATGATGGCAATGCGCATGAAGAGCGAGAGCATCGACGAGATCGTCGGCGCGGTTTCGGTGATGCGTGAGTTGGCCGACAAGGTCGAGCTTAAAACCCTCGACGGTGTGGTCGATGTGGTTGGCACCGGCGGCGACGGTGCGAATATTTTCAACGTGTCGACGGCTTCATCCTTTGTGGTCGCGGCGGCGGGCTGCACCGTGGCCAAGCACGGTAACCGTGCGGTGTCCGGTAAGAGCGGCAGTGCCGACCTGCTGGAAGCGGCCGGTATCTACTTGAACCTGACACCGGTACAAGTGGCGCGCTGCATCGACAACGTCGGCATCGGCTTTATGTTTGCCCAGTCCCATCATGGTGCAATGAAGCACGCCGCCGGTCCGCGCAAAGACCTTGGCCTGCGTACGCTGTTCAACATGCTCGGCCCGCTTACGAATCCGGCCGGTGTAAAGCACCAGGTGGTGGGCGTATTCAGTCAGGCGTTGTGCAAACCGTTGGCTGAAGTGCTGCAACGCCTGGGCAGCAAGCATGTGCTGGTGGTGCATTCCAAAGATGGCCTGGATGAATTCAGCCTGGCCGCGCCGACCTTTGTGGCGGAGCTGAAGAATGACCAGATCACCGAGTATTGGGTCGAGCCAGAAGACCTGGGCATGAAGAGCCAGAGCCTGCATGGCTTGGCGGTAGAAAGCCCGGCGGCGTCCCTGGAGTTGATTCGCGATGCTCTGGGGCGGCGTAAGACTGAGAACGGTCAAAAAGCTGCGGAAATGATTGTTCTGAATGCTGGCGCGGCACTTTACGCTGCCGACCATGCCTATAGTCTTAAGGAAGGTGTCGAATTGGCCCACGATGCGCTGCACACCGGTCTGGCTCGTGAAAAGCTCGAAGAGCTGGGAGCATTCACCGCTGTATTCAAGATGGAGAATGAAGGATGAGTGTTCCGACCGTTCTGGAAAAGATCCTGGCCCGCAAGGCTGAAGAAGTCGCCGAACGCCGTGCCCGTGTGAGCCTGGCCGAGCTGGAAGCCCAAGCGAAAGCCGCTGACGCACCTCGTGGATTTGCCAATGCGCTGATCGCCCAGGCCAAGCTCAAGCATCCGGCGGTGATCGCGGAGATCAAGAAGGCTTCGCCGAGCAAGGGTGTTATCCGCGAGCACTTTGTGCCAGCGGAAATCGCGGTCAGCTACGAAAAGGGCGGGGCGACATGCCTGTCCGTATTGACTGATATCGATTATTTCCAGGGTTCCGACCTGTTCCTGCAGCAGGCCCGTGCGGCGTGCAAGTTACCGGTGATCCGCAAGGATTTCATGGTCGATCCGTACCAGATCGTAGAAGCCCGTGCCTTGGGCGCCGACTGCGTTCTGCTGATCGTCTCCGCTCTGGATGACGTGAAGATGGCCGAGTTGGCGGCCGTGGCCAAAAGCGTCGGCCTGGACGTGCTGGTGGAAGTGCACGACGGCGATGAGCTGGAGCGCGCACTCAAAACCCTCGACACACCGCTGGTGGGGGTCAACAACCGTAACCTGCACACCTTTGAAGTCAGCCTGGAAAACACTCTCGACCTGCTGCCGCGTATTCCACGCGACCGCCTGGTGATCACTGAGAGCGGCATTGTTAACCGCGCCGACGTGGAGCTGATGGAAATCAGCAATGTGTACTCGTTCCTGGTGGGCGAGACCTTCATGCGCGCCGAGAACCCGGGGGCGGAACTGCAGCGTCTGTTCTTCCCGGAGCGTGGCGTGGCGGTCAGCGGTTCAACTCTCGATTGATTTGACCCTCGGTCAATATTTGAAATGCAGTCAAATGTGGGAGGGGGCTTGCTCCCGATAGCGGAGTGTCAGTTGACTTGTTCATCAACTGACAGAATGCCATCGGGAGCAAGCCCCCTCCCACATTGGGTCCTGTGGTTATGCCGATAGGTAGGTGTTAGATGACTCAGCCAGTAAA
>NZ_LJSA01000331.1:0-229 GCF_002742505.1 Pseudomonas sp. 2995-1 | reverse complement strand
AGCCAAAGCTTGCTCTTCCGTATTTTCAACGTGCTGTAGAATTGAAGCCAGAAGATGCAGAAGCAAGATTCCAATACGGATTGTGCTTAGCAGGACAAAGTTTGATCAAAGAAGCTACAACAGAGTTTGAAAAGGTGGTAGAGGAGGACCCATTGCATGCGGATGCTTTTTATAATTTAGGGGTTGCCTATGCCTACCAAGAAAATAGGGAAAAAGCATTGGAGAATCT
>NZ_LJSA01000330.1:0-599 GCF_002742505.1 Pseudomonas sp. 2995-1 | reverse complement strand
AAAGGTGCTGACTTCGTTAACGCTGGTAACCAACTGCCGAAAATCGACCTGACCGTTACCGATGTTGAAGGCCTGAACTCCACCGGCACCGGCCAGCCGACCGTGACCCTGGTTAACGACGTCCCGGTGATTGCTGTCACTCCGACCACCATCGTCGAGAACACTGCTGAAGCAGGCACCGTCGCCGGTACCTTCGTCGCGAAAGACGAAGAAACCCCGCGCGAAAACCTGAACATCAGCTTCACTGCTGGCACCAACGCTGACGGTTACTACGCCATCTCCGGCAACAACGTGGTCCTGACCGAAAAAGGTGCTGACTTCGTTAACGCTGGTAACCAACTGCCGAAAATCGACCTGACCGTTACCGATGTTGAAGGCCTGAACTCCACCGGCACCGGCCAGCCGACCGTGACCCTGGTTAACGACGTCCCGGTGATTGCTGTCACTCCGACCACCATCGTCGAGAACACTGCTGAAGCAGGCACCGTCGCCGGTACCTTCGTCGCGAAAGACGAAGAAACCCCGCGCGAAAACCTGAACATCAGCTTCACTGCTGGCACCAACGCTGACGGTTACTACGCCATCTCCGGCAACAACGT
>NZ_LJSA01000329.1:0-509 GCF_002742505.1 Pseudomonas sp. 2995-1 | reverse complement strand
CCAGGGTCCGATGTAGCTTCATAGAGGCGCACTGCCTGAAGTCTCCCTTGTGATTCAGCTGTTAAATTCGCTCTGAAATCAGCCAATAGATTGCCGCTTGCTCCAATGTAGTCTGCAGTCCAACGATTTCCATTAGAATCTGCTGGCATAGACCCTAATCCAGAGACAATAGCGTGTTGAGGGTTCATTCCACCTAAAATGGCTCCAACAGCTGGATCCTTTACAGCCTTCTCTTGATCTCCTACTGGTGCTCCGTCCAATAACCTTGAGATCATTGTAGCGAGCATCTCTATATGCGCCAACTCTTCTGTTCCAACATCCATTAATAAATCTCTATATTTATCTGAGCCTCTGAAATTCCAACCTTGGAATAAGTATTGCATGGCAACAGAAATCTCACCATATTTTCCCCCTAAGATGTCTTGTGGTTGTCTTGCCATAATTGGATCTGGACACGATGGTTTCGCTTCATGTTGAAGTTCTTTAATGTGATAAAACATTCCACATAC